>NZ_LMFK01000046.1:0-357500 GCF_001426785.1 Ensifer sp. Root142
TTCTTTGACAGTTGAATATAGAGAAAGAGAAACGTGGGCGGCGGAGCTCGTGAGGAACCTTAAAACGAAGGACATCGTCGCCAGCAGCGCCGCCGCCCTCGTTCAGTGATCGGGCTTATAGACCCCACCCCTCACATACGTCAACACTCAATCGCAAAAAATCGACAAGATCGAACAACACATTGAAAATACAAACGAATTGGAAGCGAGAGTTATCAACAGCCCGCTCCGCATCACCAGACCAGCAAAACCAAAACCAGAATCATTGGCCAATCGGTCAAAAAGCGTTGCCAAGAGCCAGGGAACCGCGGAAGGGATCTGGCCGGCAGCCGATTATGGCCGCAGCGCCAGACCACCTGGCACCACCGCCAACACTCGCTCGCGGCTGAAACACCCCCGGTTCTCCCGCACGATCTGCGTCAGAAACTCGCGCACCGCCCTCACCCGCGGCACGGCAATCAAGTCGCGGTGGCAGATCATCCAATAGGTCCGCTTCAACTCGATCTCGTCGGGCAGCACGATCTCAATGTCCTTTTCGTCGCGCGCCATAAAATGCGGCAGCACACAGAGGCCAAGCCCTTGGCGTACGGCCTTCAGCTGCGTGAGGATGCTGGAACTCTGAAAATGCGCCCTGAGGCCCGGCTGGATCTCGCCGAGATAATCGAGCCCGGGCGCGAAGATCATGTCTTCGATGTAACCCACGAAACGATGGGCAGCGAGATCGTTGCGGCTCCTGATCGGCGGATGACTGGCGAGATAGCTGCGGGAACCATAGACATGCAGCGTATAGGGTGTCAGCACCTCTGAATGGTAAGGGCCGGCCTTTGGCGCCGTCAGCGCCACCGACAGATCCGCCTCCTTGCGCGACAGCGACATGATCTGCTGGATCGCCACCAGCTCCAGCGAAATGTTGGGGTAGGTCGCGGCGAAGCTCGAAAGCCTGTCCGACAGGAAGAAGTTACCGAAACCTTCGAGTGTGCTCAGCCTGACGACGCCGCGCTGCGCCGTCAGGCCGTCGCTGATATCGAGCTGCAGCTGCTCGGTCTCGCGCTCGATGCGCTCGGCGGTCTCGACGAACCGCTGGCCGATCGCCGTCAGCACGTAGCCGCGCGGATTGCGCTCGAACAGCTTGACCTTGAGCGCAAATTCCAGCCGGTCGATCCGACGGGAAACCGTCGCGTGGCTGGTGCGCAACCGCCTTGCCGCGGTCGACAATTGCCCGGTGCGGGCGACCGCCAGAAAGAACTGCAGGTCGTCCCAGGTGAAGTTCGGATTCATCTCGCTGCCCCCATCTGTTCGAAAATGAACAGACCCTGTTTGCAATTTACGGGCAGCAGCGCTTGCGTCCAAGCGAATTTTTCCGGATTGTATCGTCGGAGCCGACATCTGAGGAGCATGTCTGGCCAAATTTGAACAGAACGGGACCGATGGTCCGGCAACGCCATGCGCTTGCCGGAGCCGAGCGGGATTTCGCATGGTTTGTGCCGGACTGATGACCCTTGGAGGAGGACACGATGACGAAGAAACTGCTTACCGCATTTGCCATGATGCTTGCCAGCAGCACCGCGGCGCTCGCCGATGCATCCGACGGCAAGGTCAAGATCGGCATCTTGAACGACCAGTCCGGCGTCTATGCCGATTTCGGCGGCAAATCCTCCTACGAGGCAGCGCTGATGGCGGTCGAGGATTTCGGCGGCAAGGTTCTGGGTGTGCCGGTGGAAGTGATTACCGCCGACCACCAGAACAAGGCCGACATCGCCTCCAACATCGCCCGGCAATGGTACGACACCGAGCAGGTCGACAGCATCATGGAGCTGACGAGTTCTTCGGTCGGCCTCGCCGTCCAGGCACTGTCGAAGGAAAAGAAGAAGATCACCATCAATACCGGCGCTGCCACCACAGAGCTTACCGGCAAGCAATGCTCGCCCTATGGTTTCCACTGGGCCTATGACACCCATGCGCTTGCGGTCGGCACCGGTGGCGCGCTGGTCAAGCAGGGCGGCGACAGCTGGTTCTTCCTGACCGCCGACTACGCCTTCGGCTACTCGCTCGAGGAAAACACCGGCAACTACGTCAAGGAAAACGGCGGCACCGTCGTCGGCTCGGTTCGCCATCCGCTGGCGACCACCGACTTCTCATCCTTCCTGTTGCAGGCGCAGTCTTCCGGCGCCAAGGTCATCGGCCTCGCCAATGCCGGCCTCGATACCTCCAACGCCATCAAGCAGGCCGCCGAATTCGGCATCGTCCAGGGCGGCCAGCGCCTGGCGGCCTTGCTCTTCACGCTCGCGGAAGTCCATGGCCTCGGCCTTGAAGCGGCACAGGGGTTGACGCTGACCGAAGGCTTCTACTGGAACCGCAACGAGGAAACGGCAAAATTCGGCAAGCGCTTCATGGAGCGCACCGGCAAGATGCCGAACATGGTCCATGCCGGCACCTATTCCGCCGTGCTTTCCTATCTGAAGGCGATCGAAAAGGCCGGCAGCGATGACGGCGATGCCGTTTCGAAGGAACTGCGTGCGCTGCCCGTCAACGACGTCTTTGCCGAAAACGGCAAGGTCGCCGAGAACGGCCGCATGATCCACGACATGTATCTCTTGGAAGTGAAAAAGCCGGACGAAAGCAAGGAGCCCTGGGACTATTTCAAAGTGCTCGCCACCATCCCCGGTTCCGACGCCTTCATCGATCCGGCCAAGAGCGGCTGCGACCTCGTGAAGTCGTGAGCGGTCGGATCGCGATGACCGCTGTCTTGCCAGAACAGAATGGAGCGCCGCGGGTGGTTTTGTCCGCCCGCGGTCTCCGTCGCGATTTCGGCGGTTTCACCGCCGTCAACAACGTCAACCTCGACGTCCACGATGCACGGGTCCACGCACTGATCGGTCCGAACGGCGCCGGCAAGACGACCGTCTTCAACCTTCTGACCAAGTTCCTGCAGCCGACCGACGGCACGATCACGCTGCTCGGCGAAGACATCACCCGCATGGCGCCGGACAAGGTGGCGCGCATGGGGCTGGTGCGCTCGTTCCAGATCTCGGCGGTGTTTCCGCATATGAGCGTGCTCGAAAATGTGCGGGTGGCGCTGCAGCGGCCGAACGGACTTGCCACCCAGTTCTGGAAGCCGATGTCGGCGCTCGACGGGCTGACGGCAAAGGCCGATCAGCTCATCCGCTCCGTTGGTCTCGATAAGGAAAGAAACGCGGTTGCCGCCGATCTTTCCTATGGCCGCAAGCGGGTGCTGGAGATCGCCACCACGCTGGCGCTCGACCCGAAGGTTCTCTTGCTCGACGAGCCGATGGCCGGCATGGGCCACGAGGATGTCGGCATGGTGGCCGAGATCATCCGCGAGGTGGCGCGCGAACGCGCCGTGCTGATGGTCGAGCACAATCTTTCCGTCGTCTCGACCCTTTGCCACCACGTCACCGTGCTGCAGCGGGGAGAAATCCTCGCCGAGGGCGACTATGCAGAAGTGTCGGCCGACCCGCGGGTGCGCACCGCCTACATGGGCACCGAGGAGGCTTGAGATGAAACCGCTGCTGAAAGTCTCCGGCCTCAACGCCTGGTACGGCGAAAGCCACATCCTGCACGGCGTCGACATGACGGTCGGCGAAGGCGAGATGGTCACCCTGCTCGGGCGCAACGGCGTCGGCAAGACCACCACCCTGCGCTCGATCATGGGAATCGTGCGCAATCGCAAGGGCGCGATCGATTTTTCTGGCGAGGACCTGATCAAGGTTCCGCTGCACCGGGTCGCCCATCGCGGCCTCGGCTTCATCCCCGAGGAGCGCGGCATCTTCTCGACGCTCTCGGTCTATGAAAACCTGCTGCTGCCGCCGGCCGTGGCCAAGGGCGGCATGACGGTCGACGAAATCTTCGAGCTTTTTCCCAATCTGCACGAGCGCCGCAACAGCCCGGGCACCAAGCTTTCCGGCGGCGAACAGCAGATGCTGGCGATTGCCCGGATCTTGAGAACCGGCGTGCGCATGATGCTGCTCGACGAACCGACCGAGGGACTCGCCCCGGTCATCGTCCAGCGCATCGGCGACGTGCTCAAGACATTGAAGGAGCGCGGCATGACCGTTCTTCTGGTCGAACAGAACTTCCGCTTCGCCAGCAAGGTTGCCGACCGTTTCTACCTGATGGATCATGGCCGCATGGTCGGCGAGTTTCGGGTCTCGGAGCTCTCCGATCGCATGGGCATGCTGCATGACGTGCTGGGGGTCTGAGCCATGACCATGATCTTTGGAATTCCACTGCAAGCCTTCCTCGGCCAACTGCTGATCGGCCTGATCAACGGCTCGTTCTATGCACTCCTGAGCCTCGGCCTTGCGATCATCTTCGGCCTCTTGCGCGTCATCAACTTCGCTCACGGCGCGCAATACATGCTCGGCGCCTTCTTCGCCTGGATGCTGCTTTCCTATTTCGGCATCGGCTACTGGCCGGCGCTGATCGTGGCACCGCTTGCCGTCGGGCTTGTCGGCGCCGTCATCGAGCGCACGATGCTGAGAAGGCTCTACACGCTCGATCCGCTTTATGGCCTGCTCTTCACCTTCGGCCTGGCGCTGACGATCGAAGGCACCTTTCGCTATCTCTATGGCGCTTCGGGCCAGCCCTATGCCACGCCGGCAGCCCTTGCCGGCGGCACCAATCTCGGCTTCATGTTCCTGCCCGTCTATCGCGGCTGGGTGATCGCCTTCTCGCTCGTCGTCTGCATCGGCACCTGGCTGGTGATCGAAAAGACCAAGCTCGGCTCCTATCTGCGGGCGGCGACAGAAAACCCTATTCTCGTCCAGTCCTTCGGCATCAACGTGCCGTTCCTGTTGACGCTCACCTACGCGCTGGGGGCTGCACTTGCCGCCCTTGCCGGGGTGCTTGCGGCGCCGATCTACCAGGTCTCGCCGTTGATGGGATCGAACATCATTATCGTCGTCTTCGCCGTGGTGGTGGTCGGCGGTATGGGCTCGATCATGGGAGCAATCATCACCGGCTATCTGCTTGGCGTTGCCGAGGGGTTGACCAAGGTGTTCTACCCCGAAGCCTCCAACATCGTGATCTTCGTGATCATGGCCATCGTTCTCCTGATACGGCCGGCAGGCCTCTTCGGCCGGGATGTTTGATATGACACTGACACTCGATATCGATAAGCCCAGGGAAAAGAAGCCGGTCGTCGCACAAACGATCTTCCTGGCGGCGGGTCTTGCGCTGCTGGTGCTCGCCCCTCTGTTCTTCTATCCCGTATTCCTGATGAAGCTGCTGTGCTTCGCGCTCTTTGCCTGCGCCTTCAACCTGCTGCTCGGTTACACCGGCCTCTTGTCCTTCGGACACGCGGCCTTCTTCGGCGGCGCCGCCTATTTCACCGCCCATGCGGTGAAGGAATGGGGGCTGCCGCCGGAACTCGGCATTCTCGTCGGTGTCGCAGGAGCCGCGTTTCTTGGCGCGATCATCGGTTTCCTCGCTATCCGCAGGCAGGGCATCTACTTCGCCATGATCACGCTGGCGCTGGCGCAGATGTTCTATTTCTTCTGCCTGCAGGCCGAGTTTACCAAGGGCGAGGACGGCATCCAGTCCGTGCCGCGCGGCCATCTCTTCGGCTTCATCGATCTCAGCCAGTCGGCGAACATGTATTACTTCGTGCTCGGAGTCTTCATCATCGGCGTGGCGATCATCTGGCGGATCATTCACTCGCCCTTCGGCATGATCCTGAAATCGATCAGGGAGAACGAGACGCGCGCCGTGTCGCTCGGCTACTCCGTGCGCAACTACAAGCTTGCGGCCTTCGTCATGTCGGCGGCACTCACCGGCCTTGCCGGCGGCGTGAAGGCGCTGGTCTTCCAGTTCGCGACGCTGACCGACGTCAGCTGGCAGATGTCCGGTGAGGTCATCCTCATGACGCTGCTCGGCGGTATCGGCACGCTGATCGGACCGCTGTTCGGCGCCGGCCTGGTCGTGACCTTGCAGAACTATCTCGCGACCTCCGAATTCCCGGTCACCATCATTACCGGCCTGGTCTTCATGGTCTGCGTGCTGCTCTTCCGGCGCGGTATCGTCGGCGAGTTCTATAATTCGAGGCTCGGCCGCAAGCTCGGCTTTGAACATCGACACTGAGCATTTCCAGGAAAAGTGCGAAGCGGTTTTCCGTCAGGAAATGCGTAAAAACAGAGAGCTAGAGCGTTTCCGCGACGCCGTTTAACCGGAAACGCTCTCTAGACAGGTCGGAGACATTGGCTCACGGCCGGACCGGGCATCGACAAGAGAGTGATGAGCCCATGGACACGTTCGACTATATCGTCGTCGGAGCGGGTAGCGCCGGTTGCGTTCTGGCCAACCGCCTTTCCGAAAACCCGGATCGCCGCGTCCTGCTGCTCGAGGCCGGCGGCAGCGACAACTATCACTGGATCCACATTCCGGTCGGCTATCTCTATTGCATCAACAACCCCCGCACCGACTGGTGTTTCACCACAGCTGCAGAGGAAGGGTTGAACGGTCGTGCTCTCGGCTACCCGCGTGGCAAGGTGCTCGGCGGCTGCTCGTCGATCAACGGCATGATCTACATGCGTGGCCAGGCGCGCGACTACGATCACTGGCGCCAGCTCCGGTGCACCGGTTGGGGCTGGGATGACGTCCTTCCGCACTTCCGCAAATCGGAAGACCACTATCGCGGCGCCGACGAAATGCATGGCGCCGGCGGCGAGTGGCGGGTAGAGAAGGCGCGCGTTCGCTGGGCCGTGCTTGACGCTTTCCAGAAGGCAGCGACCGAGGCCGGCATCCCGGAAACGCCCGATTTCAACCGCGGCAATAATGAAGGCTCCGGCTATTTCGACGTCAACCAGCGTTCCGGCATCCGCTGGAACACGGCAAAGGCGTTTCTGCGGCCCGCACGCGGCCGGAGCAATCTCACCATTCTGACCAAGGCGCATGTCCGGCGGCTGGTGATCGAGGAAGGTCGCATCGCCGGCGTCGAATTCCAGCACGATGGTTTGGTCAAGCGTGTTCGTTGTCGCCGCGAAACCGTTCTTTCGGCGGGCGCCATCGGCTCGCCGCAGATCTTGGAGCTTTCCGGTGTTGGCCGGGGCAATGTCCTGAGGGATAATGGGATCGAGGTCCGGCACGAGTTGGCCGGCGTCGGCGAAAACCTGCAGGATCATCTGCAACTGCGCCTCGCCTACAAGGTGACCGGGGTGCCGACCCTGAACGAGAAGGCAAGCACGTTTCTCGGCAAGGCGGCGATCGGCCTCGAATATCTCGCCAGGCGCTCAGGCCCGATGGCCATGGCACCGAGCCAGCTCGGCATCTTCACCCGTTCCGGCCCCGAGAAGGAAACGCCGGACCTGCAATATCACGTCCAGCCGGTGACGCTCGAAAAGTTCGGCGAGCCGGTTCATCCCTTTCCGGCGATTACCGCCAGCGTCTGCAATCTTCGCCCCGAAAGCCGGGGGTCGGTGCATCTCAAAGGGCCCGATTTCGCCGCAGCACCCGACATTCGCCCGCGCTATCTGACGGCAGAGGCCGACCGCGATGTCGCGGTCCGTTCCATTCGCCTGACGCGTCGCATCGTCAGCCAGCCATCCTTCGCCCGTTTCAACCCGACCGAGTTCAAGCCGGGACCTTCCTATGAGAGCGACGAGGATCTGCGGCGTGCTGCCGGCGATATCGGCACGACGATCTTCCACCCGGTCGGCACCTGCCGGATGGGCGCGGATCCGGAAAGCGTCGTCGACCCGGAATTGCGGCTGCGTGGCCTGCAAGGCCTGCGGATTGCCGATGCCTCGATCATGCCGACAATCACCTCGGGCAACACCAATTCGCCGACGATCATGATCGCCGAAAAAGCGGCGACGATGATCCTGGAAGCCAACCGCTGAGGGCTTTTCCGGGCCGATTTCACCGTCGGGATTACGGTAAACCAGGCCAAAAGCGACTCGAAAACCTTAAATTCCGGGACCGGAACCTCTATATGAGCCCGTGAAGGCCTCATGGGCCCAAGCACAATACAAGGGGTTTGAATGGCAATGCAGCGTTTTGGACGAGCTCTGGCGATGATGGCGATCGGTCTCACTGTCGCGCTCACGGTTGTGGATGTCGCCGAGGCCCGGCGCTCGGGCGGCGGCTTCGGCAGCCGTGGCACGCGCACCTTTTCGCAGTCGCCAGCCACCCGCACCGCGCCGACAAACGCGGCACCGATCGACCGCACGATGACGCCGCGCCAGGACGCCGGCCCAACGACGACCAATCCCGGGGCAGCTCAGACGCGCCCCGCCGGCGCCAACACGCCCAACGCACGGCCCGGCTTCTTCAGCGGCTTCGGTGGTTCGCTCCTCGGTGGCCTCATGGTCGGCGGCCTGATCGGCATGCTGATGGGCGGCGGCTTCGGCGGTGCTGCCGGCTTCCTCGGCCTGATCGTGCAGATGCTGTTGATCGGTGGCGTGATCATGCTCGCTATGCGCTTCTTCGGCCGCAACCGCCAGCCGGCCTATGCCGGTCCGTCCGAGCGTTCGTCGGCCCACTCGCCTTCGACTGGCGTACCGTCGTTCAAGATCCCGAGCATCGGCGGTGGCCAGGCAGGCGGCCAATCGAATGCACGCCCGACCGTCGTACCGACACCAGCCCCCGTCACCGACGGCCCGGCCGATGAAATCGGTGTCGGCCAGTCCGATCTCGAACAGTTCGAGAAGATGCTGAAGGACGTTCAAGCAGCCTATGCGGCAGAGGACTACGGCACCCTGCGTCGTTTGACGACGCCGGAAGCCATGTCCTACCTGGCCGAAGAACTCAGCGACAACGCCACCAGCGGCGTCAAGAACGACGTCACCGAAGTCCATCTCGTCCAGGGCGATGTCGCCGAGGCCTGGTCGGAAAACGGCACCGACTTCGCGACCGTCGCCATGCGCTACGAGAGCATCGACGTCATGCGCGACCGTACGACCGGCAAGGTGATCAGCGGCGATCCGGACAACCTGACCGAAGCCGTCGAGCTTTGGACCTTCGTACGCAAGCCCGAAGGCGAATGGCAGGTGTCGGCGATCCAGGGCGTCGGGCACGCCTGATAGCGCCAACAATCCAAAACCTTTGAGACCCGGCCGGCCCATCCGACCGGGTCTTTTTTTGCGCTTGCGACACCGCCCGACTCTAGCGCGCGACGGGGTGAAGCGCAGGCCCACCTGGTTCGTGCAAGGACGCAGACGAGTGATAACTCCGCATCAGCCCGCAACCGGCTCCTCATCGCCGAGAAGGCGCTCGATCAGCGTCCGCAACCAGCGATGCCCCAGATCGCCGTCGCGACGACGATGCCAGATCTGCTCGAAGTCGAACAGCGGAATGGCAAAGGGCGGCTCGAAGACGACCAGCCCGTGACCGTCCCCCTGTGGAAGGATGCGGCGCGCCACGGTCAGGACAAGATCCGTGCCGCGCACCAAGCCCGGTGCGACGCTCCAATGCGGAACCGCAAGACAGATGCGGCGCGTCTTGCCGGTCGCCGCGAGCGCAAGATCGATCTCGTTGCCGGCGTCGCCACGCAATGACACCAGCACATGCGGTCGGGCGAGATAGTCACCAAGATCGATGGCCAGCGATCCGCCAAGCTGTGACGCGTCGGCAAGGCAGGCAAAGCTTTCCCGAAAGAGCAACGATGATCGGATGCCTCCGCCGTGCGTCGGGAACACGCCCAGCGCCAGATCGATCTCGCCGTCCACCACCTGCGACGCCATGACCTCGCGGCTCGCCTGGCTGACGATCAGATCGATATATGGTGCCTCGGCCCGCAGGGTCGCCATCAGCTTCGGCAGCAGAACGGCAGCCCCGTAATCCGACATTGCCAATCGGAACACATGCCGCTCCGTTGCGGGATCAAAACCTGCGGGCGCAAGCAACGACCGCACGCGACCCATGGCCTCCACGAGCCGTGGCGCGAGCTCAAGCGCCCGTATGGTCGGCTCCAGCCGCCCGCCGTGGCGCACCAGCAGGGGATCATCGAAGAGTTCGCGCAAGCGCGCCAGCGCATGGCTGACCGCAGGCTGGCTCTTGTTCAGACGGACTGCCGCACGCGAGACATGGCGCTCAGTCAGCAACGCATCGAGCACGACCAGCAGGTTCAGATCGATTCCAGTCAGATTATTCATTCAACGAATATAGATCGTGCGAACTGCGAATTTCCATTCTTCATTTGGATGATGAACCATCGGGCGGTCAAACAGATCGGAATATTGTCATGCCAAATGCCGGATCACTCCTCCTCATCCTCGCCGCTGTCTTCGCCGGAGCCGTCGTGCCGTTCCAGCCCGGCGCCAACGCCATGCTTGGCCGGTTAATCGGTCATCCCCTCTGGGCGACGGTCGTTTCGCTCGGCGCCAGCCTCGCCCTCATCATTCCCATCATGATCGCCGTTCGCGTACCGATGCCAACGCTCGGTGAGACACTGAAGGGTCCCTGGTGGATCTGGATCGGCGGCCGTCATCTACATCACTGCCGCACTGCTGCTCGCCCCAAAACTCGGCGCCGCCAGTTTCATTGTCGCGGTGATCGCCGGACAGATGGCGGTCTCTGTCGTCATCGATCATTTCGGCCTGATGGGCTTTCCGGAAAAGCCGGTCAGCCTCGCCCGCCTCGTCGGCGTTGCGCTGATCATCGGCGGTATGGTCATCACGCAAATTGCAAGCACCATGCCCGCGCTGGCAAGCCAGGCCCGGTGAGCATGCACGCCTCCAACCACAATTCTTGTCGCTGACCCCGCAAGCATGTTAACACACGGTCATGTCGACCGAACCACACCTGATGGCGTGACGAGCCCCGCAAGGCGGGGCTTGCAGCAGCGAGCCCAAAGTCGCCCGTGTCTCACGGGCTGGTCTTCGTTGATTCGATTGATCTCCTTCTCCTAGATCGACGGCACGGCCCAACGACAGGTCGCCACGATGATCGGGAGCGCGAGGCAATCGACTGCCATTCGGGCTCGTTATGACATCGCCATCCCCCTGGAAATCGGCCGACTTCCGGCGCGTCGGGTTCGCTCTCGCCTTTTATTCCTTCTGCTCGTGGATGCTGGTCGCAGCACTGCCACTTCTCGTCGCCCAACGGTTCGGCACCGGCACAGACCTTGTCGGCAGCCTTGCGCTGCGGCTCGCACCGCGCATCCTGTTTGCCCCGGCTGCCGCCAGCCTGATCCGCCGCGCGGGCTCTCGGCTGCCCGTTGGTGCGGGGCTGATCGTCACTGCATTGTGCCTCTTCGCCCTTGCCGACGTCGAACACGCAGGCACGCTTCAGATGGTGGTTCTGACAATCGGCCTTGCAGACACGATTGTCGTTCCAGGCCTGCTGGCGTTGCGCGCCGCCGCCGTGCCTTCCGGCCGCAATATGGAAGCCAACACGACGTTTCAGACGATCGATCGTCTCGCCAAAATCTTTGGCCCGCCGACGGCAGGTCTCATGCTGACGGTTATATCCCCTGCCCTCACCTTCCTTGCGCTTGCAGCCGGCCACCTCGTGGCCGCGTTCGCCCTTTGCCGGGGCGTTGCAACACCGGAGCAGATGCGGGTCAAACGGGAGCCAGCCGCTCGATCCGGTCTTTTCCGAGAGGCCGCGGCGACCATGCGCGAGAACCCGGTTCTTTGGGTACTCGTCCTGCCTGCTCTCGGCTACATGATTTCTCTCGGCGCGCTGCAGCCCTTCCTGTTCTGGCTCAATCACGACCAGTTCGGGCTTGGCGCCGCCACGTGGACCGTGCTGCTTGCAGCGCAAGGGACGGGTGCCGTCATCGGCGCGCTGGTCTCAAACCGCCTGGCGCGAACGCTGATCGATACACACTCGCTGCTGATGGCCTATCTCGTCGCAAGCCTTCTCGAAGGCGTGACGACGCTTGCGCTGGTCTTCGCCCCGACCCATGCGTTGGCGACGGTGGTGCTGATCATCGGCGGCATACCGGAGATGGTGGCTTTTGCCGCCTATTTCACGCTGCTCCAGCAGCGGCTGAACCTTGAGCGCCAGGCCGTCTTCTATGCGCTGAGCCTGCCGTTGATGGATCTGTTCATGGTGGCGGGCGTCCTCGCCGGCACCTTGCACAGCGGCGGCTGGATGACGCTTCGGCAGTTCTGGTTCGTCGCCAGTGCCGGCGCTATCCTTCCCGTTCTTCCGTTTCTTGCCTTCAGACCTTGCCGAAGATCGTAAGGGCCTGAACCGAAAGCGACATGGCCCAGAAAAAGTATGGCCGGCGGCTGGCGCGATCGCCACCGTGCGGGTCATACTCTCCCGGGCTGAAATGAGGGCACGGGCATGCGAGACAAACTATTCATTGACGGAAAATGGGAGAAACCCCGCCGCGGCGGTATGCTCGACGTGATCGATCCGGCAACGGAGGAGGTCATCCACCGCGTGCCGGCCGCCACCTACGACGATATCGACCGCGCCGTCAAAGCTGCCCGCATCGCCTTCGACAGCGGCCCATGGCCGAAGCTTACCGGCACGGAGCGGGCCGTCTATCTCCGCGCGATTGCCGAGAAGATCGAGGAAAGACGCCATGCGCTGGCGCATCTCGAAGTCACCGATAACGGCAAGCCGCTGCCGGAAGCACTGTGGGATATCGACGATGCCGCCGGGTGCTTCCGCTACTATGCCGGGCTTGCCGAGGAACTCGACGCCAACCCGGAGGAAACGATCGCCGTCGGCGACACCAGGTTCAGAGCCCGTGCCATCCGCGAACCGCTCGGCATCGTCGGCGCGATCACGCCCTGGAACTATCCGTTGCTGATGGTTTCCTGGAAGGTGGCGCCGGCGCTTGCCGCCGGCTGCACCATGGTGCTGAAACCGTCCGAGCTGACGCCGCTGACGGCTCTGGAACTGGGCGCAATCGCCGAGGAGGTCGAGCTTCCGCCCGGCGTGCTCAACATCGTCACCGGCACCGGCCAGGATGCCGGCCAGCCGCTGACCGAGCACCCGCTGGTCGACAAACTCGCCTTTACCGGCTCGGTACCGACAGGGCGAAAGGTGATGATGGCCGGCGCCCAGGACATCAAGAACATCAGCCTCGAGCTTGGCGGCAAGTCGCCCTTCGTGGTCTTTGCCGACAGCGATATCGAAAAGGCCGTCGAATGGATCATGTTCGGCATCTTTTGGAACCAGGGGCAGGTCTGCTCGGCAACCTCGCGCGTGCTCATCGAGGAACCGATCTACGATACCGTCGTCAAAAGGCTCTGCGAAGAGGCGGGCAAGATCACCATCGGCAACGGCCTCGACGAGGGCACATTGCTCGGGCCAATCGTTTCCAAGGGACAATATGACAAGATCCTGACCGCGATCGACCGCGCCCGCCAGGACGGCGCCACCATCGCGGCGGGCGGCGGCAGGCCCGCCGGTTTCAACAGCGGTTACTTCATCGAGCCGACCGTTTTGACCGACATGAGCGAAGACAGCTATGTCTGGCGCGAGGAGATCTTCGGGCCTGTCGTCTGCGTCAAGCCGTTCGCGGACGAGGCCGATGCGGTGCGCATGGCCAACGACAGCCGCTTCGGCCTTGCCGCGGCGGTCATGTCCGAGGACAAGGAGCGCTGCGAACGCGTCGCCCGGGCGCTACGCGCTGGCATCATCTGGATCAACTGCTCGCAACCGACCTTCCCCGAGGCGCCCTGGGGCGGCTACAAGCAATCGGGTATCGGTCGCGAACTCGGTCGCTGGGGCCTTTCCAACTATCTGGAGACCAAGCAGATCACCAGCTTCGATACCGACGAGCCGTGGGGCTGGTACATCAAGGCGTAGAGCGCCCCGCAGCACGGCGTCGGCCGCCAAGGACAGCGTCAAATTCCCTTCATGCGGCTATGGAATAAGCCAGATGACGGCAGCATCATGCCGCGGGGCTGCCGCATTGCGCGATTTGCGCGCTGGAGGGATGCGATGAACAGATCAACTGGCGACTTCGAAGGACAGGATTGGCTCGAGGCGGAACTCGCCGATACGCTCGATGAAGACTTTGAACTCGAGCTTTCCGAGCCGGCGCTTTCGGAAGAGATCCGCAAGATCTACCGCAAGAGCCACCCGCCGTCGCTGCCACGCATCGACTATTTCCGCGCTCTGATCGCGCTGCAGTCCGAGCTGATCAAGCTGCAGGACTGGGTCGTGCACCACAAGGAAAAGGTCGTGGTGATCTTCGAGGGGCGCGATTCCGCCGGCAAGGGCGGCGTGATCAAGCGCATCACCCAGCGGCTCAATCCGCGTGTCGTCAGGGTCGCGGCCTTGCCCGCCCCATCGGACCGCGAAAAGACCCAGTGGTATTTCCAGCGCTACGTGCCGCATCTACCGGCCGGCGGCGAGATCGTGCTGTTCGACCGCTCCTGGTACAATCGCTCCGGCGTCGAGCGCGTCATGGGCTTTGCCAGCGAAGACCAGGTCGAGCAGTTCTTCAACGACGTGCCGGAGTTCGAGCGCATGCTGGTGCGCTCCGGCATCCGGCTGGTCAAATACTGGTTCTCGATCACCGACGAGGAGCAGCAGATGCGCTTCCTGGTGCGCATCCACGACCCGCTGAAGCAGTGGAAGCTGTCACCGATGGATCTGCAATCGCGCGTGCGCTGGGAGGCCTATACCAAGGCCAAGGAAGAGACCTTCGCCAGAACGAACATCCCCGAGGCGCCGTGGCACATCGTCGAAGGCAACGACAAGAAGCGGGCGCGGCTGAACTGTATGGACCACCTGCTGCAGCAGATCCCCTATGAGGATGTGCCGCACGAGGAGATCACCCTGCCGGAGCGGGTGTTCAACCCGGACTACGAACGCAAGGTGCTGCCGCCTGAACTCTACGTGCCGTCAAAATACTAAGGCGACGTCAACGCGAAATGGCGCAGGCCTGGCTTTCCGGGCCTGCGCACTTGCAAACACCCCGTGGAAATCGGACAGTCCGTGAAACGACAGTTTCATGGAATTGGCAATGAGTCCCAAAGAGCGATCCTTCCTCACTCGCGTTCGTCAGGTCCTGCCGGAACTCCATCCGGCAGAGCGACGCCTTGGAGACTTTCTCTGCGACTTTCCCGGCGAGGTCGCCAGCTATTCCGCCCAGGAGCTGGCGGCACTGGCGCATGTGTCGAAGGCCACCGTATCGCGTTTCATCCAGCGGCTCGGCTATGAAAACTACGAAGAGGCGCGCCGCCATGCGCGCGCCGACAAGCAGACGGGATCACGGCTCTTCCTGGCGACAAGCGCCGATACGGCCGGCGAGCAATCCGTTACCGCCCATGTGGCCCAAGGGGTCGCCAATATCGAGGCGACCTTCCTTGCGATATCGGAAACACAGATCAACGCTGCGTCGGCAGCGCTGTTGAAGGCACGCAAGGTCTGGGTCATCGGCTTTCGTGCCAGCCACTCCTTCGCCACCTATCTGCAATGGCAGCTGACGCAGGTGATCGAGAACATCTCGGCCATTCCCGGAGGCGGCCAGACGCTGGGCGAACATCTCGTCAGCTTCACGCCCGACGACGTCGTCATCGTCTTCGGCCTGCGCCGCCGCATCGCCCTGATGGATGCGCTCATCAACCAGGTGGAAAAATCCGGTGCCCGCCTGCTTTATATCACCGACGAGGGCGTGCCCTTCCTCAGCCAGGCCGAGTGGCATTTCCGCTGCCAGACGCTGGCACCCGGGCCGCTCTTCAACCACGTCTCGGTCATGGCGCTCTGCCATCTGCTGACGACGCGTTGCATCGAAACGGCAGGCATCAGCGGCCGCAACCGTCTGCGCGGCATCGAAGCGTTAAACGACGCGCTCGAAGAGCTGTGATCGTTGTTTGGGCATCTGCCTGAAACAGCAGTGCATTATTCGATCACAAGAAACCACAGTTTCAAGTCGTAGATACCGACCAACGGCGCTCCATATCTTTGATTGAAAAGGAGAAACTGTAGTTTCTAACCTTTTGGCATGAAACCTGCATTCCTCAATGGCGTTGTTTCGAAGGTGAATTGTGCTGTCCGGCAAGAGCGCCCGTCAGGCGCGAAACGTCCGGCTCATCCGTTTCGGAGCAAGATTCTTGTATGAAACTGTGATTTCTTGATATAGCATCATGAAACTAAGTTTTCACGCCAGTTAAGCCATAAAGGGGAACAAACCATGGCAGCGGAAAATATGGTGCCGTCCGGCAAGTCTTCGCCGGTCATTCGACAATTGGAATCAGCCTTCACCAAGATCGGCGTCACCGGCGCCCACAAACAGATCATCGCCCTGGTTCTGATCGGCTGCCTGTTCGACAGTTTCGAGCAGAACACCATCGGCGTCGCCGGCCCGATCCTCAAGGAACATTGGGGCCTGACCGGCACGGATATCGGCTTCCTCAACACCATCACCTTCGGCAGCGCCGCTCTCGGCCGGTTGCTGTCGGGCATTCTCGGCGATCGCTACGGCCGCCGCGTGATGCTGACGATCAACCTTCTGCTCTTCACCATCGGCTCGGCCGCCTGCGCACTCGCGCCGAATTTCGCAGCGCTGTGCTTTGCCCGCGCCATTGTCGGCTTCGGCGTCGGCGGCGAAATCTCGACCGCGGTGACGATGCTGTCGGAATTCTGCTCGCCGAAATTCCGCGGGACGGCGGCCGGCCTCGTCAATGTTGGCGCCGGCGGCTTCGGCAACTTCCTTGCCCCCGCCTTCGGCCTGTTGATCTTCACGCTCTTTCCCGGTGAAAACAGCTGGCGCTGGCTTTTCGCCTCGCTGGCATTGCCCGCGCTGCTCGTGGTCTTCTATCGCCGGTTTGTGCCGGAGACACCGCGCTTCCTTGCTTCGCAGGGAAAGATCGACGAGGCCAACAAGGTGCTGTCGATTCTGGCCTCCGGATCACTGCGGCCCCGCAATCTGAAGGTTCAGGAATACCTGACCAAGGATCATCTCCAGGACGAAGCACCTGCCAAGAGCGACTGGAAGGAGCTTTTCCGGGCACCGTTCATCGGCAGAACCATTCCCGTCGCAATCGCCATCCTGATGAGCTACGGCGCCCAGCTATCGGTGCTCACATTGATGCCGATCATCTTCGTGTCGATGGGCTACACCCTGCAGGGCAGCCTGCTCTACAGCATGATCATCCAGAGCGGCAGCGTGCTCGGCGCCATCGCCGCCTCGATGTTCGGCTATTATTTCCCGCGCAAGAAAGTGCTGACGTTCGGTGCGGTCTTCGCGTGCCTGGCGGCCATTTCGATCGCCTATCTCGGAACCAACATCTACCTCGTCCTGATGTTTGGAGCGATCTTCCAGTTCTTCGTGCTTTTGCTCAACACCTCGATCTGGATCTACGCGCCGGAGCTCTTCCCGACACGCATTCGCGCCTTCGGCGTAGCACTTATCCTGGCGACAGGGTCGGCCGCGGGCTCCTTCGTGCCAACGATCTCCGGCATGCTGTTCGACACCTATGGCATGGTCGGGGTGTTCGGGCTGGCAGCCGGCATGTACGCAGTCTTCGCATTCTGCATCCAGCTCGGTCCCGAGACCTATGGCATGTCGATGGAAGATCTGGACCAGCCGGCGGACGCCGACCTCGCCAAGGCTGAGCCCAAACAGGTCAATGTCGGCATGGAAGTCAGAACGTGACCGCACATATCCTGTTGATCAACCCGAACAGCTCGCAGGCAACAAGCAGCATGATGCTCGCCATCGCTGAGCGGGCTGTAACCGGACGCACGGCCGTGGCAGTCGCCACGGCCGTGCGGAACCCGCAGATGATCGTCACGCCGCAGCAGCTGACCGCTGCGGCCGGCGAGGTCATCGAGATCGGCGCGGCCCATGGCGCCGGTTGCCTCGGCATCATCGTCAGTGCCTTCGGCGATCCCGGCCTTGCTACCCTCAGGGACCGTGTCGACATCCCCGTCGTCGGCATCTGCGAGGCATCGATGATCGAAGCCGCGCTGAGCGGCCGCAAGTTCGGCGTCGCAACCACGACGCCGGACCTGATCGAGGCCATCGACGACCGCGCCCGCGACCTCGGCCTTGCCGGCCAATATACCGGCATCCGCTGTACGCCCGGCGATCCGCTCGCGCTTGCCGGCGACGAAAAGCTGCTGCGGGAAGCACTCGACGAGGCGGTGCGGCAATGCATCGAGCTTGATGGCGCCGAGGCCGTCATCATCGGCGGCGGCCCGCTCGGCCAGGCGGCCGAACAGTTGCAGCCGCATTTCACCACGCCGATCATCGCCCCCATCCCTTGTGCGGTGGAGCGCGTGCTCGATCTGATGCGGGTCAACGCCTGACCCGCATCAGATCGATATATCGACCGTCAGAACTGGAAAACCGCTTCGCGCTTTTCCTGGTAGTGCTCTAAGCAAACGCCTCGCCCCCCGCTCCTTGCCGGGCGATTGACCTTGTTGACGGCAAGGACTCTGTGATATTTTCGAACATTCTTACATGCAAAACCGAAGCTGGGGCGGAGGTGGCGCTATGAACTATGTTTGTGCTTCGGTCGCCGGGCTAGCGTTTTTCACCTCGGCGGCTTTTGCGGGTCCCTTGCATGACGCGGCAAGAGACGGCGACGTCAAGCGCGTCACCCTGTTGCTGGATCAGGGTACCGACATCACCGAGCCGGATACGGCCGGCGAGCCGGCATTGCTGGTCGCGTCCCTTGCCGGACGGCCGGATGTCGTCGCCCTGCTGCTCGATCGCGGCTGCGACATCGAGATCCGCAACAAGGGCGGGCTGACCGCCCTGCACGCCGCGGCCTATGGCGGCAATCTCGACACCGTCAAGCTGCTGCTCGCCAAGGGCGCCGACGTCAACGACACCAAGAACTTCTACAAGATGTCGCCGCTTCATGCCGCAGCCGAGGAGGGTCACGCCGATGTCGTGGCTGTGCTGCTTACCCAAAAGGCCGAGGTCGAGGCGAAGGAACGCAACGGCTACACGCCACTGACACAGGCCGGCTGGCGCTCGCACTGGGACGCCGCCGAGCTTCTGCTGAAAGCGGGCGCCACCTGCCAGAAGGCCGACCTCGTCGGCGACTGGCTTTATACCGAATGCACGAAGCGGAAGTGACGCCAGAGCGTGCGCCAGCCGCATCCGGAATCGGAGAAGAGGAATGTTTTACAATCGATACGCATGCGCCGTCGGCCTCGCTGCGACGGCGTTTCTGGCACTGTCCGGGCCGATAATGGCGGAAGACCTCGTCAACACCGGCTACTTCGGCGATGTCGCCATCAAGGGCTACGACCCGGTCGCCTATTTCACCGAGAGCAAGGCGCTCGAAGGCTCGCCGCAATTTTCCTACCGCTGGCTCGGAGCGAACTGGCAGTTTGCCAGCGCCGAGAACCGTGAGCTTTTCATCCGCGAACCCACCCGCTACGCCCCGCAATATGGCGGCTACTGCGCCGACGGTGTGTCGTTTGGCACGGTGACCACCAATATCGATCCGAAGGCCTGGCGCATCATCGAGGGCAAGCTGTTCCTGAGCTACGATCCGGGTGCGGCAGAAGGCTTCGAGAAGAACCCGAACAAGCTGGTCGATTCGAAGAAGCACTGGTCTGAAGTGGAGAACACGCTCATTTCGGAAAAGCTCGGCACGACCTGGCAGGCGGCGCGCTGACCGGATAGCGATCACTGCTCGATCGAGAAGAATTTTAGCGCCTGCGGCGTCACGTGGATGAAGTCTGCGCCGCGCTCGCCCTTGGCCGTGTTGCGATAGACATAGCCGCAGACCATGCGGTCGAGGAAATATCCGTCGAATTTCTCGCAGAGCTGGTTGCCCTTCACCTCGGCGCGCCCGGTGATGTTTGTGTTGGCGCTGCGATAGGCGGTGTTGCCGGCCTTATCGAAGAATTGCACGAAGCTCGTGCCATTCTTGTGCTGCCCGGCCCAGGTCTTGTCTTGGGTCAGCGTGCCAAGTTCCGCCGGCCCGAGCCTGTCCGCCGCCGCCCCGACGAAGCCGAAGGGCCACTCCGGAATGCCGGCAGTGCGCAGTCCGTAGAGGTGGCGATTGAGGTCCTCTTCGCGCCAGTAATCATAGAGGTAGCTGTAATAGGTGAGGTTGGTGTCGGGAAAGAGCTGAAGCAGCTTTGCGCCCTCTGCCACCGCGCGCGCCCGATCGCCGCGCTGGGCATAGGCCGAGGCCAGATACTCCCGTGCAGCCTCCGCATTCGGTAGGGCCTCGCCGGCTGCTTCGATCAGCGGGATCGCCCGGTCGGTGTCGCGTGCGGTGTAGTAGACGATGCCCGCCAGCAGCCGGAAACTCGGAGACGGTGACGGATCGAGCCTCAATGCCCGTTCCAGATCGGCGATTGCCTGTTCGTGTTCGCCGGTTTGCGCCAGGATCAGCGCCAGGTTGGCAAAGGCCTCTGGATCGCTCGGCTGCGCCGTGACCGCCCTGGCGGCAGATTCCCGCGCCTCCGTTTCGCGACCGTCGACGAGCTGCAGCAATGCCAGCACTGTGTGCGCGCGCGCATTGTTGGCGTCGAGCTTCAGGGCCTGGCCGGCAGCGTCATAAGCGATCTTGCGGGCAACGGCCGCCGACCAGAGATAATTGTAGTCATTGCGCCAGACGTCGACGGCGACCCGCGCGATCCCCGCATGGGCATCGGCGAAACGCGGATCGAGATCGATCGCCTTCTGATAGAAGGCCAGCGTCTGGCGATAGGTATCGACATCGCTATAGATGAGCCCCTGCTGCTCGGCCCGCATGTAGTAGTCGTAGGCTTCGAGATTGTCGGTCGGGATGCGCGCCAGCTGGTCGCGTTCGCCTTCGCTGAGTTTGACCTCCAGCGCCGCGATGATCTTGCCGATGACGTCGTCCTGGACCGCGAAGAGATCGGCATATTGCCGGTCATAGCGCTCCGCCCAGAGCGATAGACCGCTCATCGCATCGATCAGCTTGACGTTGATGCGCAGCCGCTGGTCGGCCCGTTGCAACGTGCCCTCCAGAATGTAGTGAACGCCAAGCTCCGCTGCCACGTCCTGGATCTTCGAAGCGTTGTCCTTCATCGCGAACACCGAATGGCGAGCGATTACGAACAGGCCGGACACCTTCGAAAGCTCGGTGATCAGGTCGTCGGTCAACCCTTCGGCCAGATGGTCATGATCCCGGTCGCCGCTGACATTGATGAACGGCAGGACTGCGACGGATGGCTGGTCCGGCAGGGGATAGGCAAAGCGCTCGGTCGGCGTCTCCGGCAGGATGAGCGTCCACGGCTGCCACCAGGCGGCGACAAATGCGAGGAGCAACATGAGGGCGCCGGCAATGAGCATGCTCCTTCGCGCAAAATGCTGCTGCGTATCCTTGACGATGGTCTTGCCAGCGTCATCAGGGTCGAGAAGCACGTGATAGACGCGGATCGGTTCGGCCATCCCCCGGACCGTCTGCTCGCCGAGCGAGGCGTAGCCGACACTAAGCTTCAATCGAACCTGGTCGTAGGCCGTACCCGATATCGCGATGCCACCGGGCTCGGCCAGCCCCTGCACCCGATCGGCGGTGTTGACGCCATCGCCGTGAATGTCGTCGCCTTCAACGATGATGTCGCCGAGATTGATGCCGATGCGGAAATCGAGCCGCCGGTCAGTTGTGACCTTGTCGGCCTGTTCGGCCTTGCGCTGTTGGATCTCCACCGCGCAGCGGAGTGCATCGACGACGCTGCGGAATTCCACCAGCAGCCCGTCACCCATGGTCTTGACCAGCCGGCCGTGATGTTCGGCAAACTGCGGCTCCAGAATGTCATGCAGGTCGCTCTGGAAATTGGCGCGCGTTCCCTCCTCGTCGAGCCGGCTCAGGCGACTGTATCCGGCGACGTCGGCGATCAGGACGGCTGCGAGGCGGCGCTCCATCGACGGTCTCTTCACGTGCGATGTATTCCAGCGACGATGTTACCGCAGGTCGTCAGGCGCCGCCATCGCGTCGGCAGCGAACGGCACCAGCACCGTAGTAACTGTTACGTACTTGCGGTTTTCCGCCCATCGCGCACCATCGAAGCATTGCTGGCCCCGCACGGCTTTGCGCATGCCGTCGGATTGTCCTTCGGTTATCTGCTTTGCGCGCTCATCCGGAGGATTTTGCCATGATTAAACGACGGACCATTCTGATGTACGGCGCGCTTGCTACCGCGCTTCCCCATGTGACAGCCTTGCCGTCCTTCGCCGCAGATGCGGCCCTCACGCCTGATGACGCGCGGGCGATCGCCAAGGAGGCAACGATCTACGGATTTCCGCTGGTCGACAATTACCGCGTGCAACATTCCTATTTCGTCGACGCCGGCGGGCCGGAGTTCAAGGCGCCGTGGAACACGCTGTTCAACAATGCCCGGGTCTATACGCCGGACGACAAGGCGATCCAGACGCCGAATTCAGACACGCCCTACTCCTATGTCGGCGCGGATCTCAGGGCCGAACCGTTGGTGTTCACCGTGCCGGCAATCGAGAAGGAACGGTACTACTCGCTTCAGTTCATCGAACAGTACACCTTCAACTTCGCCTATGTCGGCAGCCGCGCGACAGGCAACGATGCCGGCAGCTACCTGCTTGCCGGGCCGAACTGGAAGGGCGAAACCCCTCCCGGCATCAAGGACGTCATCCGCTCGGAAACGGAGTTTGCCTTCGTGCTCTACCGCACGCAGCTCTTCAATCCTGGCGATATCGAGAACGTCAAGAAGATCCAGGCCGGCTACAAGGTCGAGCCCTTGTCGGCATTTCTCGGAAAGCCGGCGCCTGCGCCCGCCCCCGCCGTCGACTTCTTCACGCCGCTCAGTGCGGAGGAGGAAAAGACGTCGCCCGAGGTCTTCAGCGAACTCAACTTCATTCTGCAGTTCTGCCCGACCGATCCTTCGGAAAAGGAGCTGATGGCACGCTTTTCCGAGCTCAACATCGGTGCTGGCAAGACATTCGACTTCACGGCCTTCCCGCCGGATATCCAGAAGGCGATCACCGACGGCATGGCCGACGGCTGGGCGGCCTTTAAGGAACACAAGGAAACCATGATCGATACCGGCAAGCTCTCGAGCGCCGACTGCTTCGGAACCCGAGCCTTCCTGAAGAACGACTACATGCAGCGCATGTCCGGTGCTGTGCTCGGCATCTACGGCAACTCCAAGGAAGAGGCGATCTATCCTGCCTATTTCATCGACGATCAGAAGCAACCGCTCTCCGGCGCGAGCAAATATGCGTTGCGCTTCGAACACGGCCAACTGCCCCCCGTCAATGCCTTCTGGTCGCTGACGCTCTACGAACTGCCGGCAAGCCTGCTCTACGCCAATCCGCTCAACCGTTATCTCATCAATTCGCCGATGCTCCCGAGCCTGAAGCAGGATGCCGACGGCGGCCTGACGCTTCATGTCCAGAACGAGAGCCCAGGCGCAGATCGGGAGAGCAATTGGCTACCGGCTCCCAAGGGCCCGTTCTTCGTGGTGATGCGCCTCTACTGGCCAAAACCCGATGCCCTCGACGGCAAATGGAAAGCCCCGCCACTGAAATCTGCGACATGAGCAGAGAGGATGACCAGCATGAATACATTTCGAACCACTGTTGCTCTCGCGGCGACCCTTGCCTTGATCGGCATCCTGCCGGCCACCGCCGCAGATCCTGTAATCGTCGGAGTCGACAATTTCATCCGCGCCGAGAGCGACATGTATGCCGCGGCCATGGTCAAGGACGGGGCGCTGGGCAAGTTCCTGCACCGCCGCGAGCCCGCCTCGATCGACAACCAGACGGTCATACGCCTCAACCGCGACACGCTCTATTCCTCGGCGGTGTTCGACCTTGATGCCGGTCCTGTCACCATCACGCTGCCCGATGCAGGAAAGCGCTTCATGTCGATGCAGGTGATCAACGAGGATCACTACGTGCCCGAGGTCGTCTACGATGCCGGAGAGCACACGCTGACGAAGGAGGGTGTCGGCACGCGCTATGTCGTCGTGGCAATTCGCACGCTCGTCGACCCGGCCGACGCCAAGGATATCGAAGCGGTCCATGCCTTGCAGGACGCGATCAAGGCCAGTCAGGCGAAGAGCGGCAGCTTCGAGGTCCCCGCCTGGGATCCGGCGAGCCAGAAGACGGTGCGCGAGGCATTGCTCGTGCTCGGCGCGACGATGCCCGACTTCAAGAAAGCCTTCGGGACCAAGGAGCAAGTCGATCCCGTTCGCCATCTGATCGGCACGGCGTCGGGCTGGGGCGGGAATCCGGATAAGGATGCGGTTTATCTCAACATCACGCCGACCAAAAATGACGGCGCGACTGTGTACAAGCTCGATGTGAAAGACGTGCCCGTCGACGCATTCTGGTCGGTGAGCGTCTACAATGCTGCCGGGTATTTCGAGAAGAACAAGTATGATGCCTACACGGTCAACGATATCACCGCGAAGAAGGGCGATGATGGCACGGTGGCGATCCAGTTCGGCGGTTGCGACGGCAAGATCGCCAACTGCCTGCCGACAACCAAGGGCTGGAACTACGCGGTGCGTCTCTATCGGCCGCGGCAGGAAATACTGGATGGAAAGTGGCAGTTTCCTGAGCCGAGCGCGGTCAACTAGCCCGGCGTTGGAACCAACTGCACAAACATTGCCTAGCCGCGCGTCGAGTGGGATGCGCGGCGGGCGGACGATCTATCAAGGAGGTTATGTCGGGCTTGGTTGGCAGAACATTGCCGGGCAATGGCTGCGCCCGGCCGATGAGCGCAATCAGGCGCTCGTGCGCTTGCGTGCCGGCTGGCGCTTGGGCGCCGGGGCCACGGGTTCGGCGTCAGCCTCCTGCAACAACCGCTGAGCCTTGAGCTTTTCGGTCTTCTTCTCGCGCGCCAGCTTTTCCGCCGCAACGATACCGCGGGCCGTATGGTCGGTCGCCGCAGCCTTGTCGGCTGCCGACAAACGCTCAGGCTTGAAAAGATCTTTCTTCGTCGACGTCATGCGTACCTCCTCGCTCGGGCGTGGACCGATGCCGAAATCGGCATCGGTACCTCAGATTTAGCGGGTGCGGACAGCCTTCTTCGGTGCCGGCAGCAGGCCTTCGCGCTGAAGCTTCTTGCGCGCGAGCTTGCGCTGGCGACGAACGGCTTCGGCCTTTTCGCGAACGCGCTTTTCCGACGGCTTTTCATAGGCGCTGCGCGCCTTGAATTCGCGGAACAGTCCCTCGCGCTGCATTTTCTTCTTCAGAATGCGGAGTGCCTGGTCGACGTTGTTGTCTCTGACGAGTACCTGCAAGATGTATCCTTCCCTTTGGTTGGGGCCGCACATCGGCGGACCGAGATTGCTGTAGCTATCTTCCGATCCGGATGCGCGACGGTTTCAGCCAGGGTTCACCCTTGGCAATGATGCGCGACGGTCCCTCTTCGATGGGAGAGGCCGCCTCAGTGGTCTCGACGTCGCTTGCAACGATGCGACGTTCGAAGTTCTCGCCGTCGAAACGGACGCGATATTGGGTCTCGCCGTGGTCGGCGGGCAGAACACCGATGATCCGGCACGTCCTGACGGCGGGTGCCAGCTTGGTGAAATCGGCCCTTACGGTCACCGTGTCGCCAACGGCACAAATTCTGCGGGTCATGATAGTTTCCTTCCCCGGAATGTGCAGGGTCCGGACGCAAAAAGGCCGGGCTTCACCCGACCTCTTCCCGTCAATCAAACGTCCCCAGCCAGTACATCCGTGGTCGGGGGAGGCAGATGACGATTCATTCCGCCCGGAGATTGTCGGCAGAGTTCTTGCCGGTCTTGCGGTCGCGGACGATGTCGTAGGTGACCTTCTGGCCTTCCGCCAGCGAGCCCATGCCTGCACGCTCTACAGCGGAAACATGAACAAACACGTCGGTCGTACCGTCATCCGGCTGGATGAAGCCAAAACCCTTGGTGCCATTGAACCACTTTACAGTGCCTGAATTCATAACGATCTCCTTTCAATCGTTGATTTCGCTCGACGGGTATTCGCCGAGCCGTGTCGATGTTGAGAGGAAATCTGACAACGCTTTTCAGCGCTTTGACAAAGGTCGCAAGCAATATTCGATTGCACCCATATAATTCTTTTTTCGGGATTTTCAATGTTTCATTTGGAATACGGCCCGAAATGCAGCGGCACTGCCGAAAAACAACGTTGAATCACGTTCGTTTCGATTGGAATCCTTTCGGAATTTCCATCCCATTATTTTTGGGCGCCTCAAGAAATATATTGGCGCTACCGACCATAAACGACGAATACAGAGCAATAGCCCAGTTCAGGAAAGCATAGAGGCTTCAAGAAATCGGCAAGTGCCGGCATCGCCAAGCGCTCGGCGCAGTTTCATCTTGGATTGAGGCAAGTGGGAAAGACGGTTTCGCCGCATGACCGGCCTTGCAGACCGCCTCGCTTCAAGCGCGAGACTGACGGGCATGATTGCCCGCCAGCACTATTGTTGGATTCCCGAGATTACTCGGCTGCCTCTGCTTCGGGCATCGGCACGTAGTTGAGGATCGGGGACAGCCAGCGTTCGACCTCGCGCACCGGCATACGCTTGCGCCCCGCATAATCCTCCACCTGATCCCGCTCGACCTTGGCGACACCGAAATAATAGGCCTCGGGATGGCCGACATAGAGACCGGAGACGGACGAACCGGGCCACATCGCAAAGCTCTCGGTCAAGGTCACGCCGATCGCCTTTTCGGCGTCGAGCAACCGGAACAGCGTTTCCTTTTCCGTATGGTCGGGCTGAGCCGGATAGCCAGGTGCCGGGCGAATACCGGCATAGGGCTCACCGACCAGGTCCTGCGGCGAGAATGTCTCGTCCGCAGCATAACCCCAGAGTTCCTTGCGCACGTATTCATGCATGCGCTCGGCAAAGGCTTCGGCGAACCGGTCGGCCAGTGCTTTGACCATGATCGACGAATAGTCGTCGTTGGCGCGCTCGAAGCGCTCGGCGATCGCCACTTCCTCGATACCGGCCGTGACGACGAAGCCGCCGAGATAATCTCTGCTGCCGCTGTCGACAGGTGCGACGAAATCCGACAGCGCCACGTTCGGTCGCCCGTCGCGCTTGCTCAGCTGCTGACGCAGCGTGAAGAAGGTGCCGAGCGTCTCGCCGCGCGTTTCCTCGGTAAACAGCCGGATGTCGTCGCCGACGGTTCCGGCCGGCCAGAAGCCGACGACCGCCTTCGGGGCAAACCATTTCTCGGCGATGATCTTGGCAAGCATGGCCTGCGCATCCTCGAACAGCTGACGTGCGGCCTGCCCTTGCTTCTCGTCATCGAGGATTTTGGGATAGACGCCCTTCAGTTCCCAGGTCTGGAAGAACGGCGTCCAGTCGATGTAGCGCGCCAGCTCGTCCAGCTCCCACCCCTGAAACACCCGCGTACCGAGAAACGAGGGAGCCTTGGCCTGATAGCCGCTCCAGTCGATCTTGTGAGCATTGGCGCGCGCCTGCGATAGCGGCAGGCGGCGCTTTTCCGCCTCGTTGCGAGCATGGGCGTCGGCAACCTTGCGATATTCAGCGCGGATCGTCTCGACGTAAGAGCCCTTGGCTTCCGACGACAACAGGCTGGAGACGACCCCGACCGCACGGCTCGCATCGGTGACGTAGACCGTCTGGCCGCGGTCGTAGCGCGGATTGATCTTGACCGCCGTATGCACCCGGCTCGTCGTCGCGCCGCCGATCAACAGCGGGATATCAAAACCTTCGCGCTCGAGCTCCGAGGCAACATGCACCATCTCGTCGAGCGATGGCGTGATCAGGCCGGAAAGGCCGATGATGTCGACCTTCTGCGCCTTGGCCACCTCGAGGATCTTGGCGGATGGCACCATGACGCCGAGATCGATGATCTCGTAATTGTTGCAGGCAAGCACGACGCCGACGATGTTCTTGCCGATGTCGTGCACGTCGCCCTTGACCGTCGCCATCAGGATCTTGCCGGCGCTCTGGCGCTCGCCTTCGCCACCGGCGGCCAGCCGCTCGGCTTCCATGTGCGGAAGCAGAACGGCAACCGCCTGCTTCATCACGCGCGCCGATTTCACCACCTGCGGCAGGAACATCTTGCCCGAGCCGAAAAGATCGCCGACGACATTCATGCCGGCCATCAACGGACCTTCGATGACATGCAGCGGCCGGGCGCTCGAAAGCCGCGCCTCGTCGGTATCGGCCTCGATATATTCGGTGATGCCGTTGACCAGCGCGTGCTCGAGTCGCTTTTCGACCGGCCATTCACGCCAGGAAAGATCTTTCTCCTTGGCCTGGGCGCCGCCCTGTCCGCGATAGCGCTCGGCAATCTCCAGCATGCGTTCGGTCGAATCGGCGCGGCGGTTCAGGACCACGTCTTCGCAGGCCTCGCGCAGCTCGGCATCGATGCCGTCATAGACGGCAAGCTGGCCGGCATTGACGATGCCCATGTCCATGCCCGCCTGGATGGCATGGTAGAGGAACACGGCGTGCATCGCCTCGCGCACCGGTTCGTTGCCGCGGAAGGAGAACGACAGGTTGGAGACCCCGCCGGAGATGTGCACATGCGGCAGCGTCGCAATGATTTCGCGCGTTGCTTCGATGAAGTCGACGCCGTAGTTGTTGTGTTCCTCGATGCCGGTCGCGACGGCAAAGATGTTCGGGTCGAAGATGATGTCTTCGGGCGGGAAGCCGGCTTCTTCGGTCAGCAGTTTGTAGGCGCGGGTGCAGATCTCGACCTTGCGCGCCTTGGTATCTGCCTGCCCAACCTCGTCGAAGGCCATGATGACGACGGCAGCGCCATAGGCGCGGCAAAGCCTGGCGTGATGCAGAAACGCCTCTTCGCCTTCCTTCATCGAGATCGAGTTGACCAGCGGCTTGCCCTGGACACATTTCAATCCGGCCTCGATCACCTCCCACTTCGACGAATCGATCATGACGGGCACGCGGGCGATATCAGGTTCGGAAGCGATAAGGTTGAGGAACTCGACCATCGCCTGCTTCGAATCGATCAGGCCCTCGTCCATGTTGATGTCGATGATCTGCGCGCCGTTGGCGACCTGATCGCGGGCGACATCGAGCGCTGCGGAATAGTCGCCGGCGGTGATCAGCTTGCGGAACTTGGCCGAGCCGGTGACGTTGGTGCGCTCGCCGACATTGACGAAGGGAATGTCTGAGGTGAGCGTGAAGGGCTCGAGGCCCGAGAGCCGCATCAGCGGCGCGACATCGGGGATCAGGCGTGGCGGGTGTTTGGCAACCGCCTTGGCGATCGCGCTGATATGGGCGGGCGTCGAGCCGCAGCAGCCGCCGACGATGTTGAGGAGACCGTCGCGGGCAAAGGCTTCGACCTGGGCTGCCATCTGGTCCGGGGTCTCGTCATATCGCCCGAATTCGTTTGGCAGGCCGGCGTTCGGATAGGCGCAGACGAAGGTGTCGGCGACACTCGAAAGTTCGTCGATGTGCGCGCGCATGGCATTGGCGCCGAGCGCACAGTTGAGCCCGATGGTGAAAGGCTCGGCATGGCGCACGGAATGCCAGAACGCCGTCGGCGTCTGGCCCGACAGCGTACGGCCGGAAAGATCGGTGATCGTGCCGGAGATCATCACCGGCAGTTCGATACCCTTCTCTGCGAACACTTCCTTGGTGGCGAAGATCGCCGCCTTGGCGTTGAGCGTATCGAAGATCGTCTCGATCAGGATGATATCGGCGCCGCCGTCGATCAGGCCGCGGATCTGTTCGGCATAGGCGATCCTGAGATCGTCGAAGGTCACCGCCCGGTAGCCCGGATTGTTGACGTCAGGCGAAATCGACGCGGTCCTATTCGTCGGGCCGAGCGCTCCGGCGACGAACCGGCGACGGCCGTCATGCGCTTCGGCGCGCCTTGCCGCCCGGCGCGCCAGGCGGGCGCCGTCACGATTGAGGTCGTAGACCATGTCTTCCATGCCGTAGTCGGCCTGGGCAATGCGGGTCGAGGAGAACGTGTTCGTTTCCAGGATGTCGGCGCCGGCGATGGCGTAGGAATAGTGGATGTCCTCGATCGCCTTCGGCTGCGTCAGGGTCAACAGGTCGTTGTTGCCCTGCTGATGGCAGGCACAACCGCCGAAGCGATCGCCACGGAAGTGATCCTCGACGAAACCCAGCTGCTGGATTTCCGTGCCCATTGCACCATCCATGATCAGGATGCGCTCGCTGGCCGCCTGCTTCAGCGCCCGCATGACTTCGGAGCCATCCGGCTTGGAGGAAAGGTCGCCGAAAAGGGCGTCGATGGCGGACATGGGAAATCTCCCGTTCTGAAAACGACAAGCAATAGTCAAGTCAATCACATAAAGACATCTTTATGTCAACATATGAACGGATTTAATTTGCCGCAATGACGTTGGCTTGGTAGCCTTGGCGCATGCGGTTTCAGTCTGCGCACAGGAGCGACAGAAAGGCGATTCCGCCTTTTGGGTGAACGCCACGGCAAAGAAAATGGCCCGCCGCGACCGCAGCGAGCCATGCGAATGCCATCAGAAGACAAACTCAGAGCGTTTCTGGCTTAAATTGAGCCGCGGAAACGCTCTGTCGCTTCGTTTTTCCGCATTTCCTGACGGAAAACCGCTTCGCACTTTTCCTGGAAATGCTCTAAAGACGGCCGAGGCAATCCTGCGTTTCATAGATGGCGCAGAGAATATGGTAGAAACTGCTCGCCGGCACCGGTTCGTCGACGAAACTGCCATCTGGTTTCTGCTTGTCGCGCCACAGCCCGGCCACCGGTGTCTCCAGGAACAGGTTGAGTGCCGAAGCCGCCCGCGCCGCCGAGGCGAGATAGCGCTCACGCTCCGCGCCTTCTGTGAGGGCTGCAAAACGAACCGAAGCCTTCAGCCATTCCGTCTGCGGCCAAAGCCGTGCGATCGGGTCGGCGACCGAGAAATCGTCGAAGAGCGTCATGACCGCGACATTGCGGGTCGGGCAGATGCCGTGCGCCTCGCCGATCGCAAACAGCCGCCGCGCCTTGACGATCGCCTCGGCATTGCCGCGCCGCTCGGCCCAGCGCAGCAACAGCCACGCCCATTCGAACAGATGGCCGGGCTCGACGATACGCCCCTTGTCACCCGGGAACGGCGCCCAGTCGTGGTCGAAGAACTCCCGCAACGCGCCGGTACCGCCGTCGATGAAATGATCCATCGCCAGATGCGCGATCTCGTCTGCAAGGTTGAACCAGGCGACGCGATCAAAGCCGACGACCTCCTCGCTCGCCAGGCACGCTTCGAACAGATGCATGTGCGGATTGGAGCAGAGCGGCAGCCGCGACGGATCGTCCTCTTCAAAGCCGATGAGCGGGTGCTTGCAGTGGGCCTCGATGCGTTGGCGCAAACCGTTGCTGCGCTCGATCATTTCCGGCCTGCGCTCGGGGAAGACCTCGGCCAGATAGGCAAAGGCCAGCAACGCGAAAGCCTGATTGTAGAGGTCGAAGGCGGCATCGATGAGGTTGCCGTCGGCATCCGCAAGCGCGCCGTAAAAGCCCGTCGGCTGCAGATAGACCCGATCGAAATAGGCAAGCCCGCCCTCGGCGGCACTCTTCCAGTCGCCCGCCCAGCCGCGCCTGCCGGCCTCGGCGAAACAGTAGACCTGACGCGGCTGCACCCGCGCCCGGCGATTGGCCCGCGTTGGCTCGCCGGCCATGTCGATGGTTTCGGCGAAACCGCCGCCCGTGGCATCGACGCCCTTTTCGCGCCAGAGCGGCAGGGCCCTTTCGGCCAGCCACGCCGACAAGATAGCGGATTGCGAGAAAATATCCTGCGGCAACGGTTCAGCCCTCGAGCTTCAGTTCATCATGGTTCTTGCCGAGCAGCTCGGCCAGCGCCTCGACCACCATGTTGTGGTCCTCGCGCTGCGGCAGGCCGGACACGGTCACCGCACCGATGCAGCCCGTGCCCTTGACGACGATCGGGAAACTGCCGCCATGGGCCGCATATTCGGCATCCGGAAGCCCGAGCTTCGCCTGCAGATTGGTCTGCTGCTTCAACAGCCCGAGGCCGGTCGAGTAGCTGCTCTTGAACAGGCGAAAAACGGTGTTGCGCTTGCGGCGCACCCAGTTCGGATTGTCAGGCGTCGCGCCCTCAAGCGCGGTATAAAACACCTGCATCGAAAACAGCGTGACATCGATGACGACGCCGAGCTTGCGTTCGGCGGCCATGCGGCGCAACGTCGTGCCCAGTTGCCATGCCATTTCCAGGTCGAAACTGTCGAATTGCAGCTCGCGCTCCTGTTGGCCGATGCGCTTGAGATCATTGTCGATATTCATGAAGCCTCCGCTCAATCCTTCCAGAGCCAAGCCGCGCCGCGCACGCCGGAACTGTCCCCGTGCATCGCCTTGCGAACAGGCGTTTCGAAACTGTCGCCAAAGAGGTAGTTGACCACCCGCGGCGGCACATCCTCATAGATCTCGTCGACATTCGACATGCCCCCGCCGAGCACGAAGACATCCGGGTCGACGATGTTGGTCAAAAGCGCAAGGCTGCGCGCCAGCCGGTCGACGAAACGATTGTAGACGCCTGTTGACGCCGGATCGCCGGCCCGCTTCGCCTCGATGATATCGCGACCACGCTTTTCGACGCCGGTGGTCAGGCGATAGTCGAGCTCGACCCCGGTGCCGCAGGCGTACATGTCGAGGCAGCCGTGTTTGCCGCACCAGCATTTGTGGCCGGGATACTCGTCCTTGGTCATCCATGGCAGCGGATAGTGGCCGATTTCGGCGGCGACGCCCTGGTAGCCGGCATGCACCTTCTTGCCGATCGCCAGCCCGCCGCCATGGCCGGTGCCGACAATCACGCCGAACACTGTCTGCGCGTCCTTGCCGGCACCGTCGACTGCCTCCGACACCGCCAGGCAATTGGCGTCGTTGGCGAGCCGCACCTTGCGGCCGAGCGCCTGTTCGAGGTCGCGCCCGAGCGGCTTGCCGTTGATCAGCACAGCGTTGGAGTTGCGCACGATACCGGTGCGCGGATTGGGACTGCCGGGAATGCCGATGCCGATCGATCCTTGTTCGCCCGCCGTCTTTTCGGCGGCGGCAACAAGGCCGTGAACGGCCAGAATGCAGTCGTCATAGCCGCTGGTCGGGGTCGCGACGCGGTGGCGGGCGCGCGTTTCACCATCGCGATCAAGCGCGATGACTTCCATTTTCGTGCCGCCCCAATCAATTCCGATGAACATGTCTGGATCAGGTCTCTGGGTGAAGGTCGCATGAAGGAGCGCCAGCCTCCTCAAGCCGGCGCTGATCACTGCTTAGCATCCGAAAGACGGGAAACACCAGCCCCCGATTTCGGCACGCCTCGGTAGAGGAGGAAACCGGATTGGACAGGCGCCTTCCGCTATCCCCTGCATTCCCGGCACCGCACGCCATGCCCTATTTCGCGAAGGCACCGCGCAAAAACACTTGGCGAAGAGGCCTTGCTTTTGTATGGGTGCTATCCGAGTGGTCCCGTAGCTCAGCAGGATAGAGCACCAGATTCCTAATCTGGGGGTCGCGCGTTCGAATCGCGCCGGGATCACCATCCTTCTCGTCAGCAGGACAAATCACAGGCGCGACGCTCCGCCGAGCCGGCTCTTGCGATGCCGATGCACCCGATGCCGATGTAAGCGATCATGGTTCAGCTGCTTGTGACCTACATGGAAATGCGCACTCGGCCGACTGGCGAGCCTTTGCTGCCGCCTGTCGAGGGCACGGCGTTTGCGCCTGAGCGCTTGGCAGCAGAGGAATTCCTCTCGCTCTACCGCGCAGTCGCCGAACCTTTGCGCTGGGATCAGCGACTGCGCATGCCTGCCGATGAGCTCGATGCCTTTTTGCGCAGCCCGTCGACCGCGCTCTATATCCTGCGGGTGGAAGGCAGTGCCGTCGGGCTCTGCGAATTCGAGCGCGCTGACACTTCCGATGTCGAACTCACCCATTTCGGCCTGATCCCGCAAGCGCAGGGAAGAAGGCTGGGGCCGTTTCTTCTCGATGGCTCACTGCGTGCCATCTGGGATCGGGCACCGGATCGCGTCTGGCTGCACACGGATACCTGGGATCACGCCAAGGCACAGGACACCTATCGCCGCGCCGGCTTCGGCATTTTCATGCAGAGGCTCGAAGAGTTCAGCGTCTAGCCAACCGATTGCCGCGCATTCACGAAGCCGTGAGTTTCTGCCCGTTCTCCGGCACAAAACATGCCCTCATCCATTTCCCCAATGAAAGGAAATGGTGAAGCCAATGAAAAAGCTGGCAATTGTTGCGCTTTCGCTGGCAACGGCCTTCTCCAGCGCAGCCCCGGTACAGGCATTCCCGTCGGTAACACCCATGAAGGCAGGCATCTCCGACGTCGAGACCGTGCAGTACTATCACCGCCGCTGGTATCGCGGATACGATGGCTACCGATGGCGGGGCGATCGGCGCTATTACCGTCACCGCCACTGGGATGACGACGACGACGATGACAATGTAGGCGCGATCATCGGCGGCCTTGCCGCCGGCGCCATCATCGGCGGGCTGATGGCCCAGCCGAGACGGTACTATGGCGGCAACGCCCATACGAGCTGGTGCTACAGTCGATACAGCTCCTACCGGGCATGGGACAATACCTTCCAGCCCTATTATGGCGCCCGCCGCGCCTGCTACTCGCCTTATCGGTAAACCTGCGATGAAGGCCCTGCCGCCCGTCTGGGCGGCGGGTGAAAGCATAACCTGATGTAAGGCAAGCACTTTCCTGAGCGCAGGACAGCCGATTTCGTCGTGTTCAAGCGTCGAGCAGCGCGCTCCGCTTGATCAATGCGTGCCCGCCCAAAGCGAAAAGTGCTCCCTCATCGATCCCTCCCCTGACTGATCAGCGTCGCCGGCCCCGCTGCCATGATGACCGTCGGTTTTGGCTGCGGCTTGACATTTCCGTAAGGCTGACCTTATCATTCCAATATAAAGTATCTTAGTACATAACTATGATATAACTATAAGAGAGGAACATAAGATGAAATCAGCAAGGATTGCACTGCTTCTGGGAACGGCACTCATCGCCTCCTCGTCCTTCGCCTTCGCGCAGGAAAAGGGCGGCGTCATCAACGTCGCCACGGTCGGCGAGCCGCCGACGCTCGACCCTATGGCTTCGACGGCCGACCTGGTCGGCATCGTCTCGCAGCATATGTTCGAGACGCTCTACACCTTCGACAAGGATTGGAAGCCGACGCCGCTTCTGGCTGTGGCCATGCCGGAAATCAGCGCCGACGGCAAAACCTACACGATCAAGCTGCGCTCCGGCGTCAAGTTCCATGACGGCACCGACATGGATGCGACCGACGTCGTCGCCTCGCTCGAGCGCTGGACGAAGACCGCCTCGCGCGGCAAGCAGACGGCAACGACGATCGCCGGCATCGAGGCCGTCGACCCGACCACGGTCAAGATCTCGCTCAACACCCCCTATGCGCCGCTGGTCTCGCTGCTCGCCTTCAACAATTCCGCGGCAATCGTACTGCCTTCGGAAAAGCAGGCTGAGCCGATGGTCGATTTCGTCGGCACCGGCCCCTACAAGCTCAAGGAGCGCAAGGCCGACCAGTACATCCAGCTTGAGCGTTACGACGGCTATGTCTCGCCCGAGGGCGAAAGCAACGGTTATGGCGGCGCGCGTCACCAGTATGCCGACGAGATCCGCTTCGTGCCGGTTCCCGACCCGAACACCCGTGTCGAGGCCGCCGTCTCCGGTCAGTACGACTACGTCGATTCGCTGCCGGTCGAATCCTTCGAACGGGTGAAAGGCTCGAGCGCTTCCGAACCTGTGATGCTGCAGCCTTTCGGCTGGCCTGTCTTTGTCCTCAACTCAGGCAACGGCATGACCAAGAATCTGGAACTGCGCAAGGCGATCCGCGCCGCACTCAGCATGGAAGACATGATGGCGGCCGCCTTCGGCAGCACCGACTTCTACGCGCTCGATGCCGCCCTCTACCCGGCGCAGTATGTCTGGCGCACCGAAGCCGGCACGGAAGGCGGCTACAATGTCGCCGATCCGGAAAAGGCAGGCGAACTCTTGAAGGCTACCGGCTACAAGGGTGAGCCGCTGCGCATCCTGACCAGCCGCCAGTACGAGTTCCACTACAAAATGGCACAGGTCGCCGCCGAGTATCTGAAGCTCGCGGGCTTCACCGTCGATCTGCAGGTGGTCGACTGGGCAACGCTCACCCAGCGCCGCGCCGACCCGACACTCTGGGATATCTATATCACCCACAGCCCGTTCCTGCCGGAACCGGCGCTGATCGGCATGATGTCGACCAAGGCGCCCGGAAACTGGGATACGCCGGCCCGCGCCAAGGCCGTCGATGCCTTCAACGCCGAATCGGATGCTGGCAAGCGCGTCACACTCTGGGCCGACGTCCAGAAGGTGATCTACGAGGAAGTGCCGTTCATCAAGATCGGCGACTTCAACGCCCTGTCGGCAAAGACCAAGACGCTTGACGGCGTCTCCCCCGCGCCGTGGCCCTACTTCTGGAACGCTTCGATCAAGAAGTAAGCTTTCATCCACTTGAAGCCTTCGGCGGGCGGTCTTTCCCTTCACGGATTGCTGCCCGCCGGATAGCCCGGCGCTGCCTTGCCAGTGCCCGTGCGGAAGAAGTTCGAGGCACCCATGATACGCTATATTCTCCAGCGCCTGTTCGGCATGATCGTGGTCATGGCGCTCGTCGTCACCATTGTCTTCGTCATCGTCCGCGTGACACCCGGCGATCCCGCCGCCGTCATGCTCGGACCGGAAGCGACGCAGCAAGACATCGCCGAATTGCGCACCAAGCTTGGTCTCGACCAGTCGCTCGGCCTGCAATATGTCTACTATATCGGGCAGCTGCTGCAGGGCGATCTCGGCCAGTCGATCTTCCTCAACCAGCCGGTCACTTCGGCGCTTGCCGAGCGTGCCGAGCCGACCTTCTTCCTGACCCTGTTCTCGATTCTGATCGCCAGCGGCATTGCGCTGCCGATCGGCATCTACGCCGCCTACCGCCGCGGCTCCTTCGTCGACCAGGCGGCCACCACGCTGGCGATGCTTGCCGCCAGCATTCCGAGCTTCTGGCTCGGCCTGATCCTCATCCAGTTCCTCGCGGTCCGCCTCGGCTGGTTCCCGGTTTCGGGTTACGGCGGGCCGGGTTCATCCTTCGCAGAGCGCATGTACCATCTGACCTTGCCGGCCATTGCGCTCGGGGTCGTCTCCTCGGCGCTGATCCTGCGCTTTACCCGCGCCTCGATGCTCGATGTGCTCGGCGACGACTTCATCCGCACCGCCCGCGCCAAGGGTCTCGGCGAACGCAAGGTGGTAATGAAACACGCGCTGAAGAATGCCCTCATCCCGATCCTGACCATCATCGGTCTCACCGCCGCGGTTCTGATCTCCGGCGCCGTCGTCACAGAAACCGTCTTCGGCCTTCCGGGCGTCGGCAATCTCGTCGTCTCCGCCGTGCTCAGGCGCGACTACCCTGTGATCCAGGGCGCGCTGCTCGTCATCGCCGCTCTTTACGTGCTGATCAATTTCGCGATCGACATGCTCTATCTCCTCGTTGATCCAAGGGTTCGCTACTGATGACCGCCACCGTATCAACCCCTGTCGCAAGCGAGCGTGCCAAGTTCCTGCGCCGCCTGCTCAAGCGCAAGACCGTTGCCTTCGGTCTCTTCGTTCTCGTCGTCTTCGTGCTCCTGGCCGTCTTCGCGCCGCTGATCGCGCCCTATGCGCCCGGCAAGCTGTCGATCGTCAACCGCCTGTCGCCGCCGAGCCTGCAATGGTTCTTCGGCACTGACGAATTCGGGCGCGACGTGTTTTCGCGCACGCTCTATGCCGGCCGGCTTTCGCTGCTCGTCGGCGCCGCCGTCGTCACGCTCGCAACGATCGTCGGTGTCGTCATGGGCCTCGTCGCCGGCTTCTTTCCGAAGCTCGACGCGCCGATCGCCCGCCTGATCGACGCGATGATGGCCTTTCCCGATATCCTGCTGGCGATCGCGCTCGTCGCCGCCCTCGGCCCGTCGCTGACGACGGTGATCGTCGCGCTCAGCGTCGTCTACGCGCCGCGGCTGGCGCGGGTGGTGCGCGCCTCGACGCTGGTGATCCGCGAGCTGCCCTATGTCGAGGCGGCTCGCGCGCTCGGCATCTCGACGCCGCACATCATGACGCGGCATGTGCTGCGCAACCTGCTCTCGCCGATCCTGGTGCAGGGCACGTTCCTATTTGCCCATGCCATGCTGGCCGAAGCCGGGCTTTCCTTCCTCGGCGTCGGCGTCAGTCCTGAGATCCCGACCTGGGGCACGATGATCGCCTCGGGCCGGCAATATATCGGACAGGCCGATTGGGTGACGCTGTTTCCCGGCATCGCCATCGTGCTTTCGGTTCTGTCCCTGCAGATGGTTGGCGATGGTTTGCGCGACATGCTCGACCCCCGCCTCAGAAAGGACCTGTGATCCATGCCCACCGCAACCCGTAGCACCAGCCCCGTGCTGATCAGCAACGTGAAGCCCGTCGCCTTCGGCATGGCGGCACCGAGCGAAACCGTCGACATCCTGATCGGTGGCGACGGCACCATTGCCCGCATCGGCAGCCAGTTGTCGGCGCCTGAAGGCACCCAGCGCATCGACGGCAAGGGTGCCTGGATTTCGCCCGGCTGGATCGATCTGCACGCCCATGTCTGGCATGGCGGCACCGACATTTCGGTCCGGCCGCAACTCTGCGGCATGGAGCGCGGCGTCACCACCATCGTCGACGCCGGTTCGGCCGGCGAAGCCAACTTCCATGGTTTTCGCGAATACATCATCGAGCCGGCGCGCGAGCGCATCAAGGCCTTCCTCAATCTCGGCTCGATCGGCCTCGTCGCCTGCAACCGCGTCAGCGAGCTCAGCGACATCCGCTCGATTGACATCGACCGCATCATCGCCTGCTACCAGGAAAACCGCGAGCATATCGTCGGCCTGAAAGTGCGCGCCAGCCACGTGATCACCGGCTCCTGGGGCGTAACCCCGGTCAAGCTCGGCAAGAAGATCGCCAAGATCCTCAAGATCCCGATGATGGTGCATGTTGGCGAACCGCCGGCGCTCTATGACGAAGTGCTTGAAATCCTCGGCCCCGGCGACATCGTCACCCATTGCTTCAACGGCAAGGCCGGCAGTAGCATCATCGAGGACGAAGACCTGTTCGAGCTTGCCGAGCGCTGCGCCGGCGAAGGCATCCGGCTCGACATCGGCCATGGCGGCGCGTCGTTTTCGTTCCGCGTCGCGGAAGTCGCCATTGCCCGCGGCCTGCTGCCCTTCTCGATCTCCACCGATGTGCACCTGCGCAGCATGAACCAGTCAGTCTGGGACCTCGGCACCACCATGTCGAAGCTCTTGAGCGTCGGCATGCAGTTCGAAAAGGTCGTCGAGGCCGTGACGCAGGCTCCGGCCTCGGTCATTCGCCTGCCGATGGACGGGCTTCTGACCGTCGGCGCGCGCGCCGAGTTCACCCTCTTCGATCTCGTCGATTCCGAACTGCGCGTCTTCGATTCACTTGGAGCCGAAGCGCATCTCAACCGCCTCTTCGAGCCGCGATATGCGCTCATGGGCACGGACGTCGTGGCGGCAAACAGATACCAGCCGCAGCATGTCGAATGCCCCGACCACAGCCACGGCTTCAGCTACCGTTGAACCATCACAGAACACAGAAACTGGCAGGATATCGCGTGAACAGTTTGGACCATAAGACCAAGGGCCGTGTGCCGGCTTCGCCCTACCAGAGGCTTGCAGCCCTCGGCATCGACCTGCCCCCGGCACCGCCGCCGATCGCCAACTTCGTCACCCATGTTCAGGAGGGCAACATTCTCTACCTCTCCGGACAGGGCCCGCGCGAGGTCGACGGCCACCTGCATGCCGGCAAGGTCGGCGCCGACGTCGACGTTGAAAGCGCCTATGAGCACGCGCGGCTGACGGGCATCAATCTGCTGGCGGTGATGCATGATGCGCTCGGCGATCTCGGCCGCGTCAAGCGCATCGTCAAGCTCCTCGGCATGGTCAACGCCGTACCGGACTTCGCCGATCATCCGCAGGTGATCAATGGTTGCTCCGACCTGCTGATCGACGTCTTCGGCGAAGCGGGGCAGCATGCCCGCTCGGCCGTCGGTTTCGGATCGCTTCCCGGCAACATCACCGTCGAGATCGAAGCGATCGTCTCGCTTCACGAGTGACGGTTTAAGGGAGGTCGGATCAATGGCTGCGCCAGCCCATCATCTTCTCGATCCGCTCGGCGGAAACCCTGACGTGATCGGCGTAGAAGTTGCGATCGTCGACGATCTTCTGTTCGGGCAGAACGATGGAGATGGTCGCGACGCAGCTGCCCTTGTCGTCGAGGATCGGGGCGGCGACGCAGGCGACCGCATAGTCGGATTCACCGGCCTGGATCGAAAGCTTGGCGGCAAGCGCCGTCTCGGCCTGGCTCGACAGTGCGGCCGGATCTACATCGGCCCGGCCCGTCGGCGATGTGCGGGCGCAACGGCGGAACAGCTCCAACCTCTCGTCGGAGGGCAGATGGCCGACCAGCAATCGTCCGGAGGCCGTCCAGTTAAGCGGCACCCGGGTGCCGACCCTGGATGTCACCTGGAAATGGCCGGGGCCGTCCGCCATGGCGAGCACCTGCATGTAGTCGCCGTCGCGACCGCAGAGCTGGATGGTTTCGGCAACCTCGCGACCGAGATCATGCATCTCCCGCGTCGCCACGCCGAGGAAATCGAGCGAGCGCGCATAGGCGAGACCGTAATGGTAGAGCCTGTCACCGAGCCAGACCTGGCCGTCGGCATCGCGGCTGAGCAGGTTCTTTTCCACCATGTCGTCGACGATGACATAGGCCGTCGACAGCGGCGCGCCGACCGCTTTGGCAATCGCGTAGACGCCGCTCGGAGAACCGGTCTCGTAGAGGAAGTCGAGCACCTGCAATGCCCGATCCATGCCGCTTACGCGCGAACGGCGGGTCTTGCCGGTCGGCTCCATGTCGTCGCCGGCTTCGGCGGCAATCGTCGTCTTGTCCAAGGGTCTACTCCCATGCAATTCGAAATTCGCATCAGATGGGCGGTCAGCAACGGCTTTCCGTCTCACCCGCGACAACGGCCGGTTCGGCGATCCGAAACGGCCCGTTCATATCTCATTACTATGGTAGATATTCCGCGAAAACGGAATAGCTTAACCTGTTCCGACTGCCAGAAAATCATATGGAGACCACCATGCCTGACCGCGACATCCGCGAAGCTCTCGGACTTCGGCCCGTTATCAACGTATCCGGCACGATGACCAGCCTCGGCGCATCGATCGTGGTTCCGGAAGCGATCGCCGCGATGACAGGCATACTGCCGCAATTCGTCGAGATCAACGACCTGCAGCGCAAGATCAGCCCGGTGATTGCCCGGCTGACGGGCGCCGAGGCCGGCTTCATCACCGCCTCCTGCTCCGCCGGCATCAGCCTTGCAGTCGCCGGCACCATGACCGGCAACGACCTCGCCGCGATCGAGCGCCTGCCCGATGCCACGGGCTTGAAGAACGAAGTCATCATCCAGATGGGCCATGTCGTCAGCTATGGTGCGCCGGTCGACCAGGCGATCCGCATTGCCGGCGGCAAGCCGGTGCTCGTCGGCCAGGCGACGTCGGCCTATCGCTATCACATCGAAGCCGCCATCAACGAGCGCACGGCGGCTGCCATCTATGTCGTCTCCCACCATGTGGTTCAGTACGGCCTTATCGGGCTCAAGGAATTCGCCGAGGCCTGCCATGCCAAGGGCGTGCCGGTCATCGTCGATGCCGCATCCGAATATGATCTGAAGATCTTCCTCGAACAGGGCGCGGACATCGTCCTCTATTCCGGTCACAAATTCCTGGGCGGCCCGACCTCCGGCATCGTCGCCGGCGAAAAGACGCTGGTGCGCAACGCCTTCCTGCAGAACCTCGGCATCGGCCGCGGCATGAAGGTCGGCAAGGAAAGCATGCTCGGCGTGATGGCAGCCCTCATCGCCTGGGAAACGCGCGACCACCAGGGGATCCGCGACCGCGAGGCCGGCTATCTCCATCTCTGGCGCGACACGCTCGACGGCCGCCCGGGCGTCAAGCACGTGATCGAAGCTGACCCGACCGGCAATCCGCTCGACCGCCTGCGCGTCACCATCGATCCGCAGGAAGCCCACATCACCGCCTGGGATCTCGCCGATGCGCTGGCGCGCGGTCAGCCGCCGATCATCGTGCGCGACCACGAGGTCGAGCACAATTACTTCTATCTCGACCCCTGCAACCTGCACCCCGGCCAGGAAACCATCGTGGCAGACCGCCTTTCCGAGGAGCTGACAAAGGCGCGCAGCTCCAACGAGATCATCGCCACGCCGCTTCATGAGCGCAATGCCCGCCGCTTCGCCGGCCTGTTGCGCTGGCCCGACTGAGACCGATCCGCCCACCCCGTGCAGAACGACAAGGAATGTGAGACATGACCCGCACCGACGCTGCCACCGATCCGTCGAAAGCTGTGCTTTCGGTCGAGAACCTGACAACCTCGTTTCTGGTCGACGGCGCCTGGAAGCCTGTGGTGCGGGACATCTCGTTCTCGGTCATGCCGGGAGAGACGGTGGCGATCGTCGGTGAATCCGGCTCGGGCAAGAGCGTGACGTCCCTTTCGATCATGCGCCTGCTGCAGAAGGACATGAGCCGAACCGAAGGGCGAGTCATGCTCGGCGGCTGCAACATCCTCGATCTGCCGGAAAGCGACATGCGCCGCGTGCGCGGCAACGAAGTGGCGATGATCTTCCAGGAGCCGATGACCAGCCTGAACCCGCTGTTCACCATCGGCGACCAGATTTCCGAAGCGCTGCTCTGCCATCGACCGATGAGCAAGGCGGAAGCGAAGGCCGAGACCATTCGCCTGCTCGACAAGGTCAGGATCCCGTCGGCCGCTTCCCGTTTCGACGAATACCCGCACCGCTTCTCCGGCGGCATGCGCCAGCGCGTCATGATCGCCATGGCGCTTGCCAGCCGTCCGAAGCTCCTGATCGCCGACGAGCCGACGACCGCCCTCGACGTGACGATCCAGGGACAGATCCTCGACCTCATCAAGGTGCTGCAGGAGGAGGAAGGAACGTCCGTCCTGTTCATCACCCACGACATGGGCGTGGTTGCGGAGATCGCCGACCGCACCGTGGTGATGTTCCGCGGCGAAGCGGTGGAAACCGGCCGGACGGACGACATCTTCCTGCGCGCCAAACATCCCTATACCCGCGCACTTCTCTCGGCCGTACCGATGCTCGGCTCGATGAAGGGCAAGCCGCAGCCGCTGCGTTTTCCTGTTATCGACAGCGTCACTGGCCTGCCGGATACGCCGGCCGAGGGAACGAGCACGGTCGCTCAGACCCGCCCGATCCTTGAGGTGAAAAACCTCGTCAAGCGCTTCGACATTCATGCCGGGCTGCTCGGCAAGCTGCAGGGCCGCGTGCACGCCATCGAAAACGTCTCCTTCAGCCTGCAGCCGGGCGAAACGCTGTCGCTCGTCGGCGAATCCGGCTGCGGCAAGTCGACCACCGGTCGCGCCATCATGCGGCTGATCGAACCGCAGAGCGGGTCGGTCGTTCTCAACGGCCAGGACGTGCTGGCCATGGATCGCAAACGCTTGCGCGAAATGCGCCGGACCATGCAGATGATCTTCCAGGATCCCTTCGCCAGCCTCAATCCTCGCATGACCGTGGGGGCTGCGATCGCCGAACCCTATCTCGAGCACAAGCTCGGCACCGCGAGCCAGGCCCGCGACAAGGTCGCCGACCTGCTGGAGCGCGTCGGCCTGCAGGCCGACATGGCCGCGCGCTACCCGCATGAATTCTCCGGCGGACAGCGCCAGCGTGTCTGCATTGCGCGGGCGCTGGCGCTCGATCCGAAGGTCATCGTTGCCGACGAATCGGTCTCGGCCCTCGACGTCTCGATCAAGGCGCAGGTCATCAACCTTCTGCTCGACCTGCAGGCGAGCCTCGGCCTTGCCTATCTCTTCATCTCGCACGACATGGCCGTCGTCGAACGCGTCAGCCACCGTGTCGCGGTAATGTATCTCGGCGAGATCGTCGAGATCGGCCCGCGCACCGATATCTTCGAAAACCCGCAGCACCCCTACACCCGCAAGCTGATGGCAGCCGTGCCGATCGCCGATCCGACCCGGCGGCACACCAGGCGCAATGTCGCCAGCGACGAGATCAAGAGCCCGATGCGCGCGCCCGACTATGTCGTGGGCGAGCGGCAGTACCGCCAGATTTCGGCGGAGCACTTCGTGCAAGTGTAGAAAGCGGGCGCTTAAAACCGCGCCGTCACTTGTCTGGCGTGCAGACGCGCAGGCGATGGCCATCGGGATCGAGCGCGACAAAGGTGCGGCCGAAGACGGCGGTCATCAGGTCCTGCTCGATCGGGATCCCAGCCTTGCGCCATTCCGCGTAAAGCCGCTCGACCTCGGCGTCGTCCTTGACCATGAAGGCGATCTCCATCCGGTGGCCCGAACCGGAGGAGACGAAGTTCGCGGCCTTGGTGGACCAGAGGCTGAAGTTCAGGCCGTTATCGAGGGCATAGGCGACGTAGGCCGGAAAGGCCGCAACCGGCCCACGGCCAAGCAGCCGTGTGTAGAAGGCGGCGCTCTGTTCAGGATCTTCCACGTAAAGCAGGATGAGGTTCGGGGTCAGCATCGTCGATCATCTCCGTTGTTCGATGGTCGCAAGCTAGCGCGTGCCACTGTCAGCTTTTGTCAGCATCGAAATCATGCCCGGCGCAAAAAAGCCGCCGCTCCGAGGATGGAGCCGGCGGCCTTGTCGGACCATGCTAACCACTGAGGTCGGCGTCTGCGTCAGAAGACGGCCAGATATTTCAACAGCGAGATGATACCGATAACGAGCACGATAGCCTGCACGATCTGTTTCGCCCGGCCGTCCAGCGGCAGGCGCTGAACCAGATAAAGCACGAGCACGATGACGAGGAACGTGATCAGAATGCTGATAAGAAGCCCCATAGACAAACTCCCTTTTCAAGGCGACGCGAAGTCGTCTGAGTTGTAACTATGAGGCGAGCCGAAAAGTTCCAATACTGGCAAATACTTATTTAGATAAGGCTGGGTTCCGGCCTCCGTCCCTGCCGACTGGCAGCAGTTCCGCGCACACGAAATCAGAGCTCGCGGCGATCATGCCGCGCACGACTGGCTCATCAGCGTTGATTGCATGGAAGATCGGGAGAAGGGTGTCAGCCGGCCGCCTTGCAGGCGATCCCGGCATCATTCTCGCCCTTCGTCGCATCGTAGAGCGTTGCCTCGTCACCTTTCGTCCACCAGATATACTGGCCGCCGGCATACTTGGCACCCGATGCGGAAATCACGTTAGAGGCGACGGTGAAGTTGCCGTCGAGGGTGAAGGTCACCAATGAGGCCGGGCCGGCATTGATGTATTCGGCTTCGACCGTCTTGCCGCCGCAGTCATAGCGCGCCGACTGGCGATCGACGGTCTCTGCCCCCGGAACCGAAATCGTGACATCGACACTGCCCGATCCGCCCGCTGCCATCGACGCCAGCGTCAGCGCCGGCGCGCCGGCCGACTTGCCGAGGACCAGTTTCGACCCTTCGACATCCCAGGAAAGCTCGGTGCGCAGTGCCGCCAGGAATTTCTGTTCCTGATCCATCACCGCCGGCACGCACATCTTGCGGGTCGAGGCCGCCGGGCCGAAGGTGATCTTCGCACCGGAAAGGCTGAAAGTACCGGTAAAGTGGTTGCAGCCGGCCATGCCGCCATAGGTTCCATCGTCGCGGATCTCCAGCGTCGACTGAAGATTGTCGATCACCCCGCGGCCGGCGATATCTTCGGCAAGCCAGATGCCGACAAGCTGTTGCGGCACGTTTTCGGCAGCGACCGTCTGCATTGAGGCCATTTCGATCAGCACGCAGGCGCAGGAAAGGGCGGTGGCGACTTTCAGCATCGGGAACTCCTTCGCGCTTCGACTCGTCGTCCGATTCTTAGCCCGATCACACGCCGGATTGAAGACCGCGCCCTTGTTGCACGTCGATTTCGCCTGTAGAGCCTAGCGCATACAATGAAGATCGGCATCGGTTTTCGGCAAAACCAAAACGCGGCTTCCCTCTGTCGGAGCGAGCGTTAGGCGCTCGGCCGGGCGCTTGCGCCCCCGCCCCGCTGTAAGGCTGGAAGAACGAACAAGAACATGGGAATTGGCATGGCATCCCGCGAAAACGCGAAGCGCCGACTGACGATCCTGGGCTCGACCGGCTCCATCGGCACCAATACGCTCGATGTCGTCGAGCGGCTGGGCGGTCGCGACAGTTTCGAGATCGTCGCTCTGACCGGAAACGGCAACATTCCGCTGCTGGCGCAGCAGGCGATTGTCCACGGCGCAGAGCTTGCCGTTACCGCCGACGACAGCCATTACGCCAGCCTGAAGACAGCGCTCTCCGGCACCGGCATTGAGGTTGCGTCAGGCAGGAGCGGCCTGATCGAGGCGGCGGAGCGCGACGCCGGCTGGGTGATGGCGGCAATCGTCGGCAATGCCGGACTTGCCCCGACGCTGGCCGCCGCAAGCCGCGGCGCCGACATCGCGCTTGCCAACAAGGAATGCCTGGTTTCCGCCGGCAGCCTGTTCATCGAAGCGGTCAGGAAGGGCGGCGGCCGCCTCTTGCCGGTCGATAGCGAACACAACGCCATCTTCCAGGTGCTGGAAGAGCACCAGCGCCATGCCGTCGAGCGCATCATCCTCACAGCCTCCGGCGGCCCCTTCCGCACCAAGACACTCGAAGAGATGCGCCACGTGACGGCCGACGTCGCCCGCGCCCATCCGAACTGGTCGATGGGTCTGAAGATCTCGATCGACAGCGCCTCGATGTTCAACAAGGCGCTGGAGATGATCGAAGCCAAGCACCTGTTCGGCCTCAGGCCGGAGCAGATCGAGGTGATCGTGCATCCGCAGTCGGTCATCCACTCGATGGTCGGCTACACCGATGGCTCGGTGCTGGCGCAGCTCGGCTGCCCCGACATGCGCACCGCCATCGGCTATGCGCTCTCCTATCCCAGCCGCTGCGACCTGCCGATCGAACGGCTCGACTTCGCCAAGCTGTCGCGCCTCGATTTCGAAGCGCCCGATGAAATCAGGTTTCCGGCAATCCGCCTGGCGCGCCGCGCCATGGAACAGGGCGGCGTGCAGGGGGCCGTGCTGAACGGCGCCAAGGAGACGGCGCTGGAAGCCTTCATCGCCGGTCGGGCCGGGTTCCTGGACATGGCCGAAATTGTCGAGCAGGTAATGGACAAGCTCTCGGACCTGCCTGCGGCCGTCACCATGGACGATGTCTTTGCCGCCGACGAAAAAGCCCGACAACTGGCTGCCGGGCTGATCCGATAGTTTGCTGATCGGGCGTTCCCGCCCCTCATCCGGCTGCCGCCACTTTCTCCCCGCACGCGGAGAGAAGGTTAGGGGCAGATTTCTCGAAAGATAAGTGAAGCCTTACGCGACGGCCCGTGCCAGCGCGCAGCGCGACCACAGCGAATGCAGCGCGCCGACCAGATGGTCGATATCGGCATCCGAATGCAGCGGCGTCGGAGTGATGCGCAGGCGCTCGGTCTTCGTCGGCACCGTCGGGTAGTTGATCGGCTGCACATAGACGCCAAAATGGTCGAGCAGCAGGTCGGAGATCCACTTGCACTTGGCGGCGTCGCCGACCATGACCGGCACGATATGGCTCGGGTTCGGCATATGCGGAATGCCGCGCTGGTCGAGCAGCGAGCGCAGCCGGCGCACGCGCTCCTGATGGGCGAAGCGTTCGATCTGGCTTTCCTTCAGATGACGGATGGAGGCAAGCGCACCGGCCGCAAGCGTCGGTGGCAGCGCCGTCGTGAAGATGAAGCCCGAAGCAAAGGAGCGGATGAAATCGCAAAGCGCCGTCGAGCCGGTGATGTAGCCGCCCATGACGCCGAAGGCCTTGCCGAGCGTGCCTTCGATGACGGTGAGGCGATGCATCAGGCCTTCGCGCTCGGCGATACCGCCGCCACGCGGGCCGTATATGCCGACGGCGTGCACTTCGTCGAGATAGGTCATCGCGCCGTATTTGTCGGCGAGATCGCAGAGCTCCTTGATCGGGGCAATGTCGCCATCCATCGAATAGACGGATTCAAAGGCAATGATCTTCGGCGCGCGCGGATCGGCTGCGGCAAGCTTGGCTTCGAGGTCGGCCACCGAGTTGTGCTTGAAGATGACGCGTTCGCACTTGGAATGACGAATCCCCTCGATCATCGAAGCGTGGTTCCCGGCGTCTGAGAAGACGATGACACCGGGAATCTTCGAACAGAGCGTTCCAAGGGCGGCCCAGTTGGACACGTAACCCGAGGTGAACAGAAGCGCCGATTCCTTGCCATGCAGATCTGCGAGCTCGCGCTCGAGCAGCACATGGTAGTGGTTGGTTCCGGAAATGTTGCGGGTGCCGCCGGCACCGGCGCCGCATTCGTCGATGGCGCGTTTCATCGCCTCGGTGACGATGGTGTGCTGGCCCATGCCGAGATAGTCGTTGGAACACCAGACGGTGACTTCCTGAATGCCTTCAGCCGTGTGGCGCGCGGCCTTCGGAAAGTTGCCGCGATGGCGAGCGATATCGGCGAAAACCCGGTAGCGACCTTCCTGATGCAGCCCGTCCAGCTCGGTTTTAAAGAAATTCTCGAAATCCATCATCTTCTCCAGTGCCCTGCCGCTTTTTTTGATTCAAAGCGACCGGGGGTCAACCCCGCAATGCGACGCGGCCGCCGCCTGCGGCAAAAGGCCTCTAGTTTTGAACCGTTCCAAAGAAAGCCTTAGCGCATGTAAATCCCTCCAAGCTTGATCGAAGTCAAGCTTGGACGAAAAAAGGGCGGCCGAAACCGCCCTTTTTGACGCATCAAGACAGGCCCGCATTGCTCATGCTGCAGCCACCGCGCGTTTTGCCATCACCTTGACCAGATTGGCGCGATAGGCGGCATCCGCGTGGATGTCGGAAAGCAGGTCGGAAGCGTCGACCGGCACATTGGCAAGCGCATCCGGCGACCACTGCGACGAAAGCGCCGCCTCCATGTCCTTGTGCCGGAAGACGCCACTCGATCCGGCCCCCGTCACCGCGACGCGAACATCGCCATTGTCCCGGCGCACGACGAAGACGCCGGTCATGGCGTAGCGCGAGGCCGGGTTGGCGAACTTCTGGTAGGCTGCCTTTGCCGGAGCCTCGAAGGCGATCGCGGTCACCAGTTCGCCGTCTTCGAGCGCGGTCTCGAAAAGACCGGTGAAGAAATCGCCGGCGGCAATTTCCCGCCTATCGGTGACAATGGTCGCATCGAGCGCCAGCATCGCCGAAGGGTAGTCGGCAGCCGGATCGTTGTTGGCGATGGAGCCGCCGATCGTGCCCATGTGGCGCACATGCGGGTCGCCGATATGGCTGGCAAGCCCTGAGATCGCCGGGCACACGGCCGCCAGCTCGGCGGAGGACGCCACGTCGAAATGGGTGGCCGCAGCACCGATCCTCACGGTTCGCCCCGTCACCTTGATGCCCTTCATTTCCGCGACATGCCTGAGATCGATGAGGTCGGTCGGTGCGGCAAGCCGCTGCTTCATCGTCGGGATCAGCGTCATCCCGCCGGAGAGATATTTGCCCTCGCCTGCGGCCTGCTTGAGTTTGACGGCATCCTGGATAGAGGACGCCCGGTGATAATGGGTCTCGTACATGACACGTCCTCCCGCTCAGTTTGCGGCATGGGCGGCAGCCCACACCTTTTGCGGCGTCGCCGGCATCGTCAGCCGGTTGTTGCCGATGGCGTCGGTGATGGCGTTGATCAGCGCCGGCGGSGAGCCGATGGCGCCGGCCTCGCCGCAGCCCTTGATCCCGAGCGGATTGTTCGGGCAGGGCGTGTTCGAGGTCGAGACCGTGAATGACGGCAGGTCGTCGGCCCGCGGCATGGCATAATCCATGTAGCTTGCCGTCAAGAGCTGGCCGTTTGCCGGATCGTAGTGAACGCCCTCGAGCAGCGCCTGGCCGATGCCCTGCGCCAGGCCGCCATGCACCTGCCCCTCGACGATCATCGGGTTGATGATGTTGCCGAAATCGTCGGCGGCGACGAACTGGATGATCTTGGTCTGCCCCGTATCGGGATCGACCTCCACTTCGCAGATGTAGCAGCCGGCGGGGAAGGTGAAGTTGGCCGGATCGTAGAACGCGCCCTCTTTCAGCCCCGGCTCCATGCCCGGCGGCAGGTTGTGGGCGGTATAGGCGGCAAGCGCCATCTGGAACCACGGTACCGTCTTGTCGGTGCCGGCGACCTTGAGTTCGCCGTTCTCGATGACGATGTCGCTTTCATCCGCCTCCATCAGGTGGGCGGCGATCTTCTTCGCCTTGGCTTCAACCTTGTCGAGCGCCTTGACGACGGCCGACATGCCGACCGCCCCCGAGCGCGAGCCGTAGGTGCCCATGCCCATCTGCACCTTGTCGGTGTCGCCGTGGACGATGTTGACGCTGTCGATCGGCACGCCGAAGCGATCGGCGACCAGTTGGGCGAAGGTGGTTTCATGCCCCTGCCCGTGGCTGTGCGACCCGGTCAGAACCTCGATGGTGCCGACGGCATTGACTCGGACCTCGGCCGATTCCCAGAGACCGACGCCGGCACCGAGCGAGCCGACCGCCGCCGACGGCGCGATGCCGCAGGCCTCGATATAGCAGCTCATGCCAATGCCGCGCTTCATCCCGCGTTTAGCGGCTTCCGCCTTGCGGGCAGCAAACCCGTTCCAGTCGGAGGCCTGCATCGCGGCATTGAGCGAGGTTTCGTAATCGCCGGCATCGTAATTCATGATGACGGGCGTCTGGTGCGGGAAGGTGCGGATGAAGTTGATCCGCCGGAGTTCCGCCGGCGAAACTCCAAGCTCTCGCGCCGCCGTCTCCATGGTGCGCTCCAGGAGATAGGTCGCTTCCGGGCGGCCAGCGCCGCGATAGGCATCGACCGGGGCAGTGTTGGTGTAGACGGTGCGCACATTGGCGTGGATCGCCGGTATGTCGTACTGGCCCGACAGGAGCGTCGCATAGAGATAGGTCGGCACCGACGAGGAGAACAACGACATGTAGGCGCCGAGATTGGCAACCGTATCGACCTTCAGCCCGATGATCCGGTTGTTGGCATCGAACGCCATCTTCACCTTCGAGTGGTGGTCGCGGCCATGCGCATCGGTCAGGAAGGCTTCCGTGCGGTCGGAGGTCCATTTCACCGGCACGCCGGTACGCTTGGAGGCCCAGAGACAGACGACCTCTTCCGGATAGATAAAGATCTTCGAGCCGAAGCCGCCGCCGACATCCGGCGCGATGACACGCAGCTTGTTTTCGGGCGCGACATTATAGAACGCGCTCATCACCAGCCGCGCCACATGCGGGTTCTGGCTGGTGGTGTAGCAGGTGTAGTGATCGTCGCCGCCATCATAGATCCCGAGCGTGGCGCGCGGCTCCATCGCGTTCGGCGACAGGCGGTTGTTGTGGATAGTGATCTCGGTCACATGCGCAGCCGAGGCGATCGCCTTGTCGGTGGCGGCGGCATCGCCGATCTGCCAGTCGAAGATCAAGTTGTTGGGTGCTTCCGGGTGAAGCTGCGGCTGCCCCTGCTCCAGCGCCTTGGTCGCATCGGTGACGACGGGCAGTTCCTGGTAATCGACGACGACGGCTTCGGCGGCATCCTTCGCTTCCGCAATGCTGTCGGCAACGACGATGGCGACGGCGTCACCGACGTAACGCACCGTCTCGTGCGCGAGCGGCCGCCAGGCGCCCATCTTCATCGGCGATCCGTCCTTGGAATGGATCATCCAGCCGCAGATGAGATTGCCGATACCGTCGGCGAGCAGTTGCTCGCCGTCGAGCACGCCGATCACGCCGGGCATGGCCTTGGCCGCCGCCGCGTCGATCGACTTGATCTTCGCATGCGCATAGGGACTGCGCACGAAGATCGCATATTTCATGCCCGGCACCGACATGTCGTCCGTATAGCGCCCCTTGCCGGTCAGGAACCGTTTGTCTTCCTTGCGCGCCACCCGCGCGCCAATACCTTCAACGCCCATTGCCGATCTCCTCCCGAGATATCCAGCGAAAGTCCTGCGGTGAAATGTGATCGCGGCGAAACGTCATCGCCGCGGGCCGGACTTCATTCGGCAGCGACGCGGGCGCCGCCCATCTCGGCTGCCGCCGCAAGGATCGCCTTGACGATGTTGTGGTAGCCGGTGCAACGACAGATATTGCCGTCGAGTTCGGCGCGCACGGTCGCCTCATCGAGCTGCCCGCCATGCCGGCGGATCATGTCGACCGCTGTCATCACCATGCCGGGTGTGCAGAAACCGCATTGCAGGCCATGATTGGCCTTGAAGGCGGCCTGCACCGGGTGCAGCTCGCCATTGGCGGCCAGTCCTTCGATGGTGGTGACCTGTGAGCCCGCCGCCTGCGCAGCGAGGGTGGAACAGCTCTTGACCGACATTCCGTCCATATGAACGACGCACGCGCCGCATTGCGACGTGTCGCAGCCGACATGGGTGCCGGACAGCCCAAGGTTCTCACGAATGAAATGCACCAGCAACGTCCGGTCATCACATTGACCGCTCACCTGACGGCCGTTGACCGTCATTGTAATTTTCGCCATTTCGCTCCTCCGGGTGGGTCAATGCCAACACGAGCGCGAACGGTAAGCCGGGTGATGATCTGTTCACGCGACCAGGTACGCGCCAACTGCTATCGATGCCCTTCGCCTCGATATCCCTCCTCCGGGTTCCCGCGGCTTGTTTGTATCATTGTCTTTTTTTGGAATGTCGCAACCGCCCAAGGGTCAGGCGCGATAAAAATTTTGCGTGATGGTTGTGTTAGCTGAAATCGGGCCTTCATGTCCCGTTCAGGAACGATATCATTATGTTGGCGGCGAAGAGAATCCGCCAGACCTCCTGTAGACTTTCACAGCGGCCGGTTTATTTTCTGAATTTGCAAGTTCAAGTGGAGAAAGACATCTCGTCTTTGCGCCAATCACTCAGGGACGGACGAGGCGACAGGCTGAAATCCGTAGAGATCGGAGAGAACAATAATGAAGAAAGCCATCGCACTTGTGCTGGTTGCGTTGTCGGTTGCGAGCTGCACCCAGACTGAAAAGGGTGCCGGCATCGGCGCCGTCTCGGGCGCGATCATCGGCGGCGCGATCACCGGTGACGTTCGTGGCGCAGCTGTGGGCGCTGCGATCGGCGGCGTTTCGGGCGCGGTCATCGGCCATGTCACCGAACAGCCGGGCCAGTGCTACTACCGCGACCGCTACGGCCGCCGCTACATCGACTCCTGCCCGCGCTAAGCCGCAAGGACGGTCGACAACATCGACACGACGTCCACCTGTCAAATGACGGACCGGACGAAACATCGCCCCTCATGGCCACCTGCCGTGAGGGGTTTTCGTTTTCCTGACTGTCTCGGCAATCTGCCGATCAGCCATCAGATCCCGGCAGCCGTATCGAGCGCGCAGGAATCGGGTGGCCCGCGACAACACAATCCTGTCAGCTGCCTCGAAATAGCTTGATCGAGGCCCACTCCATGCTGAAACCGCCTGCAACTACCTTGCCGCCAGCTTTCAAACACATCGCCTGGTCCAACCTGTTTGCGCAATTCTCCGAGCAAATCGCCTTGGCCGCAGCACCGCTTGCGGCAGTCCTTCTGCTTTCGGCTGGCCCCGCGGAATCGGGCTGGCTGCAGATGGCCCAGACGCTGCCGTTTCTGCTGCTCTCCATTCCGGCCGGCCTGCTCGTCGACCGCGCCTCGCGGCGAATGCTAATGGTCTTCTCGGAAATGCTGCGTGCCCTCTCCCTGGTCGCCACTCTGCTTTTGATTGCGAGCGGTATGCTCACCCTGCCGCTTCTGGCGATCATGGGTTTTGTCGGCGCAATCGGAACGGTCTGCTACAGTGTCGCCGCCCCGGCATTGATCCCGGCCATCGTTCCGCGCACGCAGCTCGCCGACGCCAATCGCTGGCTGGAGCTTGCCCGCAGCCTCGCCTATTCCGGTGGTCCGGCAATCGGCGGAGCAATCATCGCCTGGACCGGTGCCTCGCTCGCCTATGTTGCGGCCACCACGCTCTCCCTTCTCGCCGTCGTGCTGCTCGCCGGCCTTCGCGAACAGGAGCAAGCGGCCGGGCCGCAACGCAATCTGCTTGATGACCTGATCGAAGGCGCACGCTTCCTTGCCGGCCATGCGCTCCTGCGGCCGATACTTGTCTCCGCGGTCGTGTTCAACACATCCTGGTTCGTGCTGCAGGCGGTCTATGTCGCCTATGCTGTCCGCACACTCGGACTGACGGCAACGGGCGTCGGTGTCACGCTCGGCATCTATGGAGCCGGAATGATGATCGGAGCCTATGCCGCCCCGACACTTGCGCGCCGTATCCCCTTCGGCGTCATGATCGCGCTCGGTCCGCTCGGTGGTCTGCTCGCCGCCGTCGTCATGCTGCTGACGGTCTGGTTCCCCCTCGGCGCGCTTGCGGGAGTGAGCTTCTTTCTCTTCGGTGCGGGGCCGATTCTCTGGTCGATCGCCACCCTCACGCTCAGGCAGGCCATCACCCCAAACGCGATGCTGGGGCGGGTTTCAGCCTTCATTACCACGGCGACATTCGGCGCAAGGCCGATCGGCGCGGCGCTCGGCGCTCTCGTCGCCACCCACTTCGGCGTCAAGGCTTGCCTCGTGGTCGCGGCGACCGGGTTCCTCATCCAGTTCCTGGTGATCATCGCCTCCCAGGTTCCCCGTTTGCAGGGCCTGCCCGAACCGGCTTGACCCCATTCAACCGCATCAGCGCGACCATCTGACACCCCGCAAACGGCAATCCCGAGCACGGAGCCACCGCCGACGTTGTGGCGGCGGCGCCCGGTTTTTGTGCTGCGTTGACAACATTCCGGCTCTTTTTCAGGGAAATCGACCCGGAATCTGGGCCTCAGGGGTGGATGCGGCCGGCCGTCATCGTTAACAGATGGAAAACCTTAGGCATGCAATAGTGACCCCGCCGCATGAAGGCAGTTTGTATTGGGTCGCCTTAAGACGGGATGCGGAAGCGAATGTCCCCACCACGGTCGAGTATTGCGTACTGGAAGGCAGCGACTGCGCTCGCCGTTGCCGCCTCGTGCGCGCTCGGCCCGATGTCCGTCACCAAGGCCTATGCGTTCAAGATCTTCGGCATGAAGTTTTTCGAGGGTGACGAGGACGCGGCCCAGGTCATCGACCCCGTCAACTACACCCTCACCTTCGACGCCGGTACCGACGACAAGGAATTGAAAGAGGCGCTTGAGAACAGCTCGCAGCTGGTCCAGGGCCAGGAAAAACCGGTTTCAGGCAACCTTGGCCTTGCGATCCGCGCCCGCGACGACCGCGACCGCCTGCTGGCGGCACTCTATGAGAAGGCCCGATACGGCGGCACCGTCGCAATCCAGATCAATGGTCAGGACATCGACAGCCTGCCACCCGATCCATCTTTCCCTGACGGCAAGGCCATACCCGTCACCGTCAGGGTGACGCCGGGCCCGGTGTTTTCGCTAGGCTCGGTCAAGTTCGAAGGCGACGCCGCCGGCCTCAATCCCGCCGACTACGATCTCGCGCTCGGAACCCGGGCGGATTCGACGCGGATCATCAAGGCCGGCGAAAAGGTCGTCAACGATCTGCGCGAGCAGGGACGGCCGCTTGCCAAGCTGACCGAGCGCAGCGTCGTTGCCGATCATGCAGATTCGACCGTCGACGTGGTGATATCAGCCGAAAGCGGGCCGGTGGCGCCCGTTGGCGAAGTCAGCGTTTCCGGAACCAAGACCGTCGATCCGGGGTTTGTTCGCGATTATTCGCGGCTCAACGAGGGCCGCCCCTATTCGCCCGAGGACATCCGCAAGGCGTCCGAGCGGCTGCGTCAACTCGGCGTGTTCTCGAGCGTGACCATCAAGGAAGCCAACACGCTTTCGCCCGACGGCTCGATCCCGATGAAGATCGAGGTGTCCGAGGGCAAGCACAAGTATTTCGGCTTCGGCGCCCAGGTCTCGACCACGGACGGTCTCGGGCTTTCCGGCTACTGGGGACACCGCAATCTGTTCGGCCGTGCGGAATCGCTGCGTGTCGAGGGCTCGATCGACCGTATCGGCGAGACCCAGGAACTCGATAAGCTCGACTATTCCGCGGGCATCCTCTTTGCCAAGCCCGGCGCCTTCGGTCCGGCCTCGACCTTCACCGCAAGCCTCAAGGCCAACATCCAGGATCCCGATGCCTATCGCGCCAAGATCCTGACCGGTGCGGCCGGCGCCACATTCGAACTGTCGCCGACCGACACCTTTTCCGGTGGCGGCGAGCTGAGCTGGGCGAATATCGACGACGCCTTCGGCTCCAATTCCTACCTGACAGCTGCCATTCCGCTCGAATATGTGCGCGACACCCGCGATGACAAGCTGAACGCGACCGAGGGCTACCGGGCGTTGGTCAACGCCAAACCAAGCTACGAGATCAAGGGCCAGACCTTCTTCTCGTCCTTCGAAGCAGCGGCATCGGGTTACCAAGCGCTCGGCGACGAGAAGCGTTTCGTTCTTGCCGGCAGGATCGGTGCGGGCGTTCTGGTCGGCGGCGACGGCCTTGCCGACATACCGGCAAACCGCCGCTTCTATCTTGGCGGAGGCGGCTCGGTGCGCGGTTATTCCTACCAGGAGATCAGCCCGCGCAACAGCAACAACGACGAGACCGGCGGACGCTCCTATGTCAACACTTCGGTCGAGGCGCGCATCGCCATCACCGACACGATCGGCATCGTGCCCTTCATCGACGCCGGCACCGTGTCTGCCAGCACCACGCCCGATTTCTCCGACATTCGCGCCGGCGCCGGCATCGGCCTTCGCTATCAGACGCCGTTCGGACCGATCCGTCTCGATGTGGCGATGCCGCTCAACAAATATCCCGGCGGCACCAGCTACGGCATCTATGCCGGTATCGGCCAATCCTTCTGATCCGCGCCGGTTCCAGCCGATTTCTGCGCCGCAGCCGGCAAATTTCGCACGAGCGCCCGGAGTTTCTGCCTGCAAAGATTCCGCAGCGACACAAGTTGCGTTATGGGTAGATCATGAATCACGTCGTCCGCTTCCTTCGCGCGACGCTGCGCTATTGCCTTTATGTGCTTGGCGCGCTTGCGGTCGCAGCTCTTCTCCTCGTCGCCTTCGTCGGCTTCACGACTCCCGGCGCCCGCCTTGTCGCCTGGGCGATCGAGAAATATGCGGCGACCCCGGACCAGATCGTGCGGATTGCCGACCCGAGCCCGCTTCTGACCGGCCAGTTCACCGCCGGCAGCGTGACGCTGTTCGATGGCGAGGGCATCTATGCGGAGGTTCGCGATCTCTCGCTCAACTGGTCGCCCGCGGCCCTCTTGTCCTTCCGCTTCGACGCCGCGGCGATTTCGGCAGGCTCCATCCGCGTCGAGCGCCTGCCGGTGCCTTCGACCGAAACCAAGGAAGTGCGCTCGACCTTCGCGCTTCCGGTCGACGTCAAGATCGATGCGATCGACCTCAAGGAAATCGTCATCGGCAAGGCAATCGCCGGCGAGGACCAGTTCCTGACGGCGAGCGGCAAGGTAAACGCCACCAACGAGAGCATCGCGCTCGCCATAACGGCGGCCCAGCGCGACCGGCCCGAGGCCCGTGCCGTTGCCGACATCGTCTTCAATCCGGCCGGCAACGAACTGAAACTTGAAGCGACCGTCAATGAGCCCGCCAACGGCGTTCTGGCGAAGCTCCTGCGCCTGCCGAACGAACCCGCCGTCAACATCAAGGTAACCGGCGAAGGACCGCTTTCGGACTGGGCCGGCGCCGGGACGGCTGCGCTTGACGGCACCGAGATCCTCAAGCTAGACGGCCGTCACGTCCAGTCTACCGATGGCATGCATCGGCTGACGCTTTCCGGCGGCGGCGGCTTCGGCTCGCTGATGCCGCCGGCCTTGCGCCCGATGTTCGAGGGCCAGACCAGCATCGATCTTGCTGCTGCCTTCGACGGCAAGGGCATGGTGCGCGTCGACAAGGGGCACGTGGCGACCGGCGCGCTTGCCTTCGCCGCCTTCGGCACCTTCGACAGCAAGGGCGAGAACAATCTGCAGGCAAGGCTCGCCGGTACCAATGGCGCCATCGATTTCCGCTGGCCACTGGAAAAGGGCGAGGCCCGCGTCCTGATCAATACCGTTAATCTGTCGCTGATCGGCGATGCCCAATCGGCAATCCTTGACGCGGCCGCCGACGTCGCCTCTGTCGCACTGCCGGACGTGGCCCTCGGCGCCATCAAGCTGTCGGCTGCGAGCGATGGCTTCAACCTGGCGACACAGTCGGGTCCGATCAAGACGACGGTCGAGGTCGGCCAGGTCGGCTTCGACAATGCCGATCTCGTCCGGCTGGTCCAGGCGCCGATGAAGATCGTCGGCGACATCACTGTTGCCAAGGACAGCATCACCTTTGCGCCGGTGACGCTGGAAAGCCCCGGCGTTGGCGGCACCGTCGAAGGCGCCTTCTCGCGCGAAACCAATACGGTTGCCGCGACCTTCAAGCTCTTCACGGTCCCAGGCGCCCTGCCGCCCGCTGCCGCTGCAAAATTCGACGGCACGATTGCGCTTGCCGGGAGCATCAAGACCGGCGCCAACGGCAGCGTCACCGTCGAAAACATCGATCTCAAATCCGGGACGATCGAGGCTGCCGGCTCCGTGGCGCTCGCTGAAGGCAATCTGACGGCGGATCTTAAAGGTGTCCTGCCGGATCTCGGCAAGCTGCTCGCCGACGCCAAGGGCAAGGCCGACTTCACCGCCGCTGTGACCGGACCGCTCGCCGAACTCGGCATCAAGGCGGAACTGTCCTCGAGCGGCGCGACGCTCGCCGGTCGCACGCTCAGCGACCTGACCATCAAGGCCGACGCCACCGCAAACCAGAGCAGCCCGCAGGCCAAGCTGACGGCAACCGGTGCGCTCGACGGTCAACCGATCGACGTGCGTGCCGACGTCGTCTCGAAGGACGGTCGCACATCGATCCCGGTGCTCGAAGCCAAGATCGGCGAGAACACGCTCAACGGCGCCATCAACTTCACCCCCGACTTCAAACCCGACGGCACTGTCGATTTCAATCTTCCGGACCTTGGGCTGCTTGCCGCCATGGCCGGCCAGAAGGCGTCCGGAGATCTCTCTGGATCGGCGGCGATCCGGACGGCCAACGGCATCACCTCCATCGTGCTCAAGGCCGGCGGCAGCGGCATCAAGCGCGATGACCTGACGATCGCCAAGCCGACGGCCGACATCACCATTGCCGACCTTTCGGCACTGGCGATCAAGGGCAGCGTCCGGGCAGAGACAATTGCCCAGGGGGCCAACCGGGTTTCCGGATTGAGCCTCGACTTCACCCAGCAGGCCGGCAAGACAGGCTTTGCCATCGACGGCAAGTATGACGGCGGGCCTTTGACGGCGAGGGGCGACCTGACGAGTTCGAACGGGCGCACGGAAATCCGTCTTTCCTCCTTCGGCGCGACGCCGAAACAGATTGCACTAAAGCTCGCGGCGCCGACCGTGATCGCGATCGAGAAGGGCACCGTGCGCCTGAATGCGCTCACGATCCAGGCATCGAAAGGCACGATCGCGGTCAGCGGCACCGCCGGCCAAAAGCTCGATATTACCGCAAAGCTGAACGCCCTGCCGGCAGCCCTGGTCAATGCCTTCGCACCGGGCCTCGGCGCGGAAGGGGCAATCGGCGGCACCGTCGATGTCGGCGGAACGGCGGCAGCGCCGGTCGTCGCCTATAACCTCAAATGGTCCGGCGCCTCGCTGGCAGCCGCGCGCACCGCCGGCGTCGGTGCCTTCGACATCTCGGCCAATGGCAAGTTTGCCAACAACCGCGTGACGCTCGACACCACGCTCTCCGGCGCCGGCGGCCTCGCATTCAAGGGCGGCGGCAATGTCGATATCGGCGGCAACATGCCGATCGCCATGAAGTTCAACGGCAATGTGCCCTTCGCGCTCGTTGCCAACCTGATGGCCCAGCAGGGCTTCACGCTCACGGGCCAGGCCTCCGTCGACCTTTCGATTTCCGGCTCGGCCAAGGCACCGCAGATTGCCGGCACGATCACCACCTCAGGCGGACGCCTTGTCGACGTCCGGCGCAACCTCGCGCTCAACAACCTGACGGCCAACGTGGCGCTCGACGGCAAGCAGGCGACGATCTCCAAGCTTTCCGCCAACCTCGCGACCGGCGGCTCGGTCGAGGTCACCGGCACGGTCGGCACCGTACCCAGCTCCGGCTTTCCGGCCAACCTGATCATCAGGCTCAACAACGCCACCTATGTCGACGGCACGCTGTTCACTGCGCAGCTTGCCGGCGAGATGACCTTGACAGGTCCGCTGGTCGCCACCCCGACACTCGGCGGCAAGGTGACGATCCGCAAGGCAGCAATTACCATTCCCGAGAAACTGCCGACCTCGCTCTCGGCTATCGACATCAAGCACAAGAATGCGCCGGCCAAGGTCAAGCGGATGGCCAGGGACATCCGCAAGGACGAGAAGCCGGCAGGCGCCAATGCCAGCGGCGTCATCGCCTTCAACCTTGGCGTCACGGCCAATCAGGTCTTCGTGCGCGGCCGCGGCATCGATGCCGAACTCGGCGGCGACCTGACGATCCGCGGCACGGCCGTGCAGCCGACCATTTCGGGCGGTTTCGAGATGCGCCGCGGCCGTTTGGAAATCCTCGGCAAACGCCTGACCTTTACCGATGGCACCATCGGCTTCGGTGGCGACCTGATCCCGACACTCAATCTCAAGGCGACATCGACCGCCGGCGCGACGACCATCACCGTCAGCGTCACAGGCCTTGCCAACAATCCGCAGATCACCTTCTCGTCGTCGCCAGCCCTGCCCCAGGACGAAATTTTGGCGCAGCTGATCTTCAACCGCTCGCTGTCCAACCTCTCGGCCTTCCAGATTGCTCAGCTTGCCTCTGCCGTCAGCCAGCTGGCGGGCGGTGGCTCGACCTCGCTGCTCGACGGTCTGCGCAACAAGCTCGGCGTCGACGATCTCGACGTCACCACCGACGAGAACGGCGGCGCCTCGGTGCGCGCCGGCAAGTATCTTAACGACCGCACCTATATCGAGCTGCAGCAAGGCTCGGATTCAGGCTCCAGCAAGGCCGTGATCAATCTCGATGTCGGCAAGGGCGTCAAGCTGAAGGGTGCGGCCGGCGGTGACGGCTCCGCATCGGGCGGCATCTTCTTCGAAAAGGAATATTGAGGCGGCGCGTCATCAATACCGTTTTGACTGACGGCGTGCCTACCTTCGCCACAAAGAATACGCCCGCGGGTCGCTAACGATCCGCGGGCGTATTCTTTGTCGTCTTCCGTCTTCGGACGGCCGGGACGGATCAGTCGTCCGTCACAGCCCCGGGCGAAAATAGATGCCACTGAGCTTGCCGCCGGGGGCAAGCATCAGCCCGCATTCCAGCGTTCCCTTTTCGAAGCGCACGTCATAGACATCCCAACCTTCTTGCAGCACGCCCTTGAACGCCACGCTCTGCAGTGACCCCAGGCGGTCGAGTTCGGCTTTGGCGAGGGGCGCCTGCTCGCGCGCCACCGCTGCGAGCGGCGGCGTCATGCCTTCGTAGTCGGGCTCGCCGCGCTGGTGCTCGGCGATGACGCGGCGAAGCAATGCCTCACTGTCGGGAAACGGGATCTTATCCTTCACGCGCTTCTCCAGGTCGTCGGCAACGGCACGCGCCTTCGTCTCGTCGATGCGTTTCGCCGCCTGTTCGTAGCCGCCCTGATGCAGCACTACGCCTTCCACCTCACCTTGCTCGTTGCGGGTGAAAGAGAGTTGCGCCTGGACGATGCGATAGAAGAACAGGTCATCCGCTTCGGGATAGATTTCGAGCGCATTCTGCCCGGTCAACTGCGCCATCAGTCCGCCCTCGCGGCGGGTGACGCTGAGCACATCGCCGGCCTCGAACTGGAAGTCGCCCACAACAGAGCCGTGTTTTTCGGGATCGAAACGAACCTCGGTTCGAGGCCGTGCCTGCTCATAACGTCGCCACGCGACGGTATCCGGCGATAGGTCGGTCATCCTGGTCTCCTTGGCAAGAGTGATGAGTTCGCTGATAGAGACGGCCCGACCGCTCGATATTTTCTGCAGCGCCGCGCCGATCAGCGACAGGCTGTGCTCGACCCGATCACGCAGATCGACGAGCGCGGATTGCTGGATCGTCAGTGTCTGGCCGAGATCCGGCGCGGCGCCCGCCAGCAACACGGTGATCCGGGTCAGGCTCAGGCCGAGACGCTTCAATGCGAGGATCTCGGTCAGCCGGGCGATTTCCGCAGCGCCATAGAGCCGCCAGTTCTTTTCCGTCCGGCGCGGTGCGATCAGCCCACGATCCTCGTAGACACGCAGCGCCCGCACGGTCAGGCCGAGACGATCGGCACATTCGGCGGCGGACAAAAGGGGATCATGGTTTCGCTTGTCGCTCATGGGAGCCTCCTGGAACTATCTTCTAAGGTATGACCTTAGGTTCGGCTCAAGCGATATTTGGTGTGGGTAGAATCAAGATTTCGCGGAGGATGCTCGCGCTTGGGTCGGGTCGCCATGGATTTTGCACAATTCCGTCCCTACCTGCCCTCTCGCGCAAATTGCATGTTTCCCTAAATCGTATCCGATTTAAGGCTAAAAACATGCAACGGTTCATAGTGCCACAGCGACCTTTGTACGTCGAAAAAGACGCGCGGCGCTGTAGGCCGCAATTTCGGAACAACCCGTATTTTCAGGTGGTTTTTTGTCTCTCCAGCTTCTCGATATCGATCTTCCGCCCACCCTGGCACCGCTGCTCGCAGGTTATGACTGCCGAAAGGATAGCCTCGGCCAGTCAGACTCCAGCGTCTTCCTGTTCGACGCAAAAGACCGCCCGCCCCTCGTTCTCAAGGTCGAAGAGGCCGGTCCCTTTGACGAGCTCGTCGATGAGGCCGAGCGGCTCGAATGGCTGGGCAAGCAGGGAATGCCCTGTCCGCGCGTCGTCGCCCGCGACGTGTACGCGCAAAAGAACTGGCTGCTGATGGAGGCGGTCGAAGGCATCGACCTCGCCTCAAGCACCCTTGCCGCCTCGGAGCAGGTTGTTCTGCTCGCCGAAGCGCTACGCCGCATGCATGCGCTCGATGTCGATGCCTGCCCGTTCGATCACCGGATTGGTGCGCGTGTCGCGATCGCCAGGCTGCGTGCAGAAGCGGACCTGGTCGATGAGACCGACTTCGACGACGAGCGCCTCGGCAAGACCGCCGACGAACTCTTCGTCGAGCTTCAGGCGCGCATCCCTCAGGAGGGAGAGCCGGTCGTCACCCATGGCGACGCCTGCCTTCCAAACATCATCGTCAGGGATGGCCGCTTCGCCGGTTTCATCGATTGCAGCCGTCTGGGCGTCGCCGACCCCTATCAGGATCTGGCGCTGACCTGCCGCAGCATTGCCTACAATCTCGGGGAGGAATGGGTTCAGCCGTTTCTCGATCTCTACGGCATCCGTCGTGCCGATCCCGAAAAACTCGGCTTCTATTGCCTTCTCGACGAGTTCTTCTGACCTCGGGGAAAGCAAGCGCAGGATGGCCCGCGCCGCCTTATGCGGCGTCGCGGGCCTCGATATTGAGATCGACGATATCGGCATCGCCGAGGTCGATGTCTTCCAGGGCGTTGAACAACGCCCAGATATGGCCGAACGGGTCGATGAAGGCACCGACGCGGTCTCCGGTCGACAGCGTCTCCGCCGGGTTTCTGAGGGCGGCACCCGCCCCGATCGCCCGGCCGATGACCCGGTCGACATCCTTCACATGCAGTTCGAGAATGACCGCCGTCGTGCCGAGCGCATGCGGCGATCTCGGCCCGCCTAGTTTCGGCTCCGCGTCCCGCCGCGGATTGGCACCGGCGATCCGGAAGACGGATTCGCCGATCCTGAGATCGGCGCTGGTTAAAATCCCGCTCGGCCATTCATGCCGTTGCACCAGTTCGGCACCCAGCACATCACGATAAAAGGCAATGGCGCGATCCTCGTCGCCATGCCGGACAAATAGCTTCACACAGATCTGCCGATCGGCCAGCCTGCCGCCATTGATGACCATGACATCCTCCAATCTCGGGTGAGGCGCACATCATATACAAAAACGAGAACAAATCAAGAACGACTGGCGCAAAAACGCAATTTTCGACCCTCGCCCTCCACGCGGAAAGAAGGCACTAAAATGCGCCCGTCAGCTTGCTGGTCTTCAACAGGATGTTCGTCTCCGTCACGGTAATGCCGTCGATCAGCCGGATCCGCCTCAGCGTCTCGTCGAACGACACCAGGTCCCTGTCCTCAAGCTCGGCGATGAAGTCCCAGCGGCCGTTGGTGCTGTGCAGCGCCCTCACCTGTGGCAGACCGCGCAACTGCCCGGCGACCCGGTCGGCCATCTTGCCGTGGACCTCGATCATCACCACGGCCCGCACGCCGGAGGCCGGGATTTCCTGTCCCGTGCGAATGGTAAAGGCGGCGATCGTCCCGTTGGCGACCAGCCGGTCGATGCGTGCTGCAACGGTTGCGCGCGATACGCCGGTCCGCGCCGAAAGGGTCGAAACAGGCAGACGGGCATTTTGGCGCAGGGCACTGATCAGCGCCTGATCAAGGTCGTCCATATCTCTCACTTTGCAAAATCGGACTTAGCAATCTGTCGATCTTACCTTTCCAATCGACAGTTTTCCATCTTTTTGCTGTCACGCGTTTTGAGGATAATCCGCGCCATCCACGGGAATCATGACAGAAGGAACAGGGCGGATATGACGACCATCACGCTGATCGGCGCACCCATCGAGGAAGGTTCTGGACGACGCGGCGCGGCCATGGGCCCCACGGCACTTCGTATCGCCGGTATCGACACCGTTCTGCGCGAACTCGGCCACACGGTTTACGATGAAGGCGACGTCAAGCCGCTGCCGGCACGCGACCTCGCCAACCACCCCGGCGCCAACAACCTGCAGATCGTCGCCGCCTTCGCCCGCGCGCTGCACGATTCGGTCCATGACACCGTTCGCAAGGGCCATTTCCCGATCATTCTGGGCGGCGACCACGCGCTTTCGATGGGCAGCGTTTCCGGCATGGCGCGTTACGCCGCCGAAGTCGGCCGACCGCTGTTCGTGCTCTGGCTCGACGCCCATGCCGACTTCAACTCCCCGGCAACCTCGCCGTCGGGCAACATGCATGGCATGCCGGTCGCCTTCTACTGCGGCAAGGCCGAGTTTGCCCCGATCCTGCCTGCGGACCGGCCTATGGTCGATCCGACCAAGGTCTTCCAGGTCGGCATCCGCTCGGTCGACGACCGCGAACGCGAAGAGATCGCCGAACATGGCGTGCGTGTCTACGACATGCGTGCGGTCGACGAGCTCGGCATGGCGCACATCATGCGTCATATCCTCGATGAAGTGCGCTCGGCCAACGGCCTCCTGCATGTCAGCCTCGACGTCGACTTCATGGATCCCGAGCTGGCACCGGGCGTCGGCACCACCGTTCCGGGCGGCGCCACCTTCCGCGAAGCCCACCTGATCATGGAAATGCTCTGGGAGAGCGATCTCGTGTCCTCGCTCGACGTCGTAGAACTTAATCCGTTCCTCGACGATCGCGGCAAGAGCGCGCGTGTCCTGGTCGAGCTGACCGCGAGCCTTTTCGGCCGCCGTGTCCTTGACCGCCCGACCCGCAGCGCCTGAAATAGAAACAACGGAGGACGACGGATGAACACCACGGCAGACCTGATCGAAACCGAATACCGGCTCGGCGCACACAACTATAAACCGCTCGACGTTGTGCTTTCACGCGGCGAAGGCGTCTATGTCTGGGACATGGAAGGCAACCGCTACCTCGACTGCCTGTCGGCCTATTCCGCCGTCAACCAGGGCCACTGCCACCCGAAGATCTTCCAGGCGATGATGGAGCAGGCGCAGAAGCTGACGCTCACCTCCCGCGCCTTCCGCAACGACCAGCTGGCGCATTTCTATGAAGAGATCGCAGCACTCACCGGTTCGCACAAGGTGCTGCCGATGAACTCGGGCGCAGAAGCCGTCGAGACCGCCGTCAAGGCGGTGCGCAAGTGGGGCTACGAGGTCAAGGGTGTCGCGGAAAACAAAGCGGAGATCATCGTCTGCTCCAACAATTTCCATGGCCGCACGATGGGCATCGTCGGCTTCTCGACCGATCCGGACGCCCGCACCGGCTTCGGCCCGTTTGCGCCGGGCTTCAAGGTCGTCCCCTTCGGCGACATCGACGCCTTCCGCGCCGCGATCAACGAGAACACCGTCGCCTTCCTAGTCGAACCGATCCAGGGCGAAGCAGGTGTTCTGGTTCCCACCTCCGGCTATTTCCCGGCAGTGCGCGAGCTTTGCACCAAACACGGCATCACGCTGATCCTGGACGAGATTCAGACCGGCCTCGGCCGCACCGGCAAGCTGCTGGCTGAAGAACACGAGGGCATCGAAGCCGATGTGACGCTGATCGGCAAGGCGCTTTCGGGTGGTTTCTACCCGGTCTCGGCCGTGCTTTCGAACTCGGAAGTGCTCGGCGTGCTTAAGCCCGGCCAGCACGGCTCGACCTTCGGCGGCAATCCGCTTGCCTGTGCCATCGCCCGCGCGGCGCTGAGGGCCCTGACCGAGGAAGGCATGATCGAGAACTCGGCGCGCATGGGCGACCGCTTCCAGAAGGGCCTGACCGACATCCGTTCGAACATCATCAAGGAAGTTCGCGGCCGCGGACTGATGCTGGCGGTCGAGCTGGTGCCGGAAGCCGGTGGCGCCCGCAAATATTGCGAAGCGCTGAAGCAGCTCGGGATCCTTGCCAAGGACACCCATGGCGACACGATCCGCATCGCGCCGCCGCTGGTGATCACCGCCGAACAGGTCGATTGGGCGGTGGAACAGTTCGCCAAGGTTCTCGCTTCCGCTTGATCCCCTGACATTCTTTGTGTTCCATTGCGCCCCGGCTTCGACCGGGGCGCAATGTCTTACTACCAACCTGCGCCGATACTGGCCTATTGCGCCGGAGCGATTTTGGTTTCCGGCAAGGAGAAAACCGGAACCGGACCCAGCGTCCGGTCAGGATCGACGCAGGCTGGAGGCCAATATCGGCACAGGTTGGTATTAGCACTTGCAAAAGCAAGTCTTAACGAATCCCGGCCTATAGTCCCTTCCCAAAGCGCAAAGCGGTTCCTCCGCGCATGATGCAGCTGCGCCCCGCCGGATGTCGTCGGCGGACTTTTGAAAACTCTCCCCATCGGCTCAATGGCCGCGCCAGCCGCGACCGCACCGCACGGAGATGTAACGAGTTTGGCGGTGTCGCGCGCCTTAAGGCGTCGACCGGAAAGCTGGAAGGACCTTCGATGACAAGCACACTCAGGACGGCTGGTTTCGACGGCGAGACGCTGGAAATCATCGCGTTCCGCCTCCACGATCAGGAATTCTGCGTCAAGACCACCACGATCCGCGAGATCCGCGGCTGGGCCCCCTCGACCCCCATTCCGCATTCGCCATCCGAGGTCATCGGCGTGATGAACCTGCGCGGCACCGTGATCCCGATCATCGACCTTGCCCACAAGCTCGGCATGAAATCGACCACGGCCAATGAGCGCAGCGCCATCGTCGTCGCCGAAGTGCACAACATGGTGATCGGTCTCGTCGTCGACCGTGTCTCCGACATCCTCACGGTCCAGGGCAACCAGGTGCAACCGGTTCCCGAAGTCACCGCATCCTTCGACAAGAGCTTTGCCGAAGGCATCATCGCCAACGAGAACGGCATGATCTGCTTCCTCAACCTCGCTCGCATGTTCAAGGAACGCGAAGTCGAGGAAATGGCCGCCTAAACAACAGATTCTGCGTCGCATCAAGGCCCGCTTTGCCCTGGGCAAGGCGGCCTTTTTGCGTTCGGGCGGCGTGGCCCCGTGGCGCCACCCATGATTCGTAAACGATGAGTTGCTAATTCAACCTAGAAACAGCATACGAGTTTTAACAACTAAAATTTGATGTTTGCTATTTTAACAGCTGCTTAATAAGCCTGCCACTAATCTAGATTGTATAAGCAAGACGTCATGGGCATGAACGCCCACGAGTTCGAACTCCCTCCTCGAAGCACGAAAACGCTGACCCCGTTTGGGCCGGCGACGACGGACCAGACAATTTTCGGCAAGCCGGCATTTGTCCTTGCCCCGGAGTCTGCGCCGCTCTTGGCCCCGCACGCCCTGTCGACAGCACAAGCAACAATGATCCGGCTTTCCGGTTTGAAACAACAAGAACCAAACCAGAGGGTAATCATGTTCTCTTTCGGGCAGAGTCTGGATTCACGCCAGATCGTCGCCGCGCTTTCAAAGTCGCAGGCCATGATCCAGTTCGATCTCACGGGAAAAATTTTGACGGCCAACGAAAACTTCTGCCAGGCACTTGGCTACAACCTGCAGGAGATCGTCGGCCAGCACCACCGCATGTTCTGCGCGCCGGATTATGTCCAGACCCAGGAATATCGCGACTTCTGGGCGCGGCTCGGACGCGGCGAGTTTGACGCCAATGCCTACAAGCGCGTTGCCAAGGGCGGCCGCGAAATCTGGATCCAGGCGACCTACAATCCGGTGTTTCACAACGGCAAGCCCTACAAGGTCGTAAAATTCGCAAGCGACATCACAGCGGCCAAGATCAAGGCCAACGAGGATGGCGGCAAACTCGATGCCATATCGAGATCGCAGGCGGTGATCGAATTCACCCCCGGGGGCGAAATCCTCATGGCCAACGAGAACTTCTGCAACGCACTCGGTTACAGCCTTCAGGAAATTCAGGGCAGGCATCACAGCATGTTCTGCGAACCCAGCTATGTGCGCGGCACTGAGTATGCCGAATTCTGGAAGAAGCTGGCCGCCGGCGAGTTCATCTCCAACGAGTTTGTCCGTTACGGCAAGGCCGGCAAGGAGATCTGGATCCAGGCGGCCTATAATCCGATCCGCGATCCGAGCGGCAAGGTCTACAAGGTCGTCAAGTTCGCGACCGACGTCAGCGAGCGCATGGGCGCAATCAAGGCGCTCGGCCTCGGCCTGCAGGCGCTTGCCGAGGGCGACCTCACTCACAGCCTGCCGACACCCTTCGTTCCCAGCATGGAAACGGTGCGTACCGATTTCAATGGCGCGATCGATCGGCTTTGTCGGGCGATGCAGACTGTTGGCGACAATGCCAACGCCATCGCTTCCGGCGCCCGCGAGATCCGCTCGGCCGCCGACGATCTTTCCAAACGCACGGAGCAGCAGGCGGCCTCTGTGGAGGAAACCGCAGCCGCCCTCGACGAGATCACCACGACAGTCGTCGATTCCAGCCGTCGCGCCGAAGAAGCGGGCGGACTGGTCGCCAAGACCAAGGCGGGCGCCGAACGCTCCGGCAACGTCGTCAAGAACGCGATCGGAGCGATGGATCAGATCGAGCAATCGTCACGCGAGATCTCCAACATCATCGGCGTCATCGACGACATCGCCTTCCAGACCAACCTCCTGGCGCTCAATGCCGGCGTCGAGGCGGCACGTGCCGGTGAAGCCGGCAAGGGCTTTGCTGTCGTCGCCCAGGAAGTGCGCGAACTCGCCCAGCGCTCGGCCCAGGCCGCCAAGGAGATCAAGGCGCTGATCACCGCCTCCAGCGACCACGTCAAGAACGGCGTATCGCTTGTCGGACAGACGGGGGCGGCGCTCGAGGAAATTCTGGTCCAGGTCCAGGAGATCAATCTCAACGTTTCGGCCATTGTCGAGGCCGCACGCGAGCAGTCGACGGGGTTGAAGGAGATCAACCAGGCGGTCAATTCGATGGATCAGGCAACCCAGCAGAATGCAGCGATGGTCGAGGAAAGCACGGCCGCAAGCCACAACATGTCGCGGGAAGCCGAAGCCCTCCACGCCCTGCTACGCCAGTTCCGCATCGGCCAGGACACGGCGCCGTTCGAGATGCAGCGTCACGCCGAGGAACGACAGCAGGCAACACGACTGAACGCCACCGCCCGCGCCATGCGCGGCGGACAAAGACAAGCGCTCGCCGGCGCACCATTGAACGACGGATGGCAGAATTTCTGAGCGCAATCCCTGCACCCCGCGCTCAGGAATGAGGGAAGGTGGCGACCGGTCGCCGCCTTCCCTAAAAACTCTATGGGATCGCGCCATCGCCGCATGGCGAGTACCGATCGACAGCCGCTCTCCAGTGTTCGACATCGTCAGGCGGTTCCGCAAACAAGCTGACAATCAAGATCCTCAGGCCGCTTCCGGGCGCTTGATCTTCGACGCCGCTTCAAGCACCAACGGGCTCAGACCCTCGCCGCCGCCATCGATATGCCGGAACAGCTGTCGCCGCATGCGCGGCTCCCAGAACTTGTTGATATGCGTCGCAACGCCCTCAGCGGCTTCGTCCTGCGGCTGGCTCTTGAAGAAGGTGGCGATCTGGTTCGCCATGTAGATCAGCTTGGCATTGGTGTCATGCGACATCGGCGACGGCTCCGGACTTGATGCGTTCGGCATGGGTGAAGATTTCGAATTCGTCGCCGCGCACCAGCGCGATCAACGTCATGCCCGCCGCTTGCGCCGTGCGGATCGCCAGCGCCGTCGGCGCCGAGATCGCGATGATGACTGGGCTGCCGACGACAGCGGTCTTCTGCACCATCTCGACAGAAACGCGGCTGGTAACGATGACGGCGCCGTCGCAGCCGCGGAAGCCGGCACGCGCTGCCGCGCCGACGAGCTTGTCCAGCGCATTGTGACGGCCGACGTCCTCGCGCACCGCGATCAATCCCTTGCCCGGCACATAGAATGCGGCGCCGTGCACGGCGCGCGTTTCGAAATGCAGCGGCTGCTGACCGTTGAGCAGCGCGACCGCCTTGACCACGTCTTCCTGCGACAGACGAAGCGTCGATGCCGAAACGTCGGGCGTCGGCCGCACCGCCTGCTCGATCGATTCGATGCCGCAGAGACCGCAGCCGACAGGGCCGGCCATATGGCGGCGGCGCAGGCGCAGCATGTCGTTCTGCTTGTCCTTGAGCGTGATCTGCAGGTCGATGCCGAGGTTGCCGGCAACCTCGTCGGCCATCGCCTCGACCGCTTCGATCTGGCCGGGCTCGGTGATGATACCCTCGGTCAGGCTGAAGCCGACGGCGAAGTCCTCGAGGTTCCCGGGGGTGGCCATCATCACCGCATGGGTCGAACCGCCAAAGGTGAAGGCCACCGGCGTCTCCTCCGGGACCACACGGGACCCGTCCCGCAAGGCCCCATTGCGACGGGCGGCTTCCGGCACGGTCTTCGACATCTGGAATTTCGGCATTGATGGCCCGGACATGGAGGCTACTCCGCAGCCTCCAGCTTGCCGGCGATCCGGCGTGACTGCCGCGCCTGCTCGTCATAATCCTGCTGCCAGTCCGACGGCCCGTTGGACGGCATCACCTGAACCGCCGTCACCTTGTATTCCGGGCAATTGGTCGCCCAGTCGGAGAAGTCGGTGGTGATGACGTTTGCCTGCGTCGTCGGGTGGTGGAAGGTGGTGTAGACGACACCGGGTGCCACCCGATCGGTGATCTGCGAGCGCAAGGTCGTCTCGCCGGCGCGGCTGGCAAGCCTGATCCAGTCGCCATCGCGGATGCCCCGTTGCTCGGCGTCGTGCGGGTGGATTTCCAGCCGGTCCTCCGCATGCCAGACGACATTGTCGGTGCGCCGCGTCTGGGCGCCGACATTATACTGGCTGAGAATGCGGCCGGTGGTCAGAAGCAGCGGGAAGCGCGGACCGGTGCGCTCGTCCGTCGCGACATATTCGGTGCGGATGAATTTGCCCTTGCCGCGTACGAAGCCGTCGACATGCATGATCGGCGAGCCCTCCGGGTGTTTCTCATTGCAGGGCCACTGCACGGAACCCATCTTGTCCAGATAGTCGTAGGAGACGAGCGCAAAGCTCGGCGTCGTCGCGGCGATCTCGTCCATGATTTCGGAGGGGTGGCGATAGCTCCAGTTGAGACCCATGGCCTGCGCCAGCTTCTGCGTCACTTCCCAGTCGGCATAGCCGTTCTTCGGCGTCATCACCTTGCGCACGCGGTTGATGCGGCGCTCGGCATTGGTGAAGGTGCCGTCCTTCTCGAGGAAGGTCGAGCCCGGCAGGAACACATGAGCGTAGTTGGCCGTCTCGTTGAGGAAGAGGTCGTGCACGACGACGCACTCCATCGCCGCAAGGCCGGCGGCCACATGCTTGGTATCCGGGTCGGACTGCAGGATGTCCTCGCCCTGGATGTAGATGCCCTTGAAGGTGCCGTCGACCGCGGCGTCGAGCATGTTCGGGATGCGCAGACCCGGCTCGTTGGAAATCTCGACACCCCAGAGCTTCTCGAAGGTCTCGCGCGTTGCATCGTCGGAGACGTGGCGGTAACCCGGCAGCTCGTGCGGGAACGAGCCCATGTCGCAGGAGCCCTGTACATTGTTCTGGCCGCGCAGCGGGTTAACGCCGACGCCCGGCCGGCCGATATTGCCGGTGACCATCGCGAGGTTGGCGATCGCCATGACGGTGGTCGAGCCCTGGCTGTGTTCGGTGACGCCGAGGCCGTAATAGATCGCGCCGTTGCCGCCGGTGGCATAGAGCCGTGCCGCCCCACGCACCAGTTCGGCAGGGACGCCGGTATAGGCCTCGGTCGCTTCCGGGCTGTGATAGGGCTCAGCGACGAAGGCTGCCCAGTCCTCATATTCCGACCAGTCGCAGCGTTCGCGGATGAAGGCCTCGTTGGCGAGGCCCTCCGTAACGATGACATGCGCCAGCGACGTCAGAATGGCAACGTTGGTGCCGGGCTGCAGAGGCAGGTGATAGGATGCTTCGATATGCGGCGAGCGCACGATATCGGTGCGGCGCGGATCGATGACGATCAGCTTTGCGCCCTCACGCAAACGCTTCTTCAGCCGCGAAGCAAAGACTGGATGGCCGTCCGTCGGGTTGGCGCCGATGATCACCGCAACGTCGGTGAACTCGACCGAATCGAAGTTCTGCGTGCCGGCCGAGGTGCCGAAGGCCTGGCCGAGGCCGTAGCCGGTCGGCGAGTGGCAGACGCGGGCGCAGGTGTCGACATTGTTGTTGCCGAAACCGGCGCGCACCAGCTTCTGCACCAGATAGGTCTCTTCGTTGGTGCAGCGCGACGAGGTGATGCCGCCGACCGAATCGCGGCCATACTGATACTGGATGCGCCGGAACTCCGCGGCCACATGCGCATAGGCCTGCTCCCAGGTCACTTCGCGCCAGGGATCGGAGATCTTTTCGCGGATCATCGGGTTGAGGATGCGATCCCCATGGTTCGAGTAGCCATAGGCAAACCGGCCCTTGACGCAGGAATGGCCGCGGTTCGCCTGGCCGTCCTTCCACGGCACCATGCGCACCAGTTCCTCGCCGCGCATCTCCGCCTTGAACGAGCAGCCGACGCCGCAATAGGCGCAGGTGGTGACGACGGAATGCTCCGGCTGGCCGATCTCAATCACCGACTTTTCCGTCAGCGTCGCCGTCGGGCAGGCCTGGACGCAGGCGCCGCAGGAGACGCATTCCGACGACATGAAGTCTTCGGCCATGCCTGCGGAAACGCGGCTGTCGAAACCACGGCCGCCGATCGTCAGCGCGAACGTGCCCTGCACTTCCTCGCAGGCGCGCACGCAGCGCGAGCAGACGATGCATTTCGCCGGATCAAAGGTGAAGTAGGGGTTGGATTCGTCCTTCGGCTGCCATTTGGCGTTGATGCCGCCGTTGTTGCGCGCCTTGACGTGATTGTCACCCTCATAGCCATAGCGAACATCGCGAAGGCCGACTGCGCCGGCCATGTCCTGCAGCTCGCAGTCGCCATTGGCGGCACAGGTCAGACAGTCGAGCGGATGGTCGGAAATATAGAGTTCCATCACCCCGCGGCGAACGTCCTTCAGCCGCGGCGTCTGGGTCGACACTTCGAGCCCCGGCGCCACTGGCGTGGTGCAGGAGGCGGGCATGCCGGCCCGGCCCTTGATCTCGACGAGACAGAGCCGGCACGACCCGAAGGCGTCCATCATGTCGGAGGCGCAGAGCTTCGGCACCTCGATGCCGGCATCCATCGCCGCCCGCATGATCGACGTGCCCTCGGGCACCGTCACCTCACGGCCGTCGATAGTCAGCGTCACCATGGTTTCGGAGCGGGAGGCCGGCGTTCCATAGTCGATTTCATGAATGAGAGACATGGTCTTCCTCCTCACTCCGCCGCTTCGACAAGCGGAGCCGGTTTAAAATCATCCGGAAAATGCGTCATGGCGCTGACGACGGGATAGGGCGTGAACCCGCCGAGCGCGCAGAGCGAGCCGAACTTCATGGTGTTGCAGAGATCGGAGAGCAATTCGCGGTTCTTCTCCGGCTCGATGCCGGCGGCGATCTTGTCGGCCACCTCGACGCCGCGGGTCGAGCCGATGCGACAGGGCGTGCACTTCCCGCAGCTCTCGATGGCGCAGAATTCCATGGCGAAACGCGCCTGTTTCAGCATGTCGGCGGTATCGTCGAAGACGACGATGCCGGCATGGCCGATCAAACCGTCCCTTGCGGCAAAGGCTTCATAGTCGAACGGCGTGTCGAACAGCGCGCGCGGGAAATAGGCGCCGAGCGGGCCGCCCACCTGCACCGCCTTGACCGGACGGCCGCTCGCCGTGCCGCCGCCGATATGATCGATGATCTCGCCGAGCGCCAGGCCGAAGGCGGTTTCGAATAGGCCGGGATGCTTGACGTTGCCAGCGATCTGGATCGGGATCGTGCCGCGCGAACGGCCCATGCCGAAGTCGCGGTAGAAGACAGCACCCTTGTCCATGATGACAGGAACGGAGGCGAGCGAGATGACGTTGTTGATGACGGTCGGACAGTCGAACAGGCCCTTGTGTGCCGGCAACGGCGGCTTGGCGCGCACGATGCCGCGCTTGCCCTCGAGGCTGTTCAGGAGCGCCGTTTCCTCGCCGCAGACATAGGCGCCGGCGCCGGTGCGCACCTCCATGTCGAACGCCCGGCCGGAGCCGAGCACCGATGGCCCGAGCACGCCAGCGGCACGCGCGATCTCGATCGCCTTAGCCATCGTCGCGATCGCATGCGGATATTCGGACCTCGTGTAGATGAAGCCCTTGGTCGCACCGGTCGCGAGCCCTGATATCGCCATGCCTTCGATCAGCACGAAGGGATCGCCCTCCATGATCATCCGGTCGGCAAAGGTGCCGCTGTCGCCCTCGTCGGCGTTGCAGACGATGTATTTGCGTGCGCCAGCGGCTTCGAGCACGGTCTTCCACTTGATCCCGGTCGGAAAGCCGGCGCCGCCGCGACCGCGAAGACCACTGTCGGTCACCTGGGCAACGATTGCCATCGGCTCCATGGCGATGGCGTTCTCAAGTCCGCGAAGACCGCCATGCGAGCGGTAATCGTCGAGCGACAGCGGATCGATGACGCCACAGCGCGCAAACGTCAGCCGTGTCTGCTGCTTCAGGAACGGAATATCCTCGGTCTTCCCGAGACAGAGCGCGTGATCGCCGCCGGCAACAAGCCCGGCATCAAGCAGAGAGACAACATCACGGGCCTTCACCGGCCCATAGGCGACGCGCCCCTCCGAGGTTTCCACCTCGACCAGCGGCTCCAGCCAGTGCAGTCCGCGCGAACCGTTGCGCACAATGGCAACGTCGAGGCCGCGCGCGGCGACCGCGTCCTCCATCGCCTTTGCAACCTTGTCGGCGCCCAGCGCCAATGCTGCGGCATCACGGGGAATGTAGATCTTTGTTGTCATCGGCGCGCCTCCGCGACGAGAGCTTCGAGATCGTCGGCATCGACCCGGGCATGCACCTCTCCGTCGAGCATCGCGGAGGGTGCGCAGGAACAGAGCCCGAGACAGTAGACCGGCTCGAGCGTCACCGCGCCGTCGGGTGTCGTCTCGTGGAAGTCGATGCCGAGCAGGTGCTTGGCGCGTTCCGCAAGCGCATCGCCGCCCATCGACTGGCAGGCTTCGGCGCGACAGAGCTTCAACACATGACGACCGGCCGGGTGCTCGCGAAAATCGTGATAGAAGGAAAAGACGCCGTAGACTTCGGCGCGCGACAGGTTGAGCTCCCGCGCGATGACAGGCAGACAGTCCTGCGGCACATATCCGAACTCGTGCTGGATCTCATGCAGGATCGGCAGCAGCGGCCCTTCGAGCCCCTTCAGTTCCTCGACGATCGCAAGCGTGCGTCCGGGCACATCGCCACGCGGCTGGTGAATATTCACTCAGGAGCCCTCCCGGCTCGCGGCTGCAGCGCCCCTTGTACGGACCTCGCCCAGCTCGAATTGGCATCTTCTGGGAAGGCCGTTTCCTCCACGCCCTTGCCCAAGAGTGAAAAGCTTCGCCCTTCTGGCCGGAAGGGTCAATAAGGCTGTTTCGTTGATTGATAGAAAAAATCTATTGAACCTGATTTCGTTCGCCGAGAATGCGCGCTTCGTGCAAAAGCGCCGATACCAGCGGCGTGAATGGTTCACGATGGGTCGCAACCAGGCCAACGGTGTGGCGGGCATCCGGTTCGACGATCGGAATCATCTTGATATCATCGTGAAAGCCGAATGATTTCGCGACGTTAAACGGCATGATGCTCGCCCAGCGACCGGTGCGCACATGGGAGAAAAGCACGATCATCGAGTTTGATTCGAGCGTCGGCTCAGCGACGACGCCGGCCTCGGAAAGATGCTGGTTGACGATGCGGCGGTTCTGCATATCGGCGGTCAATAGACAAAGCCGAACGTTGCTAACCTCCTTCCACGTCACGGTTTCGCGATCGGAAAGCGGCGTTCCGGTGGCCGTCACGAGGTGATATCGCTCGATCTGCAGCGGAACGCTGGTCACGCGCCCGAGCGGCTCGTTCTCCAGATAGGTCAGTCCGGCATCGATCTCGAGGTTTTCGAGCAGCGCCAGGATCTGCAACGAGGTGGTCGACAGCACCGAGAACGTCACATCCGGATGCTTCTCCTGAAACGGCGCGGTGATCATCGGCACCATGGCAAGCGTCGTCGGGATCGCCGCCAGCCTGATATGCCCGGAGAGCCCCTTGCGCGCCGCGCGCATTTCCTCGCGCATCGTGCGGGCATCGCCGACGATGCGCCGCGCCCATTCCAGCACCCGCTGCCCCTCCGGGGTCAGCCCCTGAAAACGCGAACCGCGGCTGACGAGCATGACGCCGAGCTGTTCTTCCAGCTGGCGGATTGCCGCCGACAACGTCGGTTGCGTCACGCCGCATTCAAGCGCCGCCCGGCCGAAGTGCCTTTCGCGAGCGAGCACCAGGAACATTTCCAGCTTGTCGATCATCACACGTGTCTCAAGCGATCAACTGGCCGCCGTTGACCTCCAGCACTTGGCCCGTGATGTAGCCGGCAAGCGCATGGGAGGCGAGGAAGAGATAGGCCGGCGCGCAGTCTTCGGCGGTTCCGAGCCTGCCGATCGGGATTGTCTTGCGCGTTGCCTCCAGTTTCTCCGGCGACGAGTAACGCTCGTGAAACTCTGTCGTGATGGTGCCGGGCGAAACGCAATTGACCCTTATGCCTTCCGGGGCCAGTTCGCGCGCCAGCGCCTTGGAATAGGTGGAGACGAACGCCTTGGTTGCCGAATAGATCGAGGAGCCGGCGCTGCCGCCGGTCAGCGCCGAAATCGACACGGTGTTGACGATCGCCGGATGCGTGCCTTTGCGAAGAAGCGGCAACATGGCGCGTGTCATCTCGACCACCGAGGTCTGGTTGAGCTGAACGACGGTGCGATACTGTTCGTCCGTCAGTTCCGCCGCCGGAAAGCGGCCAACCATCGTGCCGGCATTGTTGACAAGGATATCGACGCTGTCGAATCGGCTGCGGATCGCCTCCGCCAAAGCCTCGACGCCGCCATCCGCCAGGAAGTCGGCTGCAGCCACATGCGCCCGGCCCTCGGTCGCTGCCGTCTCCAGAAAATCCGGCAGTTCCCCGACCGATCGCCCGGCATGCACGAAGACACGCGCGCCGCAATCGAGGAACTGGCGCGCCACCTCAAGGCCGATGCCGCGTCCGCCACCGGTCACCACCACATTCATGCCCTTGAACAAGGCCGGATGAAACATGTCTTTTCCCTCTTCCCGTCATTGCCAAAGTCGCCTATCGCCGAGGCGATTGCAACGCGCGCAATCGACATAGCCGACGACGAAAGCAGATTCGCGACAAACGCCGATTTCTGAAATTGCACAGCTTTCGTTTTTGCATATTATGAAAAAAAACGAAAACGGGAGGTTTCGGAATGTATCTGACGGGGCGGCAGGCGGAAATCCTGGAACTGGCGAAGAACGAAGGACGCGTGCTCGTCGAGGAGCTGGCGCAGCGCTTTTCGGTGACGCCGCAAACCATCCGCAAGGACCTGAACGACCTCTGCGACGCCAAGATCCTGAACCGGATTCACGGCGGCGCGATCTTCCCGAGCGGCAAGGAAAACGTCAAATACGATGCCCGCCGCCAGATCGCCGCACCGGAGAAGCAGGCGATCGGCAGGGCGGCCGCCGCCCTCATCCCCGACAACGCCTCGCTGTTCATCAACATCGGCACGACGACGGAAGCGGTCGGCGAAGCACTTCTCGACCACAAGGAATTGATGGTCATCACCAACAATATCAACGTCGCCAACCACTTGCGCGTCTTTCCCTCGATCGAGGTGGTTATCACCGGCGGCGTCGTTCGCGGCTCCGACGGCGGTATCGTCGGCGAGGCTGCGGTCGATTTCATCAAGCAGTTCAAGGTCGACTTCGCCGTCATCGGCGCCTCGGCCATCGACCATGACGGCGCGCTGCTCGATTTCGATTTTCGCGAAGTGAAAGTCGCCCAGGCGATCATCGCCAATGCCCGCCATGTCATCCTCGTTTCCGACTCGACAAAATTCGAAAGAACGGCCCCGGTCCGCATCGGCCATATCTCCCAGGTTCAGACCTTCATCACCGATCGCTGTCTCATTGATAACGTGCGGAAAATCTGCGCAGAGCAGGACGTTCGCCTGATCGAAACCGAGGCTTGAAGATCGTTTTTTAGACTGTCCTGAGATTCGAACAACATTCGTTTGACATTCGATATCTTTTCGCTTTAACTGATTTCGCTTTCGCGACTGCATCAATTTGTGCATTGCGAAACGTGGGAGGGGAAAAGCAGTGGCAGAGCAGGCAATCTTCGACGTCTTCATTATCGGCGGCGGCATCAACGGATGCGGCATTGCGCGTGATGCGGTCGGTCGGGGATACTCCGTCGCGCTCGCTGAAATGAACGACTTTGCCTCCGGCACGTCGTCCGGCTCGACCAAGCTCATCCACGGCGGCCTGCGCTATCTCGAACATTATGAGTTCCGCCTGGTGCGCGAGGCGCTGATGGAGCGCGAAGTGCTCTGGGCAATGGCACCGCACGTCATCTGGCCGATGCGCTTCGTCCTTCCCTATCATAAGGGCGGCCCGCGCCCGGCCTGGCTCATCCGCCTCGGCCTGTTTCTTTACGACCATATTGGCGGCCGCAAGCTGCTGCCGGCAACGGCCACGCTCGACATGACGCGCGATCCGGCCGGAAAGCCGCTGAAGCGGCTCTTTACCAAGGCTTTCGAATATTCCGACGGTTGGGTCAACGATGCCCGACTGGTCGTGCTCAATGCCCGCGATGCCGCCGACCGCGGCGCCCGGATCATGGCGCGCACCCGGGTGATCTCGGCAAAGCGCGACAACGGCAACTGGGTGGTCGACACGGAAAATGCCGCGACCGGCGAACGTCGGCAGATCCGAGCGCGCATGCTGGTCAATGCCGCAGGCCCTTGGGTCGATGCGGTACTATCAGGCGCGCTCGGCAAGAACGACGTTCACAATGTGCGCCTGGTCCAGGGCAGCCACATCGTCGTCCGCAAGAAGTTCAACGACCCCCGCGCCTATTTCTTCCAGAATCCGGATGGCCGGATCATGTTCGCCATCCCCTATGAGGACGATTTCACGCTGATCGGCACCACCGATCGCGACTATACCGGCAACCCGGCCGACGTCCGCATCAGCGACGCCGAGGTCGACTACCTCTGCAAGGCCGCGAGCGAGTATTTCCTCGAGCCGATAGAAAAGGACGACATCGTCTGGACCTATTCCGCCGTTCGCCCGCTGTTCGACGACGGCGCCAGCAAGGCGCAGGAAGCAACCCGCGACTACGTTCTTCGCGTCGAAGGCGACAGGGCCGCGGCCCCGCTCCTCAACGTTTTCGGCGGCAAGCTGACGACCTATCGCCGCCTGAGCGAATCCGCGCTCGAGAAGATCGGCGATGCCATCGGCGTCAAGGGTGCCAAGTGGACCGCCGGCTCAAGCCTGCCGGGCGGGGACTTCCCGGCCAAGGGCTACGCCGACGAAGTCGCAAAACTTCACAAGAAGTATCCCTTCCTTGCCGCCGGCCATGTGCGTCGGCTGGTACGCCTCTACGGCACGCGCGCGTCCGCGCTCATTGGAGCGGCAGCGAATGAAGCAGCCCTTGGCCATCATTTCGGCGCCGACCTCTATGAGGCGGAAGTGAAGTGGCTGATCGAGCAGGAATGGGCCCGGCACGCCGAGGACGTGCTGTGGCGGCGCACCAAACTGGGATTGAAGCTGACGTCCGGCGAGGCGACGGCGCTGGAGGAATACATGCGGGGCGCGGCGCACGCCGCCGCCTGAGGGCCCCGCATTCAAGACTGCCGATGGCTGGGTGGAACACCGGAGAATTCAATGCTTGAAATGAAGAAGATATCCAAGGTCGTGGGTGGGGAGACGCATATCCTCCCGACCGATCTTGTGCTGGAAAGGGGGTCGCTCAATGTGCTGCTCGGCCCGACCCTTTCCGGCAAGACGTCGCTGATGCGGCTGATGGCCGGCCTCGACAAGCCTGCCTCCGGCTCGCTGATCTTCGACGGCACCGACGTCACCGGCCTGCCGGTGCAGAAGCGCTCCGTAGCGATGGTCTACCAGCAGTTCATCAACTACCCGTCGATGACCGTCTATGACAACATCGCCTCGCCGATGCGCATCAAGGGTTCGGACGCAGCCACGATCGACCGCGAAGTGCGCAAGGCCGCCGAACTGCTCAAGCTCACGCCCTATCTCGACCGGACGCCGCTCAGCCTTTCCGGCGGCCAGCAGCAGCGGACGGCGCTGGCGCGCGCCATCGTCAAGAATGCCGATCTCGTGCTGCTCGACGAACCGCTCGCCAACCTCGACTACAAGCTGCGCGAAGAACTGCGCGAGGAACTGCCGAAGCTCTTCGCAGCCTCCGGCGCGATCTTCGTCTATGCGACCACCGAACCTTCCGAAGCTCTGCTTCTCGGCGGCAACACCGCTACGCTTAGCCAGGGCCGGATCACCCAGTTCGGCAAGACCATCGACGTCTTCCGTCGCCCGGTGGACCTGGTGACGGCACGCACCTTCGCCGATCCGCCGCTGAACACGATCGAGCTCATCAAATCAGGCTCGATCTTCACCTTTGACGGCAAACACGTGCTGTCGGTTCCCGCCCATCTGTCGGCGTTGCCGGACGGCCCCTGCACGGTCGCCTTCCAGCCGCACCATCTGTCGTTCGACCGTCCCTTCGACGGCGCGACGCCGCTGACGGTAAAGACGGCAATCTCGGAAATCGCAGGTTCCGAAAGCTTCATCCACGTCGGATTTTCCGGCGCGCGCTGGGTCATGCTGGCGCCGGGCATTCACGACATCGAACCGGACGCAACCCTCGAGGTTTTCGTCGATATCCGCCACCTGATGGTCTTCGGGCCGGATGGGCGCGCGATCGGCGGAACCGCCTGAGGAGGCGCTGGGAGGAAACGAAAATGGCACGCATCGATCTCGAACATATCCGCCACGCCTATGGCGCCAAGCCGAAGTCGGAAAACGACTACGCGCTCAAGGAAGTGCACCACAAATGGAACGATGGCGGCGCCTACGCGCTGCTCGGTCCGTCCGGTTGCGGCAAGACCACGCTGCTCAACATCATCTCGGGCCTGATCAATCCGTCCGAGGGACGCATCCTCTTCGACGGCAAGGACGTGACGCACCTGTCCACGCAGGACCGCAACATCGCCCAGGTGTTCCAGTTCCCGGTCATCTACGACACGATGACCGTCTACGACAATCTCGCCTTTCCCCTGCGCAACCGGCATGTGCCGGAGACCGAGGTCGATCGCCGCGTCAAGGAGATCATCGAGATGATCGGCCTTGGCGGCTGGGCGGGCAAAAAGGCGCAAGGGCTGACGGCCGACCAGAAGCAGAAGATCTCGCTTGGCCGCGGCCTGGTGCGCTCCGACGTCAGCGCCATCCTGTTCGACGAGCCGCTGACCGTCATCGACCCGGAAATGAAATGGGTGCTGCGCTCGCAGATCAAGCGCCTGCACAAGCAGTTCGGCTTCACCATGGTCTATGTCACCCACGACCAGACCGAGGCGCTCACCTTCGCCGACAAGGTCGTCGTCATGTATGACGGCCAGATCGTGCAGATCGGCACGCCGGCCGAGCTTTTCGAGCGGCCGCGCCATACCTTCGTCGGCTACTTCATCGGTTCGCCGGGCATGAACGTGCTGCCGGCCAGGATCGACGGCAGCACCGCGACGATCGGCAGCGAGACCATCGCTCTCAACTTCCGGCCCGAGATCAAGGCCGGCGCCAAGACCGAACTCGGCATTCGCCCGGAATTCGTGTCGATCGGTCGCGAGGGCATGCCGGTTGCGATCACCAAGGTCGAGGATATCGGCCGCCACAAGATCGTGCGCGCCCGCTTCGCCGACCAGCCGATCTCGATCATCCTCGACGAGGACGGCGCCATTCCGGCCGAGCCGCGCATCGCCTTCGACCAGAAGGCCATCAACATCTACGCCGATTCCTGGCGCGTCGGCGGGGAGGCCTGATCATGGAAAAGACCTGGAACAACAAAGCCTGGTTCATGGTTCTGCCGGTGCTGGTGCTCGTCGCCTTCTCGGCGGTGATCCCGCTGATGACCGTGGTCAACTACTCGGTTCAGGACACCTTCGGCAACAACGAGTTCTTCTGGGCCGGCACCGACTGGTATGTCGACGTGCTGACCTCAGACCGGTTCTGGGACGCGCTCACCCGCAACCTGATCTTCTCGGCGATCATCCTCGCCATCGAAATTCCGCTCGGCATCATCATTGCGCTCAACATGCCCAAGAAGGGCCTCGGCGTTCCGGTCTGCCTCGTCCTGATGGCACTGCCGCTTTTGATCCCGTGGAACGTCGTCGGCACCATCTGGCAGGTCTTCGGCCGCGTCGACATCGGCCTGCTCGGCCACACGCTGGAAGCGTTGGGCATCAACTACAACTATGTACAAAACCCCATGGACGCCTGGGTGACGCTGATCGTCATGGACGTCTGGCACTGGACGAGCCTCGTCGTACTTCTGTGCTATGCCGGTCTCGTCTCGATCCCCGACGCCTACTACCAGGCCGCCAAGATCGACGGCGCATCGCGCTGGTCCGTCTTCCGCTACATCCAGTTGCCGAAGATGAAGCGCGTGCTCCTGATCGCCTTCCTGCTGCGTTTCATGGACTCATTCATGATCTATACCGAGCCCTTCGTCGTCACCGGCGGCGGCCCCGGCAACTCGACCACCTTCCTGTCGATCGACCTCGTCAAGATGGCCATCGGCCAGTTCGACCTCGGTCCGGCGGCAGCCCTGTCGATCATCTACTTCCTCATCGTCCTGCTGCTCTCGTGGATCTTCTACACCGTGATGACCACAAGCGACGCGCAGAGCTGAGCCGGAAGGGAGGAAAAACCATGACCGCTACAACACAACCCCTGTCGCAACGCCTCTCCTGGCTGATCCCGACGGTCTATATCCTGTTTCTGCTGCTGCCGATCTACTGGCTCGTCAACATGAGCTTCAAGGAGACGAGCGAGATCCTCAGCACGTTTTCGCTGTGGCCGCAGAACCCGACCCTGCGGAACTATACGGTGATCTTCACCGATCCGTCCTGGTACAAGGGCTATATCAACTCGATCATCTATGTCGTCATGAACACGGTGATCTCGGTGGCAGCCGCCCTGCCTGCAGCCTACGCCTTCTCTCGTTATCGCTTCCTTGGCGACAAGCACCTGTTCTTCTGGCTCTTGACCAACCGCATGGCGCCGCCGGCCGTTTTCGCCCTGCCGTTCTTCCAGCTCTATTCGGCCTTCGGCCTGATCGATACGCACATTGCCGTGGCGCTTGCCCACTGCCTGTTCAACGTGCCGCTGGCGGTCTGGATCCTGGAAGGCTTCATGTCGGGCGTGCCGAAGGAGATCGACGAAACCGCCTATATCGACGGCTATTCGTTCCCGCGCTTCTTCGTGAAGATCTTCACGCCGCTGATTGCCTCCGGCATCGGTGTCGCGGCCTTCTTCTGCTTCATGTTCTCCTGGGTCGAGCTGCTGCTGGCCCGCACGCTGACGACAACCGCGGCAAAGCCGATCGCCGCCATCATGACCCGGACCGTGTCCGCCTCCGGCCTCGACTGGGGCGTTCTGGCCGCGGCCGGCGTGCTGACCATCATCCCCGGCGCGCTCGTCATCTATTTCGTGCGCAACTACATCGCCAAGGGCTTTGCCCTGGGCCGCGTCTAAAGGAGCTTCGTGATGAATTTCTCATGGATGGCATGGACGCTGCCGACGGCGTTGTTCTTCATCACCATCGCGCTGCTGCTCATCGGCATGGGCGTGTGGGAATATGTCTCGCCGGGCGGCAACCCGCGCGTCGGCATCCTGCGCTTCGAAACGACCCGAGGTGACCGGCTCTTCGTCTCGCTGCTCGGCAGCGCCTTCATTCACCTCGCATGGCTCGGCTTCGGCGGCGGACAGGACCTCTGGTGGGCGCTGGCGCTCTCCGTCGTCTATGCCGTCGGCGTCTTTCGCTACGTCTGAGGCGATCGAAATGGCAGGTCCGGGAGGGCCTTCCGACACTGCAATGAACGCAATCGCAAAACCCAAAGGGAGGAAATTATGCGACGGCACCTTTTCACGACGACAGCGGCAGTGCTGCTGGCTCTTACCGGCACGGCATTCGCCGGCATGGACGAGGCAAAACAGTTCCTCGACAAGGAAGTCGGCGATCTCTCCACGCTCGACCGCGCCGGCCAGGAAGCGGAAATGCAATGGTTCATCGATGCCGCCAAGCCGTTTGCCGGCATGGACATCAAGGTCGTTTCCGAAACGCTGACCACGCATGAATACGAATCCAAGGTGCTGGCTTCCGCCTTCACCGCGATCACCGGCATCAAGATCACCCACGACCTGATCGGTGAAGGCGACGTCGTCGAAAAGCTGCAGACGCAGATGCAGTCCGGCGAGAACATCTACGACGCCTATGTCAACGACAGCGACCTGATCGGCACCCATTGGCGCTACCAGCAGGTGCGCAACCTCACCGACTGGATGGCCAACGAAGGCAAGGACGTCACCAATCCCGGCCTCGACATCGCCGACTTCATCGGCACGTCGTTCACCACCGCTCCGGACAAGAAGCTCTACCAGCTTCCCGACCAGCAGTTCGCCAACCTCTACTGGTTCCGCTACGACTGGTTCAACGACGAGAAGAACAAGGCGGACTTCAAGGCGAAGTACGGCTACGACCTCGGCGTTCCCGTCAACTGGTCTGCCTATGAGGACATCGCCGAATTCTTCACCGGCCGTGAGATCGACGGCAAGAAAGTCTATGGCCACATGGACTACGGCAAGAAGGACCCGTCGCTCGGCTGGCGCTTCACCGACGCGTGGCTGTCGATGGCCGGCAACGGCGACAAGGGCATCCCGAACGGCCTGCCGGTCGACGAATGGGGCATCAAAGTCAACGAGAAATCCCAGCCGGTCGGCTCGTGCGTCGCCCGTGGCGGCGACACCAACGGCCCGGCCGCGGTCTACTCGATCGCCAAATACCTCGATTGGCTGAAGGCCTATGCGCCGCCGGAAGCCCAGGGCATGACCTTCTCCGAATCGGGCCCGGTCCCCGCCCAGGGTGCCGTCGCTCAGCAGATCTTCTGGTACACGGCGTTCACCGCCGATGCCGTCAAGAAGGGCCTGCCTGTTGTCAACGAGGATGGCACGCCGAAGTGGCGCATGGCCCCCTCGCCGCATGGCGTCTACTGGAAGGACGGCATGAAGCTCGGCTACCAGGACGTGGGTTCCTGGACGCTGATGAAGTCGACCCCGGAAGACCGCGCCAAGGCCGCATGGCTCTATGCGCAGTTCGTGACGTCGAAGACCGTGGACGTGAAGAAGAGCCATGTCGGCCTGACGCTCACCCGCGAATCCTCGATCCAGCACGAGAGCTTCACCAAACGTGCGCCGGAACTCGGCGGTCTGATCGAGTTCTATCGTTCGCCGGCCCGCGTGCAGTGGTCGCCGACGGGCACCAACGTTCCTGATTATCCGAAGCTGGCTCAGCTCTGGTGGCAGGCCATCGGTGACGCCTCCTCTGGCGCCAAGACACCGCAGGAAGCGATGGACTCGCTGTGCGCCGAGCAGGAGAAGGTGCTTCAGCGCCTCGAACGCGCCGGTATCCAGGGCGAGATCGGTCCGAAGCTCGCCGAGGAACACGACCTCGAATACTGGAACGCTGAAGCCGTCAAGGCCGGCAACCTCGCTCCGCAGCTGAAGATCGAGAACGAAAAAGAAAAGCCGATGACCGTCAATTACGACGAACTGGTCAAAAGCTGGCAGCAGTAACAAGCCCAAGACGACGGCCGCCCGTGCAAACGGGCGGCCGAAGATCAGGAGATGCGGCACCGGGGTCGGCAACGGCCCCGGTTTTTTCATGCCTGTCAGCCGGAGCGGGACGGAAATCCATGCCGGCTAGCCCATGCCACGGCCGGGGCCTGCAGCAGGATCGCCAGCAGGACCGCTGGAAAGATCGCTGCGCCGACACTGTCGAGCAGCACGCCGCCGGCCAAGCCGCCGCCGGCCATCGCCGCGTTCCAGGCCGTGACGATCATCGACTGCGCCGCATCCGCTTCCGTCCCGGCCGCCTTTGCGGAGGCGGTCTGAAACAGCGTCGCTGCACCGCCGAAGGCGAGACCCCAGGCGACAACGCCGATATAGATCGCGGCCGACTGCTCGCCCCAGACGGCAAGCAGCAGTGACGCTGCCGCAAAGAGCATCATGCTCGCCAGCACCAGCAAACGCAGATGCCTATCGACAAGGGCGCCGATGATCGGAATGACAACGAGCGAGGCGATGCCAAAGACAAGAAGTACCGTGTCAGCCCGCGCATCAAGCCCTGACGGTTCCAGGAACGGCACGATGTAGGTGTAGAGGATGTTATGGGCGAAAACGACGGCAAACATCACGAACAGAATGGGTCGGATCCCGGGCAGCCGGAACACCGACGAAAGCGCCAGGCGTCGTTCGGCGCGCTGCCCCGGAGAGTTGGGAAGCGACCATAAAACCCAGCCGACGAGCAGGGCCGCCATGATGCTCAGGAGGCCGAAGGTCAGGCGCCAGCCGGCCATAGCGCCAAGCAGGGTGCCGGCGGGAATGCCTATCGAAAGCGCCACCGGAGCACCGAGCATGGCAACGGTGATCGCCCGCCCCTGCTGCTGCGGCGGTACCATGCGGCTGGCGTAGCCGGCGGCCAGTGCCCACAACAGCCCGGCAAAGACGCCGGCAAGGAAACGCGCCGCCATCGTCACGACATAGTCGGTCGAGAGCGCTGTGACCGTGTTGACGACGGCAAATCCCGAGATCGCCGTGATCAGCAGCGGCCGCCGACGCCAGGTCTTCGTCAGCGCCACGAGCGGGATGGCCGCGACCAGCGAGCCGATCGCATAGATCGTCACCATCTGCCCGGCCAGGGACTGAGAGACGTCGAGATCGGCGCTGATCTGCAGCAACAGGCCGGCCGGCGACGCCTCCGTGAGGATGGTGATGAAGCCGGCGGTCGCAAGCGCAAGCAGCGCCGCAAGCGGCAGCCCGGCCCCGGCGACAACGACGGGCGTGGATGCTGCTTCCTGCGGAGCCGGAAGCGCGCAGTCGGTGGATTGCATGGATAGTGTCTTTCAGGATGATCGCCAGTGACGTCTCTCTTGACGGCAATAGCGGAATGGAAGCGCGTGCCAGGTGTTCGCCGCCGGCCGAAGCGGGCGGCGATCTCGTTTGTGCCTAAGCTGCGGTTACGGCGCGCTTGGGCAGCACGATGTCATCGACGCGATAGGTGTGAAACTCGCAGGTTGAGACCGAATTCAGCGCCCTGAACTTTTCCAGGAAGACCGCGTCGGTGAAGAACTCCTCGACGTTTCCTTCGCCGGCTATCGCTTCGATATTGACCACCGTCTGGCCGTCGGTGCTCTTGGAGAGGTTGCTCCAGAGAAAGCCCTCCTTGCGCTCGGCCACATAGTTCACGACGTCCTGGATCAGCCGGAACGCTTCCTCCTGCTTGCCCGGGTGGGCGTGGATGACATTGACGATGAAGACGGTCGGTTCCGGATCCCTATGGAAACCCGCCACAAGTGCCTGCTGCATGTTTTCTCCTTCTGTCGCCGACGATGTTTTCGCACGTCACGAACGCGCGTTTGTCGGACGGGCGGACTATGACGAGCTTCCAATCAGAGAAAAATACGCTACAGCTCCGAAGATATCGGACAAAAATATCCACAATTCCCGAAACGGATGAGGACGGCGGATGGACAGCCTTGGTGCACTCAATGCTTTCGTGCAGGCGGCGGACTTCCGCAGCTTTACGGAGGCCGCAACCCAGCTCGGCGTTTCACCCTCCGCCGTCGGCAAGGCGATTGCCCGGCTGGAGGAGCGGTTGAGCGTTCGCCTCTTTCATCGCAGCACCCGCAGCGTCACGTTGACCCCGGAAGGCACGCTGTTTCTCGAACGCTGCCGGCGGATTTTTTGCGAAATCGAAGCGGCCGAGGCCGAACTGGTTCAGAGCCAGGAGGCTCCGCGCGGCAAGCTGCGCGTCAGCCTGCCCATGGCCGGCATGCTGCTGATGCCGACGCTGACGGCCTTCATGCGCGCCTATCCGGAGGTCGAGATCGATCTCGATTTCTCCGACCGCATGGTCGACGTTATCGAGGAGGGGTTCGACGCGGTCGTGCGCAGCGGGGAAATCGGCGACTCCAGGCTGATGACGCGTCAGCTTGGCACGTTTCACCCCTATCTCGTCGCATCACCCGACTACTTCGAAAGACATGGGAAGCCGGAGGCGCCTGCGGATCTCGAACAACACCACTGCCTGCACCATCGCTTTCCCTCGACGGGCAAGCTCGAGCCCTGGCCGCTGGTGCAGGACGGCGCCGAAGCCAACGTCGATGTGCCGGTAACGGCCGTCTCCAATGCCCTGGAGCCGCTGATCCATATGGCCGAGGAAGGGCTCGGTATCGCCTGCCTTCCCAACTTCACGATCAGACGGCAGATGCGCGAGGGAACACTCGTATCGGTTCTCGATAACCAGCTGCGCCGCTACGGCACCTACCGGATCCTGTGGCCGTCCAGCCGGCATCTCGCGCCGAAACTGCGCGTCTTCGTCGACTTCATGGCTGCCAATCTCTTCCCGACCAGTGGTGCGTCATCGGGCTCGGCTTGACCGATAGCGGCCGCACTACGATTTCGCCATCACGCGGCGCGCGGTTTTGCCCGGCCGATCCTTGTCGAAAATCGCTCTGATTGCCTGTTTCGTGCCATCGTCCATCAGCACGATCATGTCGAGGTAGAGCTGCTTGTCGACGATGACGAAGCGGACATCGAACGGCTTGCCACCATAGTGGCCGCTGACGTTCTCGCTCCATCGGCCGATGCCGGCCGCAGTCGTGGAGCCCGTCTTCAGGTCCGCATGGGCAAAGGCAAACCAGCCGTTGTTGGAAGACACCTTCAGGATAGGCCCGTGCTGCTTGATCGCCAGCCAGCAGGTTCCGCAGGTGCCGGCGTTCGACACCATCTGTCGCCACTGCCCCGGAAAATCTTCGGTTTCGGCGTTGGCGGCAAACGGCCACAGAACAATGGCGACGGCAATCAATGCGCCGACCAAACGGCGAAACGTGCCAGCAGGCGACGAAAATCTCATATGCTGCAATCCCATGGACACCGGCGGAGGCGAGCCTTCGCCTCGACGCCAGTGCACACTGCCTGCGCTGCATTGCGGCAACGTTGCATCCGTTGACGTCTTTTTCCGCGGTGCCTTCGGTGCAGCATTCCCTTTGCCCACTCCCCCCGGATTCCCGAAAGTGTTTACTCCACGGTTGCACTTGCGGCACTCTGTCTCGGCACCAAAGATACCCTTTACCCTGTTGGAGGATGGGGCCCCCTGTTGGAGGACGGGGGAAGCGGACTGGTCGACGTGATGGGAGGAGTAACCATGAGCGACGCATCCAGCATACACCCGGTGGACGAGAGCCAATCGGCAAGCTCGCGACCCTCGGGATTCAGCATGTCCTTGTCATGTACGGTGGCGCCGTCGCGGTTCCGCTGATTGTTGGCCGGGCCCTGCAGCTCAGCCCTCAGGACGTCGCTTTCCTGATTTCCGCCGATCTTTTCGTCTGTGGCCTCGTCACCATCATCCAGTCTCTCGGCATTACCCGGAGCGTCGGCATCCGTCTTCCCGTGATGATGGGCGTGACCTTCGCTTCCGTCGGCCCGATGGTGTCGATGGCAACGATGACGCCCGGACAGGAGGGCGCCCGACTGATCTTCGGCGCCATTATCGGCGCCGGGTTGGTCGCGCTGCTGCTCGCCCCGATCATGGGGCGGCTGTTGCGTTTCTTCCCGCCGATCGTCACCGGCACCATCATTCTGGTGATCGGCGTGACCTTGATGCGCGTCGGCGTCAACTGGATCTTCGGCAATCCCTTCGGACCGACGGCACCGAAGCTGGTCGATCCGACCCACGCCGAATGGCTGGCCGAGCTGAAGAAGCTCGCCACGACAGGCGGCCCGGCCGTTCCCGACGGCGTCGTGCTTGGCGCAACGGTGCCGAACCCTGCTTATGCCGAACTGAGCCATGTGGTACTTGCCGCCTTCGTGCTCATCTCCATCCTCGTGGTCGCGCGCTACGGCCGCGGGCTGATCAGCAACATTGCGGTTCTGACCGGCATCGTCATCGGCTGCGTCTTTGCAGCGAGCCTTGGCATGATGCATTTCGACCGGGTTGCGGATGCCGGCTGGTTCGCGGTCGTCACGCCGTTGCGTTTCGGCATGCCGATTTTCGATCCGGTGCTGATCGCCACCATGTCGCTGGTGATGATCGTCGTCATGATCGAATCGACAGGCATGTTCCTGGCGCTGGGCGAAATAACCAACAAGGAAGTCTCGCAGCAGCAGCTGACGGCCGGCCTTCGCGTCGACGGCATCGGCACGATGATCGGCGGCCTGTTCAATACCTTCCCCTACACCAGCTTCTCGCAGAATGTCGGTCTCGTCGGCGTCACCGGCGTGAAGAGCCGTTATGTCTGCGTCATGGGCGGCGTGATCATGATCGTGCTCGGCCTGATCCCGAAGATGGGCGCGCTGGTCGAGGCGGTTCCAACCTTCGTGCTCGGCGGCGCCGGCCTGGTGATGTTCGGCATGGTGGCAGCCACCGGCGTGCGCATCCTGTCGACCGTCGACTTCAAGTCATCGCGCAACAACCTGTTCGTCGTTGCCGTCTCGGTCGGTTTCGGCCTGATCCCGCTGATCGCGCCGAACTTCCTGATGTGGATGCCGCATGCGATCCACCCGATCATCGAATCGGGCATCGTGCTCGCCTCGATCTCGGCAGTGGTGCTCAACGCCTTCTTCAACGGATTGAGCGTCGAACGCTCTGCCCGGCCCCCGCGAGGAGGCCGGGGCTTTGTCATCAGGCCGTTCCAAAAAGCCCCGACACTTCGATCGCCAACGAAGCATCGACAGGTGTCGGCACGGTAGAAAGAGGACAACGAAAACGCCCCGAAGGATTCGACGACGATGGCCAAGACCAACCTCACCCTCGAGCTTCTGCTGCTCGCTCTTCTCGCAACGCTTTGGGGCGCATCCTATACCTTCATCAAGATCGGCGTCGAAACCATTCCCCCGGTGACGCTGATTGCCGCCCGCACGCTGATCGCCGGCACCATCCTGCTCGCCGTCCTCCGCTTTCGCGGCATCAAGCTGCCGCGCGACGCAGCCACATGGAAGCGCTTCCTGTTCCAGGCCTGCCTCAACAGCGTCTTCCCGTTTACCCTGATCGCCTGGGCAGAGCAGACGATCGACGCCGGCGTCGCCTCGATCCTCAACGCCGCCACCCCCATCTTCGCCTTCCTGCTGACGGCGCTGATCACCCGCCACGAGCCGGCATCGACAAGAAAGCTGATCGGCGTCGTGGCCGGCATGGCCGGCATCAGCCTGATCATCGGCGTTGAAGCCTTCGGCGGCCTGGGTGACCAGCTGCTGGCCCAGCTTGCCGTGGTCTTCGCAACCGTCTGCTACGCCGGCGCCGCCATCTTCGGAAAGAGCTTCAGGGGCCTCGACCCGATGGTTCCGGCCGCAGGCTCGCTCCTTGCAGGTGCCGTGCTTCTCATCCCCGCAAGCCTTGTCATCGACCAGCCATGGACGCTTGCCCCTTCCGCTCAGTCGGTGATCGCGCTCGTCTGCTTGGCGGTGTTCTCGACGGCGCTGGCCTTCGCCATCTATTTCCGGCTGATCCAGACGCTCGGTTCGGTCGGCGCTACCGCGCAAGCCTACCTGCGCGTTCCCGTCGGGGTCACCATCGGCGTTCTCTTTCTCGGAGAAAGATTGTCGGACACGATCTGGATCGGCCTTGCCTGCGTCGTCATCGGCGTCGCAGCCATGACCATCCCGGCGCGCCGGGCCGGGCCGGCCCTTGCCGATCGCGGCTAGTCTCAAGGCCAAAACGGAAAAGGCGCAGCGATTGCCCCGCTGCGCCTTTCGTCAGTCACGGCGCTATGTCGATCAGTCCTTGCGCTTGCGGCAATAGAGCTCGAGCCGGTGACGAACCAGGTCGTAACCGAGTTCGGCGGCGATCTCCGCCTGCAGCTGCTCGATCTTGTCGGAGCGAAACTCGATCACAGCGCCGGTGTCGATGTCGATCAGGTGGTCATGGTGCGGAGCGTCGGCCGTCTCGAAACGGGCGGTGGCACTTTCAAAGGCGTGGCGATGGACGACGCCCTGGTGCTCCAGCGCCGACAGTGTCCTGTAAACCGTCGACAGCGAAACGGTGGCATCGATTTCCTTGGCGCGGCGGTGCAATTCGCTCGCATCCGGGTGGTCTTCGGCGGTCGCGAGAATCTTCAGGATTGCCGCACGCTGCCGCGTCACGCGCACACCACCATCTCTCAGGACGCCTTCCAGCTCTTCGATGCGATTTTTGTTCTGTTTCATGGTCGTACACTAGCCAAGGCCGATAAGTTTGAAAATAGCTAGTTGCGAATGCTTCTCATGTGCATTGACTTATGCAAATCATTCGCCTAGTCCTGTGAACGACAACATCGGGGAGTATGGAATGATCGATCACACGAGACGCGCGATCCTGGTTGCCGCCACGGCATTGGCAGGTTTCGCGCTCGTTCCGGGTGCCGCTTGCGCGCAGGAAAAGTTCAAGGCCGTCACCACCTTCACGGTGATCGCCGACATGGCCAAGAACGTCGCCGGCGACGCGGCAATCGTCGAATCGATCACCAAGCCCGGCGCCGAGATCCACAACTATCAGCCGACGCCGCGCGACATCCTGAAGGCGCACGATGCAAAGCTGATCCTCTGGAACGGCCTCAATCTCGAACTCTGGTTCGAAAAGTTCTTCCAGAACTTCGACGAGGTGCCCGGCGTCGTGGTTTCTCAAGGGATCGAGCCAATGGGCATCGCGGAAGGCCCCTATAGCGGCAAGCCGAACCCACATGCCTGGATGTCGCCTTCGGCGGCGCTGATCTATGTCGACAACATCCGCGACGCTTTCGTCAAATACGATCCCGGCAACGCCGAGACCTACAAGGCCAATGCCGAAGCCTACAAGCAGAAGATCGAGGCGGCGATCGCCCCTATCCGCGCCGAGATCGGCAAGATCCCGGAAGACAAGCGCTGGCTGGTGTCGAGCGAGGGCGCCTTCAGCTACCTCACCCGCGACTTCGGCATGAAGGAACTCTATCTCTGGCCGATCAATGCCGATCAGCAGGGCACGCCGCAGCAGGTTCGCAAAGTCATCGACGCGGTGCGCGCCAACAATATACCGGTCGTCTTCTCCGAAAGCACGATTTCGCCCGACCCGGCACAGCAGGTGGCGCGGGAAACCGGCGCAAAATACGGCGGCGTGCTCTATGTTGATTCCCTGAGCGAAGCGGACGGTCCGGTACCGACCTATATCGACCTCTTGCGCGTCACGTCCGAAACCATCGCGAAAGGCCTTTCGCAATGAACCTTCAGGTAAAACCTCGCTCCGGCCCGGAAGCCGCCTCCGGGGATGCAGGCGGTGGCATCCGCGTCTCCGGCGCGACCGTGACCTATCGCAACGGCCACCGCGCGCTTCTCGATGCCTCCTTCGAGATCCCGACCGGCACGATCACAGCACTGGTCGGCGTCAACGGCAGCGGCAAGTCGACCCTCTTCAAGGCGATCATGGGCTTTGCCCGGCTGGCGCGCGGAGAAATCTCCATTCTCGGCCTTTCGGTCCAGGAGGCGCTGAAGAAGAACCTTGTCGCCTATGTTCCGCAAGCCGAAGAGGTCGACTGGAATTTTCCGGTTCTGGTCGAGGACGTGGTGATGATGGGCCGCTACGGCCATATGAACATGCTGCGCATCCCGAAGAAGGCCGACCATGAGGCGGTGGGGGCCGCGCTTGCCCGTGTCGGCATGAGCGACTTCCGCAAGCGCCAGATCGGTGAGCTCTCCGGCGGCCAGAAGAAGCGCGTGTTCCTGGCGCGCGCCCTTGCCCAGGACGGCCGCGTGATCCTGCTCGACGAGCCCTTCACCGGGGTCGACGTCAAGACCGAAGATGCCATCATCCGCCTGTTGATCGGCCTGCGCGACGAGGGCCGCGTCATGCTGGTCTCGACCCACAACCTCGGCAGCGTGCCGGAATTCTGCGACCGGACCGTTCTCCTGAAGAACACGGTGCTGGCCTATGGCCCGACGGAAACCACCTTCACCCGCGAAAACCTCGAACTCGCCTTCGGCGGCGTCCTCAGGCATTTCGTGCTCGGTGGCGACAGCCTGCATGACGACGCGGATCCGCGGCAACTGTCCGTCATCACCGACGACGAGCGTCCGCTGGTGATGTATGGCGCCAAGGGGCAGATGGTGTCGCAACCGGCCAAGCCTGAGAGCGACCCGGAGGCAGCAGGCAAATGATCGCCACGCTCTTCGAGCCCTTCACCTACAACTATATGGTCAACGCCATGTGGGTCAGCGCGCTGGTTGGCGCCGTCTGCGCCTTCCTGTCGTCCTATCTGATGCTGAAAGGCTGGTCGCTGATCGGCGACGCGCTCTCGCACTCGATCGTTCCGGGCGTTGCCGGCGCCTATATGCTCGGCCTGCCCTTCTCGCTCGGCGCCTTCTTCTCCGGCGGGCTTGCGGCCGGCGCGATGCTGTTTCTCAACCAGCGCACCCGGTTGAAGGAAGACACCATCATCGGGCTGATCTTCACCTCGTTCTTCGGCCTCGGCCTGTTCATGGTGTCGCTGTCGCCAACCTCAGTAAACATCCAGACGATCGTTCTCGGCAACATCCTCGCCATCACGCCTGCCGACACGTTGCAGCTTGCGCTGATCGGCGTCATCTCGCTGATCATCCTGACGGCCAAGTGGAAGGATCTGATGGTCACCTTCTTCGATGAGAGCCACGCACGCTCGATCGGTATCCCGACGACCTTCCTGAAGGTGCTGTTCTTCACGCTGCTGTCCGCCTGTACGGTCGCCGCGCTGCAGACGGTCGGCGCCTTTCTCGTCATCGCCATGGTGGTGACACCGGGCGCCACCGCCTATCTGCTCACCGACCGCTTTCCGCGGCTGATCGTCATCAGCGTCGCGATCGGCGCGCTCACCAGCTTCTTCGGCGCCTATTTCAGCTACTTCCTCGATGGCGCTACCGGCGGCATCATCATTGTGCTGCAGACGCTGATCTTCCTCTTTGCCTTCGTCTTCGCGCCCAAGCACGGATTGCTGGCTGCCCGCAGGCGCAGCGCCGAAGCCCTGGAGGTCACGCAATGATCTCGCTCGACCTTTTGCTTGCCGTCTTCGAATTCGAGTTCATGCGCAATGCGCTGCTGATCTCGGTCCTGGTGGCGATCCCGACGGCCCTGCTCTCCTGCTTCCTCGTGCTCAAGGGCTGGTCGCTGATGGGCGACGCCATCTCGCATGCGGTCTTTCCCGGCGTCGTCATCTCCTACATCGTCGGCCTGCCGCTCGCCGTCGGCGCCTTTGCCGCCGGCATGTCCTGCGCGCTTTTGACCGGCTACCTCAAGGAAAACAGCCGCATCAAGCAGGACACTGTCATGGGCGTGGTGTTCTCCGGCATGTTCGGCTTCGGCCTGGTGCTCTACACCAAGATCCAGAGCGACGTGCATCTCGACCATATCCTCTTCGGCGACATGCTCGGCATCGGCTGGCCCGACATCATCGAAACCGGTCTGATCGCCCTGGTGGCAACCGGGATCCTGGCGGTAAAATGGCGCGACTTTCTGCTGCACGCCTTCGACCCCGCACAGGCCAAGGCCGTCGGCCTGCGCGTCAACTGGCTGCATTACGGGCTCTTGGCGATCCTGTCGCTCACGATCGTCGGCGCGCTGAAGGCCGTCGGCCTGATCCTTGCCATCGCCATGCTGATCGCGCCCGGCGCCATCGCGTTTCTGATCACCCGCACCATGGGCAGCATGCTCATCGTTGCGGTGCTGGTGGCAACCGTCGCCTCGTTCTCAGGCGTCTATCTCTCGTTCTTCATCGACAGCGCCCCGGCACCGACCATCGTGTTGTTGATGACCGTGATCTTCCTCGCAGCTTTCCTCTGGTCGTCCTGGCGGACGGCCCGCATCGAGGCCCAGCGAACGACGGTCGAATGAGGGCGGGGCTCCCCTCCCCCCGGGAAGGGAGCCTCTCCACTGCAACCTCAATGGCTCGGATGCAGCGCGTCGTTGAGATACATGCAGGTCAGCATGGTGAAGATATAGGCCTGGATGACCGACATCAGCAGTTCCAGACCCGTCAGCGCCACGGTCATCATCAGCGGCATGACCGCGCCGAGCGTACCGAGCGCGCCGAAGCCACTGAGGCTGACGACGAAGCCGGCGAACACCTTGAGCGTGATGTGACCGGCGAGCATGACGGCGAAAAGACGAACCGAATGGCTGACCGGGCGCGACAGGAAACGACCTCGATCGGGATGATGATCGGCGCCAGCACCAAAGGCACGCCCGACGGCATGAACAGCCTGAGAAAGCCGAAACCGTGTTTAATCAAGCCGTAGAGCGTCACGGTCAGGAACACGAGCAGCGCCAGCGCAAAGGTCACCGCAATGTGGCTCGTCACGGTGAAGGCATAGGGAAACATGCCGATTAGGTTGGCGACCAGGATGAACATGAACAGCGAGAACACCAGCGGGAAGAAACGCATGCCGTGCTCTCCGGCATTCTCGCGCAACGTCTTCGATACGAACTCGTAGAGGATCTCGGCCGCCGACTGGGCAAGGTTCGGCACCAGGCCGCGCCTGCGCGTCGAAAGGATCAGGAAAAGGCTGGCGATCGCCACGGTCACGGCCATGTAGACGGCCGAATTGGTAAAGCTGATGTCGTGTCCGCCGACCTCGGCGATGTGGAAGAGCGACTTGATCTCGAATTGTTCGATGGGTCCGGCCATCATGAACCTCGTGCGTTGGCAACGGAGCAACCACGGCGCGGCGGCCGCGGGCGCATCAATGTGTGTGGGAAGCGGGTGAAAGCCGATCGCGAGACGGGGCGCGATGGCGCCCGAAGCAAACGTTCAGCTCTGTCAGGAAGGAAAAGCTCACGCGGGCGTGCCGCAGGCCAGGATGCTGCATGATGCGATCGACTCCATTATCTCAAGCGGTCGAGATAGTGGGGCCGTCCCCAGGCGAAGCATCGACGCGGGTCGTCCCGCGTGCGCCTGACCTAGAGACAATTTTTGATGAGGTCAAGCCGAGACGATACCTGCCGATAGGCCTGCGGCATCGGGGCCGGCATCAATCTGCCCGCCGAGGCTCAGCCAAATTGCCGATGGTCGGCAAGCACCTGCTCGATCACCGCCAAGCTCTTTTCCGCTTCGGCGGAGTTGGTACCGGGAAGACCAGCATAGACGATCAGCGCCTTCCACAGGGTCCAGCCGCGACCGCGCGCCCAGGTGCCGGCGTCGAGCGCCACGCCGGCGCGAAACGCCTCCCGGCTTTGCCCGTGGAACAGCGTCCAGGCAATGGCAAGGTCGCAGGCGGGATCACCGATACCCGAGGTGCCGAAATCGATGACTGCGCTCAGGCGACCGTCTTCGACCAGCAGATTGCCCCAACTGATATCGCCGTGGAACCAGACCGGCGCGCTCTGCCAGCTTGCCGCCAATGCGGCCTCCCAGACATCGCGCGCCGCTTCCGTGTCGATGCGTCCCTCGAGCGCGACGAGCGCGCGGCGGGTTTCCTCGTCATAATGGGCAGGTGGCCCGCCGCGAAGGAAATTGTGCGGGCCAGGCAACGGCCCGCCGCGCGCATCGACCTGCCGCAAGGCGACAAGAAAGCGCGCCAGATCCTGCGCAAAGACCTTGAGGTCGCCGATCCGATCATCCGTCGCCGTCTCACCCGGCCGCCAGCGATAGACCGACCACGGCCATGGATAGCCCTCGCCTGGCACGCCCCTTGCCAAGGGCACCGGGATAGGCAGCGGCAGGTGCGGCGCCAGCTTCGGCAGCCAGAACTGCTCCTTTTCCACCTGCAGCGCATAGGACTCAGCACTCGGCAGACGCACGGTCATGTCTCGCCCGAGATGGAAGGTCCTGTTGTCCCACCCGCCGGGCAGCACCGGCCTGATGTCGAGTGCGGCCCACTGCGGAAACTGTGCAGCGATCAGGCGCCGGACGAGCAGCGCGTCGATGGTGGGAGTGATCGTCGATTGATCGGACATAACGGGACAAATGCCTCACGCCAGAAACTCGGACGCCTGTTTTAGCCGATCGTCGCCTGTTCGCAACTTTTCCGCTCGGGGATGGCGAACGGACAACCCGATCCAGCCGAAACGCGTCGCCTTCAACCTGCCTTCGTCGAGCACCACACCGGGCCGGACGCGTCACCGTCCCGATGGTCGCATGGATATTGTCTGCCAGGCGGATTCCGGGAATGATGGAAGTGGAAAAGGACAGGCCGTCTTCCGGTCGCCGTGGGATGATCGCTTTACCCCGCATCACAATCTGATATTTTCAACTCCACCGAATTTTCGGCCTTTTTGATAACCTGAGATCATGGAACACCGGCTGCTCGACCGCATATCGCTGGAGGCTTTTCGCGTTTTCGACGCGGCCAGCCGGCATATGAATTTTTCCGGCGCCGGTCGCGAGATCAACATCACTCATGCCGCCGTCAGCTGCCGCGGCAAGGACCTGGAATTGACGCTGCTGGGCGAGCGGCTGTTTCAGCACGTACGGGCGATCATCCCCGCTGGCACCTGTCGCCGCTGATGGCAGAGGAGCTCTCGTCGGTCACATCATCAGACTATCTCGCTTCGCGCGCCCTCGACGCGGAAAGGCTGGCCTCTCTCGGCCTGACCCGCAACCGGCCATCGAGGGACGAGGCGCTGCGCCTGCACGCCGCACTCGGAAGATCGACATGAGCGGCGGACGCGGAAAGGCGACGACACCGCCAAAACAGCCGAGCCGCACCGGCATCGCCTTCTTTCTCGTTGCCTTTGCATTGATCGCAACAGTGATCCTGGCGACCGCTCTGCTCGCCAACGGACAGAGGAACCTGAGACAGTTGCTGAAGGCACTCGATCTTCCGACGACGTTTCTCGATCCGGAGAAGCCGGTGGCGCAGGCCCCGGAGGTCCACGTCAAGCGACAGCCGCCGCGCATCGCCCTGCCGGTCTGGACGTTTCAGGATCTGCAGACGCCGGAACAGCAGTTCCTGCGGGTGCTCCGCAGCGATCCCCGCGCTCTCTGCGATGAGCTGCGCGAGGCCGGATTCCGCGAACTCGAATGGAAATCGAGCGCCGGCGAGCGTGGCCAGTGGGAATGCTCCTCACTCGTATCCTTTCCGCGCCCTGGGGTCGACAAGATCTCGTCGATCTTCATTTTCATCAAGGGCAACGGCGAAGAAGAGATCACCTCGTTTCGCGTCAAGCTCAACATCGAGCGCCCGGAGGACGCGCAGGTGGTGACAACAAGCGCCGCGCGCGCCGCGTCGGTCTTCCTCGACCATGTCCGCTGGGCCGATGGCGGCAGCATTGCGCTGCAGATCCAGGCGTTGAAGGAATTTGACGTAAAGCGCTTCGGCAGCCGCGTGCAGTTCAAGCGCGAAACGGACGAGACCACGGCACGCTACAATTTCCTCGCCAACCAACCGGCCCGCGCCCGCCCGAAGAGCATTGCCGAACTCTATTTCGACCGTGAAAAATGGCTCGCCTATGGCAACGCCGATGCGCGTAGCTTCGTTCTCGGCCCGACGGCGTGGAATGGCCCGGCGAAGATACCCGAAGGCGGCGACGCCGTAGCAGACCCGGCATCACCAGAGGGTGCCGGCACTGCGAAGGCAAACACTGACGCAAGACCCTGACTTGAAGCGCGTCGCGGTCTCTACAGCGGCGCGCGTCTTATTGGACGCTGCGCTTTAAGCTCGTGTTTCGCGCATGTCGTTATCGCAAAGCCGCTACGCACTTTTGCGCGACATGCTTGAGGTCAGCGATCGATCCGGGTCGAAAGGATGATCGACGACAGCGTGCGGTCGACACCGTCGATTTCACCGATACGATCGATCAGCAGGTCGAGTTCGCTGATCGATGCTGCCGCAACGACGGCGATAAGGTCGAAGCTACCGCTGACGGAATGAAGGGTGCGGATCTCGCGGATGGCAGCAAGTTCCGGGGTGACGCGGCTGAGCGCCCTTGGCGCGATGGTGATCAGCACATGCGCCTTGACCAGACCCTTCTCATAGCTCTCCGACAAGCGGACGCCATAACCGGCGATCACGCCCTCGCGCTCCAGCCGCTCGATCCGGGCCTGCACGGTCGTCCGCGACAGGCCGAGCCTGCGGGCAATCGTTGCTGTCGGCATGCGGGCGTTTTCGCTGAGCACGGCGAGGAGCTCGCGATCCTTGTCGGTAATCTGCATTTCGTCGGTCCATATAGGCATTCTGCCGAATATCTATAGGCGATTTAGTCATATTACAGCTTCAAATCAACAACTCTCGGTCGGACAATAGGGTCTGAAACGCATTTCATACCCTGGGGGAAAGTCATGAAGGACATCGTCGTCATCGGAGCAGGCAAGATCGGCTCCACCATTGCTCGCATGCTCGCGCACACCGGCGATTACAGCGTCTGCGTTGCCGACCGTAGCGCCGAGCAGCTGGGCCAGATCGAGAAGCATGCCGCCATCACGACGGCAGCCGTCGATATCGGCGACAAGAAGGCGCTCGTTGCCCTTCTCTCCGGCAAGTTCGCCGTTCTCAGCGCCGCCCCGTTCCACCTGACGGTTGCCATTGCGGAAGCCGCTGCCGAAGCCGGCATCCACTACCTCGACCTGACCGAAGACGTCGAATCCACCCGCCAGGTCAAGGCGATCGCCGCCAAGGCCAGCACCGCCTTCATTCCGCAGTGCGGCCTCGCACCGGGCTTCATCTCCATCGTCGCCAATGACCTTGCCAGCCGCTTCGAGACGCTCGAAAGCGTGCGCATGCGCGTCGGCGCGCTGCCGCAGTACCCGTCGAATGCGCTCAACTACAACCTGACCTGGAGCACCGACGGCGTCATCAACGAGTATATCGAGCCCTGCGAAGCGATCGTCGAAGGCAGCCTGATCGAAGTTCCCGCCATGGAAGAGCGCGAAGAATTCTCGCTCGACGGCGTGACCTACGAAGCCTTCAACACCTCGGGCGGCCTCGGCACGCTCTGCGAATCGCTGAAGGGCAAGGTCCGCACCCTGAACTACAAGACGATCCGCTATCCCGGCCATGCCGCCATCATGAAGGCGCTGCTGAACGACCTTGGTCTGCGTCATCGCCGCGAAGTCCTCAAGGACATCTTCGAAAACGCGCTGCCGACCACCACCCAGGACGTCGTCGTGATCTTCGTGACGGTTTCGGGCTTCCGCGAAGGTCGCCTGATCCAGGAAACCTACGCCAACAAGGTCTATAGCGGCGTCGTCGCCGGCCGCATGCAGAGCGGCATCCAGATCACCACCGCCGGCAGCATCTGCGCCGTGCTCGATCTGCTCGCCAACGGCAAGATCGCATCCAAGGGCTTCGTTCGCCAGGAAGACATCGCTCTCGATACCTTCCTCGCAAACCGCTTCGGTCACTACTACGCCCAGAAGGGCGAGACAGAACGCGTCGCCGGCTGAGGCCACTCGGCTCGTCTGCGCTGACTATAATGCCCGGGTCCTGCCCGGGCATTTTTTATGTGTCGAACTGAACGTCGCCGCTTCGATTACCGCGGTTTCGACCCGAAACGTGTTGGATGGCCGTATTATGTCCGGCCGAACTCATCCTCGATGCGGATGATGTCGTCCTCGCCGAGATAGGACCCGGTCTGAACCTCGATCAGCTCCAGCGGGATCTTGCCTGGATTGTGCAGTCGGTGGACGGTCCCCTGCGGGATATAGACGGACTCGTTTTCATGCAGCAGACGGGTTTCGCCGGCCATGGTGATCTCCGCCGTGCCACGCACGACAATCCAGTGCTCGGCCCGATGATGATGCTTCTGCAGCGAGATCTTCTTGCCGGGGCTGACCTTCAGTCGCTTGACCTCGTAGCGCTCGCCGCTGGAGACCGAAGAGACCGCGCCCCAGGGCCTGTAGGACGTCGGGTGCTCCTGTGTAAGCCCTAAGGTTGCCTGCGACCGTGCGAGCACCTTGACGATGTTTCCAACGCTCTGGCTGTCTTCCAGGCGCCCGACATAGACGGCGTCTTCGCTGGCGATCACGGCGATATCGTCAAGCCCCTGCACAGCAAGGTGGATGTCGCGGGAGAGCACTAATGAGTTGCGCGTGTTCGCTACCGTCGCCTTGTCGGTAACGACATTGCCGTCACCGTCCTTGCGACCGATCTTCCACACGGCATCCCAGCTGCCCAGATCCGACCAGGCGAATGAGGATGGAACGACGGCAGCGCGAACGGTCTTTTCGAAGACCGCGTAGTCGACGGAAATATCCGGCGCCTTGGAGAAGGCCTTCGCTTCCAGCCGGCTGAAATCGAGATCCTTGCTGGCGCCCTCGACGGCCGCCTTTGTCGAGGCATAGACGTCAGGCGCATAGAGCTGCATCTCGTCGAGGAACACCTTAACCGGCAGCATGAACATGCCGGAGTTCCAGAGATAGCGCTCGGTCGCCAGCATCGCCTCTGCCTTGGCGCGATCCGGCTTCTCGACGAAACGGGCAACCCTGTTGGCGCCGGCCGGCAACGCTTCCCCAAGTTCGATATAGCCGTAGCCGGTCGCGGGCTCCGTCGGAGTGATGCCGAACGTCACCAGTTCACCGGCCTCGGCTGCCAGCTGCGCCCGCAGCATGCAATCGATGTAGACCGCTCCGGCATCGATCTCGTGATCGGAGGCGAGCACCTGCATGATCGCCGCCTCCCCGAACTTGGCGAGCACGACGAAGGCGGCCGCCGCCAGTGCCGGCGCCGTGTTGCGTGCCACCGGCTCGAGCAGAATATCGCTGAGCGGCGCATCGACGGCGCGCGCCTGTTCGGCGACGATGAAGCGGAAATCGCTGTTGGTGACGATGATCGCCGGCTCATACAGCCTGCTATCGCTCACCCGTTCCAGCGTCTGCTGGAACAGCGATCGATCGGACAGGATCTGCAGAAACTGTTTCGGCGCGCCCGAGCGCGACAGCGGCCACAGGCGCGTACCTTTTCCACCCGCCATGATCACGGGAACGATCTTAGACGTCATGCCAAGCCTCTGCGCGCATCGAACGAGAGTCCATCCATACAGGACCGATGCTAAAGAATGCCTGAAGCCGGCCGTGCAAACAAACCGCACCAAAGGTGAGGCATGCCCCTCACTTCGGATAGGACGCCAGCTTGCCCATCGTCTTACGCCGTACCAATTCGCATCGGCACAACGATGAGGCGGCTCTGTCGCGGCCATCGCGGGCAACAAAAAACCCCGCTCGAAGGCGGGGCTTTTTCATTGGTTTATCCCGTCGGGATGTCCCTTTCAGGCCGGGATCACGATTTCCCCGAGCTTCGTCAGTTCGGCGATGAACTGCTCGGCGCGCGTCTTCTTCTCGTCGCCGGCACCGTCCAGCTCGGCACGGACCGCCTCGATGCGCTTTTCAAGCGCGGTGCGGTCGAGTTCGTCGACGTGCACGGCGGATTCGGCAAGCAGAGTGCAGCCGGTCGGCAGGATATCGGCAAAGCCGCCGAAGACGGCGAACCGCTCGGTCTTGCCGTCAGCCGTTTTCACGGTAACGACGCCGGGCTTCACCGTCGTCATTGTCGGGGCATGATTGGCCATCACGGTCATCTCGCCCTCGGTCGCCGGAATGACGACTTCCGTCACCTTCTCGGAGAGGAGCAGGCGCTCGGGGGAAACAAGCTCAAAATTGAAACTGTCGGCCATGACCATTCACTTCTCGTGGGCGCGCCACCTGAGGTGGCAGGCTGTGCATGTCTTCCCTGCTCCGCAATATGGCGGAACGCAGGATGAAAGCCTCGGCGCATCGCTGCGCCGAGGCTCACGATGCTATCAAGCGGCTTCTGCAGCCAGCTTCTTGGCCTTTTCGACCGCTTCTTCGATCGAGCCGACCATGTAGAACGCGGCTTCCGGAAGATGGTCGTAGTCGCCGTTGACGAGGCCCTTGAAGCCCTTGATCGTGTCTTCGAGAGCGACGAGCTTGCCCGGAGAACCGGTGAAGACTTCGGCCACGAAGAACGGCTGCGACAGGAAGCGTTCGATCTTACGAGCGCGGGCGACGGCCAGCTTGTCCTCTTCCGACAGTTCGTCCATGCCCAGGATGGCGATGATGTCCTGGAGAGACTTGTAACGCTGCAGGGTCGTCTGGACCTTACGCGAAATCTCGTAGTGCTCTTCGCCGACGATCATCGGGTCCAGCATGCGCGACGTGGAGTCGAGCGGGTCAACGGCCGGGTAGATGCCCTTTTCAGCGATCGAGCGCGACAGAACCGTCGTTGCGTCCAGGTGGGCGAACGAGGTTGCCGGCGCCGGGTCGGTCAAGTCGTCGGCCGGAACGTAAATGGCCTGAACCGAGGTGATCGAACCCTTGGTCGTCGTGGTGATGCGTTCCTGCATCTGACCCATGTCGGTCGCCAGCGTCGGCTGGTAACCCACGGCCGATGGAATACGGCCGAGCAGAGCCGAAACTTCGGAGCCTGCCTGGGTGAAGCGGAAGATGTTGTCGACGAAGAACAGAACGTCCTGGCCCTTGTCGCGGAAGTCTTCAGCGATCGTCAGACCGGTCAGAGCGACGCGAGCGCGGGCGCCCGGCGGTTCGTTCATCTGGCCGTAAACGAGGGCTGCCTTCGAGCCTTCGCCGCCGCCGAGCTTGTTAACGCCGGACTCGATCATTTCGTGGTAGAGGTCGTTGCCTTCGCGGGTACGTTCACCCACGCCAGCAAATACCGAGTAACCACCGTGCGCCTTGGCGACGTTGTTGATCAGTTCCATGATGAGAACGGTCTTGCCGACGCCTGCGCCACCGAAGAGGCCGATCTTGCCGCCCTTTGCGTAAGGAGCGAGAAGGTCGACGACCTTGATGCCGGTGACGAGGATCTGCGCTTCCGTCGACTGCTCGACGTAGGACGGCGCGTCCTGGTGGATGGCGCGCTTGCCCGACGTGATCAGCGGACCAGCTTCGTCGACCGGCTCGCCGATGACGTTCATGATGCGGCCGAGCGTTTCATCGCCAACCGGAACCGTGATCGGTGCCCCGGTGTCGGTGACCGGCTGACCGCGGACGAGACCTTCGGTCGAGTCCATGGCGATCGTGCGGACGGCGTTTTCGCCGAGGTGCTGCGCGACTTCGAGAACGAGGCGGTTACCGTGGTTCTCGGTTTCCAGTGCGTTCAGGATCTGCGGAAGCTGGCCTTCGTCGAACACAACGTCGACGACGGCGCCGATGACCTGCGTTACGCGACCGACAGCGCCGGCTGCCGCAACTGCGGTCTTGGCGGAAGCTGCCTTCCTCGGTGCAGCCGGCTTCTTCGCCGCTGCGGTTTCTTTCGGGGTAGCTGCCTTAGCCATAATCCTTACCCTCTTCTCGTAACCTTAGAGCGCTTCCGCGCCCGAGATGATTTCAATGAGTTCCTTGGTGATCTGAGCCTGGCGCTGACGGTTGTAGTTCAGCGTCAGCTTATTGATCATGTCACCAGCATTGCGCGTCGCATTGTCCATCGCGCTCATCTTTGCGCCCATTTCGCCGGCGACGTTCTCGAGCAGGGCCCGGAAGATCTGCACCGAAATGTTGCGCGGAATGAGGTCGCTCAGGATCGCGCCCGCGTCCGGCTCATATTCGTAGACGGCCGAAGCATCCGATGCTTCCACTGCGACCGGGCCGGCCGAAGCGGGGATCAGTTGCTGTGCCGTCGGAATCTGGGCGATAACGGACTTGAACTCAGAATAGAACAGCGTGCAGACATCGAACTCGCCCTTTTCAAAGAGCGCGATGACCTTGTGGCCGATCTGGTCGGCATTCTGGAAGCCGATCTTCTTGACCTCACGCAGGTCGATACGATCGATGATCAGCGACGCGTATTCGCGACGCAGAATATCGAAGCCCTTCTTGCCGACGCAGATGATCTTCACCGTCTTGCCGGCGGCAAGCAGCTTGCGAAGGTGGTCGCGAGCGTGGCGGGCGATCTGCGAGTTGAAGCCGCCGCAAAGACCGCGTTCCGCCGTGCAGACGACCAGAAGATGCGTATCGTCCTTGCCGGTGCCGGTCATCAGCTGCGGCGCATCGTCGTCCGCGCCAACCGCCTGGGCGATGTTGGCGAGAACGGCAGCCATGCGCTGCGAGTAAGGCCGGGCGGCCTCGGCCGCCTCCTGCGCACGCCGAAGCTTCGCCGCGGCGACCATTTTCATCGCCTTGGTGATCTTCTGCGTCGCCTTGACGGAGGCGATCCGGTTCTTCAGATCCTTAAGTGAAGGCATCCGTTATCCGTCCTAAATGAAATCCGCTCAGGCGAAAGACTTGGCGAAGCTGTCGATTGCAGCCTTCAGCTTGCCCTTGACGTCGTCGGAGATCGCCTTGTCCTTGCGGATGGTTTCCAGGATGTCCTTGCCTTCCGAACGCATGTACGAAAGCAGGCCCTGCTCGAACTTGCCGACCTGATTGACCGGCAGCTTGTCGAGGTAACCGTTGACGCCTGCGAAGATGACAGCAACCTGCTCTTCCGTCTTCAGCGGCGAGAACTGCGGCTGCTTCAGGAGTTCGGTCAGGCGTGCACCGCGGTTCAACAGACGCTGCGTAGCAGCATCGAGGTCGGAGCCGAACTGCGCAAAGGCCGCCATTTCGCGGTACTGAGCGAGTTCGCCCTTGATCGAGCCGGCAACCTGCTTCATCGCCTTGATCTGCGCGGCGGAACCGACGCGCGAAACCGACAGACCGACGTTAACGGCCGGACGGATGCCCTGGTAGAACAGGTCGGTTTCAAGGAAGATCTGGCCGTCGGTGATCGAGATCACGTTGGTCGGAATGAACGCGGAAACGTCGTTGCCCTGCGTTTCGATGACCGGCAGAGCCGTCAGCGAACCGCCACCATTGTCGTCCGAGAGCTTTGCAGCGCGCTCGAGCAGGCGGGAGTGTAGGTAGAAAACGTCGCCCGGGTAAGCTTCGCGGCCCGGCGGGCGGCGCAGCAGGAGCGACATCTGACGGTAGGAAACGGCCTGCTTCGACAGGTCGTCGTAGCCGATCAGGGCATGCTTGCCGTTGTCGCGGAAGTATTCGCCCATCGCGCAACCGGCGAACGGTGCGAGGTACTGCATCGGAGCCGGGTCGGATGCGGTCGCAGCAACGATGATCGAGTACTGAAGAGCGCCACGCTCTTCCAGAACCTTCACGAACTGGGCAACCGTCGAACGCTTCTGGCCGATTGCGACGTAGACGCAATACAGCTTGTCGCCTTCCGGACCATTGTCGTGAATGGCCTTCTGGTTGAGGATCGTGTCGAGGATGATCGCGGTCTTGCCGGTCTGGCGGTCGCCGATGACGAGCTCGCGCTGGCCACGGCCAACCGGGATGAGGGCGTCGATGGCCTTGAGGCCGGTCGACATCGGCTCATGCACCGACTTGCGCGGAATGATACCAGGAGCCTTGACGTCAACGCGCGAGCGCTGCTTGGCGTTGATCGGGCCCTTGCCGTCGATCGGGTTGCCGAGCGCGTCGACGACGCGGCCGAGCAGTTCCGGACCAACCGGAACGTCCACGATGGCGCCGGTCCGCTTAACGGTGTCGCCTTCCTTGATGTCACGGTCCGAACCGAAAATAACGACGCCGACGTTGTCGGCTTCGAGGTTCAGCGCCATGCCGCGAATTCCACCCGGGAATTCGACCATCTCGCCTGCCTGAACATTGTCGAGGCCGTAGACGCGGGCGATACCGTCACCGACGGAAAGCACCTGGCCGACTTCGGAGACTTCTGCTTCCTGGCCGAAATTTTTGATCTGATCTTTAAGAATTGCGGAAATTTCCGCGGCGCGGATATCCATCAGCCGACCTCTTTCAGTGCAAGCTTAAGGGTAGAGAGTTTGGTGCGAAGGGAGGTGTCAATCTGGCGGGACCCGACCTTGACGATCAGACCTCCAAGAATAGACGGGTCGACGGTGACGTTAACAGTCACGTCTTTGCCGGTGACGCTCTTGAGCGTCGCCTTCAATTCAGTTTCCTGCGCTGCAGTGAGCGCATGGGCCGACATTACGTCGGCGGAGATTTCACCCCGGTGGCGCGCGGCGATCAGGCGAAACGCCTTGATCATGCCCGGCAGCGTGAAGAGGCGGCGATTGCGTGCAACAACCTTGAGGAAGTTACCGACGAGACCAGAAATACCGGCCTTGGCGGAGATCGCCGAAATGGCCTTGAACTGGTCGTCGGCAGAAAAGACGGGGCTTACGATCAGCCGCTTCAGGTCATCGCTGCCGTCGATCAGGGCCTGGACGCGGGTAAGATCCGCACCGACCGCCTCGACGGAACCCGCTTCGAGAGCGAGGTCAAAAAGCGAGGACGCATACCTTTCTGCAACACCGGAAATAAGCTGGGATGTGTCTGCCACGGGCACAAGCTTCTCTCAATTTCATCCAAGAACGGTGGTCGCGGCGAGCCGTCAACTTAACGTTTTGAATTTGCTGCAATAATTTGCAGGATATCGAGGCCTGGCGACCCACTTCCCCCGCAATTCGCGGTTCGTCTAGCATAGGATGTTTGGACTCGCAACACGCGAACGGCAGGAATGCGGCATAAGTCGACCCGGATTGGCCGAATTTTGCCGTAAATTGGTTTCTGAGGATGTGAATCGCGAAAACGCGAGGGCGGCGGTCAGATCATTCCGAAGACATAAGCGAGCGGAAGAATGGCAAGTGCGCCCTGCACTAGGAGCGCCACCCAGTTGTAGAGCGTGCCGCCGTTGTCGCTCATCATGGAGAGAATGCGGCCGAAGGCGGCGAGCGCAAAAGCGGCGCCGACGGCGAGATAGACCATCGGCTGCGCCAGGAGGATGGCGGCAAGGCCAAGGCCGGCATGCATGCCCCCCATGGTCGAGCGCGCTTCGGCGAGACCGCCACGGCGGCCTTCGGCAATGCCGATGCCGGCGGCGCGAAAGGTAAGCCGCGGCGCAAACAGCATGACGACACCGATCAGCGCCGCGACCGCTGCCGCACAGAAGGCGAGGAATTCGCCGGTTTCCGTCGGAATGTAGAACTCCATGCCCGTTCCCGCAGATGAGCGCCGATCTCGATCGCCTCGCCTTCAGGCCATGCCTTGGGACGATGCGTTTCTTGACCTCTAGCGCATGTCGCAGCGGTTGTGAATCGCCCACGATCCGATCGCAGCCACGATCACAGGAAACTTTCGATCACAGGAAGCTCTGGGGATCGATGTCGAGCTGGACGCTGATCGAGCCGCGCTCCTTCGGGCCGGCGGCAATCATCGCCTTGACGAAGGCCTGCATGTCGCTGTTGCGGCGCCCGTGCACCAGCAGCCGAAATCGATGGCGGCCACGGATCAGCGCCAGCGGCGCCTCGGCCGGACCGAGGATCGAAATGCCATCGGTGCGCGGCGCTGCACTTCGAAGTCCGCGGGCATGGGTCTCGGCATCCTGTCGCGTATCGGCCGATACGATCAGCGACGCCAGCCGGCCGAACGGCGGCAGCAGCGCCTTTTCGCGCTCGGCGATCTCGCGGTCGTAAAAGGCATCCGCATCGCCCGAGACGATCGCCTGCATCACCGGGTGCTGCGGCTGGTAGGTCTGGAGCAAGCCGAGGCTCTTCAAACCGGTTCGGCCGGCGCGCCCGGTCACCTGCGACAAGAGCTGGAACGTGCGCTCCGCCGCTCGCGGATCGCCATTGGCAAGCCCGAGATCGGCATCGATGATGCCGACCAGCGTCATCAGCGGAAAATTGTGGCCCTTAGCGACAAGCTGCGTGCCGATGACGATATCCGCTTCGCCACGCGCAATCGCCTCCAGCTCCAGCCGTAGGCGCTTCACGCCCATCAGATCGGAGGAGAGCACGATCGTGCGCGCCTCTGGAAAATGGCGCTCGACCTCTTCGGCGATGCGCTCCACACCCGGACCGCAGGCAACGAGGTGATCGAAGGTGCCGCATTCCGGGCAGGCCTCAGGCGTCTTTTCCGCATAGCCGCAATGGTGGCACTGGATCTGGCCACGGAAGCGATGCTCCACGAGCCAGCTCGAACAGTCCGGGCACTGGAAGCGATGGCCGCAGACGCGGCAAAGGGTCAGCGGCGCATAACCGCGCCGATTGAGAAACAGCAGCGCCTGCTCGCCACGCTCGACGGCCTTGCCGATCTGGTTGATGAGAACCGGCGACAGGAACCCGCCGCGCGCCGGCGGATGCTGGCGCATGTCGACGACGCCGAGCCGCGGCAGCGCCGCATCGCCGAAGCGGGTCGGCAGATGGATCGGTTTATAGCGACCAACCTCGCCATTGACCCGGCTTTCGACCGATGGCGTTGCCGAAACCAGCACCACGGGAAAGCCGGTGATGCGCCCGCGCACGACGGCCATGTCCCGGGCATTGTAGAACACCCGATCCTCCTGCTTGTAGGCGGGGTCGTGTTCTTCATCGACGATGATGAGGCCCAGTTCCTCGAACGGCAGGAACAGCGCCGAGCGGGCACCCGCGACCACGCGCACCGTGCCGGTCGTCACCTGCCGCCAGACTTTTTCGCGCGTCCGCGGCGCGAGATCCGAGTGCCACTCGGCCGGCTTGCTGCCGAAGCGATCCTGGAAGCGTTCGAGGAAGCTCGCAGTCAGGGCGATTTCGGGCAGCAGGATCAGCACCTGCTTGCCGGCCCTGAGCGTCGCGGCGATCGCTTCGAAATAAACCTCGGTCTTGCCCGAGCCGGTGATGCCGTCGATCAGCGACACCGAAAACCCGCCCTGCTCGACAGCGGCCAAAAGGTCGGCAGCCGCATCCTTCTGCGGTCCTTCGAGCCGGTGGGCGGCGAATTCCGGGTCGGGAGCCGCCACTACAGGCGGCGGCGCCATGAAGACCGTCTCGAAGACGCCCTGCTGGGCAAGGCCGTCGATGACGCTCGACGACGCGCCGGCCGCGTGAGCAAGGCCTGAGCGCGTCCAGGCAAAACCATCGCCGGCAGCAGCGATGACGCGCTCGCGGGCCGTCGTCATGCGCTCGGGGCGCATGTCGGTCAGCCGCAGGGCCTCCACCATCGGTTCCGGATCGAAGGCCGCTGGCGCACGCAACGCCATGCGCGCCACCAGACCCGGCGGTGTCACCGTATAGGTCGCCACCCAATCGAGAAAACTGCGCATGTCAGGCGTCAACGGCGGGCAGTCGAAGACCTTTTCGATCGCCTTCAGCTTCTTCGGATCGACGCTGCCATCGTCGTCGCCATCCCAGACGACGCCCACGACCAGACGGGGGCCGAGCGGCACCTGGACGATCGAGCCGGGCTCGACCGCCATGCCATCAGGCACCGCGTAGGAATAGGCCTTCGAGGCCGGCATCGGCACCAGAACTGGCACGACACGACGGCCGGAAACAGGCCCGAATAAATCGGTTGAATCGCGAGTCATTTTGCCGTGACCTTGCCACGTGTTTCGGTTAAAGAAAACTGCGCTGCGAACCGCAGCCTTGCCGGCGCAGGGTTTCTCACGGTTCCACCAGAGTTTCAACGCGCGCGTTCTCTGCCAAAGGAATTCCTCCCGGTAGATATGCGCCCGAACGGCAATCGTGCCCCAAGGGAGTGACCCCATGAAATTTTTCGTTGATACCGCCGACGTCAAGGAAATCCGTGAGCTGAACGATCTCGGCCTCCTTGATGGCGTGACCACCAACCCTTCGCTGATCCTCAAGTCGGGCCGTGACATCACCGAAGTCACCAAGGAAATCTGCGGCATCGTCGAAGGCCCGGTTTCGGCCGAAGTGACCGCGACCGAATACGCCGAGATGATGAAGGAAGCGGCCGTTCTTTCGAAGATCGCCGACAACATCTGCATCAAGCTGCCGCTGACGCTTGACGGCCTCAAGGCCTGCAAAGCCCTGACGTCTGACGGTCATCAGACCAACGTGACGCTGTGCTTCTCGGCCAACCAGGCGCTGCTTGCCGCCAAGGCCGGCGCGACCTTCGTTTCGCCCTTCGTCGGCCGCCTCGACGACATCGCGTTCGACGGCATGGACCTGATCCGCGAAATCCGCCACATCTTCGACAACTACGGCTACGAGACCGAAATTCTCGCCGCCTCGATCCGCACCGTGAACCACGTCAAGGAAGCCGCGCTCATCGGCGCCGACGTCGTCACCGCACCGCCGGCAACGCTGAAGGCGCTGGTCAAGCACCCGCTGACCGACAAGGGCCTCGAAACCTTCCTCGCCGATTGGGCGAAGACCGGCCAGAAGATCGCCTGATCTTTTCGCGATAAAGATTCGAAGGCTCCGCAGCGATGCGGGGCCTATTTTATGCGTCATCGTCGTCCATCAGGCCAGTGAGCCGCATACCGTCGATCCAGGTGGCGCTGTCCTTGCGGATCACCCGGCGGGCGCGAACGCCGCAGCGCTCGCGGATGGCACCGGCCAGCCGCTCCGAATGGGTAACGATCCAGATCTGGCTGTCGCGCGAGGCGCTGGCGATCATGTCGGCGAGCGCGGGCAGCATATCCGGATGCAGGCTGGTTTCCGGCTCGTTGAGCGCGATGAAGGGCGGGCGGCGATAGGAAAGCAGCGCTGCCGCAAGCGCCAGGAACCGCATTTGCCCGTCGGACAGTTCGCGCGTCGAAAACGGCCGTTGCGGGAAATCGGGAAAGACGAGCGAGAATTCGGCGAACTGTCCGGGATGCGGCACCTCCAGATAGGCGCCGCCAAATGCATCGGCGATGGCGCGGTCGAGATCGACGGTGTCTTCGCGGGTATGGCGCAGCGTCGCGAAGACCGCCGCCATGTTGGTGCCGTCTTCGTCCAACATCGGTGCCGTGACTGCAAGGCACGGCAGGCGCAGGGGTGAATCGCGATCGGTGCGGAAGCCGTGAAAGAAGCGCCATTGATCGACGGCCCGGCGGAAGCTGCCAATCTCAGGATAGTGCCCGGCATCGCCCAACAGCGCGATCGCCGTCTCCGATTGTAGCGCCTGCTCGGGATAGTCCTCCATCCGCCCGCGGTCGCCGCGCACGAAGATGCCGGGACCGGCGCGCTTCATCATCGTCACCGGACGTCGTCCGGTCTCGACGCTCAGCTCTTCTTCCTTGACCTGCGGTTCATAGGCAAAGCCTGCGGCCGCCTTTGGCGGGCGCAGTCCCGCTTCTATCCGGTAGCGGAAGGTGATGGCCCGCTCCTCGTCCATCAACTCCGTCTCGAGCCGGATGCGCGCCGGTTTGTCGGCCCGTCGCCGACCGCTCCAGAGTGCGGACGACATGCCGCCCTCCTTGGCGATCTCATGGGCAAGGTTGCCGCGCACAGCCGCCTGCACCAGTTGCAGCGCGCGGTAGAGGTTGGATTTGCCCACCCCGTTCTCGCCGATAAACAAATTGACACCGGTCAGATCCATGCGGATCGACTTCAGGGAACGGTAATTTTCGGCGAACATCGAACGAAGCAGCATGGTTCTGCTTAGCGCATTCCCGCCATCACATGAAGGGATCAACAGGCAACGGCAGCGCGCAAAGCCGGCCGAAACACCGCATCGGCGTCGCGCGCCAGTTCGGACACCGTGTGCCGTTCCAATGCCTTCGTCACGTCGACAGCGTCACCGTCCAGAGCCTCCGGCGCAATGAGATTGCCGATGCGGAAATCGAAGAGGTCGCCCTTCTTGTTGAGCAACTCGTGGAACACCGTCATGTCGCGCAGTTCGGTCGACCACTTGGCAAACCAGTAGAACAGGCCGGAATTGCGCGCGCTCATATGAACCGGCAGGATCGGCAGGCCGTATTTGCGCGCAAAGCCGACGGCCGACGTCTTCCACGGCCGCTCGTTGAGACGGCCATCGGCCCAGTAGGCGATGCGGCCGGAGGGAAACAGCACCGTCGCCTTGCCCTCGCCGATCGCTCGGTTGGTCACCTGCAGCGTTTCACGGGCCTTGAGCTTGCTCTTGTGCTCCTCTCGCCATTCGACCGGAATGACCATCTCGACGAAACGTGGGTTGACGCGGATCGCGTCGCGGTTGGCGAAGAACATCATGTCCGGCCGCCGCGTCTTCAGGAGATCGAAGACGGCGATGCCGTCGGCAATCCCGGTCGGATGATTGCTGACCAGCAGGAACCCGCCCTTATCAGGAATGCGCTCAGCCCTATCGACACGCACGTCGAGTGAGAGAAGCGAACTCAGATGCTCGAAGGCATGGAAGCCCGGCACGTTGGCCACGGCGTCAGCGAATTCCAGCGCCTTTCGGTAGTTCAGAAGCGTGTGGAGAAAGGGCCGGAGAACGGGCCACATCGGGCTCCTGACGATCCTCTGGCCGCGTTCGGCAATGAGTGTATCGACGATGTGGCCGGGCTGCCCTTGCGAGACCAGGGCGATCACTTCAGCAAAATGCGCGAATCCGTTCACCGAATCCCGTCCCGCCATGGTTTCATCCGATTCTTTGCGGCTGAACATCGCAACTCAATATGATCGAAGGATGACAAAATCCAAGGCTACGTTAGCAAAAACATAAGAGGCATCAGGGCATTGTCGATGACCGACCACCTTGGAAAGCGACAATGAACGAGCTGCTCGTCATCGGCCATCCAGACCTGCTTGCAGAGCGCCAGAGATGGCTGCAAGGGCTCTTGCAGGAGCGCCGCCTGTCCGACAATACCGTCGACGCCTATGAGCGCGACACGCGACAATTCCTCACATTCCTCACCGGCCATCTCGCCGGCCCGCCCCGTCTTTCAGACATCAGCACATTGCGGCCGGCCGACCTCCGCGGCTTTCTCGCCCAGCGTCGCAAGGGCGGTGCGGGCGCGCGCACGCTCGGCCGGGGCCTAGCCGGCCTGCGCTCCTTTCTGCGCTATCTCGAACGCAGCGGACTTGCCAATGCCGCCGGTGCCGCGGCCGTCCGTTCGCCGAAGCAGCCGAAATCGCTGCCTAAGCCGCTGACGGACCGCGAGGCGCTCAATGTCGTCACGACGGATGCGCAGCTTGCCGAAGAGCCGTGGGTGGCCGCGCGCAACGCCGCCGTGCTGACGCTGCTCTACGGCTGCGGCTTGCGCATTTCCGAGGCGCTCGATCTGACGCCGGGCGATTTCGCCGGCACGCCATCCTCGCTGCGCATCACCGGCAAGGGCGGCAAGACCCGCATCGTGCCGCTCATGGCTGTGGCGCGCGACGCGGTCGCGACCTATCTCAAGCTCTGCCCCTACCATGCCGGCGCCGACGAGCCGATGTTCCGCGGTACGCGCGGGGCGAAACTTCAGCCGGCCATCATCCAGCGCGAGATGCAGAAGCTGCGCGGCGCGCTCGGCCTACCCGACACGGCCACACCGCATGCGCTGCGCCACTCCTTCGCCACGCATCTGCTGGCTGGCGGCGGCGATCTCAGAACTATCCAGGAGCTGCTGGGCCACGCCAGCCTGTCAACGACACAGGTCTATACCGGCGTCGACTCGACGCGGCTGCTGGAGATCTACGACCGGGCTCATCCGCGCGCCTGAATTTGGGCGGAGGGGCAGGTTAACCATACCTATTAAGGAAGCCGTGACCGACGAAGCGTAGGGTCCGCTAGACTCGGCAGAACATTAGGAAGTGATCATGTATTCGATCGCCAAGCCCGCCCGTAACCTCGCGGCCAGGGCCGCCGATATGGCCCTCTGGCTGATCGCGCTTATCCATCTGCTGCTCGCGGCCAGCCTCATTGCGATGGTCGCCTCGATCTCGCAGGCGCACGCCGCGGCCGAAGCCGTCTGCGGCGGTACGAACATCATCACCGGTCTCGAAAAAGCCGACCCCGCAAAACTCGCCAGGCTGAAAGCCGAAGCCGACGCCATCCCGAACGGCAAGGGCATATTCTGGAAGATCGAGAAGGATGGCATCGCCCCCTCCTGGCTACTCGGCACCATGCATGTCACCGATCCGCGCGTACTGGCGATGCCAACGGGTGCCGCCGATGCCTTCGCCACGGCATCGACCGTCATCGTCGAATCGGACGAGATCATCGACGAGAAGAAGTCGGCCGCCGCCATCCTGATGCGGCCCGACCTCACCATGTTTGCCGACAACAAGACCATCAACGATTTTCTCAACCCTGAAGACCGCGAGCGGCTCGAACGCGGCCTCAAGGAGCGCGGCATACCGCTGACGCTGGTTGCCAAGATGAAGCCCTGGATGATTGCGAGCTTCGTCGCGCTGCCGGCCTGCGAGATGACGCGCAAGGCGGCCGGCGCATCGTTCCTCGACATGAAGCTCGCTGAAGACGCCGTCAGCCAGGGCAAGACGCTGAAGGGGCTTGAAACCCTCATCGAGCAGCTGGCCGCGATGGATTCGCTGCCGACCGAACTGCACCTGCGCGCCCTCATCGAGACGCTCGCCCTCGGCAAGACGATCGACGACGTGCTCGCCACCACCACCGACCTCTACCTCTCCGGCGACACCGGCATGATCATGCCGATGATGAAGGCCGTTTCCGAAGATGTGGCAAGCGAAGACGCCGGCTACGCCGACTTCGAACAGCGCATCATTATCGACCGCAACAAGACGATGGCGACACGCGCCGAGCCGATCCTCGGCAACGGCAACGTCTTCATGGCGGTCGGTGCCCTGCATCTTGCCGGCGACGTGGGCCTGGTCGAACTGCTCAAGCGCCAGGGCTTCTCGGTCACCCGCGCCAACTGACGGAACCGGCCGGCAGGGATGCCGGCCACGGGCGCCTTCCGTCTTCAAGCGACTGCATGCTTCCTGAAATCGTATCCGGTCTAAGGATAAAAACATGCAGCAATTCAAAGTGCTAAAGCGACCTTTACGCGTCTAACAAGACGCGCGGCGCCGTAGTATTGACACAAGAGCCGGTCCCGAAGTCTGCCGCGCGGCATGATCGGTCTCTATCCTCGACAGAGGGCGGTGATGCCGCTCAGCCACGTGGGCTCGCTGCGCCCGCCAGCAGCGTCGGCACGATGACCTTGTGAAACGGCATGACTGCCGCCAGGTAGACGCGCCCGAGCGTGTTGTGACGCCGGATCAGTGTCGTCATGCCGATGATCTGGTTGACGGCCGATCCCGCCCTGACGTCAACGACGATGCGAAAATCGAGATGGGCATCGTTGAAGCCGAGCACGACCTCGTCGTCGCTTCGAGACAGCACCGGAAACGGGCCGATAAGGCCAAGCTTGCCCGGTGAAGGCGCCTCCGACTTGAGGCCGGCCACCGATACCACCCGGTTGCGAAGCTTAAGCAGGGTGCGAACCCAGGCGGGAGAATTGCCGAGCGAGCGCTCGGCCACCTCGATCGCCGTCAGCCCCTTTCCGTTCAGGGCAAGCTCGAAACGATCAGCCCAATCGGCATCCGGCAGATGCGGGCTCGGCAAAAGAACGGTGGCGGGTCTAGGTTTCATGATCCCTCGTGGCGGCAGCGAGAGCAATTCCAGGAAACTGGTGAAACGGTTTTCCCGGGAATTGCGCAATTGCCAAGAGCGACGGCTTTCCGTCGCAAGCGCATGGGGTCGATGATCGCGCCTAATGTCGGCGCAAGACAGGGGGCCGCTTGTCGCAGCCCCCTGCCAAATCGTCACATATGGATCGGCTTGAAGAAGGTCGACAGCGCCGCTTCCTTGACCGCTTCCGACATGGTCGGATGTGCATGGCAGGAGCGGCCGAGATCTTCCGACGAGCCACCGAATTCCATCAGAACGGCAATCTCGTGGATCATCTCGCCGGCGCCGAAGCCGACGATGTGGCCGCCGAGAACGCGGTCGGTTTCCTTGTCGGCGAGGATCTTGACGAAACCGTCGGTCGCCTGCATCGCCCGCGCACGACCGTTGGCCGTGAACGGGAACTTGCCAACCTTGTAGGCGACGCCTGCAGCCTTCAGTTCTTCCTCGGTCTTGCCCACGGAAGCGACTTCCGGCTGGGTGTAGACGACGCTGGGGATGACGTCGTAGTTCACGTGGCCGGCCTGACCTGCGAGGATCTCGGCAACAGCAACGCCTTCGTCTTCGGCCTTGTGCGCCAGCATCGGGCCGCGCACGACGTCGCCGATGGCGTAGACGCCGACAACGCTCGTCTGGAAATGGTTGTCGATCTCGACGCGGCCGTGCTTGTCCATGACGACACCGGCTTTGGCGAGGCTAAGACCGTCAGTGTAGGGCTTGCGGCCGGTGGCGATCAGAACGACGTCGGCATCGAGCGTCACGGCGTCACCGCCCTTGACCGGCTCGTACGTCACCTTGGCGCCCTTGCCGTCCTTGACGACGCCGGTCACCTTGGCACCGAGCTTGAACTCCATGCCCTGCTTTGCGAGCATGCGCTGAAACTGCTTGGAGACTTCGCCGTCCATGCCGCCGAGGATCGCGTCAAGATATTCGACCACGGTCACCTTGGCGCCGAGACGGGCCCAGACCGAGCCTAGCTCGAGGCCGATGACGCCGCCGCCGACGACGATCATGTTCGCCGGCACCTTTTCGAGCGCGATGCCGCCGGTGGACGAGATGATCACCTTCTCGTCGATCTCGACCGACACGCCCGGAATGCCGGCAACGTCGGAACCGGTGGCGATGACGATGTTCTTCGTCTCCAGAACCTGCTCTTCGCCCTTGTCGTTGGTCACCGAGACCTTACCCTGGCCGAGCACCTTGCCGGTGCCCTGGATGCCGTCGATCTTGTTCTTCTTGAACAGGAAGGAAACGCCCTCGACGTTGGACTTAACCGTCGCGTCCTTGTGCGCCATCATCTTTTCGAGGTTGAGCTTCGGCGCGTCGACTTCGACGCCGAGCGTATCCAGGCCGTGGCCGGCCTGGTGGAAAATTTCCGAAGCGTGCAGCAGGGCCTTCGACGGAATGCAGCCGATGTTGAGGCAGGTGCCGCCATAGGTGGCGCGCTTTTCGACGACGCCAACCTTCAGGCCGAGCTGTGCCGCCTTGATAGCGCAGACATAGCCGCCTGGGCCGCTGCCGATAACGATGAGATCATAAGCCATTGGATTATCCTTCCTTCAGGGACGGTTACCGTCCGCCGCTGACATTGAGAATGGCTCCCGTCACGTAAGTCGCCTTATCGGACAGGAGGTAAAGAACCGCATCCGCCACTTCCTCGGCCGTGCCGGGTCGCTGGACGGGGATGGTTGACGCGAGATCGCGTGCCCGGTCCGGCAGGCCGCCGGACGCGTGGATTTCGGTGTCGATGATGCCGGGGCGAACCGCGTTGACGCGCACGCTCTCGGTGGCGACTTCGCGCGCAAGACCGATCGTGAACGTGTCGATCGCGCCCTTCGAGGCGGCATAGTCGACATATTGCGCCGGGGAGCCGAGTTCGGCCGCAACCGACGAGATATTGACGATCACGCCGCCCTTGCCGCCGTGACGCGTCGACATGCGGCGAACGGCTTCTGCCGCGCACAGGATCGAACCGGTCACGTTGATGCGGAACATCCGCTCGAGCCGCTCAACCGACATTTCGTCGATGCGCTGGGTCGGGCCGACGATTCCGGCATTGTTGACCAGCCCGTCGAGCCGGCCGAAAGCCTTGTCGACGGCGGCGAACATCGATTTGATGTCCGCATCGGACCCGACGTCGCCCCTGACCGCGATCGCCGAGCCGCCGCCCTTCCGGATCGTGGCCACGACCGCATCTGCCGCCTCGGCGTTCGATGCGTAGTTCACGACGACGGACCAGTCGGCTCTGGCGGCGCCGAGGCAGACAGCTGCCCCGATGCCACGGCTGCCGCCGGTGACGAGAACAACGGGCGCAGCACTCATTCGGCGCACCCCTTGAGAGTGAAGGCGTCCCAGCTGTCTGTTTCGGCCTTGCCCTTGCCCCAGGCGCTCGACGCGCGAAGGGCGGGGCCGAAATCCGGCAGCAGGATCTGGTGTGCAGCCGGCGCGGTTTCGGCCGGAATCGCGTCGATCGCACCCGTCTTGCCGACGGAATAGACAGGCCCCTGCCAGACGGTGCATTTGCGAAGCTCTTCGCCGGTGACGTCACCGGTGGGGCACTTGTGCATGACGATGCCGGTCGCGCGTTCCGGCTCGCCGGAAGGCATGACGACACCGTCGAGCAACAGGCCCGGTTTCAGAACCGCGATCTTGAAAAGATTGCTTGTCACCGCACTTTCCGATCCCACCGGCTCGAAGCGCAGCTCATAGGCGCCGTCGCGGTCGCCATAGATGGCGCGCGCCTGGCTGCATTCCTGGCCAAGCGCCGGCGTGGCGACCACGGCGCCGAGTGCAGCGACGAGCAGAGAACGGACAATGACCATGATCAAACGGCCTTCTCGGTCGCGAGCTTCAGGCCGAGCGCGATGAACACCAGGCCGCTGGTGCGGTCGATCCACTTGCTGGCGCGGGTGAAGGCGGCGCGCATGCGCGGCGTGGTCATGAACAGGCTGACGCCAACGAACCACAGGATGAGGCAGGTTGCCATCACCAGCCCGTAGCCAAACTTGATCATGATCGGCGTGTGGGCGCCAACGACCGTCGAGAAGATCGACAGGAAGAAGAACACCGCTTTCGGATTGAGCGCATTTGCCGCAAAGCCGAGGCCGAACGCCTTGATCGCGGACTGGCTCCTTGCCGGTTCGCCTGATGGTGCGGCGTCGACCGAAATCTCCGTCTGGCCGGCCCGCAGCGCCTTGATCCCGATATAGATCAGGTAAGCCACACCGCACCATTTGACGATGTTGAACAGATAGATCGACTGCGAAATGATCAGCCCGAGACCGAGGATCGTATAGGTCACGTGGAACATCAGCGAGCTGCCGATACCGAAGGATGTGATGATCGCTTGACGGCGGCCATGGACGATCGACTGGCGCATGACCATCGCCAGATCGGCGCCGGGCGAGACGATGGCGAAGGTGAAGATCGCCATCAGCGATGCGAGTTCGAAAAGATATTGGCTCATGATTGTGCGACCGGTGCGTTGAAGGCCCAGACGTGGCCGAAGGGATCCCTGATGCGCGCATAACGCGCCTGCCAGAACGTATCCTGCGGCTCCAGAACTGTCGATGCCCCGGCCGCCATGGCCCGGACATAGGCCGCATCGACATCGCCCGCTTGAGGCAGGTTGATGCTGATCGCCACGCCGGTGCCGCCGACGGTCAGCGGCGACAGCACGCTGCCGCCGAATTCGGGGAACTCGTCGTGCATCATGACCTCGCCGCCGAACAGCGCCAGGTTGGCGTGCATCACGCGCTTGCCGTCTTCGGCCATCTGATGGAACGTGTTCACCGCACCGAATGCCTTCTCGTAGAAGGCGATTGCCGCCAACCCGTCCTTGACGCAGATGTGTGCCTGGATAGGCGGTACGTCGGATCCGAATGCCATGTCGTGCTCCTCCGTCTAGAGCATTTCCAGGAAAAGTACGAAGCGGTTTCCCGTCAGGAAATGCGTAAAAACAAATAGATCGAGCGTTTCCAAGACTCCGCTTAAAACCGGAAACGCTCTAGACGAGAATACCTGCCAGCATCAGTATGAGCCCGGCGGCAGACACCGTCCACACAGCCGAGCGGACAAGCCCGAGACCGCCGATATAGATCGGCAGATAGGCGACCCTTGCCCAGAACCAGATCATCGCGCCCCATTGGCTGAGCGCGTCGCTTCGACCCGAAAACTCGATCACGACGGCAAGCGCAATGAAGACCGGATAGGTTTCATGGAAGTTGCGCAGCGCCCGGGTGGCTCGTCCCGTCAAGACGTTCGGCTCGGGCGCCACATCGCGATTGGTGTCGGCTTCGATGATGCCGTTCTGCAGCCTATAGGTTCCCGCCTGCGCCATTACATAGACGAAGGCGAGCACGGCACTCCAGAGCAGGTAGGTCAGTTCCAGCGACATCAGGGGATCCGGAAAGAACGGGCCGGAGAAGCAAAAGGGGGCTGCGATTGCGCCCCCGTCATTGCCTTAGAGATCGAGAACCAGACGTTCCGGATCCTCGAGGCTGTCCTTGACGCGCACGAGGAAGGTAACCGCTTCCTTGCCGTCGACCATGCGGTGGTCATAGGACAGCGCCAGGTACATCATCGGACGGATGACGATCTGACCGCCGACCACGACCGGACGGTCCTGGATCTTGTGCATGCCGAGGATGCCCGACTGCGGCGCATTCAGGATCGGCGACGACATCAGCGAACCGTAGACGCCGCCATTGGAGATGGTGAAGGTGCCGCCCTGCATGTCGGCCATGGAGAGCTGGCCATCGCGAGCAAGCTTGCCCAGGCGGCCGATGTCCTTCTCGATCTCGGCGATCGACATCTGGTCGGCATCGCGAACGACCGGAACGACAAGACCCTTGTCCGTGCCGACGGCGACGCCGATGTGGCAGAAGTTCTTGTAGATGACGTCGGTGCCGTCGATTTCGGCGTTGACGGCCGGGATTTCCTTCAGCGCATGGGTGACGGCCTTGGTGAAGAAGCCCATGAAGCCGAGCTTCACGCCATGCTTCTTCTCGAAGATGTCCTTGTACTTGTTGCGCAGGCTCATGACCGCGCTCATGTCCACTTCGTTGTAGGTGGTGAGCATGGCGGCGGTGTTCTGCGCGTCCTTGAGGCGACGGGCGATCGTCTGGCGCAGGCGGGTCATCTTGACACGCTCTTCACGAACGACGTCCTCGGTAGTCGACGGCGCGCGGGCCTGGACCTTGACCGGCTCGGAAGCGGCCGGTGCCGAAATGCCCTTGGCGACCGCGGCGAGCACATCCCCCTTCAGGACCTGGCCGCGCTTGCCCGAACCATCGACCTGGTCGGCCGAGAGGTTGTTTTCGGCAAGCAGCTTGCCGGCGGACGGAGCCGGCGGCATCGACGATGCGGTCGGTGCGGCAGCGGCAACTGCGGGCTGGGCAGCCGGAGCGGCAGCAGCCGGCTCGGCCTTCTTCTCGGCAGCAGCCGGAGCGGCAGCAGCGGCGCCAGCGCCGGCGGCGATCTGGCCGAGCAGCGCGCCGAGACCGACGGTTTCGCCGGCCAGGGCAACGATTTCGGAGAGAACGCCGGCCGAGGGAGCCGGAACTTCGATCGTCACCTTGTCGGTTTCGAGTTCGAGCAGCGGCTCGTCTGCCTTGATGGCATCGCCGACCTTCTTGAACCAGGTGCCGACGGTCGCTTCACTGACGGATTCGCCAAGGGTGGGAACGCGGATTTCTGTTGCCATGATTTTTGTTCCGTTGATCAGATATCTGTTTCTATCGATTGGCTCGGCGCCAAGGGGGCAGGATCAGCCCCCCAGCGCGTCCTCGAGGAAGGCGGCCAGCTGCGCCATGTGCTTCGACATCAGGCCCGTTGCCGGCGATGCCGCAGCCGGACGGCCGGTGTAGCGCACGCGCTGATACTTGGCGTCGATATGAGCCAGCACCCATTCCAGGTACGGGTCGATGAACGACCAGGCGCCCATGTTCTTCGGCTCTTCCTGGCACCAGACCATCTCCGCGTTGCGGAAACGGCTGAGCTCGTTGATCAGCGCCTTGGCCGGGAACGGATAGAGCTGTTCGACGCGCAGCAGGTAGACATCGTCGATGCCGCGCTTCTCGCGCTCTTCGAGCAGATCGTAGTAGACCTTGCCGGAGCAGAGCACGACGCGGCGGATCTTCGAATCCTTCTGCAGCTTGATCGGGCCGTCCTTGATGACCTCGGCGTCATCCCACAGCAGACGGTGGAACGAGCTTTCGCCGGCCATTTCCGACAGGCTCGAAACCGCACGCTTGTGGCGCAGCAGCGACTTCGGCGTCATCAGGATCAGCGGCTTGCGGAAGTCGCGCTTCACCTGGCGGCGCAGGATGTGGAAGTAGTTCGCCGGCGTCGTGACGTTGGCGACCTGCATGTTGTCTTCCGCGCAGAGCTGCAGGAAGCGTTCGAGGCGGGCGGAGGAGTGCTCCGGACCCTGACCTTCATAGCCGTGCGGCAGCAGGCAGACGAGGCCAGACATGCGCAGCCACTTGCGTTCGCCCGACGAGACGAACTGGTCGAACACGACCTGTGCACCGTTGGCGAAGTCGCCGAACTGGGCTTCCCAGAGCGTCAGCGCATTCGGACGGGCCAGCGAGTAGCCGTATTCGAAACCGAGCACGGCCTCTTCCGAAAGCATCGAGTTGATGACTTCGTAGCGGGCCTGGGTCGGCGCGAGGTTGGCAAGCGGGATGTAACGGTCTTCGGTCTGCTGATCGTAGAGAACCGAGTGGCGCTGCGAGAAGGTGCCGCGTTCGCAGTCCTGGCCCGAAAGGCGGATCTTCGTGCCTTCCGTGACGAGCGTGCCGAACGCAAGCGCTTCAGCCATCGCCCAGTCGATCCCCTCGCCGGTCGAAACCATGTTGGCGCGGTTTTCCATGAAGCGCTGGATCGTGCGGTGCGCATTGAAGCCGGCCGGGATCTCGGCGATCTTGCGGCCGATTTCCTTGAGCTGCTTCATCGGCACGGAGGTCTTGCCGCGACGCTGTTCGTCCTGGTTGTCGGCCGAACGCAGGCCCGACCAGACACCATCCAGCCAGTCGGCCTTGTTGGGCTTGTAGGACTGGCCAGCCTCGAACTCCTGCTCGAGATGGGCGCGCCAATCGGCCTTCATCTTCTCGACTTCGCCTTCGCTCATCAGGCCTTCGGCGACCAGGCGGTCGGAGTAGAGCTGGACGACGGTCTTGTGGGCGCGGATGACCTTGTACATCTTCGGCTGCGTGAACGCAGGCTCGTCGCCTTCGTTGTGACCGAAGCGGCGGTAGCAGAACATGTCGATGACGACAGGCTTGTGGAACTTCATCCGGAATTCGGTGGCGATCTTGGCAGCGTAGACGACCGCTTCCGGATCGTCGCCGTTGACGTGGAAGATCGGCGCCTCGATCATCTTGGCCACATCCGACGGATAGGGCGACGAACGCGAGAAGGCCGGGTTCGTGGTGAAGCCGATCTGGTTGTTGATGATGAAGTGGACCGTGCCGGCAACGCGGTGACCGCGCAGGCCGGACAGGCCGAGGATTTCGGCAATGACGCCTTGGCCGGCAAACGCCGCATCGCCGTGCAGCAAGAGCGGCATGACCTTTGAGCGTTCGCGCAACGGGATGATGTCGCCTTCGAACACTGTCGCCATCTGGTCCTGCTTGGCGCGGGCCTTGCCCATGACGACAGGGTTGACGATTTCCAGGTGCGACGGGTTCGCCGTCAGCGACAGGTGAACCTTGTTGCCGTCGAATTCGCGGTCGGAGGAAGCGCCGAGGTGGTACTTCACGTCGCCCGAACCTTCGACGTCATCAGGAGCGTAGGAGCCGCCCTTGAATTCGTGGAAAATGGCGCGGTGCGGCTTTGCCATCACCTGGGAAAGCACGTTCAGGCGGCCGCGGTGGGCCATGCCGAGAACGATTTCCTTCAGGCCTTCCTGGCCGCCGCGCTTGATGATCTGCTCGAGCGCCGGAATGAGCGATTCGCCGCCGTCGAGACCGAAGCGCTTGGTGCCCTTGTACTTGACGTCGATGAACTGCTCGAAGCCTTCCGACTCGATCAGCTTCTGCAGGATCGCCTTCTTGCCCTCGGGCGTGAACTCGACGCCCTTGTCCGGACCTTCGATGCGTTCCTGGATCCAGGCTTTCTCTTCCGGGTTTGACATGTGCATGAATTCGACGCCGATCGTCGAGCAATAAGTGCGCTCGAGGATTTCGACCATTTCGCGAATGCTCGCGTATTCGAGGCCGAGCACGTTGTCGATGAAGATCTTGCGGTCGAGATCCTTCTCCTCAAACCCGTAGTTCGAGGGCGAAAGCTCGTTGTAGTCATCGACCGGGGCAGCAAGGCCGAGCGGATCGAGCTTGGCATGCAGGTGGCCACGCGCACGATAGGCGCGGATCATCATGATGGCGCGAACGGAATCGCGCGTCGCCTGATGGATATCTGCCGCGCTCACGGCGGTGCCGGTGACGGCAGCGGCTTCTTCCGCCTTCGCCTTGACCTTCTTCTCGATGACCTTTTCGACCCTACCCCAGTCGCCATCGAGCGCCGAGACGAGTTCGCCATTAGCGACGATCGGCCAGTTGGGCTTCTTCCAGGAGGCGCCCTTGGCGGCCTTCACCACGTCTTCCGGCTTGTCGGCCAGCGCCTTGAAGAAGGCCTGCCATTCAGCCGAGACGGACGACGGATCCGTTTCGTAGCGTGCATAGAGCTGCTCGATATAGGCGGCGTTCGCGCCGTCCAGAAACGATGTGAGCTGGAATTGCTCGTTGGCCTCTTGCCTTGCCATGGGTTCTCGCGGACGTTTTGGTCCGCCTCCTGACTTAAGTTGGGATGCCGGGTTTTCCCGGTCGTTCATCATTGTCAGACGCATCCAGTGCGCCCTGCTTTTGGGTCCTTGCAGCGCCGTGCGTCGATCAGGACGCGCGAAGGGCGCTGTAACACTTTCAACCTGCTGCATGATCTTGTCCTTAAATCGATGCCGACCGAAGGACTTGTGCAGGCAGTGCGGTCATCGGGGCCGGCTTTGATGGCCGGCCCCGATGACGCAATTCTGAGGTCAGCCCTTGAGGACTTCGACCAGCGTCTTGCCGAGGCGAGCCGGCGATGGCGACACGCGGATGCCTGCCGATTCCATCGCAGCGATCTTGGATTCCGCATCGCCCTTGCCGCCGGAAACGACGGCACCGGCGTGACCCATGGTGCGGCCCTTCGGCGCGGTACGGCCCGCGATGAAGCCGGCCATCGGCTTCTTGCGACCCTTCTTGGCCTCGTCGATGAGGAACTGCGCCGCATCCTCTTCGGCCGAGCCGCCGATTTCGCCGATCATGATGATCGAGGTCGTGGCCTCGTCGGCGAGGAACATCTCGAGCACGTCGATGAACTCGGTGCCCTTGACCGGGTCGCCGCCGATGCCGACGGCCGTCGTCTGGCCGAGGCCTTCGTTGGAGGTCTGGAACACGGCTTCATAGGTCAGCGTACCGGAGCGCGAGACGATGCCAACCGAACCCTTGCGGAAGATCGAGCCCGGCATGATGCCGATCTTGCATTCTTCCGGCGTCAGGATACCGGGGCAGTTCGGGCCGAGCAGGCGCGACTTGGAGCGGTCGAGACGAGCCTTGACGCGCACCATGTCGGCAACCGGGATGCCTTCGGTAATGCAGGTGATGAACGGGATTTCCGCATCGATCGCCTCGATGATCGCGTCCGCGGCGCCTGCCGGCGGAACATAGATCACGGATGCGTCCGCACCGGTCTTCTCACGGCCTTCGGCAACCGACGCGAAGATCGGCAGGGTTTCGCCCTTGGAACCGGTCCAGGTTTCGCCACCCTTCTTCGGGTGAATGCCGCCGACCATCTGCGTGCCATAGTAGGCAAGCGCCTGTTCGGTATGGAAGGTGCCGGTCTTGCCGGTCAGGCCCTGAACGAGGACCTTGGTGTTCTTGTTAACGAGAATCGACATGAGGTCTGGTCCTTCAGTTAGCCGTTGATCGCGGCAACGATCTTCTTGGCAGCGTCGTCCAGATCGTCGGCGGCGGTGATCGCCAGGCCGGATTCGTTCAGGATCTTCTTGCCAAGCTCGACATTGGTGCCTTCGAGACGCACGACCAGCGGAACCTTGAGGCCGACTTCCTGCACGGCCGCAACGACACCTTCAGCGATGACATCGCACTTCATGATGCCGCCGAAGATGTTGACGAGGATACCCTCGACCTTCGGGTCGGCCGTGATGATCTTGAAGGCTGCCGCGACCTTCTCCTTGCCGGCGCCGCCGCCGACGTCGCAGAAGTTCGCCGGCTCCTTGCCGTAGAGCTTGATGATGTCCATCGTCGCCATGGCAAGACCCGCGCCGTTGACCATGCAGCCGATGTTGCCGTCGAGCGCCACATAGGCGAGGTCCCACTTGGAGGCCTCGATTTCCTTGGCGTCTTCTTCGGTTTCGTCGCGCAGCGCCTTGATGTCGTCGTGGCGGAACAGGGCGTTGCCGTCGAACGAGACCTTGGCATCGAGAACGCGCACGCGGCCGTTCTTCATGACGATCAGCGGGTTGATCTCAAGCAGGCTCATGTCCTTCTCGACAAAGGCCTTGTAGAGGATCGGGAAGAGCTTTTCGGCGTCGGCCTTGGCTTCGCCTTCGAGCTTCAGGGCCGAGGTGAGCTTGGCGAGATCAGCGGCGGTGACGCCAGCTTCCGGATTGATCGCGACGTTGACGATCTTTTCCGGCGTGTCGTGCGCAACAGCCTCGATGTCCATGCCGCCTTCCGTCGAAACGACGAAGGCAACCTGGCCGACCGAGCGGTCAACGAGCAGCGAAAGATAGAGTTCGCGATCGATGTCGGCGCCGTCCTCGATGTAGAGGCGGTTCACCTGCTTGCCGGCAGGGCCGGTCTGCGCCGTGACGAGCGTATTGCCGAGCATGTCCTTGGCATGAGCCTTGGCTTCATCGATCGAGAAAGCAAGACGAACGCCGCCCTTGGCGTCGGCGGAGAGTTCCTTGAACTTGCCTTTGCCGCGACCGCCGGCATGGATCTGGCTCTTGACGACGTAGAGCGGGCCCGGGAGCTTCTTGGCAGCCGCTTCTGCTTCGTCGGCGGAGAAGATCGCGACACCTTCCGCGACCGGCGCGCCGTAGCTCTTCAGGAGAGCCTTGGCCTGATATTCATGAATGTTCATGGTGTTTTTCCTGTCTGGAGCATTTTGCAGGCGGGGGAAATACCCGCCCGCGAAAATGCGGCAAAAACAAAAGGTCGAGCGAATGCAGGCATCCGCTCAACGGGACGCGATTACTGCTTCAGGCTCGGCGCAATGCCGATGCAGGCTTCGCAAAGGCCGGCGACCGAAGCGACCGACTTGTCGAAAGCTTCCTTCTCGGCCTTGTTGAGGTCGATCTCGATGATGCGCTCGACGCCGCCGGCACCGATGACGGTGGGAACGCCGACATACATGTCCTTGACGCCGTACTGACCGGTCAGGTGTGCCGCGCAAGGCAGAACGCGCTTCTTGTCCTTGAGGTAGGCTTCAGCCATTTCGATCGCGGAGGCGGCCGGTGCGTAGTAGGCAGAGCCGGTCTTGAGCAGGCCGACGATTTCGGCGCCGCCGTCACGGGTGCGCTGGATGATTTCTTCGAGGCGTTCCTTGGTGACCCAGCCCATCTGGATGAGGTCGGTCAAGGGAATGCCGGCAACGGTCGAATAGCGGGCGAGCGGCACCATGGTGTCGCCGTGGCCGCCGAGAACGAAGGCGGTGACGTCCTGAACCGAAACGTTGAATTCCTGGGCGAGGAACAGGCGGAAGCGGGCGCTATCGAGAACGCCGGCCATGCCGACGACCTTGTTCTTCGGCAGGCCGGAGAACTTCTGCAGCGCCCAGACCATGGCGTCGAGCGGGTTGGTGATGCAGATCACGAAGGCGTTCGGGGCGTACTTCTTGATGCCCGCGCCAACCTGTTCCATGACCTTGAGGTTGATGCCGATCAGATCGTCGCGGCTCATGCCCGGCTTGCGGGCGACACCGGCGGTGACGATGCAGACATCGGCGCCTTCGATGGCGGAATAGTCGCTGGCACCCGTCAGGTTCACGTCGAAGCCTTCGACCGGGGAGGACTGGCCGATGTCGAGGCCCTTGCCCTGGGGGATGCCGTCGGCAATGTCGAAGAGGACGATGTCGCCCAGTTCCTTCAGGCCGGCGAGATGCGCCAGCGTGCCACCAATCATCCCTGAACCGATAAGTGCGATCTTGTTGCGCGCCATGAAAGTGCTTCCTTTGTGATCCCAAACTGATCGAGGCCTGAAACGCCGCAAACGCCAAACCTTCGCCGGAAGCCATTAAACGGCAATCGTTGAAATATCAATCGATACTTTTGGATGGAACAATTTCAATCGGTTAGATCATAAAATTCTTACGTAAACGTAAGAATTATCGTCATTCGCGCGTCACGAAACCGCAATATTTTCAGGATGTTCTGCCGCATATTCCGCGCTCTGCATCTCGATCAGCCGCGAAACGGTCCGGTCGAACTCGAAGCCTTCCGTGCCCTTCTTCAGCGTCAAAAGGTTCTGCGGTTCGGCAGCGGCCGAGGCAAAGAGGCGGGCGCCGTTGTCGTAGAGCGTGTCGACCAGCAGGATGAAGCGCTTGGTTTCGTTGCGCACATGCGGCCCGAGATGCGGCACGTGATCGACGAAGAGGGTGGAATAGCGCTCGAGGATCGCAAGATAGTCGGCAGCACCGAGCGGCTGCTGGCAAAGGTCGGTGAAGCTGAAACGGGCCGCCTTTCCGGCTGCTGCCGGCACCGGAATCTTGCGGCCCTTGCGCGGCACCTCGGCGGGCGCGACGGCGGCCCCTGCCGTTTGCCTGTTCCAGGCCTGCGCCATCGCCGCGTCGGCCTCGGGTCCGAGCGGTGAGATCCACACCGGGCTGCCGTCCGTCTTCATCAGGCGGTAGTCGGTATCGGTGTCGAGCGAGATGATCTCGGCATTCGCCTTCAGGAGATCGATGAACGGCAGGAAGAGCCCGCGATTGAGACCGTCGCGGTAGAGATTGTCAGGCGCCACATTGGAGGTTGCGATCAACACGCAGCCCTTGGCGAAGAGTTCGCTGAAAAGCCGGGCGAGGATCATCGCATCGGCAATGTCTGTCACCGTGAATTCGTCGAAGCAGAGGAGCCGCGCCTCGCCGAAGAGGTCGGAGGCAACCGGCGGAATGGGATCGGCCTGCTTCGTCTCGCCGTTCTTCAGCTTCTGGCGGTGCCTGTAGATCCGCTCATGCACGTCGGCCATGAACTCGTGAAAATGCGCCCGGCGCTTGCGCTGGATCGGCACCGCCTGGAAGAACATGTCCATCAGCATGGTCTTGCCGCGACCGACACCGCCATGGATGTAGAGCCCCTTGACCGGGGGATGATCCTTCTTGCGCGAGGCAAAGAGCCAGCCGAGCGCATTGGTCTTGCGCGACGGCCTGCTTGCCAGGAGCTCGGCCGAAAGATGATCGAATCGCCGGGCGATCGCGAACTGGGCCGGATCGCGTTTTCGCTCGCCGCTCTGAACGAGTGTTTCGAGCTTGCGGTAGATGCTGTCGTCAGGATTGAGCACGTCTCACCCGAGGTGGACCGGAAAACAAGAAGCCCGGCGATTAGCCGGGCTGGACCAGGTCATTAGCGGCTGAGGCTGACCGGCTGGCCGCCATTGGTGGAGCCGTCGAAGCGCGCATCGGCCGTCTTGTAAAGGCGAGCGATGGCGTTGCCGGTGCGGTCCTTGAGGACGACCTGCTTGCCGGCCACTTCCCAGGAACCCATAGCCGTCAGCTCGCCGGCGCAACCACGCGTGCCGCCGCGCGAACCGCTGCCGAGGTTGGTCAGCGTCAGGAACATGTCGCAGGAGCTGCCGGCGCTCGAAACGCGCCAGTTGCCGACCATCGATTCCTTGGTCACATCGAGCGCGTTGGTGGCTGCTGCTACCTGGGTACCAGGTTGAGCGGCACCGGCCATTGCCGTTCCCGCCGTCGGTGCAGCCGGGAATTGTGACGTGTTGCCGGTGGGATCAGGGAGTTGGTTCGACGAGACCGACGGTACGGGCTGGGCCTGGAGGGGAGCAGGTGAAGAATCCTGGGAGCTGAAGCCACCCATGGATGTCCGCTGGCATCCGGTCAGCGCAAGCACAACCGCCAGCCCCGCCGCCGCATGAATAACCCGCATATCTTTACTCCCGATGTGTTCCGCGAACCATGATGCAACGCGATAATATAGGCCGAAATACAGCAAATCCACCTGTCAAATCAAGGGACGACGATTCATGTCTACCTGTTGCAGGATTGAAACGTCTGCGCGAACGGGACAATGACGACTTCTGGCCCGGCAGCATGTTGCTTCAGGTGACCGAAATGACTGTCTTGCGCCGGCACAATCAACGATTGCCGGACGGACAAACAAGGCCGTTCGAGGAAGCTCCTTCACCCGGCGAAGAGAAAACGCAAACGGCGGGCACAGGGCCCGCCGCAATATGCGATAGCGCGTCGATTACCTCGGATCAGACCCGACGCTCGACCAGCATCTTCTTGATCTCGCCGATCGCCTTGGCCGGGTTGAGACCCTTCGGACAGGCCTGCGCGCAGTTCATGATCGTGTGGCAGCGATAGAGGCGGAACGGATCCTCGAGATTGTCGAGGCGCTCGCCGGTCGCTTCATCGCGGCTGTCGATCAGCCAGCGATAGGCCTGCAGCAGAACAGCCGGACCGAGGTAACGGTCGCCGTTCCACCAATAGCTCGGACAGGAGGTCGAGCAGCAGGCGCACAGGATACATTCGTAGAGGCCGTCGAGCTTCAGACGGTCCTCATGGCTCTGCTTCCATTCCTTGGCCGGCGTCGGCGTGACCGTCTTCAGCCAGGGCTCGATCGAGCGGTGCTGGGCATAGAAGTGGGTGAGATCCGGCACCAGGTCCTTGACCACGGGCATATGCGGCAGCGGATAGACCTTCACCGTGCCGTTGACCTCATCCATGCCCTTGGTGCAGGCAAGCGTGTTGGTGCCGTCGATGTTCATCGCGCAGGAGCCGCAGATGCCTTCGCGGCAGGAGCGGCGCAGCGTCAGTGTCGGATCGATCTTGTTCTTGATGTAGAGCAGACCGTCGAGCACCATCGGGCCGCAATCGTCGATATCGATATAGAAGGTATCGATGCGCGGATTGGCGCCGTCATCCGGGTTCCAGCGGTAGATGCGGTATTCGCGAACATTGGTCGCGCCTTCCGGCTTCGGCCAGACCTTGCCTTCGGTCATCTGCGAGTTCTTGGGGAGAGCGAGTTCAACCATGTGCCTAATTCCTCAAGATCAGTAGACGCGAGCCTTGGGCTCGATCTTTTTCGGATCGATGCCTTCGGCGATCAGGTCGGTATGAACAGGGCGATAGTCGAGCTTGACGTCGCCGGCCTCGTTGACCCAAGCGAGCGTGTGCTTGCGCCAGTTGACGTCGTCACGGCCGCCAAGCGCCCCGCCGGTATAGTCTTCGCGGGCGTGCGAGCCACGGCTCTCCTTGCGCGCTTCGGCGCCGTAGATCGTGGCGATGGCGTTGGCCATCAGGTTCTGCAGTTCCAGCGTCTCGACGAGATCGGAGTTCCAGATCATCGACCGGTCCGTGACCTTGACGTCGGGCAGTTCCTTCCAGATCGCCGAGATGCGCTTGCAGCCCGATTCCAGCGATTCCTGCGTGCGGAACACGGCCGCATCTTCCTGCATGGCGCGCTGCATCTTTTCGCGCAGCACCGCCGTCGGCGTCGAGCCGTTGGCGAAACGCTGGGCGTCGAAGCGGGCCATGATCTTGTCGCAGGCGGCAACGTTGATCGCCGGGATCGCTTCGTTGCGGTCGATGACCTGGCCGGCGCGGATGGCGGCGGCGCGGCCGAAGACCACCAGGTCGATCAGCGAGTTGGAGCCGAGACGGTTGGCACCGTGCACCGAGGCGCAGCCGGCCTCGCCCACGGCCATCAGGCCGGGCGCGATGCGCTCCGGGTTCTGGCTGTCGGCGTTCAAGACTTCGCCCCAGTAGTTGGTCGGCACGCCGCCCATGTTGTAATGCACGGTCGGCAGGACCGGGATCGGCTCGCGGGTCACATCGACGCCGGCGAAGATCTTTGCCGATTCCGAGATGCCCGGAAGGCGTTCGTGCAGCACGGCCGGATCGAGATGGTCGAGATGCAGGAAGATGTGATCCTTGTTCTTGCCGACGCCGCGGCCTTCACGGATTTCCATCGTCATGCAGCGCGAAACGACGTCGCGCGAAGCAAGGTCCTTGGCCGACGGCGCATAGCGCTCCATGAAGCGCTCGCCTTCGGAGTTGACGAGATAGCCGCCTTCGCCGCGCGCACCCTCGGTGATCAGGCAGCCTGCGCCGTAGATGCCGGTCGGGTGGAACTGGACGAATTCCATGTCCTGCAGCGGCAGGCCGGCGCGTGCGATCATGCCGCCGCCGTCACCGGTGCAGGTATGAGCGGAGGTTGCCGAGAAGTAGGCGCGGCCGTAACCACCGGTCGCAAGCACCACCATCTTGGCGGAGAAGCGGTGGATGGTGCCGTCGTCGAGGTTCCAGGCGACGACGCCGGTGCAGCGGCCGTCGTCCGACATGATCAGGTCGAGCGCAAAATACTCGATGAAGAACTCGGCGTTGTTGCGCAGCGCCTGGCCATAGAGCGTGTGCAGGATGGCGTGACCGGTGCGGTCGGCGGCAGCGCAGGTGCGCTGCACCGGCGGGCCTTCGCCATAGTTCTGCATGTGGCCGCCGAACGGCCGCTGGTAGATCTTGCCTTCCTCGTTGCGCGAGAAGGGCACACCGTAGTGCTCGAGCTCATAGACCGCCTTCGGCGCTTCCATGGCGAGATACTGCATGGCGTCGACGTCGCCGAGCCAGTCGGAGCCCTTGACGGTGTCGTAGAGGTGCCACTGCCAGCTGTCCGGCGTCATGTTCTGCAGCGAGGCGGCGATGCCGCCCTGGGCGGCAACCGTGTGCGAGCGTGTCGGGAAGACCTTGGTGATGCAGGCCGTCTTCAGGCCCTGCTCCGCCATGCCCAGCGTGGCGCGCAGGCCGGCGCCGCCGGCGCCAACGACGACGACGTCGAAGGCGTGGTCGACATACTGGTAGGCCTTGCCGTTTGCAGCGGGTGAACTGTTCGATGCCATGACGAAATTACCCTGCAAAAGCGATCTTCAGGATGGCGAAAAGACAGAGCCCGCCAACCACGATCGCGAAAAATGTGTTGAGCATGAGAAGGGCGATCTTCGCGCCTTCACCGTGCACGTAATCCTCGATGATCACCTGCATGCCGAGCTTCATGTGGATCAGTCCCGAAAGCAGGACCAGGCCCATGACCACGGCGACGAAGGGGTTCGAAAGGGCCGAAACGACCTCCGCATGGGGAGCGCCGGCATAACGAACGAGGAAGATGACGAAGAAGATCAAGAGCGGAACGTTGGCGACTGCCGTGACGCGCTGGCGCCAGAAGTGGTCAGTGCCTTCCTTGGCGGAGCCGTAGCCGCGGACCTTGCTGAGAGGTGTGCGCATGTTCATGGTCCTGTCCCCTCAGTACCGCACGAGATAGCCGACCACCCAGATCAGCACGGTAAGCGCTACCGACCCGACGATCGTTGCCTTGGCCAGCTTGGTGGCGAAGTGCTTCTCGTAGCCGTAGCCGAGGTCCCACATGAAGTGGCGCAGGCCGCCGAGCATATGGTGCACCAGCGCCCAAGTGTAGCCGAAGAGCACCAGCTTGCCGAGAAGCGTGCCGAACAGCCAGCTGACCCAGTCGTAGTACGCTTCGCCGGACGCGGCGGCGATCAGCCACCAGGCAACGAGGATGGTGCCGAAGTAGAGCGCGCCGCCGGTAATGCGGTGCACAATGGACATCACCATTGTCGGGATAGGCTTATAGATTTGAAGATGCGGCGACAGCGGCCGGCTTCTTGTGACATCCGTCATCGGAACCTCACGGAAATGCCCGGATTCACGCCCAAAAAGTGGACGATTTTAGTCCGGTATCGCACCTGATTGTGCGCAATTCAGTCCTTCGGACCTTTAATCACCATATTGCTTAACGACAAGTGTGTTTGCAGTGCAAAATCAATTTAATCGATTAGACGAAAAGCGGCATTTTCAGGTCCGACCGAGACGTGGCGCCCAGTTAACGATACGGGCGAAAACCATAACCAAATCCGTGACTTTCCAGCGGAATTGCCCCAGAGTGCGGTTAACGATTTGTTAAGCGTTTTGCGGAGGACGGACAGAATGACTCTGTTGCGGGCATTCCATGCGACCAAAGTTCTAGCACTTGCGGGCCTGCTTGTCGCGACTGCCTGCCTGCCGGTGCGGGCGGGAGACTGGGGCGGGCCACGGGAAGTGCAGACGCGCACCCGACACATCAGGCTGTATTCGCATCGTTCCTTCAGTCGCCACGAGTTCGACCGCATGGGCTACGGCACAACGTACAGCCGCAATCGCCTGCCACGCAACCAGTGGGCCGCCGAGAACGGACCGCCAGAAGTCGAGACCCGGACCCGGCATATCCGCTTTCCCCGGTATCGTCCTTACGACAGGCAATATAGCGAACGCCTGCGCTATCGCGACGGCTGGGGGCGGGACCAGGCAGTGCGTAACATCTGGACATCAGGCGACCGCTATGATCATCGCCCGGATAGCTACGGCGGTGAACGGCTTGATATCTACGGCGGCGATGGCTTCCCGGACACGATCGGTAGCATCGGCACCTATGCCGGCGGCATTTCGGCCTATAGGGATCCCGGCAACGGCATCTACTTCAGCCAGGAGGGCAACTACAGCTACTATGACGACGGCCAGTTTACGCCGCCGCCGCAGGTGAAGCGCGCAAAGATCATCGTGATGTCGCCGAAAACGTTCAATCGCGCCTGCGCCTGGGAGCACGGCGTCTGCGTGATCCGGCGATAGCGGTGACGGCTCCCACCGAGGAGCCACCGGGCCTGCGCGCGGTCACACGCCCATGGCGCCGATGATGGCGCCCATCGCCGACAGCACCAGCAGCCAGTGCACGCCGTCGATCAGCGACAGGCTCCAGCCGAATCCCTGGTAGCGGTGATTGACGACCATGCTGGTTGCGACGAAACCGAGCCACAGGAAGAACGCGGAGACAATGCCGTTAAAAGCGGTGACCTGGCCCGGGCCGAGATGGCCGACGACACCGGCGACCATCGTCGCCATCACTAGTTCCGAGACAAAGGAAATCGCGAAAAGAACCGGCGACATCTGCGCCGTCGCGGGGTCGATGCGCGCCGCCTTCATCCAGGGTTTGCCGAGAACGCCGTAATAGCCGGCGCCAATGACGAAGGCCGCAATGGCGGCAATCAGCACCGCCAGATAGTTCATGCCCGCAAAAGCCATCTTCGTTCCCCTCATCCCCTTATCGTTTTTAGGAAGTTGGAAGCGAATGCGTTGCCGCTGTCAATCGGGCACGGAAGGAGCCGTTGATGCGCCGAACTGCCAGACCGTCGTGCGCTTGACCTCGCTGTCTTCAAGCGCCCTTGTGACCGGCACTTCGTAGGTCGCCAGCGCCGTCATCCTGTCGCGCGGACAATAGGAGCGGCCGGGATCGCCGACGATGACGGTCGCGCCGCCGGAGCTGAGCGCCGTAAACCAGGGCAGCAGGCGCTCGGCAAAGGACTTGTCGTAGAAGACGTCGCCGGCAAGGCAGAGGTCGGCGGCCAGATCGCGGCCGGTAATTTCCTCTGCGGTGTAGGCAATATCGACGCCGTTCAGTTCGGCATTGAGCCGCACCGCCGTCTCGGCCCAGGGATCGATATCGGCCGCAAGAACAGAAGCCGCCCCCGCCTTCATCGCGGCGATGGCGACCAGCCCGGAGCCCGAGGCAAAGTCGACGACGCGTCGGCCGCGAACGACCTCCGGATGATCGATGATATAACGCGCGAGCCCCTGCCCGCCGGCCCAGGCAAAGGCCCAGAACGGCGGCGGCAGACCGATTTCCTCCAGCTCCTCCTCGGTTTTCAGCCAGAGCTCATGCGCTTCCGTCGCCAGATGCAGCCGGATTTCCGGCACATGCGGCGGCGACAGAACGTCGGTGTTGGCGCGGATGAAGCTTTCGGGATCGGTCTTCAAGAAACACTCCGAGCGTGATCCGAAATGCGGGAGCCGGTTTTCGGATAAATCACGCGGAAAAACAAAGCTACCGTGGCGGACTGTCGAACCCGGCCATGCGGCAGACCTCGATCCATTCGTCCTCGGTGACCGGCTGGACTGAAAGGCGCATGCTGGTGACCAGCGCCATGTTGGCGAGCTTGGGGTTATCCTTGATCTCCTTCAGCGTCACCGGGCGCGGCACGTCGCGAACAGCGCGAATGTCGACGCAGTCCCAGCGGGCATCGCCCTCGGCGGTCGAATCCGGATGCGAAAGCGCGCAGACCTCGGTGATGCCGACGATTTCAAGCCCTTCGTTCGAGTGGTAGAAGAAGCCCTTGTCGCCGATCTGCATCGCCCGCATGTTGTTGCGTGCGAGGTAGTTGCGCACGCCGGTCCATTCGGTGCCCTTCGCGCCGGCATCCTTCTGCATCTGCCAGGACCACTTGAAGGGCTCGGATTTGTAAAGCCAGAATGCCATCGCGCCTCAAGCCTCCGGGTTGTTGAAGACCCAGTTGAAGGCCTTGATTTCGACGTTGGAGAACAGGCCGGCCTTGGCGTAGGGATCGGCTTCGGCGATGGCGCGCGCATCGTCGATCGTCTCGGTCTTGACGATCACCAGGCTTCCGGTCGGCTTGCCGTCGTCGCCGAGGAAGGGGCCGGCCATCTTCAGAATGCCCTTGGCATTGAGGTCGTTGAGATAGGCGACGTGATCCGGACGCGTGTCCAGCCGAAGCTGCAGCGCGCCTGATTTGTCGGTGCATTGAAGTGCGAAGAGCATGCTTCCTCCTGAGTTTTCGTTTGGCGCGGGATGCGGGCGGAAAACCGCTTAGCACTTTTCCTCATCCCGACGACCAGTTCATTCCTGGGTGATCGGACGGGACATCAATTGTTCAAGGGCGGTGCGCACATCGAGCTTGCCGTCGATGATGGCGGCGACCGCCTCGGTAATCGGCATCTCGACGCCAAGATCGCGGGCGACGCGGGCGGCGACCGAGGCTGCAAAGGCCCCCTCGACGAGTTCGCCCTGGCGTCCGCTACCGCGGCCATCCTTGCCGCGCGCAATACCGAAGCGCAGGTTGCGCGACTGGTGGCTGGTTGCCGTCAGCACGAGATCGCCGAGCCCCGAGAGGCCGCGAACGGTATCGGCATCCCCGCCTTCGGCGACGACGAAGCGGGACATCTCCGCAAGGCCGCGGGATATCAGTGCCGCCCGGGCGCTATCGCCCAAACCTGCGCCTTCGACGATGCCGCAGGCGATGGCAAGCACGTTCTTCAGCGCGCCGCCAAGCTGCACGCCGATGCGGTCTTCTGAAGGGTAGAGACGGAAGGTCGGGCCTGACAGAGCCTCCGCAAGTAGCGTCGCCGTGTCGTTGTCGGCGGCAGCGACCACCATCGCCGTCGGCAGCCCCTTGGCAATGTCAGCTGCAAAGCCGGGGCCGGAGAGCACGCCGATGCCGTGGCCCGGCAATTCTTCCGCCAGCACATCGGTCAAAAGACGCCCCGTTGCCTGCTCCATGCCCTTGGCGCAGGTGACGATCGTCGCCGCGGCATTGATCGACGGACCGTATTGCCGCGCCGCTTCGCGGTGTGCCTGCGATGGCATGACGAACAGCACGATCTCAGCGTCGCCAAGCACCGCAGCATCGGCGCTGTGCTTGAGCCCTGCCGGCAGGTCGATGCCCGGAAGGGCCCGTTCGTTACGGCCGGTCCGCCGGCATTCATCCGCGGTTTCCTCGCGCCGGGCGAGAAGGGTCACATCGCTGCCGTTGGCGGATGCGGCGACAGCGGCAAGCGCCGTGCCGAAGGCACCCGCTCCGACCACCACGATCTTCGGGTTGGTGTTCATATCCTGTCCATCATGCCCTGGCTGCTTTCCGTCATGCCTTGGCGCCGCGCTTGCCCGAACCAAGCAAGGTCTGCGCCTGTTGGTCGAGCGGCCAGCGCGAGCGCGGCGCGACATCGAGACCATCCGCCGGCAAACCGGCGGCAAACCGTTCGGCCCCCGCCCAGGCGATCATTGCGGCATTGTCGGTGCAAAGCTCAAGCGGCGGCGCGATGAAATCGAAGCCGTTCTTGTCGCAGAGCTCCTGGAGCGTTGCCCTGAGCACCTGGTTGGCGGCAACCCCGCCGGCAACGACCAGCGCCGGCTTTTCGACGGACGCGTGATCCGTCTTGAACCGCTTCAACCCGCGCCCGATCCGATCCTTGAGCGTGCGCGAGATCGCGCGCTGGAAGGAGGCGCAGATGTCGGCAATATCCTGGTCCGTCACCGGCTCCAGCGATTGCGCCGCCTGGCGCACCGCCGTCTTCAGCCCCGAAAACGAGAAATCGAGCCTGGCATCGCCGACCAGCGGGCGGGGAAACTCGAAGCGCTCGGCATTGCCGCTCCGCGCGGCGCGCTCGACGGCCGGGCCGCCGGGATAGGGAAGACCGAGCAGCTTGGCCGTCTTGTCGAAGGCCTCGCCGAGCGCATCGTCGATCGTCGTGCCCCAGCGCGCGTAGTCGCCGACACCCTTGACCAGGATCAGTTGCGTGTGACCGCCCGAGACCAGCAACATCAGATAGGGAAAACTCAGACCATCGGTGAGCCGCGCGGTCAGCGCGTGACCTTCCAGGTGATTGACGGCATAGAGCGGCTTGCCGGTCGCCCGCGCGATCGCCTTGCCCGTCATCAGTCCGACGATGAGGCCGCCAATAAGACCGGGACCACTTGTCGCAGCAATCGCATCGATGTCGTTGAGCGTCACTCCGGCGCGCAGCAGCGCCTCCTCGATCAGGGTGTCGAGCGCTTCGACATGGGCGCGCGCGGCAATCTCCGGAACCACGCCGCCATAGGCGCTATGCTCTTCCAGCTGGCTCAAGACGACGTCGCCGAGGATGCTTCCCCTGCCGTTTTCGTCGCGTAGCACGACGGAAGCCGCGGTTTCGTCGCAGCTTGTTTCTATGCCGAGGATGCGCATGGGCGGAGACATCAGGAACTACTCAAAGATTGCGGTCGCACCGAAAGGTGGGTACACGGAACTCCGGTAACAATGGATAGCCTTTGATGCAAACAAAACCTTTCCGGATCGGCACGCGTGGCAGCCCGCTGGCGCTCGCTCAAGCCCATGAAACGCGCGATCGCCTCGCGGCCGTGCATGGTCTGTCGCCGGAAATGTTCGAGGTTGTCATCCTTTCCACCAAGGGCGACCGCATCACCGATCGGTCGCTGGCCGAGATCGGCGGCAAGGGCCTGTTCACCGAGGAAATCGAGCAGCAGCTCCTGTCGGGCGAACTCGATTTCGCCGTGCATTCCTCGAAGGACATGCCGACCAAGCTTCCAGATGGCCTGTTTCTTTCCGCCTTCCTGCCGCGCGAGGACATTCGCGACGCCTTCATCGGCCGCACCGCACCCAGGCTCCTGGAATTGCCCGAAGGCGCGACTGTCGGCTCGTCGTCGCTGCGCCGGCAGGCGCTGATCCGGAGGCTCAGGCCCGACATCAACGTCATCACCTATCGCGGCCAGGTCGAGACGCGGCTGCGCAAGCTCGCCGAAGGCCAGGTCGATGCGACGCTGCTTGCCTATGCCGGCCTGAAGCGGCTCGGCATGGCCGACGTGCCGACAGAACTGCTCGACCCGGAAGAGTTTCCGCCGGCACCGGCGCAGGGCGCGATCTGTATCGAGAGCAGGATCGGCGACAAACGCGTCAACGACCTGCTCGCCGCCATCGACGATAGCAGAACCCATGAGGCGGTCGCCTGCGAACGCGGCTTCCTTGCGACGCTCGACGGCTCCTGTCGAACGCCTATCGCCGGCCTGGCGGTCTCGGATGGCACGCATCTGCGTTTCTCCGGCATGATCCTGACGCCGGATGGCAGCACCCATCACCGCATCACGGTCGAAGGCAAGGCTGCCGATGCCGAAGCCCTCGGGCAAAAGGCCGGCGAAGATATCCGCGCGTTGGCGGGACCGGGCTTCTTCTCGAGCTGGACCTGAGCCATGCGGCTGCTCGTGACCCGGCCGCAGCCCGCCGCCGAGGCTACGGCCCGCCGGTTGGAAGTCATGGGTCATCAGCCGCTGCTGTTGCCGCTGGCGCGGGCGGAACATTTGCCAGAGGCGGCACGGAAAGCACTCGAACTACCACATGCCGCAGTCGCGCTGACCAGTGCCGAAGCCGTACGGGCGTTGGCCGAACTTGGCGCCGATCTGGAGCCCTATAAAGCGGAACCCTGCTTCTGCGTCGGCGAAGCGACGGCCCGGGCGGCGCGCGATCTCGGCTTTACCTCGCTCCACACGGGAGAGGGAACCGGCAGGAGCCTTGCCGAAATGATCGCCGCCACGCTTACTGCATCGCGGGCGCCCCTCCTCTATCTCGCAGGCTCCCCCCGCTCCGACGGACTTGAAGCCACGCTACGGCAGCTTCGCATCGAGCATGTCACGGTCGAATGCTACCGGATGCAGCCGATCGCCCATCCGCCCAACATATTGGCGCGCCTGATATCGGCCGGCCGGCCGGACGCGGTGCTGCTCTATTCCCACGACACCGCGCGACGCTTCGCCGCGCTGCTTGTCGAAGCCGGCCTCAAGACCGCCGCTTTCTCTCCGCGCTATCTCTGCCTCAGCGCCGCCGTTGCCGGAGCGCTGCCGGATGGCGCACCGGTCGAGGTCGCAGCAAGACCCGACGAAGAAAGCCTTTTCAGCCTTCTCTAATGCAATTTCGATCAAAAACGGAACCAAAGGGGCTTTCCCTCACCGGCCAGCCTGACTAGGTTTGTTGCAAGAACCGACAGGCAACAACGGTAAGAGGTCACCATGGTATCGGAAAACCCGCCGCGCCGCTCGAAAGCCGAGAAAGAGCCGCTGACGATCGACCTTGAAGCGGAAAAGACCGTGACGGAAAATGCCGAAACGACGGCAAACCCCGCGGCAACCGCCGATGAACCGACCGAAATCCCCGAAGCCGATGGCGCAGCGGAAGCCCGCGTCGAAGAGGAAATCGAGGAACAGCGCGCCGATGCGGCAGCCGCCGCCTTCAACGAGGAGCCGCCGCATTTAAGCCGTGAGCCTGAAGCAAGCCCCGTGCAAAAACCGCCGTCCAATTCCGGTTCACTGGCAGCCGGGATCCTCGGCGGCCTGGTGACGCTGCTCGGCTTCGGCGTACTGCAATATGCCGGCTATGTGCCGGGGCTCGGCCCCGACCGCGGCACGTCTTCCACAGAGCTGACGCTTTCGAGCGAGATCCAGGCCCTGCGCGATCAGGTGGCCGGCATACAGGCGCCAACCACAACCGTCGACATTGCACCGCTCGAGAACCGCCTCGCCGCATTGGAACAGACGGCAGCACAACCGGGCGCCGGCGGAGTGGCGACCGGCGAGATGACGGCACTCAAGGCCGAAGTGACGAACCTCACCAAGGAGATCGCCGCGCTGAAATCAGGCCTTGCCGAAGCGCAGCAATCGGCAACGACGGCCAGAGCCGAACTGGCAAGCCGCATCGATTCCGCCGAACAGAAACTCAACGAACCCGCCAACGATATCCAGGTTGCCAAGGCCGTCGCCGTCACCGCGCTTAAGACCGCGATCGATCGTGGCGGGCCGTTCCTGGCTGAACTCGATGCGCTTCGCAGCATCGCCCCTGATGAAACGGCCGTCACCGCCCTCGCTCAGGATGCGACGACGGGCGTGGCAACGCGCGCCGACCTTCGCCGGGATTTTGCAACCACATCCAATACCATGCTCGACGCGCTTAATCAGCCGGACCCGAACGAGGGCATCTTCGATCGCCTCGTCTCCAGCGCCATGTCGGGCATTCGCGTGCGTCCCGTCGGCAGCGTCGAAGGCGACACGCCGGAGGCCGTCGTCGCCCGCATCGAGGACAAGCTGAACAACGGCGATCTTAAGGGCGCGGCATTGGAATGGGACGGTCTTCCGGCTGCGGCCAAGACCGCCGGTGAACCGTTCAAGGTCAAGCTTGACCAGCGTCTCCGGGTCGAAGGCATCATCGATGCGGCGGTCGCGGCAACGATGAACAAGTCCACCACCCAGGGCTGAGGAAGACAGACATGATCCGCATTTTGATCTTCATCCTGATCGTTCTGGGTCTCGGCCTCGGCTTCGCGTGGCTCGCGGATCGGCCGGGCGAACTGTCGCTCGTCTGGCAGGGCCAGCTCATCGAAATGAGCCTGATGCGCGCGGCATCGCTGCTGATCTCGCTGGTCGCCGCCGTGCTGATCGCCATCTGGCTGGTGCGCACCATCTGGCTGTCACCACACACCGTCACCCGCTATTTCCGCGCCCGAAAGCGCGACAGGGGCTACCAGGCACTGTCGACTGGCCTGATCGCCGCCGGCGCCGGCGACGCCAACCAGGCGCGCAAGATGACCGCCCGCACCCGCGGCCTGATCAGCGCCGACCAGGAACCGCTGATCCACCTGCTCGAAGCCCAGACGTTTCTGATCGAAGGCAAATACGACGACGCGCGCAAGAAGTTCGAACTGATGGCCGACGATCCGGAAACGCGCGAACTCGGCCTGCGCGGTCTCTATCTCGAAGCCAAGCGCCTCGGCGCACACGAGGCGGCGCGTCAATATGCCGAGCGGGCAGCCGAAAAAGCGCCGCACCTGCCCTGGGCGACACTGGCAACGCTCGACAGCCAGAGCCAGGCCGGACAATGGGATGAGGCACTGCGCTTGCTCGACCAGAGCAGGACAGCCCATGTGCTTGAGCGCAAGGAGGCCGACCGCAAGAAGGCCGTGCTTCTGACCGCCCGCGCCATGACGCGCCTCGACGGCGATGCCAAGGCGGCCCGCGACGACGCGCTTGCCGCGCTCAAGCTCGACGAAAATCTGGTGCCCGCCGCGCAGGTGGCGGCAAAGGCGCTGTTTCGCGAGGACAACCTGCGCAAAGGAGCATCGATCCTCGAAAAGGCCTGGAAACATGAGCCGCATCCCGATGTCGCCCGACTTTACGTGCGGGCACGCGGCGGCGACACGGCGGTCGACCGGCTGAAGCGGGCGAGAAAACTCGAATCGCTGCGCCCGAACAACGCGGTGGCCATGGCAGCCGTCGCCGAGGCAGCACTCGAGGCGCGAGAGCTTCTGCTTGCCCGCACCAAGGCGGAGGCCGCGGCCCGGCTGGAGCCGACCGAAAGCATCTTCCTGCTGCTTGCAGATATCGAGGAGGCCGACACCGGGGACGAGGGCCGCATCCGCCACTGGATGGCCCAGGCCCTGAAGAGCCCGCGCGATCCGGCCTGGACGGCCGACGGCGTCACTTCGCCGACCTGGCTGCCGGTCTCGCCGGTGAGCGGCCGGCTCGACGCCTTCGAATGGAAGGCACCGGCCCTGCAACTGGCCACACAGGTCGAGGATGGCCACCTGAGCGCCGATGAAGCGATCCGCAGCCTGCCTCCTGTCATGGCCGAGCACCATCCCGTAGCCCACGGCACGGCTCCGGCCAAACCGGTCGTCGATACGCCCGTGATCATCGAAGCCGCAGCCGAGACGCCGCGCGAGCGCACGGAGCCGATCAAGGTGGCGGAAGCGAAAAGACCTGCCCCGATCGTCGAGAAGACACGCGAGAAGGACGGCGCCTCCAATGGCGAGCCGGTTGCCGACCCGTTCTTCGGCCGTCCTCCGGATGATCCCGGCGTGCGGGAACCGGCTGTCGGCAAAAAAGTGTCGGAAAAGACCACTTTCCGATTGTTCTGAGTTTTGAGGGGCTGTGGGCGAAAACATGTTTGAACGCTTCCGGACGTTTCTTGAGGGCCTGACCGGCCCGACGACGCGGATCGAGAGGGGTGATCCGCGCGTGGCGGTCATCGCGCTCTGCATTCAGGTGATGGAGGCGGACGGCAAGATCCTCGCCTCCGAGCAGCGCAAGATGCGCGCCATCATCAAGCAGCACTATGAACTCGACGATGCAGCACTCGACGCGCTGGTCGAGGCCGGCAAGTCCGCCGAAAGCGAGGCGATCGACTTCTATCAGTTCACCGCCGAAGTGAAACGCCACCTCTCCGAGGAGCAGCGCATCGAATTGATCGGCATGCTCTGGGAGGTCGTCTACGCCGATGGCGAGCGCAGCGAGATGGAAGATCACGTGATCTGGCGGATCGCCGATCTTCTCGGCGTCTCCGGGCGGGACCGGGTTTTGAAGCGACGGGAGGTCGCGGCCAGGATCGATGCGGCGGAAGAAGGCGAACCGCAACAGGAAAGCTGAAATGCCGATAGCCGCCGAGACCGACAGGAAGCCCATCCTCATCGTCCTGCACCAGGAGCGATCGAGCGCCGGCCGTGTTGGCCAGATCCTCGCGCAGAAGGGTTTTTCCCTCGACATCCGTCGTCCGGCGCTTGGCGACGAGCTGCCACCGACGCTCGAGCACCACGGCGGCACGATCATCTTCGGCGGGCCGATGAGCGCCAATGACGAGGAGGATTTCGTCCGCCGCGAGATCGACTGGCTATCGGTGCCGCTCAAGGAAAACAAGCCCTATCTCGGCATCTGCCTGGGCGCGCAGATGCTGGCGCGCAACCTTGGCGGCAAGGTCGCGCCGCATCATGAAGGCATGACGGAAATCGGCTGGTACCCGCTGGTCGCCACCGACGCCGGGCGGGCACTGATGGACTGGCCTGACATGGTCTATCACTTCCATCGCGAGGGGTTCGATCTGCCTGCAGGTGCCGAGTTGCTGGCAACCGGCGAAACCTATCCGAACCAGGCCTTCCGCTATGGCGAAAACGCCTGGGGCATCCAGTTCCATGGCGAGCTGACACGCGCGATGATGCATCGATGGGTGGTGCACGGCGCGCACCGCTTCGAACTGCCCGGCGCCCAGATGGGCAAGGCCCATCTCGACGGGCGCATGCAGCACGATGCGCCGTTGCGCACCTGGATGGAAAATTTCCTCGATCTCATTTTCGTGCAGGCGGGCTCCAGGCAGGCGGCCTGACGCCAAGCTTTGCAGCTCGAACCCGCGCATTTCCTGGAAAGGCTCTAACGATGATGCTCCGGCACGTCGAGCGTGTCGATCTTGCGCAACTGCGGGAAGCCGAGCGCCCAGAGCGCTGACACCAGCAACGTGCCTGCGCCGCCGAAAGCGACGGCAAAGATTGCGCCAAAGCCGGATGCCATCATGCCGGCCCGGAACTCGCCGAGCTCGTTGGAGGCGCCGACGAACACCATGTTGACGGCATTGACGCGGCCGCGCAGCTCGTCCGGCGTCCACAGCGTGATCAGGATCTCGCGTACATAGACCGAAATCATGTCGGCAGCGCCCATGACCACCAGTGCAGCGATCGATATCCATGGCGTTGCCGACAGGCCGAAGACGACGGTGCCGAGGCCGAAGAGCGCGACGCCGGTGAACATGTAAAAGCCGGCGCGGTGGCGAATGGGGTGGGCGGCAAGCCACACCGCCATGCCGACGGCGCCAACGCCGGGGGCGGCGCGCAGCAAGCCTAGGCCCCATGGGCCAAGATCAAGGATATCGCGGGCAAAGACCGGCATCAGCGCGACAGCGCCGCCGAGCAGCACCGCGAACAGATCGAGCGAGATCGCACCGAGCACCACCTTCTCCGCCTTGATATAGCGGAAACCGGCTGTGATCGTTTCCCAGCTCTGCACCGGTGCCTTGGAGCGCGCCGCCGGCTTGGGGATGGCAAACACCATCAGCGCCGCGGCGGCGAAGAAGCAGACGCCGACGGCATAGGGCGCAACGGAGCCGAAGCCATAGATCAGGCCGCCTGCAACCGGACCGACGATCATCGCCGTCTGCCACGAGGTCGAATTCCAGGCGATCGCATTGGGTAGATCTTCGGGCGGGACGAGATTGGGTGCCAGCGACTGCGAGGCGGGGGCGAGAAACGCCCGCTCGATGCCGAAGACGACCAGGATCGCATAAACAGGCCAGGGCGAGAAAAGCCCCGTGACCGTCAACGTGAGCAGCGCCACGGCACACAGCGTGCTGACGGCCATGCAGATGCCCATGATCATGCGCCGGTTATAGCGATCGGCAACTGACCCCGTGACCAGAATCAGCACCAGCGACGGCAGGAACTGGAAGAGCCCGATAAGCCCGAGGTCGAACGGATCGCGCGTCAGGTCGTAGATCTGCCAACCGACCGCGACTGAAATGATCTGAATGGCAAAGTAGGCAAGGAAGCGCGAGAAGAAATAGCGGCGATAACCGACATGCCGGAAGGCGGCAAAACGGTGGGTGGTATGAACGGCAGACATAGGGGAAACGCTCCTCGATGGTACCGATCTTTGTCCGATCCGCATTAAACATGATCGCGCACGGTAAATCGGCGTACTTGCTCGTTTAGGTCTCAATGTCTACATGTCTGTCAATAACGATTTGGAGACCGGCATGATTGCTGTCATCGGCACCTTGAACTTTATTATCAACATCGCGTGGTTTCTGATCATCGCGTCAGCCATCTTTTCGTGGCTCTATGCGTTCAACGTCATCAACGTGAACAACCAGGCGATCAACATGATCGGCCGCTCGCTCTACCAGCTGACCGAGCCGCTCTATCGTCCGATCCGCCGGGTCCTGCCCAATATGGGCGGCGTCGACCTTTCGCCGCTGGTCGTGCTGGTGATCCTCTATTTCATCCAGCTTTTCCTGAACACGACGATCGCGCCGGCGCTCCTGCGCTGATCCATTGACGCAGCAAGCGTTCACCGCCCACGGAGATCACGTGCGCGTCACCGTTCGACTGACACCGAACGGCGGACGCGACGGGATCGATGGGGTGGAGAGCGGCGCCGACGGGCAGGACCATCTCAAGGTCCGCGTGCGCGCCATTCCGGAAAAGGGCAAGGCCAACCAGGCCCTGATCGCCGTCCTCGCCAAAGAGATCGGCGTCGCCAAGAACCGCATTTCCTTCATCTCAGGCGAAACGCAGCGCAAAAAAATCCTCCGGATCGACGCCGACCCGGAGGATGTTTTGAAACGGCTTGCCGAACTGGTCGGCAAATAGCCAGATGCTTACTTCTTTTCGCCCTTGGCGCGCTCGACCGCTTCCTTGATCAGCTGCTTGGCGACGGAGGCATCCTTCCAGCCGAAAATCTTGACCCACTTGCCGGGCTCCAGATCTTTGTAGTGCTCGAAGAAGTGCTCGATCTGCTTGAGCGTGATTTCCGGCAGGTCGGTGTATTCATGCACCTTGTCGTAGCGCTGCGTCAGGTGACCCGACGGAACCGCGATGATCTTTTCGTCCTGGCCGGAATTGTCTTCCATCATCATCACGCCGATCGGGCGGACGTTGATGACGCAGCCCGGAACGAGCGGACGGGTGTTGCAGATCAGAACGTCGATCGGATCGCCATCATCGGAAAGCGTGTGCGGCACGAAGCCGTAGTTCCCCGGATAGGTCATCGGCGTGTAGAGGAAACGGTCGACGACGAGCGTGCCGGCTTCCTTGTCCATCTCGTACTTGATCGGATGGCCGCCAACAGGAACTTCAACGATGACGTTGACATCTTCCGGTGGATTCTTTCCGATGGAAATCGCATCGATACGCATGGAATACTCCCAGGGTCGGTTGAGAAATTTGCCCGTCGGATAAAGGGAAACATGCCGCGATGCAACATAACTTTCGTCCGGAGTGCAGATTCACCTTGCCAACCCGCCGTGACCTGAAGTTGATTGCATCAGAGGATTTCTCGTAAGGAGGGATTTTGGATGACCGCAAAGGCCGCATGTTTCCTTGCTGCAGCACTTGCCGCCACGCCGGTTCTGGCCAACGACAGCGTCTATTCGGATGTCAGCCGCGACAAGTGCACTATTGTGGAGGAAGTCGAAGGCATCTTCATGTCGATGACCTGTCCTGGCCCTGACGGCTACCCCGCCCACTTCAAGGAATCCAATATCCGGCAAAGCTTCTTCTTCGGGCATCTGAATGCGCGATACCTGAAGGAAGGTTTCGAAACCTTCGGCCCCTTCAACCACGCCGGCACGATGGTGGAGTGGCGCCTGAACAAGGACAAGGTGCCGGTATCGGCCATCCTGCGCTGGGTGATCGAGAACGGCGATCCGAAAACCGGCGAAGGCAACTCGGCCTATGACGGCCAGGTCCTGGTGATCTCAAAGGTTGCGCAGAAGGAAGACGGGATCGGCTGCGTCGCCGGCTATGTCGATGCACTCGCCAATCCGGATCCGAACACGCTCGCCCGCAAGATCGCCGACGACATTGCCCCGGGGTTCCGGTGCGGTATCGACGAAGCAGCCTACCATGGCAAGCGCGGTGAGAAGGCGAGCGGGTCGCGTCACCAATTGCCTACCGCGCCGCGCGTCAAATAGGAGGCGCAAAGGACGCTGTAGCGCTTTAAATTTGCTGCATAATTTTGTCCTTAAATCGGATCCGATTTAAGGAATTATGCAGGAGGTGACATCGAGGTCAGACGCAAGCAGGCGTCAGTTCCAGGCAAAGCCGATCTTCTTGAGGTGCTTGTCGCCGAAATCTTCCATGCCCTCGGCGATATCGCTGCCGCCAGCCCCCTGGAAGAACTGATAGGCGTTATCGCTGTCTTCGAGGCACCAGACGACCAGTCCCCTGCAGCCGAGCGACCGCAGCAGGCTCTTGGCTTCGCCGAAGAGAACCCGTCCAAGGCCGATGCCCTGATATTCCGGCCGCAGGTAGATCTCGTAGATTTCGCCTTCCTGCGGCAGCGCCTTGGCGCGGCTGAGGCCGAGGGTCGCATAGCCGGCAATCGTTCCGGCCACGTCGACGACCAGCAAGGTCGCCGGACCCCGCGTCGCCTTGCGCCACCAGACCTCGTCTCGACGATTGACCATCTGGACCAGGGGGCGGTGCGGAATGATGCCGCCATAGGCTTGTAGCCACGAAACGCGATGCACGTCGGCAATCGCCGACGCCTCTTGCGGTTCTCCAGGCCTGACCTCGATCGAAACAGTCTTCATGACTCACGACTCTAAACGCACACAGGGCGAACAGGAATCCCACCCGGGGGCCGCGTCGCGTTAACCCACAGGCAACTTTAACGGCATCCCATGGAAGGTTAACGCCTTTTTAACTTTATCCGCAAGCCGCCCCCCGCTGGCACACACAGCAAAAAACCCCGGATTGCTCCGGGGTTTCGCTAATCGCTCGCTTTTGTCGGTGGGCGCTTAAGCGGCGCCAGCCGTACGCGACTTCTCGAAGCGCTTACGGTCGTTCGAGTCGAGGTACATCTTGCGCAGACGGATCGACTTCGGCGTGACTTCGACCAGCTCGTCGTCCTGGATCCAGGACAGCGCGCGCTCGAGCGTCATGCGGATCGGCGGCGTCAGCTTGACGGCTTCGTCCTTGCCGGATGCACGCATGTTGGTGAGCTTCTTGCCCTTCAACACGTTGACTTCGAGGTCGTTGTCGCGCGTGTGGATGCCGATGATCATGCCGGCATAGACCTTCTCGCCGGCTTCGATGATCATCGGGCCGCGGTCTTCCAGGTTGAACATGGCGTAGGCGACCGATTCGCCGGCGTCGTTGGAGAGCAGCACGCCGTTGACGCGGCCGCCGATCTCACCCTTGTACTGCTGGTAGGCGTGGAACAGACGGTTCATGACCGCTGTGCCGCGCGTATCCGTCAGCAGTTCCGACTGGTAGCCGATCAGGCCACGGGTCGGTGCGAAGAACACCAGCCGGACGCGATTGCCGCCGGACGGACGAAGCTCGACCATCTCGGCCTTGCGTTCGGACATCTTCTGAACGACGACGCCGGAATGCTCTTCGTCGACGTCGATGACCACTTCTTCGATCGGCTCGAGCAGCTGGCCGTTCTCATCCTTGTGCATGACGACGCGCGGACGCGAGACGGCGAGTTCGAAACCTTCGCGGCGCATGGTTTCGATCAGAACCGCGAGCTGCAATTCGCCACGACCGGAGACGAAGAACGAATCCTTCTCGGAGGATTCCTCGATCTTCAGCGCGACGTTGCCTTCGGCTTCCTTGAACAGACGGTCGCGGATGACGCGGCTCGTCACCTTGTCGCCTTCGGTGCCGGCAAGCGGGCTGTCGTTGACGATGAAGGACATGGTGACGGTTGGCGGGTCGATCGGCTGTGCGGTCAGCGCTTCGGAGACCGACGGGTCGCAGAAGGTGTCGGCGACGGTGCCCTTGGTCAGGCCGGCGATCGCGACGATGTCGCCTGCATGGGCTTCTTCGATCGGCTGACGCTCGATGCCGCGGAATGCGAGGATCTTCGAGATACGGCCGTTTTCAAGCAGCTTGCCGTCCTGGCCGAGAACCTTGACCGGCTGGTTCGGCTTCAGCGAACCCGAATGGATGCGGCCGGTGATGATACGGCCGAGGAAGGGGTTTGCTTCCAGGATCGTGCCGATCATGCGGAACGGGCCCTCGCCGACCGTCGGCTCGGGAACGTGCTTGAGCACGAGGTCGAGAAGCGGTGCCATGCCCTGGTCCTTCGGGCCTTCAGGCGCGACGTTCATCCAGCCTTCACGACCCGAACCGTAGAGGATCGGGAAGTCGAGCTGCTCGTCGGTGGCGTCGAGGTTCGCAAAGAGGTCGAAGACTTCGTTGATGACTTCTTCGTGGCGTCCATCAGGACGGTCGATCTTGTTGATCGCGACGATCGGCTTCAGGCCGACCTTCAGCGCCTTGCCGACGACGAACTTCGTCTGCGGCATCGGGCCTTCGGAGGCGTCGACGAGAACGATGGCGCCGTCCACCATCGACAGGATGCGTTCGACTTCACCGCCGAAGTCGGCGTGGCCGGGGGTGTCGACGATGTTGATGCGCACACCCTTCCACTCGACCGACGTCGCCTTGGCAAGAATGGTGATGCCGCGCTCTTTTTCGATGTCGTTGGAGTCCATGACGCGTTCGGCAACGCGCTGGTTTTCGCGGAACGAGCCCGACTGCTTCAGAAGCTCGTCGACAAGGGTCGTTTTCCCATGGTCGACGTGCGCGATAATCGCGATGTTACGAATGCTCATTTTTCGTCTCGGAAGGTTTAGGGCACGCCCCAATGGGCCACGCCGCTTTTTCAATGGTCGGGCTCATACAGGTTTTTTTGCGATTGCGAAAGGGGGGCGCGCGCAAGAGCCCGGCTCCGAAGTCCCGACAGGCCATGGGTTTGCAACCGGAAAGGGTCGCGCCAACCGGGTTTGGAAAGGGTTCAACCAAAGCCAAAACGCTCATGCGACGGCGGCCGGGTCGAGCGTCACGCGCCACAATTCCTGGTCCTGCCGATCCATCAGCCGCACGGTCATCTGCTTGGTCTGGCCGTTGATATCGACGATGCCGAAGAACTGCAGCCCGGCTGATGGAGGCAGGTTGCTGTCCACACCTCCACCGGACGCCTTGATGAAGCGCACGTCCGGGCCGAACGTCATGTCCAGCTCCTTCGGACCATAGGTACCGGAATGCAAGGGACCGGAAACGAACTCCCAGAATGGCAGGAAATCCTTGAAGGCCGCCCGCGACGGATCGTAGTGATGCGCGGCCGTATAATGCACATCCGCCGTCAGCCACACGAGGTTGTCGATGGCATTGTCCCTGATGAAGCGGAGCAGCTCGGCAAACTCGGTTTCGCGACCCGTCGGTGGACCATTGTCGCCATTGGCGATTGCATCGGAACCACGCCGGTTGGCATAATCGTCCCAGACGACGAGACCAACAGGCATATCGCAGGCGATCACCTTCCAGACGGCGCGCGACGCGGCAAGCTCCCGCTTCAGCCAGTCCGCCTGGCGCCAGCCGAACAGGCCACCATCACCCTCCCCCTGGTTGGGGCCGCGATAGGACCGAAGGTCGACGAAGAAGACATCGAGCAGCGGACCGTAGGCAATCTTGCGGAAGATGCGGCCGGGCTGCGTCGGCGGCGTGCGGACCGGCGTCATCTCGTTAAAAGCGCGCCCCGCGCGCGCGGCGTAGACCGCAACGTCCTTTTCCGGATAGCGCGGATCGTCGCTGAGGTCTGTCGAGGCCGACCAGTTGTTCAGGACCTCGTGATCGTCCCACTGATAGAAGGTCGGGCAGACGGCGTTGAGTTCACGCACATGGTTGTCGAGCAGATTATACTTCCACTGGCCGCGATATTCCTCGAGCGTGCGCGCCACATCGCGCTTCTCATGCGTCACCACCCGGTTCTTCCAGATGCCGCCGTCGCGCAAGGCTATCTCGTCGGGAATGGGATTGTCGGCGTAGATCGTGTCGCCGGAATGGATGAAGAAGTCCGGCTCGTGCAGGCGCATGGTCGAATAGGTCTTCATGCCGACATCGTCGATGCCCCAACCCTGGCCGGCCGTGTCGCCGGACCAGACGAAGCGGACCGAGCGCTTGCGCAACGGCGCGGTGCGAAACCGCCCGACGACCGGCTCGGACACCCGGTTGATGTCGTAAAGATCGGTCGCGGTGAACCGATAGAAGATGTCCTGGTCCGGAAGCAGATCCTCCAGCGCGCATTTGACCGCACAATCCGTCTGCGGTGTTGCGGTGAGTTCGGCGAGACGAACCGGATTGGAAAAGCTTTCGGTCGTCGAATAGTCGAGCGTCACCCGCGACGGCCTGTCGACCCGCGTCCACACCATGCCGGAACTCGTGTCGACATCGCCCGACTGCACCCCGTGGATGAATTCCGGACGGCCGTAGCCGCGGGCATAGAACGGTGTTGCAAGACCGGAGGACGCAACGAGGCCGGCAGCACCGGCAGACAGAAGGAAGGAACGGCGGGACAGCGTGGTGAGGATTTCGGCCAAACAAGCCTCCGGTTCGAGCCCTGCGAAAGCGGATTTCGCGTGCCGGACCTTTAGCTGTTCGTATGTCAGCGACTTAACAGTGGCGTGAAACTATTTGAACGGTTTCGCGACAATTCGGTGAATACAGGGCCTTCGAAGGTGGCTCGTCTTCGACGGCGACTGGGCCGGGCCGAAGGCAGTCGGACGTTTCTCGACCTGGGCGATCCGCCAGGGATCGAAGGCTGCCGGCTTCGAGACCATCGAACGCGCCTCGCACCAATCGATCGCCGCCGCACAGCGCAAATCTGCAAACCTGCGAAACTGCCTGCGCACTTTCGTCTATCGTCGGTTCATTCTCTGCGCGCATAAACCCTGCTGAATATCCACTTGCATGGAGGCGGTGCGGCGGGTGCAACCTCATGGCATTTGCCGCAAGCCCTGCTATGAAGAATCTCGTCCGCGGCCGCGGCCCCCCTTGCTGCGCTACGGACGAAACGCTTCAGCTCGCCGCCCGGCGACGTCAGATATCGGCAGGTTCCTTATCGTGTCCCATTCGAACACTCCCGTGCGTGATCACCTCGAACAGATCCTGAGCCGGCTCGATGCCCGTCGGGAGAACGAGAAGACCTATGTCAAGCTCTATGCCGACAGCGCCCGCATCGAGGCCGATGCCGCCGACCGCCGCCTTCAGGCCGGCGCCACGCTCGGACCGCTCGACGGCAAGATCGTTTCGATCAAGGATCTTTTCGACGTTGCCGGAGAACCGACGCTCGCCGGCTCGATCATCAAGCGCACGGCAGCCGTGCCGCAACAGGACGCCGTCGTGGTCAGGAGATTGCGCGCCGCCGGCGCCGTGATCGTCGGCAAGACCCATATGACCGAATTCGCCTTCACCGCGGTCGGCCTCAATCCCCATTATCCGGTTCCCGGCAACGCGACCGATGAAAGCCTGATCCCCGGCGGCTCGTCCTCGGGCGCGGCCGTGTCGGCGGCGGAAGGCACCTGCGATATCGCCATCGGCTCCGACACCGGCGGTTCCGTGCGCATCCCGGCGGCGCTGAACGGCCTCGTCGGTTTCAAACCGACCGCCAGCCGCGTGTCCCTCGACGGCGCCTTCCCGCTTGCCCCGAGTCTCGATTCTATCGGGCCGCTCGCCCACACGGTCAGCGACTGCGCAGCTGTCGATGCCGTCATGGCCGGCGAGCCGGTAACAGCGCTTGTTCCCCAGCCGATTGCCGGCCTGCGGATCGGCGTGCCACGCGGCCAGCTCCTGGCCGCGCTCTCAACCGAAATAGCCACACACTTTACGGCATGTCTCGACCGCCTCACTGCTGCGGGCGCCGACCTTGTCGATTGCGGTATCGACGACCTTATCGACCGGTTGAAGAAGGCGACCGCAATCGGCTCGATCGCCGGCCTCGAGGCGAGCCGTCTGCATGCCGACTGGCTTTCGGATCACGACGCACCGGTCGACATCAGGGTTTCATCGACGCTTCGACGTCGTTTGCTGACGCCGCAGGCAGCACTAGATGCGCTGTTGGAAACGAGAGCAGGCCTAGCAAGTGCCATGGACGATCGGCTCTCCGCCTACGATCTCATCGTCTTGCCGACGACGCCGATCGCCGCAGTGCCGATCGCCTCCGTGGAGGCGAATGAGGCAGAATATGATCGCGTCGAGGGCTTGCTCTTGCGCAACTGCCAGGTCGCAAACCAGTTCGATCTCACGGCCATAACCTTGCCGATGCCGGGGCCGACCCGCCCGGCTGGCCTGATGTTGGTGGGCAGGAACGGAACGGACGGGACGCTGCTGGCGGTAGCGGCCTCGGTCGAGGCGCTGTTACGGGAAAGGTGATGCGTCCGGTTCGACCCGAACCAAACCCCGGCACATAATCAGTTGAGGGCGCTCACGCGAGGGCGCCCGTATCGTATATATGAAGCCTGGCCAGCGAACCGAACGGCTTTGCAGTTGGCGGCCAGTTGCAAAGCCCACGCCTGTGCTTGCATAGCGAACTGGGCCTCGCCGTCTCGCCTCAGTGCATCGTTTCGCCGGAAACCTCGTCGCGAAGGATGCGGAACGCATCCTCGAGTGCTGCGACCAGCACATTGGTTAGCTCTTCGCCGTCATTGTTCGTGAGGTAGAGGGCAACGGCCGAATCCTGCGGATCGGTATAATGCTCGATATCGCTTGACATATCATCGTCCTTTGTTCGCCGTGTCACATCCCGGCTCTTGGCGCGATGGTATAAAGCCCGACTTGTGCAAAGCTTGACGGGCAGAGCTTTGCATGACGCTCTGGTCGCGGCTTGGCATCGGGCTCGGCCTCTCGAAACAAGTGGCCCGATATACGCGGCTTGGCGGCATCGCCTTTTTACTCGCCCTCGCCCGCGCGGCGCGCTAGAGGACGCAGGAGATGAACGTCGGAACTGAAAATGTCGAAAAAGCCGAAGCGCGATAACGCCCATTATGAGCAGCGGTTGAAGGCCGAGTTCCCGGACATCCACAGTGATGTGCTCACCGGCAGGATCTCCTCGCTTCGCAAGGCTCTCGTCATCGCCGGCCTGAAGCCGCAGCGGACCCGCCTTGAGAAACTCAAGAATTCGTGGGCAAAGGCCACCCCTGGCGAGCGCGACGGCTTCCTGACCTGGCTGGCGATATCAGGCGTGTTGCCTGTTGCCACTCCAGTTCCGCCCACGGCCGCCGTGCCTTCTCCCATACCCGCAGGTGCCCCCATCGCCAGCGGACGTTACCTGCTTCCCTCCACGATCACCCGGATCAAGGCGATCATGGCAAAGCAACGCCTGAAGCCCGACGACGTCATGCACGAGATGGGTTTTTTGTCCGATGGACAGTCCCTTGCCCGAGCGCTTGCCAAGAACGCAAGCCTGAGGCTCGCGGTGATTGCCGGGCTGGAGGCGTGGCTGCGCACGCATGAAGAGTGACATCGTCATCGCAGCGGTATCCCTGGACTACAGCGCCGCGCGTCTTTATTACACGCGCAAATGTCGCTGTAGCACTCTGAATTACTGCATGTTTCCTTAAATCGAATTCGATTTAAGGAAACATGCAGTAGACACGAGATCACTCCCGGCCGTCGAGGCTCGCTTGAGCAGCGCGTTTCAGTTCCCGGAACGTTCGCACATGCCGTCCATAGGCGGCGGTCATCACGCCTGAATCCGGCACAGAAATGTTCCGGCGCATCGTCCGGGCCGCCCTCTAAGAGAAGGAGAAGACGGACAAACGGGAGAGGCGAGGCAAGGCCCGGGTGGGCGACAAGCGACACAACACGCTTATTTCCGAAGGTTGTTGCGAACTGGCGCAATACACCTACAGGTGCTAGTATTTCTGCGCCTACTGCATGTTTCCTTAAATCGAATTCGATTTAAGGTTAAAAACATGCAGCAATTCAAAGTGTTGCAGCGACCTTTGCGCATCTAACAAGACGCGCGGCGCTGTAGAGTTCCTGGCGAACAAATCTCGCAGTCGATAATCAGTTAAACGCGAATTGCTTGCAGCCAATTGCCGCGCCGTCGAGCCCCGCTCGATGACCAGAGTCGTTGTTCGACGACATCAACGTGGAGGAAAAGCCAATGGCCAGCAATCTTGTTTCCTACATCGCGCAGATGCTTACCCCTGACATGATCGCGCGCATCGCTTCAGTGCTTGGCCTGGATAGCAGCAAGGTGCAGAGCGCCGTCGCCGCTGCCGTACCGGCAATTCTGGCGGGCCTGACCGGCGTCGCCGCGCAGCCGGGCGGCGCGCAAAAGATCGCCGACAGCGCCAAACAACAGAGCGGCTCGCTCGACAATCTCATGGGAATGCTGGCGGGTGGCGACCAGGTTTCGCTTGCCCAAAACGGCTCACAGATCATCTCATCGCTGTTTGGCGCCAAGGACGGCAGTGCGCTGGCAACGGCCATAGGCGGGGTTTCCGGCATGGATCAAAGGGCGAGCGGCTCGCTGCTGGCAACGCTTGCTCCGCTGGTCATGGGCGGCCTCGCCCAGCAGAGCGGAGGCGACCTGAGCGCCAACGGCATCGCCGGTCTGCTCGCCAGCCAGAAGGACAATATCGCCGCCGCATTGCCATCCGGCGTCAGAGACCTGCTCGGCGGCACCGGCCTGCTCGGCTCGCTCGGCGCTCCGGCACAAACCGCTGCAGCCTCTGCCAGCCAAGCGACCCGCAGCGCTGCCGCTTCGGCCTCCGCAGTCGGTGGTGCCGGCCAACGCGCAGCGGCAGCAGCGGCCGCCGCGCCAGCCTCGTCGCGCAACTGGCTTTATTGGGTGATTGCCGCCCTGGTGATTGCCGGCGTGCTTTTCTACCTGTTCGGCAGGCCAAAGGAACCGGTCGCACCCCAGGCCGGCACGCCTGAGCAGAGCTTGACGGTCGGCGGGGTCGATGTCGGCCAGCAGGTCAAGGACGGCATGGCCAGCCTGCAGACAGCGCTGACGGGCGTTACCGATGCGGCCTCCGCCACGGCGGCCTTGCCGAAGCTGGAGGATGTCTCGAGCCAGCTCGACAAGGTCAGCGGTGTGGCCGGGCAACTCTCAGCCGGGCAGAAGGCAGCCCTCACGGCCCTGATCACGCCGATGATGCCCACGCTCAATGGGCTGTTCGACAAGGTTTTGGCCATCCCCGGCGTTTCGGACATTCTGAAACCCACTATCGATGCATTGAAGACGAAGCTGACGGCCCTGTCGACCTGATGTTTCGAGAAACCGTCGGCACTCGGCGCGCCGCGTGGATCGGCAACGACTGTCATGAACACGAAATCGAACGAAGGAGGGTCAGCCATGGCTGACAAATCGGCATTCACCCCGGAGGAATGGACGTTGCTTCTGGAGAGCGTGATGATGGCGGGCATAGCCGTGACCGCGGCGGAGCCGAGCGGCCTGTGGGGCATGCTCAAGGAGGGCCTCGCCAACAGCCGCGCCCTGCTGCAGGCAAAAACGATGCCGCGGCCAATCCGCTCGTCAAAGCGCTCGTCGCCGACTTCGAAACCTCGGTAGGACGAACGACGGCACGCGACGGCCTGCAGGCGAAACTGAAAGGCTCCAAGCCTGAGGACATGAAGGCCAGATGCATCGAAACGTTGCAGCAGGCGCGAACGGTCGTCGAAACCAAGGCTCCGGATGATGCCAGCGCCTTCGCCGCATGGCTGTATCAGATCAGCCAGCGCGTAGCGGAAGCCGCCAAGGAAGGTGGATTCCTGGGTTTCGGCGGTGTCGCCGTCAGCGAAGCGGAGAAAGCGACCCTATCGGAAATATCGGCCGCGCTGAAAATCGCCTGACGCTGCGCCGGCAATGCCCGCTTCGTCGCCTGAAGCTACTCTGGCGAGCTGGGAGGAATTCGGGCTAAAGCAGGATTGAAGTCCCGATGGCGGAGAGGGTGGGATTTGAACCCACGATACCCTTGCAGGTATGCCGCATTTCGAGTGCGGTGCATTCGACCACTCTGCCACCTCTCCGCATAGTCGGTCGGCGCTTGTTCGGCGCGGTCGGGTTCATAGCGGCAGATTCGGGTGCTGGCAAGGGCCTCGGTGAAGATTATCCAATGCGGCGAGTGCCTTCTTCTTGACAGAGGAGCGCGTTTCCCGTAATTCGCGCAATGAAGTGGTGTGGCTTGCCCTCACCGCAGCGGGTGTGATTTGCGCCCATTCACCGGCAGGGCTTCGGGAATGATCCCGGAGTTCTGCTAAAAATGTCGACTGACAAAAAGACGGCCTTGCCCCTGGGGTAAAGAGCCGGCCCGAACATGAAAGGATAAAGAATGTTCGCAGTCATCAAGACCGGCGGTAAGCAGTACCGCGTGGCAGCCAACGACGTCGTAACCATCGAAAAGCTGGAAGGCGTAGCAGGCGACAAGATTGAATTCACCGAGATCCTGATGGTCGGCGTCGGCGCCGATGCAACCATCGGCGCTCCGTTTGTCGAAGGTGCCGTTGTCAGCGCCGAAGTCGTTGAACAGGGCCGCGCCAAGAAGGTCATCGCCTTCAAGAAGCGTCGCCGCCAGAACTCCAAGCGCTCGCGCGGTCACCGCCAGCACCAGACGACCGTCCGCATCCTGGACATCGCTGCTGCCGGTGGCAAGGCAAAGAAGGCTTCCAAGAAGTCTGAAGCCGCCGCTGAAGCTGCAAACTGAGTTTTGGGATCGAAGGTTTAAAGGAGAACACCAATGGCACACAAAAAAGCTGGCGGTTCGTCGCGCAACGGTCGCGATTCCGAGTCCAAGCGCCTTGGCGTGAAGAAGTTCGGCGGCGAGAAGGTCATCGCCGGCAACATTATTCTGCGTCAGCGCGGCACCAAGTGGCATCCGGGCGCCAATGTCGGCCTCGGCAAGGACCATACGATTTTTGCGCTTACGGCAGGTAACGTGGACTTCCGTACGAAGGCCAATGGCCGCGTGTACGTGTCTGTAATGCCGAAAGCGGAAGCAGCGGAATAAGCCGGTAGCGCTCTAAAACAGCCGGCGTCTCATCGACCCGGCTGACGCACCTAACGGTTCCAAGCCAGACCTAAAAAGGGGAGATGGGGCAATACCCAACTCCCCTTTTTTTCGTTTCTGGAGGACGAACCATGCAAACCGAGCTACTGAGGGAAGACCAATCACGGTCTCCCGAACAAAGGCTGAGGCCCCAACGGTCAAGGACCGATTGCCCGATATTGTTGTCACCCCGGCTCGTTCTGCGCGCGCCCCATGAAGACGATATCGACGCCCTTGCCCATCTTGCCAACAATGCCAATGTCGCCACCATGGTCTCGCGCATGCCGCACCCGTATACGACGGCCGATGCCGCCGATTTCGTGCGACGCGCCAAAGCCGGCACGATTGGCAAGTGCGTCTACGCGATTACCAAAGCGGATAATGGCGCATTCCTCGGTTGTTGCGGTATCGAGCCGCACCCCGATGGCAAGACGGCGGAACTCGGCTACTGGCTGGGCGAACCCTATTGGAACCAAGGCTATGCCACAGAGGCTGCCCAGGCGCTCACCGACATGGCCTTTCGCACCCGTGACATCGACCAGATCGATGCGCGCTGCCGGGTCATGAACCTCGCCTCGCGCCGGGTCATCCAGAAGTGCGGCTTCCAGTTCCAGGGCAGCGGCATGGTCGGCAGCCTGGCGCTCGGCGGCTCGATCTCTGTCGAATGGTATCGGCTCGACCGCAAGACCTGGGTTTCGCTCAGAAGCTGGGGAGGCATGCGATGAACGCGCTCACCTCCGAACGCTCGCGCACCGCGATCCGTCCCGGCCCCGGGCCCTGCCCGGTCATCGAAACCAGGCGGCTGGTGCTGAGGCCCCACAGCCGAAGCGATGCCGAGGCGATCGCTCAGTCGCTGGGCGATTTCCAGGTGGCGCGCATGCTCTCGCGTGTGCCTGCACCTTACGACCAGCAGGATGCGCTCGATTGGCTGGCAAGCCAGACCTCGGGACTCACCCCCGACTGGACGCTGGCGATCACCACCGGCGACGACGTGCATATCGGTTGCATCGGCATCGAGCTCAGGCACGGCCAATGGCATGTCGGCTACTGGCTGAACCGGTTCTACTGGGGCAAGGGCCTGGCGAGCGAAGCAGCCTATGCGGCGATCGAGCGCTTCTTCCGGCGCATGCCGGAAACGACCCTGCATTCCGGCGTCTTCGCCGACAATCCGGGGTCGCTCAAGGTCCAGGAAAAGCTCGGCTTCCAGATCACCGGCTGCAGCCAGATCTATGCGCTCGCCCGCAATGCCATGGTCGCCCATATCGAGACCCGGCTGAGCGCGGCAGATCTGCGCCGGCCACACTGAAGAAACAATCCCCGCGAAGCCATGCCTTTGCGGGGATATTCGTCAAGCGAGTTCAAAACCAACAGGAAGATGATCGGACCCCTTGGCGTCGTAATCGGTCCAGGCGTCCTTCAGCTGCGGCACCAGGCCGGTGCTGATGAAGCCATAGTCGAGATGCATGCGCTTTTGAGGATTGTCGGGATGAACCCAGCTATAGCTTTCCGGCGTCAGCCGGTTGAGATGGGCGAGCACGTCGACCGGATTTTCGAGCCGAAGCGAGCGTCCGTAATAAGCGTCGCGCGAGCCGGCCATCGCGCAATATTCCGGCGTCTCCGGCTCCATGTTGAAGTCGCCCATGACGACGAAATCCTCCGGATGCGGCGGCTCAGCAAGACCGAAATCGGCAGCCCCGGTAATGCCGCCGCCCTCAAGCGGATAGCCGAGCAGCCGCTCCTTGAGGAAGCGGATCTGGGCGATGCGCTCGGCGGGAAGCACATGGTCGAGATGCACGGAATAGACGCGCAGCGGCCCGCCCGGCGTGGCGACCAGCGCTTCGGTGGCGCCGCGCTGCAGGTTCATCGGGCTGATGGTCCGGGTGCGCGGCAGCGATATCAACCGGGTCGACAGGATCGGCCAGCGCGACAGGATCATGTTGCCGAACTGGAAGCGCCGGTTGACGGCGCGGCCGCCCTCGATCGAAGAGCCGATATCGATGTCGCAAGGGGCATGAAAGGCTGAGAAATGACCGGGGAAGAGCGCTTCGAAACGGGCAACCAGATCGACGTGGCCGTTGCGGTGAAAACCGCGTGTCACTTCCTGCAGCGCGATGATGTCGGCGCCGCCAAGCGACGCAGCAATGCGCTCGGGTTCAAACTGGCCGTCAAGACCGATGCCGTATTGGATGTTGTAGCTGGCAAAACGCACGATATTCTTTGACCTCCGGATGAACCGCCTATATCGATGGCGGCAAAATACGACCGCGCAAATACACCGAACAGATGGCAGTCCAATGAAATTTCTAGACGAAACGAAAGTCTACATACGCTCCGGCGACGGCGGCGCAGGCGCCGTGTCGTTCCGTCGTGAAAAATTCATCGAATTCGGTGGACCTGATGGCGGCGACGGCGGCCGCGGCGGCGACGTCTGGGTCGAGGCGGTCAACGGCCTCAATACCCTGATCGACTTCCGCTACCAGCAGCACTTCAAGGCCAAGACCGGCACGCACGGCATGGGCCGCAACCGCACGGGCGCCGGCGGCGCCGACGTGACGCTGAAGGTTCCGGTCGGCACCCAGATCTTCGAGGAAGACAGCGAGACGCTGATCGTCGACATGGTCGCCGAAGGCCAGCGCTACCGGCTTGCCGCCGGCGGCAATGGCGGCTTCGGCAATGCCCATTTCAAGTCCGCCACCAACCAGGCGCCAAGCTGGGCCAACCCCGGCCTCGAAGGCGAAGAAAAAACCATCTGGCTGCGGCTGAAGCTGATCGCCGATGCCGGCCTCGTCGGCCTGCCCAATGCCGGCAAATCGACCTTCCTTGCCGCCTGCACCCGGGCGCGGCCGAAGATCGCCAATTACCCCTTCACCACGCTGCACCCGAACCTCGGCGTCGCCACCATCGACGGCAACGAGTTCATCATCGCCGACATTCCCGGCCTGATCGAAGGCGCGCATGAAGGCGTTGGTATCGGGGACCGTTTCCTCGGCCATGTCGAGCGCACGCGCGTGCTGCTTCACCTCGTCTCGGCCCAGGAAGAAGACGTCGCCAAGGCCTACAAGACCGTGAAACACGAACTCGTAGCCTATGGCGGCGGGCTCGAAGACAAACCCGAGATCGTCGCGCTGTCGCAGATCGACGTGCTCGACGAGGACGAATTGAAGGTGAAGGCCAAGGCGCTGGCAAAGGCCTGCGGCGAGCAGCCTCTCCTGCTTTCGGCCGCCACCAGCAAGGGCATGACCGAGGCATTGCGGGCGCTACGCACCGTCATTGTCGCGGCAAAGTCCGGAGAAGAGACCGCCTGACATGACGAAGACCCGCAAGCCGCTTCAGAAGTATCGCCGGGTCGTCATCAAGATCGGGTCGGCCCTGTTGGTCGATCGCGCGACCGGGCTGAAAAAGGCCTGGCTCGACGCCATGTGTGCCGACATCGCCGCCCTCAGGGCCAAGGGCGTCGACGTGCTCGTCGTCTCCTCCGGCGCCATCGCGCTCGGCCGCACCGTACTGAAACTCCCTTCTGGCGCGCTAAAACTCGAGGAAAGCCAGGCGGCCGCGGCCGTCGGCCAGATCGCGCTTGCCCGCGCCTGGTCGGAAAGTCTTTCGACAGACGCGATCGTCGCCGGCCAGGTGCTACTGACGCTCGGCGACACCGAGGAGCGTCGACGCTATTTGAATGCCCGCGCCACGATCAACCAGCTGCTGAAGCTCGGCGCCGTGCCGATCATCAACGAGAACGATACGGTGGCGACCACCGAAATCCGCTATGGCGACAACGACCGCCTGGCCGCCCGCGTCGCCACCATGGTCGGCGCTGACCTCCTGGTGCTGCTTTCCGACATCGACGGCCTCTATACGGCGCCGCCGCATCTCGACCCCGATGCCCGTTTCCTCGACACGATCGCGGAGATCACGCCCGAGATCGAGGCGATGGCAGGGGGGGCTGCCTCCGAGCTGTCGCGCGGCGGCATGCGCACCAAGATTGATGCCGGCAAGATCGCAACCACCGCCGGCTGCTCCATGATCATCGCCTCGGGCAAACCCAACCATCCGCTGGCGGCCATCGAGGAAGGCGCTCGCTCGTCCTGGTTTGCACCATCGGGCTCACCGGTGACCGCACGCAAGACCTGGATTGCCGGGCAGCTGCTGCCGGCCGGCACGCTCGCCATCGATGCCGGCGCCGAGGAGGCGCTGCGCTCCGGCAAGAGCCTGCTGCCTGCCGGCGTGCGCGAAGTGAAGGGCACCTTCAGCCGCGGCGACACCATTGCCATTCTCGGCGCAGCGGGCCGCGAAATCGCCCGTGGTCTTGCCGGCTATGACGCCGACGAGGCTCGCCAGATCGCCGGCAAGAAATCCGCAGAGATCGCGGCGATCCTCGGCTATGCCGGCCGCGCCGCCATGGTGCATCGCGACGATCTGGTGATGACCGGCAAGCGCGCCGACGAGAAGGACGGCCGGAGGGATGAAGTCCATGCTTGATGAAGTCAGGAATAAGGATGACGTCGAAGGCGTCATGCTGGAGATCGGCCGCCAGGCGAAGGCGGCAAGCCGGCCGCTTGCCGTCGCCACCGCCGAACGCAAGCATGCGGCCCTCGTTGCCATGGCCGAGATCATCGTCAATCGCCGCGACGAGATTCTTGCCGCCAACGCGATCGATCTTGAAAACGCCCGCCAGTCCGGCATCGCCGCGTCCTTCATCGACCGCCTGACGCTGACGGAGAGCCGGATCCGCGACATGGCCAACGGCATTCGCGCGATTGCCGACCTCAAGGATCCGGTTGGCGACGTCATTGCCGAGTGGGATCGCCCCAATGGCCTGCACATCGAGCGCGTGCGTACGCCGCTCGGCGTCATCGGCGTGATCTACGAAAGCCGCCCGAACGTGACGGCAGATGCCGGTGCACTGTGCCTGAAGGCGGGCAATGCCGTCATCCTGCGGGGCGGCTCCGACAGCTTCCATTCCTCGCGCGCCATCCATGCCTGCCTCGTCGAAGGCCTGAAGGCTGCTGGCCTGCCCGAGCATGCGATCCAGATGGTGCCGGTTGCCGATCGCGCTGCCGTCGGCGCCATGCTCTCGGGCCTCGGTGGCACGATCGACGTCATCGTTCCGCGCGGCGGAAAAAGCCTCGTCGCACGGGTCCAGAACGAGGCGCGCGTGCCGGTGTTCGCCCACCTCGAAGGCCTCTGCCACATCTATGTCGACGCATCCGCTGATCTCGCCATGGCCGAAAAGATCGTCGTCAATGCCAAGATGCGCCGCACTGGTATCTGCGGTGCCGCCGAGACACTGCTGATCGACAGCAATGCTGCGGACAAGCTGGCAAGGCCGCTACTTCAGGCGCTGCTCGCAGCCGGCTGCGAAGTGCGGGTGTCCGAAGAGCTTGCCGGAACCATCGATGGCTTGCGGCCGGCGACGGACGCGGATTGGTCGACGGAATATCTCGACGCGATCATCTCTGTCCGACTGGTGGACGGGATTTCCGGCGCGATCGAACATATCAACACCTGGTCCTCGGCGCATACCGAGGCGGTAATCGCCGAGGATGCCGATGTCGTCGAGCGCTTCTTCGCCGAAATCGATTCCGCCATCCTGCTGCACAATGCCTCCACCCAGTTTGCCGATGGCGGCGAATTCGGCATGGGCGGCGAGATCGGCATTGCCACCGGCAAGATGCACGCCCGCGGCCCCGTTGGCGTCGAGCAGCTGACATCGTTCAAGTATCGCGTGCGCGGCGCCGGACAGGTCAGGCCCTGACGTGACGTCCAGCGAAGTGAACGGCCGCTATCTGCGCATGCCCCATGTCGAAAGCGGCATGGTGGTCGGCCTGTTCGGCGGCTCGTTCAATCCGCCGCATCAGGGGCATGTGCTGGTCGCCGAAACGGCGATCCAGCGCCTCGGCCTCAACCAACTCTGGTGGATGGTCACCCCCGGAAACCCGCTGAAGAACCACAATAATCTGGCGCCGCTTGCCGATCGCATCGCGCTCAGCGAGAAGATCGCCCCGAATCCGCGCATCAAGGTGACCGCCTTCGAAAAGGCGCTGGGGCAGAGCTATACCGCTCGCACGCTCGAGATGGTAAAGGCCCGCAACCGCGATATCCGCTTCGTCTGGATCATGGGGGCCGACAACCTGCGCAGCTTTCACCGCTGGCAGAATTGGCAGAAAATCGCCCGCACGTTTCCGATCGCCGTCATCGATCGGCCGGGCTCGACGCTTGCCTATCTCTCCTCGCGCATGGCCAAGACTTTCGACTATGCCCGCATCGACGAAGACGATGCCCGGCGCCTTGCTTTTCACCCGGCACCCGCCTGGACCTTCATACACGGGCCGCGCTCCTCGATGAGTTCGACGGCACTTCGATCCGCCAGAACGGCGTGAAATCGAATGATTCATTTCTCGTGTCTTGAAACCGTTCTGGTTTGATGCCTACATTTACTGACGGTTCGAGCGAAACAGTCGAATCGGAAGTGCCTGTTCTGTTCACCTGGAAAGGAAAAACCCTGACAACAGCACACGCCAAGGGATATGCGGCCTCCGCGTTCCCACGCAGCACGGGATCTAGCGACGAAGCCGCTGTCCGTGCGCTTCAACTGGTCCTCGAAAGCCTAGAGGACTCGAAGGCAGAAGATATCGTTACCATCAACATTGCCGGCAAGTCGGCGCTGGGGGACTTCATGGTCGTTGTCTCCGGGCGATCGAGCAGGCATGTGGCGGCGATTGCCGACCATCTGACCACGGACCTGAAGGACGAGGGCTTCGGCAACGCCCGCGTCGAAGGTCTGGAAACGGGTGACTGGGTGCTGATCGATACCGGCGATGTGATCATTCACATCTTCAGGCCGGAAATCCGGGAGTTCTACAACATCGAGAAGATGTGGGCGACACCGGAGATCGAGGACGGCACGCTGCATTGAGATCGCACGGTTCGTCGGGCGTCTGAGCCGCCGCACGCACCGTATTGCGATCATACATATTGGGAATGTGGCTGTCATCGCCGAAGCGGCGTTCGCAGCCAGGATAATTGTTGCGACTGATCGTAGCTTGCAGCGCCGCGTCTGGCATGACGTGCAAATGCCGCTGTAACGCTTTAGTGCGCTGCATGACCTTCTCCTTGAATCGACCCCGGTTTCAGGAGGTGTGCAGCAGTGCGGTCCAGCGCAGGCGGAGACGGATTGGGTCATGCGTATCGGACTTTTCGCAGTCGGCCGCCTCAAGGCGGGGCCGGAAAAGGATCTTGCGGCCCGCTATCTCGATCGTTTTGCCAAGGCCGGTCCGGCGATCGGTCTCGAGCTTTCCCGCGTGGTCGAAGTCAACGAAAGCCGCGCCTCCAACTCCGATACGCGCAAGCGGGAGGAGGCAGCCCAGCTTGAAAAAGCGCTCACTGACGGCAGTCTGCTGGTGCTGCTTGACGAACGCGGCAAGGCGCTCGATTCCGAAGGCTTCGCATCGCTGCTCGGCAGTTTTCGCGATAGCGGCAAACGCGACCTGATGATCGCGATCGGCGGCGCCGACGGGCTCGACCCTGGCCTTCATTCGCGCGCCGACGCCGTGCTCAATCTCGGCAAGATGACCTGGCCGCATCAGCTGGTGCGCATTCTGATCGCCGAACAGCTCTATCGCGCCGTGACCATCCTTTCCGGACATCCCTATCACCGTGTCTGAGACGCGCCATGCACCGGCGATAACGAGAATATGTGTTGGTCGCATCCGCCAAATCAGATTAGGCTTTTTGAGGAGAGCGTCACGCACCGGGGAAAGATGCCCGGCGAGCGCTCAGAAACGTTGAAACTGCGCATGACGCTTTCCGAAAATCGGTTCCGGTTGGCGGAAGTAAGCGCGAAGCATTTCCAGTTGGATGCATAGGGACGAATGACGCGCCGAAGCATGATGAGCGCTTTCAGCAAGATCGGTGGCGAAGCATGGCGGCCCGGCCGCAGTGCGGCGCTGCTGGCGCTTGTGCTTGTTGCTGCGCTTCCGGCAGCCGCCCAGGATGCACCGGCGACGCCAGCGGCATCAGCGGCGGACCAGCAGCAGGGGCCGCCCGATCCGGCGGCAAACCTGACGCTTCGTCGAGACAGCACCCGCAGCGAGCTCGATGCGCTGTCGAAAACCATCACGCTGTCGCAGGAGCGCGCCGACGAGCTGGCGGCGACCATCGCCGAGATCGACAAAAACAATGAGGCATTGCGCGCCGCCATCGTCGATTCTGCCAGGAAGCGGCAGGGTCTGGAGCAGCAGATCGTCGATGGAGAGAAGAAGCTGAGCGAGTTGCGCTCCAAGGAAGATACCGTGCGCCGATCGCTGCGCGCCCGGCGTGGGGTGCTTGCCGAAGTGCTCGCCGCACTTCAGCGCATGGGCCGCAACCCGCCGCCGGCGATCCTGGTGACGCCTGAGGATGCGCTCGGCTCCGTTCGCAGCGCCATTCTGCTCGGCGCTGTCGTACCCGGAATTCGCGAGGAAACGGACAACCTCGTCGCCGACCTGAAGGCGCTCGCCGATATCAGAACCGGCATCGGCAAGCAGCGCGAAGAGCTGACGGCAGCGATGACGGCCAATGCCGAGGAAGAGCGTCGCATGTCGATGCTCGTGGCCGAAAAGGAAAAACTGCGCCAGAAAAGTGCGGCCGAACTCGCCGCCGAACAGCGCAAGGCGCAGGAACTCGCCTCGCAGGCGACCAATCTCGAAGGCCTCATCGGTTCGCTCGAAAATGACATCGCTTCGGTGCGCGACGCGGCTGCCGCCGCACGCGCGCAGGAAGAGGAACGCCTGCGCATGAGCGAGGCCGAGCGCGAAGCGGCGCGGGAGCTCGCCCGGAGCGCCGTGCCCGACAAAAACCGCATTGCGCCAGCATACGTGTTCTCGGAGCTGAGGAATAAGCTTGCCTATCCGGCCGCGGGATCGCTTTTGCGAAAGTTCGGTGATGCCGATGGTACAGGGCACTCCCTGCAAGGGATCATGTTGGAAACCAACCCCGGCGCGCTGGTGACTGCGCCGTCAGATGGCTGGATCGTCTATGCAGGCAATTTCCGCAGTTATGGGCAGATGATCATTCTCAATCCGGGCGACGGCTACCATGTTGTGCTGTCGGGCATGGAGAAGGTGAGCGTACAGACCGGACAATTTGTCGTGGCGGGTGAACCGCTTGCGACGATGGGTGCGAAAAGAGTCGCAAGTGCTGCGGCCTTGGCGCTGGAAACCGACCGGCCGACGCTTTACATTGAATTCCGAAAAGACGGAAAACCGGTTGATTCCCGACCATGGTGGACCGCAGCAGAGGTTGGAAAGGCGCGAAATGATACGTAGGGCTTCACTTGTTCTGGTCGGGGCGCTGATGGGTGCGACCGCTATGGGCGTCATTTATTCGGCTGTCGTTCCGGCCGTCGCGGCCAATACCTCGACTTATCGCGAGCTTGCGATTTTTGGTGACGTGTTTGAGCGCGTGCGCGCGCAGTACGTCACCCCTCCGCAGGATGACAAGCTGATCGAGAATGCCATCAATGGCATGCTCTCTTCGCTTGATCCGCACTCGAGCTACATGAACTCGACCGACGCCGAGGACATGCGCACCCAGACCCGCGGCGAATTCGGCGGCCTCGGCATCGAAGTGACGATGGAAGACGACCTCGTCAAGGTCACGAGCCCGATCGACGACACGCCCGCGGCCCGCGCCGGCGTTCTCGCCGGTGACTTCATTTCCAAGATCGACGGCCAGGACGTTCGTGGCCTGAAGCTTGAAGATGCGGTCGAGAAGATGCGTGGCGCCGTCGGCACCCCGATCAAGTTGACGATCCTGCGCAAGGGCGCCGACAAGCCGATCGAACTGTCGATCGTGCGTGACGTGATCGCCGTTCGCGCCGTCAAGTTCCGCACCGAAGGCGACGTCGGCTATCTTCGCGTGATCTCGTTCACCGAGAAGACCTACGACGACCTGAAGAAGGGCATCGAGAAGATCAAGTCCGAAGTACCGGCCGACAAGCTGAAGGGCTATGTCCTTGACCTGCGCCTCAACCCGGGCGGTCTGCTCGACCAGGCGATCAACGTTTCCGACGCCTTCCTGGAGCGTGGCGAGGTCGTTTCGACCCGCGGCCGCAATCCGGACGAGACCCGCCGCTTCAACGCGACGCCTGGCGATCTGACCGACGGCAAGCCGGTGGTCGTTCTCGTCAATGGCGGCTCGGCTTCCGCATCGGAAATCGTTGCCGGCGCCCTGCAGGACCTGAAGCGCGCGACCGTGCTCGGCACGCGCTCCTTCGGCAAGGGCTCGGTACAGACGATCATTCCGCTCGGCGAAGCAGGCGCTCTGCGCCTGACGACGGCGCTCTACTACACGCCGTCGGGCAAATCGATCCAGGGAACGGGCATCACGCCCGACATCAAGGTCGAACAGCCACTGCCGCCGGAACTGCTTGGCAGGGTCGAAGCCCAGGGCGAATCCGATCTGCGTGGCCACATCCAGGGACAGAGCGAAACCGACGAAGGTTCCGGCTCGGTCGCCTATGTACCGCCGGAAACCAAGGACGACCTGCAGCTCAACTACGCGCTTGACCTCTTGCGCGGCAAGAAGACCGATCCGGCCTTCCCGGCAAGCCCGGAGCAGGCAGAGCTCAAGAAGTAAGCCATTGAAGGCGCCGGGCTGGTCAACCCGGCGCCTTTATACTATGTGGGCTGCAGGTGCTGCCGGAAACCGCCGATTCTCTTAAAAACGGCGCATCCCTCACCGGCAACTCTCCTTCAGGTCGACCGAGGCTCCGTTTGGGAACAGATCTCAATGCCCCCCTTGGCCAGAACCGCCGGGAAAAGACCGCGCCAAGACGCGACCGTCGTCGCCTTCTCAGCTATTCCCTTGTCGGCATCTTTGCCCTTTCCATAATCGGCCTTTCCGTCTGGAACGCCGTCGCTCCGGATGGGTTGCGCAGGCAGGCGTCCGAATCGGGTATGGTTGGGCCGGAACCGGCCGAAACGGCACAAAAGACACCCAATTCCACAAGCGGGCAAGCATCGAACACCAGCGGCGGCACGCTGAAGCCGGGCACCGCCTTCTCCGGCGCTCATGTCGAGGAAACCCTGACAAACGACGGCGCGACCGTCACCAAGTTCACGCCGCGCCAACGCGACGGCAGCGGGCCTGCGCTGATCAATGTCGGCCCGATCCGCGGCCAGGACCCGCGCATGGCCGCCCTTCCGAATGACGACCTGCTGGAAGACAGCGCTGAGGGCCGGCTACCGATCACCGCCGCCGACGGGCTGCGGCCGATGGATCAATATGCCCGACCCTGGTCGGGTGCACGCGGCACCCGTATCGCGCTTGTGATCGGCGGCCTTGGCCTCAGCCAGACCGGCACGCAGAAGGCCATCCGCGACCTGCCGCCCGACGTCACCCTCGCCTTTGCCGCCGCCGGCAACAGCCTGCAGCGCTGGATGCAGGAGGCAAGACGCAGCGGCCATGAGATCCTGCTGCAGATCCCGATGGAGCCTTTCGATTACCCCGACAACGATCCGGGACCGCGCGCGCTCCGCCTCTCGCTTGGTTCGACGAAGAACCTGGCCGAACTGCACAAGAACATGGCGCAGATCACCAACTACACCGGCATCATGAACTATCTCGGTGGGCGCTTTCTCTCCGATGCCGATGCTCTCGAACCGGTGATGCGCGATCTCGGCAAACGCGGCGTGCTTTTCCTCGACGACGGCACGTCGGCGCAATCGCTGTCCGGCAAGCTTGCCGATGCCTTTGACGTTCCGCATGGCTTCGCCGACATGACCGTCGACAGCGAGCTCAGCCGCAGCGCCATCCTGAAAAAACTCGACGAGCTGGAACGCATCGCCCGGCGCAACGGTACAGCCATCGGTGTCGCCTCCGCATTCGACGAGAGCGTGGCCGCCATCGCCCAGTGGGCCGGCGAGGCGGAAGGGCGCGGCATCGAGATCGTCGGCGTTTCAGCACTCGTCAAGGACCCGCAGCAGAGATAGGTCAAGCGTGCCTTGAGCGCCGCGCGTCTTATTGGACGCGCAAAGGTCGCTGTAGCACTTTGAATTGCTGCATGTAGGGCGCCATGTCAGAAGCCCAGCGCCTCAGGCGAGGCGCACGAAATCATTGCGAACCCGAAAGATGGGTGCGATGAGACTTCACAAAGGTTCGAACACTTCAGGGCCATACGCTGCCGTGCGCGAGCAGTGGGTCACGCCTTGAGCCAGGAGAGGACAGCGGATGAGCAAGCATAACGACAAGAACCTACGGGCCGAAGACCTGCCCTATCGCCCCTGTGTCGGCGTCATGGTGCTGAACCGCGCCGGCCTCGTCTGGGCCGGCCACCGGATCGCCGTCGGCAATTCCGAATATGACGGCTCGCCGCAGCAATGGCAGATGCCGCAGGGCGGCATCGACAAGGGCGAGGATCCGCTGAAGGCCGCCTATCGCGAGCTCTATGAAGAGACCGGCATGCGCACGGTTTCGCTGCTCGCCGAGGCACCGGGCTGGATCAACTATGACCTGCCTTCACACCTGATCGGCATCGGCCTCAAGGGCAAATTTCGTGGCCAGACGCAGCGCTGGTATGCCTTCCGCTTCGAGGGCGACGAGAACGAGATCGCCATCAACCCACCGCCGGGCGGCCACGAACCGGAATTCGACGCCTGGGATTGGAAGCCGATGCGCGACCTGCCGGAGATGATCGTACCGTTCAAGCGCAAGGTCTATGAGGAGGTCGTTGCCGCCTTCGCCCACCTGGCGCCGTAACTACGCCTTTCGCAACAGGGGCCGGGTCTGCGCTGACATCGACCTTTCGCGGGGGACCCAGCCGACAACACGCACACCGCAAAGCGATGCCCTGGCATCCGTCGCAGATTGCGAGCTGCCAGCGGACGATAGGCGGCCGCTCGCAGCGCGCGCTTTTGGTCTTGCGATTGCCGCGGCAACCCTCACCGACCGCCTGGTTCCGGTTGAGGTTTTGCCCTGCCCGGCAGCAATGCCACTCTGGGGCCGATCGCCAATATCCGGCAGGTTGGTATCGAGCAGGCGCCGGCCGGCCCGATACCAATTCGGTGCAGGGCGCATCGCCGTTTGAAGACGCATGGAGAAATGCGCTCGAGCCTGAGGGTTCACAGACCCCCACCGGGCTCTTTGAGGGTCTGCATGCGGGCGAACCGTCAGCCCGCGCGCCCATTCTTTAGAGCGTTTCCGATTTAGACGGAACCGCACAAACGCTCTATCTCTTTGTTTTTACGCATTTCCTGACGGAAAACCGCTTCGCACTTTTCCTGGAAATGCTCTAAGCGCGTCAGGCAACGGGGCGCCATAGATCGTCTTGGCCCGAAAACCAGAAAGCCGCCGAGGTGATCGGCGGCTTTCTCGTGTGAATGGTGCGAGACGCTCAGTCGATCTCGGCTTCGTTGGCCGGTGCTGCGTTGAGCTGGCCGTATTTCGCTTCGCCGATGGTTTCGAGCAGTTCGAGTTGGGTCTCGAGGAAGTCGATATGACCTTCCTCATCAGCAAGCAGCTCTTCGAACAGCTTCATGGAGACGTAGTCTCCGGCGTCATGACAGATGTCGCGTGATTTCTTGTAGGCCGTGCGGGCATCGTATTCGCCGGCGAGATCCGCCTTCAGCACTTCCTTGACGTTCTGGCCGATGCGCAGCGGTCCGACCGTCTGCAGGTTCGGATGACCTTCGAGGAAGATGATGCGCGCGACGAGCTTGTCGGCATGATGCATTTCTTCAATCGACTCGGCACGTTCCTTCTTGGCAAGGAGCGTGTAGCCCCAATCTTCGAGAAGGCGGAAATGCAGCCAGTATTGGTTGACGGCGCCGAGTTCGAGATAGAGCGCTTCGTTAAGCTGCTCGATGACCTTTTTGTCGCCTTTCAAAATCCGCCCTCCGGTTGTCTTCATGGAATTGTTTGAGGCGGGCCATGAAATCAAATATCTCGACATCCGTCGAGTCGCGACGGCCGTGATATTGCTCGGTGGTGCGGATGATGATGTCGACGACGTTGGGGAAACAGCCGCAGCAGCGACCGCGTTTTTCCATCGCGTGATAGACTTTCGCCGGCACGATCAGCTGCCAACAGTCTTCATCGAGAAGGCTGACAATCATGTCCTCGATCTCTTTTTCCGTGATGAAATTGCAGCTGCAAACCAGCATGTCGTCTTGCCTGTGAAACGCAACGTCCTGAATTCGCTCATAAAGCAAAAGAGGACATTTATTGTCAACAAAAAACTCCACAAGCGGAACTTGCACGCAGATTAGAACGAATCTAAACATGACAAAAAACATCGTATTTTCAGAATATTAGCGTAGCATTGATGACCTTTCTTTCTGTGGATTTCCCGGCGATTGCCGCAGGATACTGCGACATTTTTACGCAGGAAGACCAACGTGAGTGGCCGAAATCCGGTACGGCAAGCCCAGCTCCGGAAGGACGGGTCATGAAACGGCTGTGAGGGACCGAGCCTTCGAAGCCAAGCCGAGCCCATCGTGTCTGTTCATCAATGGAAGTTGCGGCCTTTCGGCATGACGTCGGCAATTTCGGTCGCGACGGCCTGATGATCGGCGCCGGCGGCACGGCGGGCAGCCGCAAGGCGCAGTTCCTTCAGCACCTTCTTATCGCGCGCGTCGGCCGTCGGTCGCAGCACCTCGTCGGCACGATCGTTGGCGCCGAAGCGGCGCTCCTCCTTGCGCAACAGCCCGAGCATCGGGGTCATATCCTCGATATACTCCGCCACCACGTGGATGACCTCGCTTTCACGCTGGAGCCGGCCGCGGATCTTGACGAGACGCGCACCCATGATCACCGGCCGGTATTTTTCAAAAACCTTCGGCCAGACGATGGCATTGGCGACGCCGGTCTCGTCCTCGATCGTCATGAAGATCACGCCCTTGGCCGAGCCTGGACGCTGGCGAACGAGCACCAGCCCGGCAACCGTCACTCTTCGGCCGACGGGTGCCGTGGCAAGCGCGCGGTTTTCGACCAGCCCCTGCCCCGAAAACTCCGCCCGGAGGAAAGAAACCGGATGCGCCTTCAGCGAGAAGGAGAGATAGCGGTAATCGTTGATGACCTGCTCGCCCTCCAGCATCACCGGCAGCGAAACTGCCGGCTCCAGCTGGAATTCGTCCTGCGTCGCCTGCTCGAAGAGCGGCAACCGCTCGGCAGCACTTTTCTCATCCAGCGCCTTTACCGCCCAAAGCGCGTTGCGGCGATCGAGCCCGATCGAACGGAACGCATCCGCATCGGCAAGCTTCTCCAGCACGGAGCGCGGCAATCCCGAGCGCAGCCAGAGATCGCGAACCGAGGTATAGCCCCGGCCGCGATGGGCGATAAGCTTGTCCACGATCTCCATCTCTCTCAGCCCCTTGACCTGGTTGAAGCCGAGGCGGATGGCCTTTTCCGTCTTGATCACACCCAGCATGTCCCGATGGCGCGGCTCCACCGCACCACGATCATGCCCGCCCCTCTCGAGGTCCGCATCCCAATTCGAATGGTTGATATCGACAGGCAGCACCCGCACGCCATGTTCGCGCGCGTCCCGCACCAATTGGGCGGGAGCGTAAAAGCCCATCGGCTGTGAGTTCAGAAGTGCTGCGCAGAAGACATCGGGATAATAGGTCTTCAGCCATGAAGAGACATAGACGAGCAGCGCGAAGGACGCAGCATGGCTTTCGGGAAAGCCGTATTCGCCAAAGCCTTCGATCTGCTTGAAGCAACGTACGGCGAAATCTCTGTCGTAGCCATTGTTGACCATGCCCTCGACCATCCTTTGCTCGAAGGTGTGGATGGTGCCGGTTCGCTTGAAGGTCGCCATTGCCCGCCTGAGCTGATCGGCCTGGCCCGGCGTGAAATTTGCCGCGGTAATAGCGATCTGCATCGCCTGTTCCTGGAACAAAGGCACACCAAGGGTCCGCTCCAGAACCACTTCCAGCTCCTTGCTCGGATATTCGATGGGTATGTTGCGATTGCGCTGCTCCCGCCGCTTCAGATAGGGATGCACCATGTTGCCCTGGATCGGTCCGGGCCGCACGATCGCCACCTCGATGACGAGATCATAGAAGACACGAGGCCTGAGCCGCGGCAGCATGCTCATCTGAGCCCGGCTCTCGATCTGGAAGACGCCGATCGTATCGGCCCGGCAGATCATGTCGTAGACGTCATCCTGCTCATCCTTGAACAGCGTGTGCAGGTCTTTCCTCACGCCGTAATGCCGCTCCATCAGCTTGAACGCCCGGGCGATGCAGGTCAGCATGCCGAGCGCCAGCACGTCGATCTTCAGGATCTTCAGCGTATCGAGGTCGTCCTTGTCCCACTCGATCATGTAGCGGTCGGGCATCGCCGTGTTCATGATCGGCACCACCTCGTCGAGCCGATCGCGGGTGATGACGAAACCGCCGACATGCTGAGAGAGATGGCGGGGAAAGCTCATCAGCGCGGTGGCATAGTCGAGCACTCGCACCGTCGTTGGATCCTTGACATCGAGACCGGCGGCCTTGGCCTCCCGTTCCGACAGGTCGGCGGCCGACCAACCCCAGACCGAACCGGCAAGCGCCGATTGCACGTCCTCGGAAAAGCCGAAGGCTTTGGCCGTTTCGCGACCGGCCGACCGCGCCCGGTAGCTGATGACGGCGGCCGTAAGCCCCGCATGCTCCTTGCCGTACGTCCTATAGATATGCTGGATCACCTCTTCCCGCTTCTCGTGCTCGAAATCGACATCGATATCCGGCGGCTCGTCACGCTCCGTCGACAGGAACCGGTCGAAAAGCAGCGTCGTCGAAAGCGGATCGACCTCGGTGATGGCAAGGCAGTAGCAGACCGTCGAATTTGCCGCCGAGCCGCGGCCCTGGCAGAGAATGTCGACGCTTCGCGCATATTCCATGATGTTGCGCACGGTGAGGAAGTAGGGCTCATAGCGCTTGCTGGCGATCAGCTCGAGCTCGTATTCGATCTGGGTCGAGACCTTCGCGGGAATGCCTTCGGGATAACGCACATGGGCGCCTTCCATCGTCAGCCGCCTGAGGGTCTGTGTCGTCGTCTCGCCTGCAAAACTCTCATCGGGATATTGGTATTCGAGTTCCGCCAAAGTGAAATTCAGCCGGCGGAAAAAATGCCCGGTATTGGCGATCGCCTCGGGGTAGTCGCGAAAGATGCGCGCCATTTCCGCCGGTGGTTTCAGATGGCGTTCGGCATTCGCCTGAAGCCGGAACCCCGCCTGCGCCACCGTCACATGCTCGCGTATGGCGGTGACGATATCGGCCAGCGGCCGGCGCGCCGGCGCGTGAAACAGCGGACTGTTGGTGGCGATCAGCCTCGTGCCCACGTTGCGGGCGATGGTCGCCAGCCCGGCAAAGACAAGCTGATCGAAACCGTCATAGCGCGGCACCAGCGCCAGATAGAGCCGGTCGGCAAAATGCGGCTTCAGCCGCTTGAGAAATTCCGCAAGGTTTTTAGCCTCCGACGCCCCGATCACCGGGTCGGGCAGGACGGCAATCAGGATATCCTCCCCCCATTCGACAAGGTCGGTCTCGTAGAGCGTACAGGTGCCTTTCTTCGCCCGCAGGTTTCCAGCACTCAGCATGCGGCAGAGATTGCCCCAGCCCCGACGGTTGCGCGGATAGGCGAGCACATCCGGGATGTCTTCGGCAAAGGAAAGCCGGGCGCCGGGCTGGAAGGAAAACGCCTCCACCTTGGCCTGCGCATGAGCGCGCACCACGCCCGCCACCGTATTGCGATCGGCAACGCCAAGGCCGGAAATACCAAGGCGGCTGGCGGCAACGATCATTTCGCCCGGATGGGAGGCTCCTTCGAGGAAGGAGAAATTCGACCAGGCGCCGATCTCGAAATAGGGCGTGCTCATGCGAAGACCCCATGCATGAACCAGCGCGGCTGTGCGGGCCCGCCATAATGCCCTTCTCGAAACAGCCAGAAGCGCCGGCCTTTTTCATCCTCCACCCGGAAATAATCCCGCTCGGCCGCCTTTTCGCCATCGACCCACCATTCGGCCGCGATCCGTTCAGGACCCTCGGCGCGCGCTATGCGATGAAGGCTCCGCCGCCAGCGAAAGCTTCTGGGCGGGCCCTCCGGCACCTCGGCCACCGCCTCCACCGGCTCCGGACTTTGGAACAGCCGCTGCGGTCGAACGGAAGCCATCCTAAGGCAGGCCGGAACAGTGGAAGCGGCTTCCTCGACCGTCTTCAGCATTTCCACATCCGCAAGCGGCTGAAAGGCGGCGGCACGCTCCGGCACGTGGCTCTGCGACAGGACGGGCAGAAACAGGCTTTCTGCGCCCAGCCGCGCCATGACCCTGTCGGCAAAGGCCGCAAGCGGCTGCTGCCGATCCGGCGTGCCGGAAAAATCCTCCTGCATCACCTCGTATTTTTCGCTTTTGGGAACCGACAGCCGCAGGATCTCGAAACCGAAACCGGCATCGAGATCCTCGTGCACCGCCTGCAGCCGTTCGCGGAAAAGGCCGGCAATGCGGCTCGGTTCAATCAGCGGCGAAGACGTTCCGGCAGCGATGCGAAAGACCCGGCCGTCGACGCGAAACAGCAGCAGTTCGAACAGCCGTCCGCCTTCGCCGCGCTTTTCCAGCTCCGGCTTCAGCCTTGCTGCCAGCTCCTGCGTCAGGCCGAGAATATCGTCCTCACCCTGGACCGGCTCGGAAAGCCGCCGCTCGGCCGAGAGGCTGGCAACGGGGAGCCGCGGCGAGAGCGGCTCGTCCTCCAGCCCCATGGCCTGATCGAGGCGCAGGAGCAGAATGGATCCGAAGCGGCGGGCAAGCGGCGCCCGCGGCGCCTCGATGATATCGCCGACCTGCTTGAGCCCGACCCGGCCGAGCGTTTCGATCATGTCGACTGGAAGCCTGAGGGCAGCCATCGGCAGTGGCGCAAGCACGCGTACGGCCTCCTCCGGAGCGATCACGCTTTGCGAGCCGAAGCGCGCCACCGCCCAGGAAAGCCCTGCCGAAGACGAGATCGCCGCACGCGCCTCGATGCCGAGATGAAAGAGCCGGGCGAGCAGGTCGTCGAGAAGCGATTTCTCGCCGCCGAGAAGATGGGCGCAGCCGGTAATGTCGAGATAAAGGCCGCTTTCGCCGTCGAGCGCCACCAGCGGCGTGTAGCGGCTGCACCAGTCCGCAAGCCCTTCCAGAAGGGCGCGATCCGCCGCCCGGTCGGCGGGCAGCACATCGACCTCGGGACACATGGCCCGCGCCTCGGCAACGCCCTGGCCCAACTGGAATCCTGATTTCTCGGCAAGGCCATCGAGCGCGACGAGGCGCATCGCATTCCTGACCCGGTCGGCAAAGACGACAGGCGGATGATCAGGACGCCCGCGGGAAAGCCAGGAGGTTCCCCAGCGGCTCCGCGCCACCCGGTCGGCCGGAAGATGCGGAAAGTCGAGCGACAGAATGCGCTGGTTGTGGGTCTGCCGCAGCAGCGGCTGGTAGGGGCTCGACGGGGTAAAAGCGGCGGTCATGGGGGTTCCACTCCAGGAAGAGGCCGACGGGAGCAGGAGACCTGCTTTTTTCGGCAATGACGTGAAAGACGGGATGGCCGATGCTGCCGCAAAGCATCGAACCGTCAGGGAGGGCGCGCTCGCGGGCGGGCGCCGGTTCGATATGAAGCCGGAAGAAGGCGCTGCTCGCCTCCTCGTGACCGGACTGACGCAGAAGAAGAAGAGGAATGCGTCCGGCGCGCGCGCGAACATGCAGGCGCCGGCTTTCGCTCAAGGCCAGCGATGCCGGATTGCCGCGAATTTCGAGAATGACGGCACAGAAGGCCGGGACGGAAAGCGCCGTCTCGGCGATCCACAGCGCGTCCTTCACCGTGCGCGGCAGGCTGAGGATCAGGCTTCGAATGTCGAGCCCGTAAGCCTTGAGACCAAGACCGTAGGGCAGGCCGGCCTCGGTCGAGGCCAGCGACTGGCTGACCCACAGAACCGGTGCCCCGGCATCGCCCTTTTGCTGGCGCGCCTGCTGACAAAGGGCGCTGAGCGCGGTTGCAAAACCGGCCGCAGCGCCGGCATCGCGCGTCTCGGAATTGCGGATCTCGGTCATACCCTCGAGCGGCAGGCCGCCCTCGAGGATATCGTCGAGTTCGGGAATGCCGAGCGGCAGGACCTTGCGGCCGGAGGACTGGTGACCTTCTTCCTTGCGCCGAAAGCCTGCGGGATCGGCCGCCTTGACCGCCTTCACGACGCCCGCAAGCCTGCGATTTTCGATCCTGGCTATGGTTTCGCGAAGCGAAAGAACGGTCTCCCGCTGCACGGCGTTCTCGGCCATGACGGTCAACTCCCATTTAAGATGTTCCTGTTATGTTCTTATAGATTCCAGAGCTGACCACATGAGTCAACAGCCAAGTTTAAGAATTTATTCCTCGCCCACCCCAGCCGGAATTCAACACTCGAAAAACAAAGGCAAAATCGCTATATGGAGGGCAACAAGGAGTGCCTATGGCCCGCATTGACCAGACCGATGATTGGCGGGAACGCCACGCACCGACGCTCACGACATTCGAACAACTCGCAGTGGAAGCCTACAGCCACCTGCCGCAGGAGTTCCGCCAACTGACGACCGACCTCATCATCGAGGTTGCCGATTTTCCAAGCGACGACGTCTTCGAGGACATGGCGCTGGAGACGCCGTTCGACCTGCTCGGCCTGTTCGAAGGCCGTGGCATCAGCGAACGTTTCACCATGGAGACAGGTGAGTTTCCGAACCGGATCATCCTTTATCGCCGCCCGATCATCGACTATTGGGCGGAAAACGAGGAAACGCTGGGCGACATCATCACCCATGTGCTGATCCACGAGATCGGCCACCATTTCGGCCTCTCCGACGACGATATGGAACGGATCGAGGCGAGCGTGGAGCACGTGGGCAACTAAGCCCCCATCCGCTCCGAGGCAGAGCCCCCGAAAAACAATCGGAAAACAAAAAAACGCTCCGGCCGGAAAGTCGAAGCGTTCCTGCTTTTTACTGTTCCGACAGCTTGATGTCGGGGTGGTAGTCCTTGCCTTCGACTTCCTTGAATACGGCCTGTCCGCATTGCATGTGCTGCGTATCCGCATTGAAGGCGTAGGTCGGTGAGCCGTGCAGGGACCAACCCTGGTTCAGTGCCGCCGTCACCTTATGGCAGAAGGACGCATCGTCGGGGCCGGTGAGGAAGCGGTAAAGTTTCAAAATCTTGCCTTTCGTTTTTCAATCATCTCCGCCTTGGCGGCGAGCTTCAGGGCCTGATCGAGATGCAGCCGCTCGATCATTCGGCCATGAAGATTGATGACACCTTTTTCCGCGTTCTCCGGCAGCGCGAAGGCGGCGATGATGGCGCGCGCCTCGTCGACGGCCGCCTGCTCGACGCCGAAGCGTTCGTTGGCCGGGCCGATCTGCAGCGGGTGGATCAGCATCTTGCCGTCATAGCCCATGTCGCGCCCCTGCCGGCACTCCTCGTCGAAACCGTCGGCGTCACGGAAATCGTTGAACACCGCATCGATGACGTCGAGACCGCTCCCGCGTGCGGCCAAAAGGATCTGCATCAGCCAGGGGATGAGGTACGGACGGCCGGGCCGGTCGGGAACACCGGTTTCCTTGCGCAGGTCGTTGAGGCCGACGACGAAACAATCGAGCCTGCCGCCGAAGGTGCGGCCGGTCTCGGCGATAACAGGCGCATTGACGACACCGCGCGGCGTTTCGATCATCGCCCAGAGACGCAACGCCTCCGGCGCATCGTTATCGGCCAGCCAGTCGGCGACGATCTGGATATCGGCCGGACTTTCGACCTTGGGCAGCAGGATTGCGTCAGGCTTTGCCGAAACGGCCGCCGCCAGATCCTGCTGGCCGAAGCCCGATCCGAGCGCATTGATGCGGATGATGACCTCACAATCCGGCCTGTTTTCGACGAGGTGGCGAACGAGGCCGTCCCGCGCCTCGGCCTTGCGCTCCGGCGCCACCGCATCCTCAAGGTCGAAGATCGCGGCATCGGCCGCAAGTTCCGCAACCTTGGCCAGTGCGCGGGCATTGTCGGCCGGCACTGAAAGCACCGAACGGCGCAGGCGAACGGGGTGATGTTCGATCGATTTTGTCATGCGGCCAGTTGTGCCCGCCTTTCCTTTTTTCCGCAAGACGAGGCGAACGGCCGCACCCCTCTTGCAAGCGGCGGCGGCAACACCCACATCCCGAGCAGAAAGGTGACGATCATGCAAAGCATACGTTCTGTTCTTTTTACGGCTCTCGCCATCACCATTACGCTGGCAGCCTTCGTCTTCACCGCATCGCTTGCGCTTGCGCTCGCCGGCATCGCCGCCGTTGTCGCGATCGGCAGCGCCATTGCCGCCCGGCTGAACCTGAAGCAGGCTCGAGCAACGGCCCGCCCGACCTCCGGCGCCGCCCCGCGCGAAATGCGCATCTGGAACGACGGTCGCGGCACGATCATCGATCTCTAGGCATCGATCTCCAGAGCGTTTCCGGTTTAGACGACGTCGCGGAAGCGCTCTATCTCCTTGTTTCTACGCACTTCCTGACGGGAACCGCTTCGCATTTTTCCCGAAATGCTTGAGTCTGCCCGACGCGGCAGCCCAATCTCGCTCGATTTTTTTGCGACACCCGTGTCGGCAAGACCCGCTTGCGTTCGTCCTTGGGTCAGGCCAGCAAAGGTCATGGCCACTGCATCATTCCCTCAACAGGAGCATGACATGGACAGCACGACGCAGAAAACAGACGCAAACCAGCTGCCGAAGGCCCTCAACGGCCTGGTGCCTTATCTCCAGGTCGACGGCGCGGCCAAGGCGGCGGAATTCTACAAGCACGCCTTCGGCGCAAAGGAAGCCTATCGGCAACCGGTCGACGACCAGGGCCGGACGATGCATATCCATCTCCACATCAACGGCAGCTCGCTGATGCTCAGTGACGCCTATCCGGAATACGGCCATGCCCTGGAAAAGCCGCAGGCCTTCAGCCTGATGCTGCCGGTCGACGACATCGACGCGTGGTGGAGCCAGGCGGTCGCCGCCGGCGCCGAAGTCGTGATGCCGATCGAATTGATGTTCTGGGGCGATCGCTACGGGCAGCTGCGCGACCCCTTCGGCGTGCTCTGGGCGCTGAACGCCCCAGTAAAAGCAGGCTAGAGTCAAGACAGGCTGAGACCGAAGCCAGACACCGGCCGATTTCGGCAAAACCCTCGGGCAAGGCGCCCAACGGATAAAACAACCGCGACAACACTTGCCGGGCAGGCGATTTCACCCGCCCGGCAAGCATCTTCGGGATAGATTTTCCTTCATTTCGGCGCAAAACTGATCTAAACGCTTACGCAACATTTCGCTGAAATCGAAGGCCTGAAGTTATGGAAAAGTTCGTCAAGCTCACCGGCGTCGCCGCTCCCCTCCCCGTCGTCAACGTCGACACGGACATGATCATTCCGAAGGATTACCTGAAGACGATCAAGCGCACCGGCCTCGGCACCGGACTTTTCGCCGAAGCGCGCTACAACGAGGACGGCTCGGTCAACCCGGATTTCGTGCTCAACAAGCCCGCCTACCAGAACGCCAAGATCCTGGTCGCCGGCGACAACTTCGGCTGCGGCTCCTCGCGCGAGCACGCACCGTGGGCGCTTCTCGACTTCGGCATCCGCTGCGTGATCTCGACCTCGTTCGCCGACATCTTCTACAACAACTGTTTCAAGAACGGCATCCTGCCGATCGTCGTCAGCCCGGAGAACCTGGACAAGCTGATGGACGACGCCTCGCGCGGCTCCAACGCCATCCTCTCGGTCGACCTGGAATCCCAGGAAATTACTGGTCCGGACGGCGGCACGGTCAAGTTCGAGGTCGATGCCTTCAAGCGCCACTGCCTGCTGAACGGCCTCGACGACATCGGCCTGACGCTGGAGAAGGCAACGGCCATCGACAGCTTCGAAAAGTCGACCACCGCCTCGCGCCCCTGGGCGTGAGCGACGGGATGACGCGCAAGCTCATCTCTTCCGGTTCGCCCTTCGAGAAGACGGCAGGCTATTCGCGTGCCGTCGCCAAGGGCGACTGGTGTTTCGTCTCCGGCACCACCGGCTACGACTACGCCACCATGACCATGCCGGAAACGGTGGAAGAGCAGGCGCACAATTGCCTGAAGACGATCGAGGGCGCGCTGAAAGAGGCGGGCTTCTCGCTCTTAGACGTGGTGCGCAATCACTACTACGTCACCGATGCCAGTTTCGCCGACCGGGTTTTTCCGATCTTCGGCGAGATGTTCGGCGAAATCCGCCCTGCCGCCACCATGATCGTCTGCGATCTCATCCGCCCGGAAATGCTGATCGAGATCGAGGTTACCGCCTTCCGCGGCTGACGTCTGACGGGTCGCAGCCAGCGGCAGTGACACCTGCACCGCTTATGCGCTACTGCAGAAGCATGACGACGGCCCTCGCCCGCAGGACCGTTTTCCGCATCACTATGACCGGAAGAAGCCCATGCAATTCGAAGGCACCGCCGACTATATCGCCGACAAGGACCTGATGATCGCCGTCAACGCCGCGATCCGGCTGGAACGGCCACTGCTCGTCAAGGGCGAGCCCGGCACCGGCAAGACCGAGCTTGCGCGGCAGGTTGCAGCTGCTCTGGGACTCGACCTGATCGAATGGAACGTCAAGTCGACGACCAAGGCGCAGCAGGGACTTTACGAATATGACGCCGTCTCGCGCCTGCGCGACAGCCAGCTCGGCGACGAGCGCGTCAACGACGTCAAGAACTACATCCGCAAGGGCAAGCTTTGGCAGGCCTTCGAGGCCGGGAAGCGTGTGGTGCTCTTGATCGACGAAATCGACAAGGCCGACATCGAGTTTCCGAACGACCTGCTGCAGGAACTCGACCGGATGGAGTTCCACGTCTACGAGACCAACGAGACGATCCACGCCCGCCAGCGGCCGATCGTCGTCATCACCTCCAACAACGAGAAGGAACTGCCGGACGCTTTTCTGCGCCGCTGCTTCTTCCACTATATCCGCTTTCCCGACGCAGACACGCTCGCCCGCATCGTCGAGGTGCACTATCCCGGCATCCGCAAGACGCTGCTTTCGGCAGCCCTTGCCGCCTTCTACGATATCCGCCAGGTGCCGGGGCTGAAGAAGAAGCCCTCGACCTCCGAAGCGCTCGACTGGATCCGCCTGCTCGTCGCCGACGAGATCGACCCGGCCGACCTGCGCGCCGATCCAAAGACCATGCTGCCGAAGCTGCACGGCGCGCTTCTCAAGAATGAGCAGGACGTCCACCTTTTCGAGCGCCTGGCCTTCATGGCACGCCGCGACGGATGAGACCGGACGCCAACAAGGTCCTGATCTACGCCACCTGGCGAGGGCATCTGCTCGTCTTCGACGAGCCGGACTTTCCCGATGTAGATCTGCAGGTCCCGGGCGGCACGATAGAACCGGGAGAAAGCCCTGAAGCGGCGGCCTTCCGCGAATTTGTCGAGGAGACCGGGCTGACGCCGCCGCCGGCATTATTGCCATTTAAAACGCAGGACTATCACTTCACGCAGAACGGCCGGAAAATCTGCCATCGCCGGCACTATTTCCATGGGCCGTTAGCCGGCGAACAAAAGGAACCCTGGCTGCACCGCGAAATGACGCCGGAGAGCGGTGGCCCGCCGATCCGCTTTCGCTTCTTCTGGCTCAGTCAGAGCGAGGCCGGCAAGCGGCTGGGATATGGCATGCAGAACGGTCTGGACTTGCTGCACCTAGCAACAGATTGCCCCTCACCCTAACCCTCTCCCCGCAAGCGGGGCGGGGGAACGCGGCGACCGCAACCTCATCACCTGCTGTAAGCCTGAAAGGGAGCCGAACGGCCGCGGCAATGTCCCTTCTCCCCGCCTGCGGGGAGAAGGTGGCGGCAGCCGGTAGAGGGGCCAACCCACACGAATCGTTTTTCATTGACCCCCGCGGCCTTGCCGCGCTATCAAACAATCCGTGGTGATTTGGCCGGCCGGCTTGCAGCCACGTTAAACAAATCGCTAAAGGGCCGAGGAAACGTGGATTTTCCGAGGACCGGTCGCGATCAATCGCCGCCGGTTTTTTTGTATTGATCGAGTGGAAGCCCCATGCCCATCAAGATACCCGATACGCTGCCCGCATTCGAGACCCTCGCGACCGAGGGCGTGCGGGTGATGACCGAGACCGTGGCGATCCGTCAGGATATCCGCCCGCTCCAGATCGGGCTGCTGAACCTCATGCCGAACAAGGTCAAGACCGAGATCCAGATGGCGCGCCTCATCGGCGCCTCGCCGCTGCAGGTCGAGCTGTCGCTGATCCGCATCGGCGCGCACCGCGCGAAGAACACCTCCGAGGAACACCTGCTTGCCTTCTACGAGACCTGGGAGGAGGTGAAGGCCCGCAAGTTCGACGGCTTCATCATCACCGGCGCCCCGGTCGAAACGCTGGAATACGAGGACGTCACCTATTGGGACGAACTCAAGCGCATCCTCGACTGGACGACGACCAACGTGCATTCGACGCTGAACGTCTGCTGGGGCGCGATGGCGGCGATCTATCATTTCCATGGCGTGCCGAAATATCCGCTGAAGGAGAAGGCTTTCGGCGTCTACCGCCACCAGAACCTGCAGCCCTCCTCCGTCTATCTCAACGGCTTTTCCGACGATTTCGCCGTGCCGGTGTCGCGCTGGACCGAAGTGCGCCGCGCCGACATCGATGCGGTGCCCGACCTTGAGATCCTGATGGAATCGAAGGAGATGGGTGTGTGCCTCGTGCACGAGAAGAAGGGCAAGCGCCTCTACATGTTCAATCACGTAGAGTATGATTCCACTTCGCTATCGGACGAATATTTCCGGGATGTGGATGCGGGCGTACCGATCAAGATGCCGCATGACTACTTCCCGCACAATGATTCAACCCTGCCGCCGCAGAACCGCTGGCGCAGCCATGCGCATCTTTTCTTCGGCAACTGGATCAACGAGATGTACCAGACGACGCCCTACGAAATGGACCTGATCGGCAGGAACGAAAGCTAGGGCCGGAGCCGCGGATGTTCATCCCCTTCTTCCTCGAATTGAAGGCCGCGAAGATCCCGGTGACGCTCCGGGAATTCCTGTCCTTGATCGAGGGCATGGAGGCGGGCATTGCCACCTTCGATATCGAGGCGTTCTATTTTCTCGCACGCACGGCATTGGTGAAGGATGAGCGCCATATCGACCGCTTCGACGGCGTATTCCGGCATTGTTTTTCCGGCCTTGAGGCCATCAATCCGCCAGACGAGTTCGCGCAGGGTGAAATCCCCGAAGAGTGGTTGCGCAAGCTTGCCGAAAAATATCTGACCGAGGAAGAGAAGCGCCTGGTCGAAAGCCTTGGCGGCTTCGAGACCCTGATGGAGACCTTGCGCCAGCGGCTCAGCGAACAGGAAGGGCGCCACCAGGGCGGCGCCAAATGGATCGGCACCGCCGGCACCTCACCCTTCGGCGCCTATGGCTACAATCCCGAAGGTGTGCGCATCGGCCAGGACGGCTCGCGGCACCGGCGCGCGGTCAAGGTGTGGGACCGGCGCGAATTCAGGGATTACGACGACACGGTCGAACTCGGCACGCGCAACATCAAGGTGGCGCTCAAACGGCTCAGGCGCTGGGTGCGCCAGGGTGCTGCCGACGAACTCGACCTCTCCGGCACGATCCGCGCCACCGCCGAGCACGGCTATCTCGATGTCGTCACCCGGCCGGAACGGCGCAATGCTATCAAGCTCTTGATGTTCTTCGACGTCGGCGGTTCGATGGACGACCATATCCGCATCGTTGAGGAGCTGTTTTCGGCGGCACGCGGCGAATTCCGCCACATGGAGCACTTCTACTTCCACAACTGCGTCTACGAAGGCCTGTGGAAGGACAATCGCCGCCGGCGCGCCGACATCACCCGCACGGCGGAGCTGCTGCGCACCTTCGGCAGCGACTACCGCGCGATCTTCGTCGGCGACGCATCGATGAGCCCCTATGAGATCAGCCACCCCGGCGGTTCGGTCGAGCATTGGAACGACGAGGCCGGCGGGCTCTGGCTCTCGCGTATCGCCGCCCATTTTCCCCGGTCTATCTGGCTCAATCCGGTTGCCGAGCAGCATTGGGGCTACACTCAGTCGATCGGCATGATCAGGAGCCTCGTAGGCGGACGGATGTTTCCCTTGACGCTTGCCGGACTGCAGGACGCGACGAAACAACTATCACGCTGAATCTACCGCAGAAAATCTCGATTTCCGGTTGCCGATCCACCTGAAATGACGCAGGTTGCTTGTCGTGAGGACTGCATGTTTCCGTAAATCGTAGAGCATCCCGCTTTCAAGTGGAATCACTGAAAGCGGATAAGATGCTCTAGAATCAAAGTGCTAGAGCGTCCTTTGTGTGTTCATCTGAACGCACGGCGCTCTAGCCGATTTAAGGATACAACATGCAGCAGTTCTAGAGTGTACAGCGACCTTTGCGCGTCTGCTAAGACGCGCGGCGCTGTGGGGGAGCCAGGCGATGGACAAGCATGCGGATACGGAAATCTTCGGACACCTGCCATCGGGTGAGCCGGTTCATCGTGTCGTGCTCTCCGGTGGTGGCCTTACTGCCTATATCCTCACCTGGGGCAGCGTGATCCAGGATCTGCGGCTGGATGGCCATGAGCCGCCGCTGGTGCTCGGGTTCACCGATCTCGAAAGCTATCTCGACCATTCCCCCTATTTTGGCGCGACGCCCGGCCGCTGCGCCAACCGTATTGGCGACGGTCGCTTCACGCTCGACGGCAAAACCTACCAGCTCGAATGCAATGAAAAAGGTGTGACCCACCTGCATGGCGGCAGCGACAACATCGGCAAGCGCAACTGGACGATCGTCAGCCACACACCGGACAGCGTCACGTTGGCGATCACCGACCCGGACGGCCGCGCCGGCTATCCCGGCAGCTGCCAGATCCGCTGCACCTACCAGCTCAAAGCCGGCGGCGTGCTCAGTGTCGTCTACGAGACGGAGACCGATCGGCCGACACTCGCCAATGTCTGCCAGCACAGCTATTTCAATCTCGATGGCGGCACGGACGCGCTTGGCCACGACATCATGATCGCCGCCGACCATTATCTGCCGACCAACGAGTTCCAGGTCCCGACGGGCGAAATCCGCCCGGTCGAAGGCACCGCCTTCGATCTCAGGGAAATGACCTCGCTCAAGCGCCAGACCGAGGGCGAACGCATCGCCTACGACCACAATTTCTGCCTTTCGCCGGAGCGCATGGCAAAACACTCAGTCGCCTTTGCCCGCAGCCTCAATTCCGGCGTGACGATGGAAGTGCTGACGACCGAGGCTGGCGTCCAGCTCTATACCGGCTTCAAGCTCGACGTGCCGGTGCCCGGCCTCGAAGGACGCCGCTACGGCGCCTTTGCCGGTTTCTGCCTTGAAACCCAGGTGTGGCCGGACGCGGTCAATCACGAGGGCTTTCCGAACGCGGTTCTGCGCCCCGGCGAACTCCGCCGCCAGGAAACCGACTATGTCTTCATGAAGAGCTGACAGGCGAGCGCATCGGCGCTGACAGCAGAGACAAGACGGCTGCTGCGTTTCGCCCGGGGCGAATGCATTGGCCGAAGCCAAAAGCATTTACAAGTAAAATGGTTGGGAAAATTGGAGCGGGTGAGGCGATTCGAACGCCCGACCCCAACCTTGGCAAGGTTGTGCTCTACCCCTGAGCTACACCCGCTCATTACCTCGGTCCGGGGGTAGTCGGTGGACCGTGGGTGCCGCGCTGTCTTGCGGCGACGGGCGCTATATGGCCTAAGCGATTTTGGAATGCAACAGGGAAATGTCGAGAAAGCGAATATTTTTTGGAAGCCTCCCCGGGAAGCCCGCAAATGCCGCGTTTTCGCGCCGCGCCGCCGTCTCTGAGATTGCACGCCGCGGCCGTTCTCCCCTAAAGCAGACTGGAAAAAAACGGAGCGGCAGGAGAATCACCCTCATGAACGAAGCGCAGCCGAAGACCGCGGACGAACTTTTCCGCTTTCTCGACGACCTCGGCATCGAACACAGCACCAAAAAACACGAGCCGGTGTTCACCGTGGCCGAATCGGTGGCATTGCGCGACGAAATCCCCGGCGGTCACACCAAGAACCTGTTCGTGAAGGACAAGAAGGACAACTACTTCCTTTTGACCGTAGAGGAACACGCGACCGTGGATCTGAAGACGGTACACCAGGTCATCGGTGCTGCGAGCAAGGTTTCCTTCGGCAAGCCGGAGAAGCTGATGGAATATCTCGGCGTCATCCCGGGAGCGGTGACCGCACTCGGCGCCATCAACGACACCGGCGGCAACGTCAAGGTGATCATCGACGAGGAATTGATGAAGTTCGATGTGATCAACTGCCACCCGCTTTCCAACGACGCGACGACCTCGATCGGCTCGAACGACCTGTTGCGCTTCATGGAAGCGACGGGACATGAACCGCTTGTCTTGAAAGTGACAGCCTGACATACGATCTTTGGCGCGAATGCAGGAAGCCGGATCACGAGCCGGCGAGGAGAGAAGAATGACGGGCAACGACAATCCCTATGCAGGGTCCTTCGGCAACCAGATGACCGCTTCGGCTTCCTTCGGCGGCCAGCCGGCCGCGGCCGCCGCACCGGGCGGCGACCTGATCAAGGAAACGACGACCGCCAACTTCAGCAAGGACGTGCTGGACGCCTCGCGCCAGCAGCCTGTTCTCGTCGATTTCTGGGCGCCCTGGTGCGGACCGTGCAAGCAGCTGACCCCCGTGATCGAAAAGGTCGTGACGGAAGCCGCCGGCCGCGTGAAGCTCGTCAAGATGAACATCGACGACCATCCGTCGATCGCCGGCCAGCTCGGCATCCAGTCGATCCCCGCCGTCATCGCTTTCGTCGGTGGGCGACCGGTCGACGGTTTCATGGGTGCCGTGCCTGAAAGCCAGATCAAGCAATTCATCGAAAAGATCGCCGGCCCCGCCGTCGACGACAGCAAGGCCGAGATCGAGGCAGCACTTGCCGACGCCAAGGGGTTGCTCGAAGCGGGCGATGCCGAGAACGCCGCCGGGCTCTTCGGCGCCGTGCTGCAGGCAGACCCGGAGAATGTGGTGGCTATTGCCGGCATGGTCGATTGCATGATCACGCTTGGCCAGATCGCCGAAGCGCGCGAAGCGCTTACGAGCCTGCCGGAAGATCTTGCCAAGGATGCCGGCATCAGCGCGATCGCCAAGAAGCTTGACCAGATCGAAGAAGCCCGCAAGCTCGGCGATCCGAACGCCCTGGAACAGCGGTTGGCGGCAAACCCTGACGACCATGAGGCGCGCATGATGCTCGCCAAGATCCGCAACGTGGAAGGCGACCGCAATGGCGCGGCCGACCACCTGCTGACGGTCATGAAGCGCGACCGGGCTTTCGACGACGATGGCGCACGGCGCGAGCTCGTCTCGTTCTTCGAAGTCTGGGGCCCGAAAGACCCGGCGACGATCGCCGCCCGCCGCAAGCTGTCGTCGATCCTCTTTTCCTGAGCAGAGCAGCAAGATCGGTGCGTTTTTCCCTTGAGATTTTCGAAGGGCGCACCATTTCTTGATCTGGTTGGCTATGCCTATGGGCGTGGCGGGGCAGAACCGGACATCTGCAAGGTCAATTGGAATGCATGTCGGAAATGCACGTTATCTTGGTCCGCAGGACTTGCCGGAGATCATTCCGGTGTTTCCGCTGACCGGTGCGCTGCTGCTCCCGGGTGCCCAGCTGCCGCTCAACATCTTCGAGCCACGCTACCTGGCGATGCTCGACGACGCTCTTTCCGGCAATCGGCTGGTCGGGATTGTCCAGCCCTCCTTCTGCGAAGGCCGCAACGACATCGGCGTCGGGCCGGTGCCCGCGCTCTGCGAGGTCGGCTGCATCGGCCGCATCACCTCCTTTGCCGAAACCGGCGACGGCCGCTACATCACCTCGCTGACCGGCGTATGCCGCTACCGACTGTTTAACGAGGTGGCCGGCACACGCGGCTATCGCCGCTTCCGTATCGGGCCCTTCACGGCCGATCTCGAAAATCGCGACGATGAAAGCCTTGTCGATCGCTCGGCGCTGCTGGCAGCCTTCAGGGCCTATCTGGAGGCCAACAAGCTGAAGGCCGACTGGGAGAGTGTCGAGCGCGCCAGCAACCGCACGCTGGTCAACTCCATGGCGATGATGTCGCCCTACGGACCGGCAGAAAAACAGGCGCTGCTGGAGGCCCCCGACCTCAAGACCCGCGCCGAGACGCTGATTGCCATTACCGAGATCGTGCTTGCGCGCAATTTCGGCGATGTCGACAACATTCTGCAGTAAGCGAGGGGTCATGGACGTCAACGCCAGCAAGGTCGATCCGAAACTGCTCGAACTGCTCGTCTGCCCGTTGACCAAGGGCCGGCTCAGCTATCGCGCCGAAGCCAATGAGTTGATCTCGGAAAAGGCACGGCTCGCCTATCCCATCCGCGACGGTGTGCCGATCATGCTGATCTCCGAGGCACGCAAGATCGAGGACTGACGCCAGCGGCCGATCCCACATCCTTTGACGATCAGTCAAGGAATAGCCCGTAAGTTGCCTGGACTATCGGTAGCTCGGCGGGACACGATGAACATCTGGCACTACGTCGTCGCGATCGTGACTCTGACCGCGCTTGGCGCGGCGGTCCATGTCTTCCGCTCGTCGTTCAATTTCATTCCCGATCGCTTCAATGCCGCGCCCGGCCAGTTCTGGCGCAATCACGCCATCGACGACATGCTGAGTGCGAACTACGGTTTCTGGGACATGGTCGCCGGGACCGAATACGACGAGGACGGATTTTACGAGTTCTTCAGCCGCAGAAATCTACGCATCTGCTTCACGTGGACGATCGCGATCGGCATGACATTGCTGTTGTCGTACCAGGATCTGCAAGACAAATTCACTGCCGTCGTCGATGTCGCGCCCGGCTGGCTCTGGGCGCTTTTCGTCTACCGGATCGAGAATCTCACCATCTTCTGACCCCTCAGATCGGCTGGCCGGAAAGCAGCCGCGGGTCCGCGTCGCCGGCAACGCCGGCCGCCTGGCGGATGAAGAAGCTTTTGAGGGACGGCAGCCGATCGACAAGACCGAGACCGAAGTCGCGGGCGATCCTGACGGGTGTAATGTCGTTCGAAAACAGTCGGTTGAGCACATCCGTGGTCACCCCCATGCGGAAGGTGTCGAACCGGCGCCAGCTCTGGTAGCGCTCGAGGATAGCAAGCGAACCGATATCGAGCCCGAGACGATCCGCCTCGACGATCGTCTCGGCCAGCGCCGCCACGTCCTTGAAGCCGAGATTGAGGCCCTGGCCGGAGATCGGGTGGATCCCGTGGGCGGCATCGCCCGCAAGCGCAAACCGCGGTTTTACGAAATCGCGCGCAAGGGTCAGGCCGAGCGGAAAGGCGCGACGGCCGCCGACAACCTTGAGATGGCCAAGCCTGTGGCCGAAGCGGCGCTCCAGCTCTTCTTCGAAGAGGAAATCGTCGCCCTTGACCAGGCGCTCCGCGTCCGCAGTGCGCTCGGTCCACACCAGCGACGAGCGATTGTTCTTGAGCGGCAGGGTGGCAAAGGGGCCGGCCGGCAGGAAATGCTCCTCGGCCGTGCCTTCGTGCGGGCGCTCATGCTCGACGGTGGTAACGATGCCCGACTGGCCATAGTCGAATTCGACCGTCTTGATGCCGGCCGCATCGCGCAGCTTCGAGCGCACGCCATCGCAGGCAACCAGCAGACGGGCCTCCAACTGCTCGCCGCCGGTAAGCGTCACCGCAACCGCATGATCGCCGCTCTCGAAGGTTTCGACCATGGTCGACTGCCGCACGGTTACACCAAACTCCTCGCAGGCGGCGCGCAGCGCGCCGACCATGGCCGTGTTCGGCACCATATGGGCAAAGGGCCGCCCCTCCTCCCCCTCGCCGTCGAAGGTGAGGAAAACCGGGCGCACCGGATCGGATGTCTTCGAATCGGTGATGACCATGCGCCGGATCGGATCGGCCTCCGGCACAATCGCCTGCCACACGCCGAGAACATCGAGCATGCGCTCAGCTGCCGAGGCGACGGCAGAGGCGCGCTCGTCGCGCTTCCAGGCGCCTTCCGGCGCACCGTCTATGACGGAAACTTCGAGATGCGGTGCCGCCTTCTTCAGCGATACCGCGAGCGAAAGGCCGACATAGCCGCCACCGGCAATCAACACATCGATCATCCGCTTTCTCCCGTCGCACTTGAGCATCGTTTCATGCCTATATAGATCAATGCCATCGCCGTTCCTACCATCGGAGACAGCCGAAATGTCGCGCCCCACTGAGACCGCAACGCCCATGGATGCGCTGCTTGCCACACTCGACCTCGAAAAGCTCGAGGAGAACCTGTTCCGTGGCCGCAGTCCCCAGGTCGGCTGGCAGCGCGTGTTCGGCGGCCAGGTGATCGGGCAGGCGCTGGTCGCAGCCCAGCGCACTGTCGACGAAGGCCGCTACGTGCACTCGCTGCACGCCTATTTCATGCGCCCAGGCGATCCGTCCGTGCCGATCATCTACGAGGTGGACCGCATCCGCGACGGCTCGAGCTTCGCCACGCGGCGTGTCGTCGCCATCCAGCACGGCAAGGCGATCTTCTCAATGTCGGCGTCGTTCCAATATGACGAGGACGGCTTCGAACATCAGATCGACATCCCCAACGTGGCGATGCCGGAAACCCTGCCGGGCGAGCAGGAGCTGAAGGACAAGTTCCTGGCGCACGCCCCCGAAGCGATCCGCCGCTACTGGGAGCGGCCACGGCCGATCGAGATCCGGCCGGTCTCGCTCACCCACTATTTCGCCCGCAACGATGGTAAGCCGACCCAGGACGTCTGGGTCAAGGCCGTCGGCCATGTGCCCGACGAGCGCCACCTGCAGGCGGCCGTGCTTGCCTACCTCTCGGACATGACGCTGCTCGACACGTCGCTCTATGCCCATGGCACGTCGGTGTTCGATCGCAACCTGCAGGTTGCAAGCCTCGATCACGCCATGTGGTTCCATCGCCCCTGCAAGATGGACGACTGGCTGCTCTATACCCAGGACAGCCCCAGTGCCCATGGTGCCCGCGGCATGACCCGCGGCAGCCTTTTTGACCGTTCCGGCGTGCTGATTGCCTCGGTGGCGCAGGAAGGCCTGATCCGGAAAAAGGCAGCTGAACAGGAATAGGGCACTTATTCTTTTCTGCCTATTTTTTAATCTTCTAAAGTGACGATTTTTTAGCGCGTCGCGGCACCGTCGCTGTGCGTGATAATTTTCCCATGCCTTTTCATAGGTTTAGCGTGCCACGACGAATCTGGCACGCCCCTTGAATGTAGCTGTCCGGTTGCACGGCGCTTTCAGCGTTCCGCAGCAAGGAGAGATGGCCTCCGACCGGAGGCGAACAAGGATGGGAAACCGATGAAAATTGTGATGGCCATTATCAAGCCGTTCAAGCTCGATGAGGTTCGCGAAGCCCTCACTGCTGTTGGCATCCAGGGCCTGACCGTAACCGAGGTTAAAGGCTACGGCCGCCAGAAGGGACATACTGAAATCTATCGCGGCACCGAATACGCCGTGAGCTTCCTGCCAAAGCTGAAGATCGAGATCGCGGTCGCCTCGGAGGTCGTCGACAAGGCCGTGGAAGCGATCGCCGTTGCCGCCAAGACCGGCCAGATCGGCGACGGCAAGATCTTTGTCTACTCCATTGACCATGCCGTGCGCATCCGCACCGGCGAAACCGATTCAGAAGCGTTGTAAGCCACGCCGTTCAGGGAGCACTACTCGATGTCGTCAAGCAAACTTTCCACCTCTCTGGTCAGGATCGGCGCAGCCTCTGCCGCCCTTCTTGCACCGGTCGTCGCCTTTGCCCAGGAAGCCGCACCGGCAGCCGCCGCTGCCACCACCGCAGCACCCGTTCCCGACAAGGCCGACACGGCCTTCATGTTCATCTCCACGCTGCTCGTCTTCTTCATGCTGATCCCAGGCCTCGCGCTGTTCTACGGCGGCCTCGTTCGCGCCAAGAACATGCTGTCGGTCCTGATGCAGTGCACCGTCATCGGCGCAACGATGATGATCGTCTGGGTCGTCTATGGCTATTCGTTCGCCTTCGGCGGCTCGACCAACCCCTATTTCGGCGGCTTCGCCAAGATGTTCCTCGCAGGCGTCTCGGTTGACAGCACGTCGGCCACCTTCTCCCAAGGCGTGGTCATTCCGGAATACATCTTCATGCTGTTCCAGATGACGTTTGCAGCGCTGACGCCGGCCCTCATCATCGGCGCCTTTGCCGAGCGCATCAAATTCTCGGCGGCCGTGCTCTTCTCCGTCCTCTGGGCAACCTTCGTCTACTTCCCGATCGCCCACATGGTCTGGGACGGCAACGGCCTGCTCTTCGGCATGGGCGCCCTCGACTTCGCCGGCGGCACCGTCGTGCACATCAATGCCGGTGTTGCGGGCCTCATCGGCGCGATCATGGTCGGCAAGCGCACCGGTTTCGGCAAGGACATGATGGCACCGCATTCGATGACGCTGACGCTCGTCGGCGCAGCGATGCTGTGGTTCGGCTGGTTCGGTTTCAACGCCGGCTCCAACCTCGAGGCATCAGGCGGCGCGTTGCTCGCAACCGTCAACACCTTCCTCGCGACCGCAGCAGCCATCCTTTCCTGGTCGGTCGTCGAAACCTTCACCCGCGGCAAGGCCTCGATGCTCGGTGCAGCCTCGGGCATGATCGCCGGCCTCGTCGCCATTACGCCTGCCGCCGGCATCGCCGGCCCGATGGGCGCGATCGTCATGGGCCTGATCGTTTCGCCGCTGTGCTACTTCTTCGTCTCGGTGGTGAAGAACAAGTTCGGCTACGACGACACCGCTGACGTCTTCGGCGTTCACGGCGTCGGCGGCTTCTTCGGTGCGCTGGCGACCGGCATCTTCGCATCGTCATCGCTCGGCGGCATCGGCTATGCCGACGGCGTCACCATGGGCGGCCAGTTCATGACCCAGCTCACCGCCGTCGCCATCACCATCATCTGGTGCGGCGTGGTCTCGGCCATCCTCTACAAGGTGGTCGACGCGATCGTCGGGCTCCGGGTCTCGGTCGAAGCCGAACGCGAAGGTCTCGACCTCTCGTCCCACGGCGAAGCCGCCTACCACAGCTAAGCCAATCGCGGCGCCGTCAACAGGCGCCGCTCAACGTCCCGTCGCGGTCCGTCTGATACGGATCGCCTTTGGCCCGGATCGACTGATCCGGGCTTTTTTTCCCTTTCATGCGGATTGCACGCCTCGCCCACCGGTATTTTAGCGGCATACACGCATGGTTAATGTCGCATTAACCGTGCTTCGCTTAGGTTGATTCCATGGCACGCAATGTGTCTTGAAGATCGAGACGGGCAGCAGGCAACATGAGCAGAAGCAATCCGGCAACGCTTGACAGCCGTTCCAACCGGTTCGTGCTAACCACATTCGTATGGCGACAGATCGCGTCGCTGGCGGGCTTTGCGCTGTTTGGCGCACTGGCGCTGGCAATCGCGGCGCTATCGACATGGAACGTTGCCGACCCGAGCTTCTCCTACGCCACCTCCGACGAGCCGACCAACGTGCTCGGTTATGCCGGCGCGGCCTTTGCCGACATCTTCATGCAGTTTTTCGGGCTTGCAAGCGTCGTCGCCCTGCTTCCGGCCGTTGCCTGGGCGCTGGTGCTGATCGGCGGCAAGCGCTTCGACAAGATCTTCAAGCGCCTCGGCCTCTGGTTCGTCGGATCGGTGCTTGCAGGCGCGGCCTTGAGCTGCGTCCCGGCGCCGATCACCTGGCCGCTGCCCAACGGCCTCGGCGGCGTCTTCGGCGACATGATCCTGCGGTTTCCCGCGCTGTTCACCGGCGCCTTCCCGACCGGCACCTTCGCTACCGTGCTTGCCTGCATCTTCGCCGCTCCTGCCGCCTGGTGCCTGATCTACAGCGCCGGCCTGATCGGTGTCGGCGAGGAGGAGGACGAAGACGAGATCGAGGCGCCGACGCCGAGCAAGGCGCGCACCGTGCGCGACGAACTGGACGAAGACGACAGCGAAGGCCCCTTCACCCTGCTGATGGGCTCTTTCGCCCACTTGCGCTACACCGTGCAGGCACGCGTCCGCCGCATCTTCGGCATGAGCGGTACCCGCACGCCGACGAAGCGCCAGTACGATGAGCCCTACGATTTCAACAATGACGAATTCGGCACGCTGAACGAGCCGGTCCGGCCGAAGCCGATGGCCGGCGACCGCATCGAACCTTCGCTCGACCGTTCCGAGCGCCGCATCGTCACGCCACCGCCGATCATGGCTGATGACGATGACGACATGCCCTTCGACATGGACGAGCGCCGCCCCGCCGGCATTCTGTCCGATGACGAGGACGACGATCTTGACGCAGCAGCCGACTGGGCGCCGAAAGCAGCACCGCCGAAGCAGGGTCTGCCGAAGGCCGGCTCGCGTGTTGCCACCCCGCCGCCTCGCCCGAAGACCAGCCAGCGGCTCGAGCGCGAGGCGCAGCGCTCCTTCGTCGAGGACGATGACGGCGATTTCGCGCTGCCGCCAATGCATTTCCTCGCCGAGCCGAAGAACGTCACCCGCGACGCTTCGCTCTCCGCCGACGCGCTGGAGCAGAACGCCCGCATGCTCGAAGGTGTGCTTGAGGACTTCGGCGTCAAGGGTGAGATCATCCACGTCCGCCCGGGCCCGGTCGTTACCCTTTATGAACTGGAGCCGGCGCCGGGCATCAAATCCTCCCGGGTCATCGGCCTTGCCGACGACATCGCCCGCTCGATGAGCGCCATTGCTGCCCGCGTCGCCGTCGTGCCGGGCCGCAACGCCATCGGCATCGAATTGCCCAACCAGCGCCGCGAAACCGTTTATCTGCGCGAACTGATCGGCTCGCGCGACTTCGAGACCAGCAAGGCGCGCCTGGCCATGGCGCTCGGTAAGACCATCGGCGGCGAACCGGTGGTCGCCGATCTCGCCAAGATGCCGCATCTGCTCGTCGCCGGCACCACCGGCTCGGGCAAGTCAGTGGCGATCAACACCATGATCCTGTCGCTGCTCTACCGCCTGCGTCCCGACCAGTGCCGCCTGATCATGATCGACCCGAAGATGCTCGAACTCTCCGTCTATGACGGCATCCCGCACCTGCTTTCGCCCGTCGTGACCGACCCGAAGAAGGCGGTCGTCGCGCTCAAGTGGACGGTGCGCGAGATGGAAGAGCGCTACAAGAAGATGTCGAAGATCGGCGTGCGCAACATCGACGGCTTCAACACCCGCGTCGAGCAGGCGCTGGCCAAGGGCGATGCGATCACCCGCACGGTGCAGACCGGCTTCGACCGCCAGACCGGCGAGGCGATCTACGAGACCGAGGAATTCGATCTGTCGCCGATGCCCTATATCGTCGTCATCATCGACGAAATGGCCGACCTGATGATGGTCGCCGGCAAGGACATCGAAGGCGCGGTGCAGCGGCTGGCGCAGATGGCGCGCGCTGCCGGCATTCATGTGATCATGGCGACGCAGCGCCCGTCGGTCGACGTCATCACCGGTACGATCAAGGCCAACTTCCCGACCCGCATCTCCTTCCAGGTGACGTCGAAGATCGACAGCCGCACCATCCTTGGCGAACAGGGTGCCGAACAGCTGCTCGGCATGGGCGACATGCTCTACATGGCCGGTGGCGGACGCATCCAGCGCGTCCACGGTCCCTTCGTCTCCGACACCGAAGTCGAGGAAGTCGTCGCCTATCTCAAGACCCAGGGCACACCGCAATATCTCGACGCGATCACCGAAGATGACGACGAGGACAATGACGGCGGCGGCCCCGCCGGCACGTCCAATCTTGCCGATTCCGACGACCCCTACGACCAGGCGGTGGCGATCGTTCTGCGCGACGGCAAGGCCTCCACATCCTATGTGCAACGTCGCCTCGGGATAGGCTATAATAGGGCCGCTTCACTGATCGAGCGCATGGAACAGGAAGGCATCATCGGCCCGGCAAACCATGCCGGCAAACGGGAAATCCTCGTGCCGACCGAAGCGGAAATCACTGGCCGGTAAACCCGGCTTTCGTCCCGGGCGATGATCCATGCCCGGTAACGGTCATGTGAGAGCGCGGCCCGCCGAAGGCCATGAAAAACGCCTTGAAGGTGCCGCACTTGCGCTCCAGATGATTCAGGAAATGAAGGAGACTGTGATGACAGAGACGAAAACCACCCTGGGCAGCAATCCGGCGATGTCGCGCCGTGTATTCGTTTGCGGCCTCGCGGCGCTCGCGGGCATGGGTGGCGCCGGTCTTGACGTCACCAAGGCCTTTGCCCAGGCCCCGGCCTCCGCCCAGAAGATCGCCGATCATTTCTCGTCGGTGAAGACCATGTCCGGCGAATTCGTGCAGTTCGGCCCGCGCGGCGAGCAGACCGGTGGCAAGTTCTACATCCGCCGCCCCGGCCGCATCCGCTTCAACTACGAGGCGCCTTCGCCGATGCGCGTGATTTCCGACGGCAAGTCGGTGGTCATCGGCAATATGAAGCTGAAGACCTGGGATATCTACCCGCTCTCCAAGACGCCGCTGAACCTGTTGCTCAGCGAGCGGATCGACCTGACCGGCAAGATGGTGCGCGACGTCAAGGAAGAATCAGACCTCATCACCATCGTGCTCGGGGATCGCTCGATCTTCGGCGATTCGACCATCACCATGATGTTCGATCCGAAGACCTACGACCTGCGCCAGTGGACGATCACCGATGCGCAGAAGAAGGACACGTCGGTGATGATCTTCAACGTCCGGACCGGCATCGCGCTCGACGACAAGGTGTTCAAGATTCCTTACGACGAGGTTCGCAACAAACGGGGCGGCTAAGACCGCCTCAGCATAGGCATTGTGGACATCGGCCGCCCACTGCATGTGTCCTCGGATCCGATCTAAGGATAAAACATGCAGCGCGTCAAAGTGCGCAGCGACCTTTTCATGCATTCCTTGTCCCGACGCGCCAGACCTGCTTAAACCTCCCCGACATCGAAAACATATCCGTCCTGAGCCGGCTTTCCATTCGTCGAACGCCCGGACCTACCCAATCATGGGGAATGAGCAATGGCCCTTTCCGTCGCCACGTGGAATATCAACTCCGTTCGCCTGCGCATGCCGCTGATCGAACATCTGCTGAAGACCTGGCAGCCCGACATTCTCTGCCTGCAGGAAACCAAGTGCCCGAACGACCAGTTTCCGTCAAAGCCACTCAAGGCACTCGGCTACAACCATATCGAGATGCACGGCCAGAAGGGCTATCACGGCGTCGCGACGATCTCGCGTCTGCCCCTGCACGAGCTTAGCGACCGCCGCGACTATTGCGGCGTCGGCGATGCGCGCCACCTTTCGGTGGTGTTCGAGGCGGGCGGCAAGAAGATCCGCCTGCACAATTTCTACGTTCCCGCCGGCGGCGACGAACCGGACAGGTCGATCAACCCGAAGTTCGGCCACAAGCTCGATTTCGTCGATGAGATGAAGCTGCTGCACGCCGAAGCCGAGGCGGGCATCTCCTCCATCCTCGTCGGCGACCTCAACATCGCGCCGCTCGAGGACGACGTCTGGTCGCACAAGCAACTCCTGAAGATCGTCAGCCATACGCCGATCGAAACCGAGGGCCTCAACACGGTGATGAACGGCGGCGCCTGGGTCGACCTGATGCGCCAGCATGCGCCGGCGCCGACCAAGCTCTATACCTGGTGGAGCTACCGCGCGAAGGATTGGGAAGCGGCCGACCGCGGCCGACGCCTCGACCACATCTGGTCGTCGGCCGACCTCGCGCCGAAGCTGACGCAGGTGGATATCCTGCGGGAAGCGCGCGGCTGGGAGCGGCCGTCGGACCATGTGCCGGTGATCGCGCATTTCGATATTTAGAGCGGCAACGCTCTACTGCGTGTTTCCTTAAATCCTATTCGATTTAAGGATAAAAACATGTAGCACGATCAGCTGCATCAAGAAAAGATGAGTAAAAATCTCATATTTTTCTTGATCCTGTTTTTCGAAGCGATTATCCCTTTTTGCGAGCGGCGGGGACACCGCCTCCGGCGGCTAAGCAGCCGTCGTTTCCATTGATTTTCGGGTGCTTCGCTCCGGGCCAGTCCGGAGGGCTTTCGTGCGCCCGCAAAAGGGGCCAGATCATGCGCAAGATTTTTCCGAACAGACCCGTTCGCACCTCGCTTCGTTCCCTTTCGGCAACAACGGCACTACTCGCGATCACGATCGGACTGCTATCAAATTCCGCCACCGCGCAGACGGCCACGAGTGAGAAGACGACGCGGCTGCAGAAGATCGAGGTTTCGGCCGCACAGGCGGCCACCAGCATCGCCGAGGACAATGATACCATCGCACCGTCGCGCAATATCACGGCGCTGAAGACCGACACGCCACTGGTCGAGACCCCGCGCTCGGTCTCCGTCGTCACCCGCAAGGAACTGGAGGAGCGTGGCGCCCAGGACATGATCCAGGCAACCCGCTATGCCGCCGGTGTTACCACCGGCGCCTTCGGCTTCGACCCGCGCTTCGACCAGATCTACATTCGCGGCTTCGAGACGACCACAACCGGCGACTTCCGCGACGGCCTGCGCCAGCCCTATATGAACTACGGCACCTTCCCGACCGAGATCTACGGTCTCGACCGCATCGAGATCATCAAGGGACCGGTGTCGGTGCTGTACGGCGCCGCCGGTGTCGGCGGCATCGTCAACCGCATTTCCAAGATGCCGCAGGACGACACGCACCGCGAGGTCGAAGTTCAATACGGCACGATCGGCCGCGCCCAGACGGCCTTCGATTTCGGCGGCCCGGCGACCGCCGAAGGCGACTTTCTCTATCGTATCGTCGGTCTGCTGCGGAACGGCGAAACCAGCTACGACGTTGCCGACGACCGCTACCTGCTGCAGCCCTCCTTCACCTGGAAGCCGGACGAGGCAACGTCGCTGACCGTCTACGGCCTCGGACAGAAGGGCGAGAGCGATGCCAGCCCGCGGGTGTTCGAATATGGCGGCAAGCTGCTGCGCTACAGCGATCCGGAATACGATCACCAGAAGGTGCGGCAGTATCAGGCTGGCTTCAAGCTCGAGCACGAATTCGACAATGGCCTGATCTTCCGTCAGCACGCCCGCGTCAGCGACATGGATTTGGACGCCCGCTATCTCGAGTTCGGCACGGCAACTGGCAATGTCTACGAGCGGTCGCCGGTCGCGATTACCGACAATCAGCGCGCCTACCAGATCGACAACCAGTTGCTGGCGACCTTCGATACCGGCGCCATCTCGCACACACTGCTGACCGGCCTCGACTATACCTGGATCACGTCAGACTTCGGGCTCGGCTTTGGCGCCAGCGATCCGGCCTATCGCTTCGACCTCGACAATCCGACCTTCGGCATCACCGGCCCGACGCCCGCGCTCACCAGCTTCAGTGGCCGCGATCTGCGCCAGACCGGCATCTATGCTGAGGACCAGGCGGAATTCGGCAACTGGCGCGCCGTCGCCGGCCTGCGCCACGACTGGGTGGACCAGACGAGCACCAACAAGAACACCGGTGCAGTCGACCGCAAGGACGACGGTGAAGTCACCGGCCAGGTGGGCCTGCTCTACCTCTTCGACAACGATATTGCGCCCTACGCCAGCTACGGCACGTCCTTCGTGCCGAGCACGCAGCTCTCGGCAGATGGTACGGTTTTGGATCCGACGACGGGCGAGCAGATCGAACTGGGCATCAAATACCAGCCGGAAGGCGAGGCCTATTCGCTGAGCGCCGCCGTCTACCGGATCGTCGAAACCGGGGCGCCGCAATATGTCGCGGACGCGTCGCTGCCCGTCGGCTACTACTACAAATCTTCGGGCGAGGTGACCACCAAGGGCTTCGAGGTCGAGGCGCGACGCGAATTCGACAATGGCTTCAGCCTGATCGCCGCCTACACCTACAACGACGCCGAGATCACCGGGAACGTCAATCCCGCATTGATCGGCAACGTGCCCTCGACCAAGCCGCGCAACATCGCATCCCTCTGGGTGAACTACCTCGTGCCAGACGATACGCAGCTCGCCGGTCTCAGCCTTGGCGGCGGTATCCGCGCCACCTCCAAGTCCTTCACCTCCGACGACAATACGGCGGAAAACGGCGGCGCCGTCTACTTCGACGCGTCGATCGCCTATGATTTCGGCGTGAAAAATCCCGATCTGAACGGATTGTCGCTGGCCGTCAGCGCAACCAACATTGGCGACCGGCGCGAAGAAGTCTGCACCGACGGTTACTGCTACTTCGGCCAGGGCCGCACCGTGCTCGGCACGCTCAAGTACAAATGGTAGGTGAAAACGCCTGGCGTGCGACCGTCTATCGGGAGTGCGTCAGGCGAAACGGCCGGCCAGTGCGCCTGCGCGGCGGATCATCGCCTGCAGGTTCTCGCGGATGCGCGCCTCCACGAGGGCGGCAACTTCCGGGTATTCTTCCAGCATGCGCCGGAACAGCGGGCGATTGATGCGGATCACTTCGCTGTCTTCGTCCGCGGTCGCGGTAAACTTGCGTTCCACCATCGAGATCAGCGCCAGTTCCGAGAGAAGCGCGCCGCGGCCGACGGTGGTGACATCCTCCATCGCGCCGTCGGCATTGGCTTTCGAAAGCGAGAGGCTGCCGCTGGCAATGGCAAAGGCGCAATCGGCCGGAGCGCCCTCGCGAAACAGCTCCTGCCCTTTGAACACGCGTCGACGTTCGGCGCCAAAGGCAATCAGCCTCAGCTTGTCCTCGCTGATATCGGCAAAAAGCGGCACATTGGACAGAAGAACGATGTCGTCGTTGAGCGCCAAACGGCTAACCTCCCTGAATCACGATGCTCCGGGGTTCGAAACCCAAGAGCATAGCAATCGATGCAAATAGTCCGAAGCAGCTGACGTGCGGAGAAATCATCGGACGTCGCCGCCTCACGGAACGATCTTGTAGCCGCCGTTCTCTGTCACCAAAATCTCGGCATTGGAAGGGTCTCGCTCGATTTTCTGGCGGAGCCGATAGACATGTGTTTCGAGCGTATGCGTCGTCACGCCGGAATTGTAACCCCAGACTTCTTCGAGCAGCACGTCGCGCGTCACCACCTTCTGGTCGGCGCGATAGAGATAGCGGATGATCGCCGCTTCCTTTTCGGTCAGCCGGATCTTCTGGCCGTTTTCGAGCGTCAGCAGCTTCTGGCTCGGCTTGAACGTGTAGGGACCGACACTGAAGGTCGCATCTTCGCTCTGTTCGTGCTGGCGCAGCTGCGCGCGGATACGGGCGAGGAGGACGGCGAAGCGGAACGGCTTGGTGACATAGTCGTTCGCGCCGGCTTCCAGACCGAGGATCGTATCCGAATCCGTGTCATGACCGGTGAGCATGATGATCGGCGCCTTGAAGCCGCCCTTGCGCAAGAGCTTGACCGCCTCGCGCCCGTCCATGTCGGGCAGACCGACATCCATGATCAGCAGATCGACCTGCTGGGCGCGCGCCGCCTGTATCCCCTTGCCGGCAGTCGCTTCCTGAAGAAGATCGAACTCCTCGTACAGCGAAAGCTGTTCGACCAACGTTTCGCGCAGGTCATTGTCGTCGTCGACAAGAAGAATGGTACGGGTCGCCATGGGACAATTCCTGTTTGCTTCCGGTTTCAAACTAGCTCAAATGCCCGTGTTGGCAAGCGAACCGGTTTTGGAACCTCGTTATATATGCAACCGTGCTTATGGTGCCCGCCAAATCACGGACAATTCAAAAATCTGTGAGAGAGATGCGCAAGAAAACGTCGGGAAGAAGGCCAGTCAAATCCGTCATCACCGTCCGGCCTGCCCCGCTTGATCGCAGGCGTGCACTGGTTACCTTCGATGGCCGCACGGAGCAAGCGGCCATCGGCCGCAGCGGCATTACCAGCCGCAAGCGCGAGGGCGACGGTGCCACGCCGCGCGCCGCGATGAAACTCATCGGCGGCTATGTCAGGCGCGACCGCATCCTGCTGCCGCCGACGCCGCTGCCGATGCGGGCCACGCGTAACGGCATGCTCTGGTGCGACGCTCCCAGTCATGCCCGCTACAACCGTCCAGCCAATGCGCCCTTCGCGCCGAGCCACGAGGACATGATGCGCACGGACAGGCTCTACGACATCTGCCTGGTGATGGACTGGAACCTGACCAGCCGGCGCCGTTATGCCGGGTCGGCAATATTCTTTCACCTCATCCGCCCCGGATACGAGCCGACCGAGGGCTGCGTCGCCATAAGCCTTGCCGCCATGCGCCGGCTGATCCCGCATCTGCGTCGCGGCACCGTCGTCAAAGTTGTCTAATGTCGACGCTGCAATATGAGGCATGACCGGCGATCGAAAGAAGAATTCGGAAAGCATAGATCACGCGAGAAACCTCACCGGCCACAACCATCAACACTTCCGCAAGCTCTGGTGTCTATGTAGCCTCAAGCGAGATTTGCAGGACGAGTGCTGCCGATGCTGACCAAGACGGCCAAAGCGATACCGGCGACCGACGGACGGTTCTTCGGGATAAAAGAGGTTCGTGATAGCGCGGACGGCGTCTCGCAAGGTTCCGACATTGCGCAGCTGCTCGACTGGGTCGAATCCTATCTGATGGCCGGCCATTCCGATCTCGGACGAACCGGCGCTGTCTGCCCCTTTACCCGCCAGGCCGCCAAGATCGATACCGTCCGGTTGGCGATTTCTGACGCGCGCGCCGAGGACGAAGACACGGTCTTTGCGCTCATCCGTGGCGCATTCGGCGAACTCGAAGCCATCCCCTGCAAACCCGCGATGAAGCATTTCCGCACGGTGATCGTTGGCTTTCCTGACTGCGCCGATGCGGATGGGATCGCGATGTTGAAGCGCATCCAGCGGCGGCATCGGTTCTATTCACTCGCCCGCGCCCGGATGATCGGCATGATGCATGCAGGCTCCGAGGATCGCGGCCTGTGGAACCCGGACTTCCGACCACTGCGCTCGCCGATGCCGGTTCTCGCGATCCGGCATCTGGTCGAGAACGATGCCCCGTTCGCCGCTCTCCACCCCGCCCTCATGGTTGCCTATCTTGCCCGTTTCCCGATCAGAGGAACGCGGCGGCTCGTCAATCACTTCCGAAGCGGCTGAGCCATGCCCGGCCGAGCGACGTCGCCGATCGCCGACGCAGTTGAGATAACTCCGAGCTCTCAGCTTTTGGGCGACAATCTCCAAATCAGTTGCGTCACAAGTCTCGAAGGCTTCGAGGCCCTGCACAAGGAATGGGACGACCTGTTCGAGCGGACGGCGGAGCCTCAGCAGGTGTTCCAGCGTCATATCTTCCTGCGACACTGGGCGCGGCACTATCTCGATCCAAAGACGCAGCTCTGCATCCTCATCGGTCGTATCGACGGGCGTCTCGTCACCCTCTGGCCACTGGTGCGCCGGCGCAAGCTTGGTTTTGATGTGCTTGGTTTCATGGGAGCGCCGGTGACCCAATTCGGCGACGTGCTCGTCGAGGCCGGCGAGAACAGACACGCCTTGCTCGAAGCCGGCTGGAACGCCGTCGCATCGCTCGGCGCCGATCTCTTCGAAGCACGGCGGGTAAGAGCGGATGCTGCCCTATGCGGATCGGTGATCCCAAGCGGCGCCTCCTTGCCTGGCGACGTGCAGGCGCCTTTCGCAAGCCTGTCACGGCGGGTGACAGCCGATGGCCCCGGCATCGCCTATTCCGCACGCGAGCGCTCGAACTATCGGCGCCGGCTGCGAAGGCTGCGAGAGCACGGCGACATCACCTTTACCGAGCCGGAGCCGGGGTCAACAGCCGCAACGGCCGCAGCCGCTGCCATCACCATCAAGAAGAACTGGCTGCTCGAAAACGCGATCCTGTCGCCGACCGTCATGGACAGCCGCTTCCAAGCGTTCTTCGAGGACCTGGCCGGCGATCCCGGCGCCGGCCTCTGCGCCTCGACGATCGCCTGCGATGGGCGGCCGATCGGCGTCGATCTGTCCTTCGATTGCAAGGGCCAACCTTCGGACACGTGCTGGCAACCGACCCTGGCTATGACCGCGAGGGCCTCGGGCGGCTGCTGATCCACCGGACATTCGCGGCCGCCGCCGATCGCGGCAGCCGTGTCTTCGACCTGCTGGCGCCAGCGGATGGCTACAAGATGCAGCACGCCGACGGGCTGGTTGCCGTCAGCGACTATGCTTTCGCGTTCTCCTGGCGCGGCTGGCTGCTGCGCGAGCTTGTCATGGCGCGGCTGCAACCGGCGGCCAAGGTCTTGGCAAAGCGCCTTCCGTCCGCCCTTGTGCGCAGGCTGGCAAAACACAAGATCTGATCCAATCAGGCAAGCCGGCGCGGCCTCAGGCGAGTTGGCGCGGCGTGACGAAATCGATGAGACGGCACCGGCCCGATGCCAGGTCCTCCCAACTGGAGCCGTCGAACGCGAGTACGGCAAGCGCCGCTGTCGGAAACTTCTCCCGCATGCGCGCGAGCGCCTCCTGCCTGCCCGATCCGGCCAGCAGATGCGCAAGTTCCTCCATGCCCGGATTGTGGCCAACGACAAGCAGGTTACGGATATCAGGGTCAACGGCGCGAATGGTCGCCAGAATGGCGGGTGCCCCAACTTCGTAGATGTCGCGCGTCTCACGGGTGGGGATTGGCGGCGGCAGGTTATCCCGAACCAGCGCCCAGGTTTCCCGCGCACGTCGCGCAGTGGAAACGATCGCGAGCCCCGGGATCAGCCCTTTGCGCTTCATATCTGCGCCGATCAGTGGCGCCGCCTTGCGGCCGCGCTCGCCGAGCGGCCGGTCGTGATCCGGCACGCCGTCCGGCCATGCGGACTTGGCATGGCGCAACAGCATCAGGCGGTATGTTTTCGCCCCGCGATCCCCGGCCATCACGTCCTCCTTCGCAGCGAAGTACGATCTACTCCGTCAGGTCCATTCTGGCATCGCTTCGACGTTTTGTCCCCGTACTGCATAATTCCTTAAATCGGAATCGATTTAAGGAGGAAATTATGCAGCAGGTTTAATGCGCTACAGCGTCCTTTGCGCCTCATATCTGACGCGCAAAGGACGCTGTAGGAGTGAACCACAAAAAAGGCCGCCCCGAAGGGCGGCCATCAACGCCGGAAAGCTCAGGAACCGGCTTATTTCCACTCGCGCCAGCTTACTTCCACTCACGAATGTCGACGAAATGTCCGGCGACCGCTGCGGCCGCCGCCATTGCCGGCGATACCAGATGTGTGCGTCCCTTGAAGCCCTGGCGGCCTTCGAAGTTACGGTTGGAGGTCGAGGCACAGCGCTCGCCCGGCTTCAGCCGGTCGTCGTTCATCGCCAGGCACATCGAGCAGCCCGGCTCGCGCCAGTCGAAGCCCGCTTCCCGGAAGATCTTGTCGAGGCCTTCGGCTTCCGCCTGCTCCTTGACGAGGCCGGAGCCCGGAACAATCATCGCCGAAACGGTCGGCGCAACCTTGCGGCCTTCGACGACAGCGGCAACGGCGCGCAGATCCTCGATGCGGCCGTTGGTGCACGAGCCGATGAAGACGCGGTCGATGGCGATGTCAGTGATCTTGGTGCCGGGCTTCAGGCCCATGTAGTCAAGCGCGCGCCACTTGGAGGTGCGCTTGTTTTCTTCCGGGATCTCGTCCGGGTTCGGGACGATGCCCTGAACCGAGATGACGTCCTCAGGCGACGAACCCCAGGAGACGATCGGCGGCAGATCGGCAGCGTCGAGCACGACGACGCGATCGTAATGCGCGCCTTCGTCGGTGTGCAGCGTCTTCCAATAGTCAAGCGCCATTTCCCAGGCCTTGCCCTTCGGCGCGCGCGGCTTGTCCTTGATGTATTCGAAGGTCGTTTCGTCGGGCGCGATCAGGCCGGCGCGGGCACCGCCTTCGATCGTCATGTTGCAGATGGTCATGCGGCCTTCCATCGACAGCGAGCGGATCGCTTCGCCGGCAAACTCGATGACGTGTCCGGTGCCACCGGCGGTACCGATCTCACCGATGATGGCAAGGATGATGTCCTTGGCGGTCACACCTGGCGGCAGCTGGCCGTCGACGCGCACCAGCATGTTCTTGGCCTTCTGCTGGATCAGCGTCTGGGTCGCAAGCACGTGCTCGACTTCCGACGTGCCGATGCCATGCGCCAGCGCGCCGAAGGCACCATGCGTCGAGGTGTGGCTGTCGCCGCAAACGATGGTCATGCCCGGCAGCGTGAAGCCCTGCTCCGGGCCGACGATGTGCACGATGCCCTGGCGCTTGTCGTTTTCCGAGTAGTATTCGACACCGAACTCGGCTGCGTTCGTGGCGAGCGCCTCGACCTGGATGCGGCTCTCCTCGTTCTTGATGCCGAGATGGCGATCAGGTGAGGTCGGCACGTTGTGGTCGACGACGGCGAGCGTCTTTTCCGGAGCGCGGACCTTGCGGCCAGCCATGCGCAGGCCCTCGAAAGCCTGCGGGCTCGTCACCTCATGAACGAGATGACGATCGATGTAGAGAAGACAGGTGCCATCGTCCTGGCTGTTGACCAGATGGTCGTCCCAGATCTTGTCATAGAGAGTACGCGGTGCGCTCATGGCGATATATCCATCGAATTTTCAGAAGTAAGGGAAAAGCCGGCAGCAAGGCAGCCGGAAACACTGATCAAGGGATCAGGATAGGAGGCTTGTCAGCGCCCCGGATACGCGCGCAAAAAAGCGTGCCGGCAGACGCTTGTGGTCCTGCAGCACGACGATTTTTTGCTCTCGACATCCGAACTTGGATTCCATGAGGCCGTACATATCAATTTTTTGACACTTCGGCAATCGGTGGAAGCAGCCTCAACGCTGCTCGGCGCGCCGCAACCGCCGCTCGATCCCCCGCAAGCCCAGCGACAGGCCAATGGTCAGGACGAGATAGACATAGGCAACGATCGAATAGGTCTCGAAGAAGCGAAAGGAACCGGAGGCGTAGACCTTGCCCATCTGGGTGATGTCGGCGACGCCGAGCACCGAGACCAGCGAGGAGTCCTTGACCATGGCGACGAAGTCGTTGCCGAGCGGCGGCAGGATCACGCGGATCGCCTGCGGGAAGATCACCAGGCGAAACCGCTGGTAGCGCGTCAGGCCCAGCGCCTTGGCTGCCTCGACCTGACCCTTGTCGACCGAGAGGATGCCGGCCCGAAAGACTTCGGCGATGAAGGCGGAATAGCCGATCATCAGCGCCATGATCGCCCGCCACATCAGCGAGATGTCGCGCACCACCACCGGCTCCATCCAGCCGGCCGATATCAGCGGCGCGGTGATGAAGTTGGCGACCGTGACGAGCGTCGGCGCGCCGACGAAGGCGATGTAGAACAACAGGACGAGGATCGGCACGCCGCGGATGACCTCGGTGTAGAAGCGTGCGATCTGGCGAAGTGCCGCGTGCTCCGACAGCGCCATCAGCGCAATGCCGAGACCGAGCGTCGTCGCCAGCACGAAGCCCATCAGGGTCACGAAAATGGTGACGCCAATGCCCTTGAGGACGACGTTGAAGACTTCGGTGTAGATGTCATTGGTGACGATAACAGCGGCGAGCGCCACGGCAATCACCAGAAGGGCGACCAGCCACCAGGGATAGTCGCCCTTTCCGGACTTATCAGTCGATTGTGGGGAGGCCATGGCCTGCGATCAGCCGCCCATCTTGTAGTCGAGGAACCACTTCTTATCCAAGGCGTCGAAGGTTCCATCTTCCTTCAGCGCCTTGATCGCGGCGTTCACCGGGCCGACCAGGTCCGAACCCTTGGGATAGATGAAGCCGAAATCCTCGGTGCCGAGCGGGCCGCCGACGACCTTCAGCTTGCCTTCGGACGAATCGACATACCCCTTGGCGGCAACGCTGTCGGTCAGGACGACGTCGACGTCGCCGGCCTTGAGCGCCTGCACGGTGGCACCGAAGGTTTCGAACAGCTTGATGCGCGGGTTCTGCTCGTTGCCATCGAGCATTTCGTAGACGGCGGTGTAGAACGGCGAGGTGCCCGGCTGTGCGCCGACCAGACCGTCGGCGAAGGCGCCGAAGCTCTTGCCGTCGTTGAAGCGGTTCTCGTCGCCGCGCACCAGCATGAACTGCTGCGAGCGCATGTACGGATCGGAGAAGTCGACCTTCTCCTTGCGGTCGTCCTTGATGGTAATGCCGGTCATGCCGATCTGGTACTGGCCGTCGTGAACAGCCTGGATCATCGCGTCCCAGCTGGTGTTCTGGTACTCGACCTTGAAGTTCAGACGCTTGGCGATCTCGTTCATCGCATCATATTCCCAGCCGATCGCCTCACCGGTCTTCGGATCGACGAACTGCAGCGGCGGGTAGGCATTTTCCGTGACGACGACAACCGTCTTGCCACCGAGATCCGGCAGGTCGCTGGCGAAAGCCGGTGCAGAAAAAGCAAATGGAACGGCAAGTGCGGCTGCGATGCCCGCAAGCACATGGCGACGGATTGTCATTGGAAGAGCTCCCGAAAAGTGTGGCAGCGAAAAATGTCACGGATTGCTAAGAAAAGACAAGCGCATAGTACCAAAAAAGAAAGGCGGCCCGAGGCCGCCTTCCCTACAATCCCAAAGGATTGAAATCTTATTCCGCTGCGGCTTCAGCTGCCTTGGCTTCGGCGGCTTCTGCTGCTGCCTTGGCTTCTGCGGCTTCGGCTGCTGCCTTTTCGGCTGCAAGAGCCTGAGCTGCTGCGATCTTTTCAGCTTCGATCCGTGCCTTTTCCTCGACAACGGCCTGGCGCTCGGCGTCGTTCAGCTTGCGGGCGCGCGTACCGGTGTTTTCAACGATACGAGCCGACTTGCCGCGACGATCGCGCAGGTAGTAGAGCTTGGCGCGACGGACCTTACCGCGGCGAACCACTTCAACGCTCTCGACGAGCGGCGAGTAAACCGGGAATACGCGCTCAACGCCTTCGCCGTAGGAGATCTTGCGAACGGTGAAGCTTTCGTTGATGCCGCCGCCCGAACGAGCGATGCAAACGCCTTCATAGGCCTGAACGCGGGTACGCGTGCCTTCGACAACGCGGACGTTGACGCGCAGCGTGTCGCCTGCGGAGAAATCGGGGAGCGTGCGCTTGGCGGCAATCTTGGCGGCCTGTTCGGCTTCCAGCTGCTGGATGATGTTCATCGGGTTAACCTTTCAAGTTCTTCTGAAACAGCCAGAGCGCTCTCGATCGACCTGTCGGACGTACCTTCAGATGTTGCCGGACCCCGGCAGGAGCGGATTCACCATTCTTTGTTGGTGGTCGACGGGCAAACAACCCGAACCGGGGCGGCACTTACACGAAGAAAACCCGCTTGTCATCCCCGCAAGCCATATTTTCCGGGCCATGGAGGCGTTCGGCGCGAATTCTATCAGAGATTTCGAAATAACGCGCATTGAAATGCATTCAATCGCGGGCTTGCGGCTGCAAAGCCCGCGGGCTATGCCGAGCTGGGGGCGATGGGGGAGACCATGCATTTCTTCGAAGTACTTCTGCTTTTCGTCGCCGGTTTCCTGTCGGGCGTGGTCAATGCGATTGCCGGTGGCGGAACCTTCCTCACCTTCGGCGCCATGACCCTTGGCGGGTTGCCGCCGATTGTCGCCAATGCCACGTCGTCGATCATCCAGCTTCCCGGCTATATCACCTCGACCCTTGCCTATGCCAAGGAGATCCGCGCGGACCGCCGCCAGGCGATCCTGCTTGGCGTCATTTCGGCGGTCGGCGGACTTGCCGGCGCGGTGTTGCTGATCTCCCTGTCGAACGCCTCGTTTCGTGCGCTCGTCCCCTGGCTGCTGATCGCCGCGACGGCGATCTTCGCCGCCGGGCCGCTCCTGAAGCCCAAGGCCCGCATCGACGAGCATGCGATCAGCCCGGCCGGTGTCGTCAGCCAGTTCGCAACCTCGATCTATGGCGGCTTCTTCGGCGCCGGCATGGGCATCATGATGCTGGCGGTGTTGGGACTTGCCACCGGTGGCGGCTATCACCGCCTGAATGCGCTGAAGAACTTCATCTCGATCGTCATCGCCACCATCGCCATCGTGGTCTTCGCCGCCGGCGGGGTCGTGTCGTGGCTGCATGCGGCGATCATGGTTCCCGGTGCCGCCCTCGGCGGTTATCTCGGCGTCTGGGCGGCACGGCGCGTGCCGCAGGCGGTGATCCGCGCCTTGGTCGTCGCGGTCGGCTTGCTGCTCGCCGCCTATTACTTCTTCACGGGTTGAGGAAGCAGGTCCGGCCGACGCGCCTCGGTCAGCCGACGGGCTTCCGCCTCGCGCCACTTGGCGATGGCGCCGTGATTGCCCGAGGTCAGCACGGCCGGGATCTCCCTGCCCTCGAAGACCTGCGGACGGGTATAGTGCGGATGCTCCAGCAACCCGCCTTCGAAGCTTTCGTGAACGCCCGACAGCTCGTTGCCCATCACCCCGGGCAGGATGCGCACGACGGCATCGAGCAGCGTCAGCGCTGCCGGCTCGCCGCCCGAGAGGATATAGTCGCCGATCGACACTTCCTCGAGCGCGCGCCCGTCGATGACGCGCTGGTCGACACCTTCGAACCGCCCGCAGACGATGACCACGCCGGGACCGTCGGCAAGTTCGCGCACGCGCTTCTGCGTCAAGGGCCTACCGCGCGGGCTCATCAGCAGCCGCGGGCGATGATCGTCCTGCGACACCGCGTCGATCGCACGGGCGAGGACGTCGGGCCTCAGCACCATGCCGGCGCCGCCGCCGGCCGGCGTATCGTCGACGGTCCGGTGCTTGTCCTCCGCAAAGTCACGGATCTGCACGGCATCGATCGACCATTGGCCGCGCTCCAGCGCCCGGCCGGAGAGCGAGGCGCCGAGATGGCCGGGAAACATTTCGGGATAGAGCGTGAGAACCGTTGCGCGGAAGGACATTGCCTTGGCGCTCACTTGCGCTTGGCCGAAAACGGGCTGCCGGGCTCGTCCTTGTCGTCGATGAGGCCGGCGGCCAGCGGATCGACCAGCAGCTTGCCGCCTTCCAAATCGATCTCCAGAACGGACCATTCAGTAAAGGGAATGAGCACGGGGCGCTTGCCCGGCCCCTTGAGCTCCAGCAGGTCGCCCGCGCCGAAATCGAACACGCCCGTCACGGTGCCGTAGCTCTTGCCGCTGCCGTCGATGGCCTCGAGGCCCTCGAGGTCGGCATAGAAGAATTCGTCTTCGTCGAGATCGTCGTCGGGCAGATTGTCGCGATCGACGAACAGTTCGAGGCCATTCAGCGCCTCGGCGGCCGTGCGGTCGTTGACGCCGCGAAAGCGGACGACGACCACGTTCTTGGCCTCGCGGATTTCCAGCACCTCGAACACGCGCCCATCGGCGCTATGGAGATGGCCATAATCGCCGAGTGCCGTCGGGTCGTCGGTGAAAGACTTGACCCTGACCTCGCCGCGCAAACCTTGCGCCGCGCCGACAGTCGCCATCAGAACCGGGTTTTCGAGTTTGCTCATCATCCGTATCCGTTTGGGGATTTCAGGGTGCACATAACGGAAAACGGGCGGCATGGAAATGCCGCCCGTCTCCTTCATCCGTTTGCCGGATATTATTCCGCGGCACCTTCGGCAGCGGCAGCAGCGGCGTCTTCGGCCTTCTGCTTGGCTTCAGCAGCGCGCTCCTGAGCCTTCTTGCCCGGCAGACCCTTGTTCGGGTTGCTGCGAGCCGGACGCTGAGCGATACCGGCCTGGTCGAGGAAGCGCATGACGCGGTCGGTCGGCTGGGCGCCCTGGGCGATCCAGTGGCTGATGCGCTCGGCGTTCAGCTCGACGCGCTTTTCGTCGTCCTTGCCGAGCATCGGGTTCCAGGAACCGATCTTCTCGAGGAAGCGGCCGTCACGCGGGCTGCGGGCGTCGGCAACGACGATCTGGTAGTAAGGACGCTTCTTGGAACCGCCACGGGCGAGACGAATTTTCAGTGCCATTTGAGTAACTCCTTGCAGGCTTTCTTGACCGCTTCGTTCAAGCGGAATGGGTGGTGCCGACGGTGCCCGCGGAATGCGTGCGATCGGCGGCGATGGCTTCATGATGCCGGATGACTTCCTTGATGATGAAGTTCAGGAACTTCTCGGCGAAATCCGGATCCAGATTGGCATCCTTCGCCAGGTGGCGAAGACGTTCGATCTGGTATTCTTCGCGCGCCGCATCGGCCGGCGGCAGATTGTGCTTGGCCTTGAGAACGCCGACCGCCTGGGTGCAGCGGAACCGTTCGGCCAGCATGTGGACGAGCGCGGCATCGATGTTGTCGATCGACTGCCGGTAACCCGCCAATTCCTTTTTGATTTCGGGATCAATCATCTCTCACCGATCCTCACTTCTTCTTGGGTAGGCCCGGAAGGCCGGGGAAACCGCCAAGGCCCGGAAGCTTGGCGCCGCCGAGACCGGGCAGGCCGCCGCCGCCAAGGCCCGGCATGCCGCCGGGCTTGAGGCCGGCTGCTTCCGCCTGCTTCTGCAACGCTTCGAGCTGCTTGGGGTCGAGGCTCGACAGATCGGGCATGCCGCCGCCACCAAGGCCGCCGAGGCCCATCTTGCTGGCAAGGCCGCCCATCATCTGCTTCATCATGCCGCCTTTGCCCTTGCCGCCCATCATCTTCATCATGTCCGCCATCTGGCGGTGCATCTTCAGAAGCTTGTTGATGTCGGCAGCATCGGTGCCGGAACCGGCGGCGATGCGCTTCTTGCGGGAATGCTTCAGCATGTCCGGGTTGGCGCGCTCGGCCCTGGTCATCGAGGAGATGATGGCGATCTGGCGTCCGAACAGCTTGTCGTCGAGACCGGCCGAGGCCATCTTGTCCTTCATGCCGGCCATGCCGGGCATCAGGCCCATGATACCGCCCATGCCGCCCATCTTCTGCATCTGACGCAATTGGTCGGCGAGGTCGTTCAGGTCGAACTTGCCCTTGGCCATCTTGGCGGCCATTGCGGCCGCCTTTTCGGCGTCGATGTTCTCGGCAGCCTTTTCGACCAGCGAGATGATGTCGCCCATGCCGAGGATACGGTCGGCAACGCGGCGCGGATGGAACTCTTCGAGTTCGCCCATCTTTTCGCCGACGCCGATGAGCTTGATCGGCTTGCCGGTAACGGCGCGCATCGAAAGTGCTGCACCGCCGCGGCCGTCGCCGTCCATACGGGTGAGCACGAGGCCGGTGATGCCGACGCGTTCGTCGAAGTTGCGGGCGAGGTTGACGGCATCCTGACCGGTCAGCGCATCGGCGACCAGCAGGATCTCATGCGGATTGGACTTCCGCTTGATTTCCGCCATCTCGATCATCAGCGGCTCGTCGATATGCGTACGGCCGGCGGTGTCGAGGATGACGATGTCGTGGCCGCCGAGCTTGGCGGCCTGCACGGCGCGCGCGGCGATATCGGTCGGCGACTGGCCGGCGATGATTGGCAGCGTATCGACGCCGGCCTGAACGCCGAGCTGGCGAAGCTGCTCCTGGGCGGCCGGACGACGGGTGTCGAGCGAAGCCATCAGGACCTTCTTTTTGTCCCGCGTCTTCATCCGGCTGGCGATCTTGCCGGTGGTCGTCGTCTTGCCCGAGCCCTGCAGACCGACCATCATGATGACGACCGGTGCCGGCGCATTGAGGTCGATAGTGACGCCCTCGGAGCCCAGCATCTCGACCAGCTCGTCATGGACGAGCTTGACGACCATCTGCCCGGGCTTGATCGATTTCAGGATCTCGGCGCCAACGGCCTTCTCGCGAACCTTTTCAGTAAAGGAGCGCACGACGTCGAGGGCGACATCGGCTTCGAGCAACGCACGGCGAACCTCGCGAAGCGCCGCGGAAACATCTGCTTCCGACAATGCGCCGCGGCCGGTCAGTCCATTCAATATGGAACCAAGGCGGTCCTGGAGGCTCTCGAACATTCTCACTTCCTTCTGGTTTCCGGTGGCATGGAGACTAGCCGGAAACGTGGGTTCCTTCGCCTGAAAAACAAGGCGCAAAGCCAAAAACCACCCGAGGGCGCAACGCGCTGTCGGATGTTGACCTCCGGGCTCTCTTTATACCTTTACGGGGCCTGGTCGGTGGCTTCGAAGTCATCAACTTGCGAAGGAATTTGCCGCGATAAACAGGAAAGCGGCCGAAAAGTCAAGAACGGCCGGCAAATCCGGCAGCAGGGATTTCAGGCACGGACTGCGCCGCGACGCTCACAGCACCAATCCCGGCGGTCAAGAGCCTTCCTTGTCATCCGCTGCGCCAAGTTCACGTGCCAGCTCATCGAACGCCGTCGCGACGCGGGTCATGACCCTGAGTGCCGCAACCACTTCGGTCTGGTTGATATCGCCCAGAACCGCGTGCAGCAATTCGAGTTCGCGCCGGTGGATGGCCTCGAACAGGTCGCGACCGACAACGCTCGGCGCACAGAAATAGGCGCGTCGATGTTCCGGGTTGGGTTGCTTTTCCAGAAGTCCCTTTTCCAGCAGTCCGACGACGACGCGCAGCACGAACTGCCGTTTCATCGACAACCGCCGCGCCGCCTCCGGCACTGTCAATGGCTCCACGCAGAGAAGCTCGAGCACCGCCCTTTCGGCGACGGATATGCCCGAACCTTCCAGCATGTGCTCGATCGAACGATGCACATTGAGATGGATCGGCCGGACCAGTTTGATGGCCTTGTACAGACGTTCCTGTTTGTCGAAGCGAACCAGCATGAGGCACGATAGCAATCAAGTTGCTATTTTCAAGAATTTCTTAAACCTTGTCCCCTCACCCTGTCACGACGCATCGCAAGCGCCTATCTTTTTCAGACACCGCCACCAAACAATCGCCGGAAAGCGACGATGCCGAAGGTCAATCCTTATTATCGGGGGCCCGCCTCCGACCACTTCGACGGAACGCGGTTCTTCAACCCCAATGGCCGGCAGCCGCGGGGCATGGGCGACCTTCTGCGCTGGCAGCTCGGTCGAGGCAAGGTGAGGTGGCCGACGCATTATCCAAGCCCGTTTCAGCAGGCAAAGCCGGAGCTGAGCATCGAGGCCGACCGCCTGCGGGTGACGATGATCGGCCACGCGAGCCTTTTGATCCAGGTGCATGGCTTCAACATACTGACCGACCCGGTCTGGGCACACAGGGTGAGCCCGTTTTCCTTCGTCGGCCCAGCACGGCGCAATGCGCCAGGCATCGAGATGGACGATCTGCCGCCGATCGACCTCGTGCTCGTCACCCACAACCACTACGACCATCTCGATCTCGATACGCTGGCAGCCCTCAACGAAGAGCACAGTCCGCTGATCGTCACGCCGCTCGGCAACGACACAATCATCCGCCGCGCCGTGCCGGACGCGACCATATCCGTTCTCGACTGGGGCGACCGGCTGGACCTTGAAGACGAACTGGTGATCCATGCCGAGCCCTGCCATCACTGGTCGGCGCGCGGCTCCGGCGATCGCCGCATGGCGCTCTGGGCGGCCTTCGTCATCGAAACCCCTGTTGGCAAGATTTACCACGTCGGCGACACCGGCTTTCACGGCGGCATCAACTATCGCGCCGCCCGCGAAAAACATGGCGGCTTCCGCCTCGCCAACCTGCCCTTCGGCGCCTACGAGCCGCGCTGGTTCATGCAGGATCATCACCAGAACCCGGAAGAGGCGGTGCAGGGCATGATCGACTGCGCCGCCGACCACGTGGCTGGGCACCACTGGGGAACCTTCCGCTTGACCGATGAAGGCGTCGATGCACCGGTCAAGGCGCTCGAACAGGCGCTTGACGAGGCCGAGATTGCCCGCACGCGCTTCAGGGCCATGCGCCCGGGCGAAATCTTCGATGTGCCGCCTTCGTCGTCGACGCGCCAATGAAGCCGGCACTGGGAAGCCGGCACTGGTAATTTCCGGGCTTTTCCGCCATATACAGCCCAAATGAAGGGTGCCTCCGCTTGGCGAGGCTGGTTTGGACAATCGCGACATGGTCGACAACGTGCAATTTGCCAGAATGAACGGGCTTGGAAACAAGATCCTGGTCGTCGACATGCGCGGCCGCCGCGACCGCGTGACGCCGCAGGCTGCCATATCGCTCAACGCCGATCCGGCCACCGCCTTCGACCAGATCATGGCGATCCACGATCCGAAGGCCGCCGGCACCGACGCGTGGATCGATATCGTCAATTCCGACGGCTCGATGGCCCAGGCCTGCGGTAACGGCACGCGCTGCGTCGTCCAGGCGCTTGCCGCCGAAACCGGTAAGAAGGCCTTTCTCTTCCATACGGTTGCTGGCCTGCTCGAAGCCAAGGAGCACGACGACGGCACGATCTCCGTCGACATGGGAAGCCCGCGCTTCGGCTGGGACGAAATCCCGCTGTCGGAAGAGTTTCACGACACGCGCCGGATCGAGCTGCAGATCGGCCCGATCGACAATCCCGTGCTGCATTCGCCGTCGGTTGCCTCGATGGGCAATCCGCACGCGATCTTCTGGGTCGACAACGACGTCTGGTCCTATGACCTCGAACGCTTCGGGCCGCTGCTCGAAAACCACCCGATGTTCCCGGAGCGGGCCAACATCTCGATTGCGCGCGTGCTTTCGCGAAATGAACTGGACCTCAGAACCTGGGAACGCGGGGCCGGCCTGACGCTTGCCTGCGGTTCTGCTGCCTGTGCTGCGGCCGTCAGCGCCGCCCGGACCGACCGCACCGACCGCAGGGTGATCGTCAACGTGCCCGGTGGCCCACTGTCGATCGAGTGGCGTGAAGCGGACGACCATGTCGTCATGACCGGCCCGGCCGAATGGGAATGGTCGGGAACCGTCGACCCTGCGACCGGCGCCTGGCAGCGCGATGAAACCCAACCGGGAACCGCCGAGGCCCGGGCGCTTTGAGCGGCGTCGAGGTCATAACCTTCGGCTGCCGTCTCAATACCTACGAATCCGAAGTGATGCGGGCGGAAGCCGAAAAGGCGGGGTTGAACAACGCCATCCTCGTCAACACCTGTGCGGTGACCGGCGAGGCCGTGCGCCAGGCGCGCCAGGCGATCCGCCGCGCCCGCCGCGACAACCCGCATGCCCGCATCATTGTCACCGGCTGCGCCGCCCAGACGGAGAAGGAAACCTTCGCCGGTATGGCCGAGGTCGACGCCGTGCTCGGCAACGAGGAGAAGCTGAAAAGCGCCTCCTACCGATCGCTGCCCGATTTCGGCGTCTCGGCGGAAGAAAAGCTGCGCGTCAACGACATCATGAGCGTGCGGGCCACAGCACCACAGATGGTCAAGCATATCGACGGTCACGTACGCGCCTTCATCCAGGTGCAGAACGGCTGCGATCACCGCTGTACCTTCTGCATCATCCCTTATGGACGCGGCAATTCCCGCTCGGTACCGATGGGTGCGGTGGTCGACCAGGCACGCAGGCTCGTCGAGGGCGGCTACAGCGAGATCGTGCTCACCGGCGTCGATGCGACGAGCTACGGCGCCGATCTGCCGGGAACCCCGACGCTGGGACTGTTGGCAAAGACGCTTCTCAAACAGGTGCCGGATATCCGCCGCCTGCGCCTTTCCTCGATCGACGGCATCGAGGCCGACGGCCATCTGTTCGATTTGATTGCCGACGAAGCGCGCTTCATGCCGCATCTGCATCTGTCGCTGCAGCATGGCGACGACATGATCCTGAAGCGCATGAAACGTCGCCATTCGAGCGCCGACGCCCTCGCCTTCACGGACAAGGTCCGGCGCTTGCGCCCCGATATCAGTCTCGGCGCCGACATGATCGCCGGCTTCCCGACGGAAACCGAAGAGATGTTTGAAAATGCCGTGCGGCTTGCCAAGGATTGCGGCATCGCCCATCTGCACGTCTTTCCCTATAGCCCCCGTCCCGGCACGCCGGCAGCGCGTATGCCGCAGCTTGACCGGGCGCTGGTCAAGGATCGCGCCGCCCGCCTTCGCGCGACGGGCGCGGCCCTTTATGCCCGCCATCTCGAAGGCATGGTCGGCAGCGCGCAGACGCTGCTGGTCGAAAACAACGGCCTCGCTCACACCGAAAACTTCACGCTCGTCGACGCCGCCGGCCTCAAACCCCGTGCGCTTGTGCCGGTCACGATCACCGGCCACAATGGCAAGCATCTGACGATGCAGGTAAAACAGATGGCTGCGGCCTGACTCATGCGGAATCCCTGAATGGCAATCGGTTTCATCAAGAAGATCTTCTCCTTCGGCAAGGGCACTGTCGAGGAAACCAAGCCGCAGGATGCCGCGCCGGAAGCGGACGTCGCAGCAGCGGTACCGGCCGAAGTGCCGCCGGCGCCGGAGCCCGTTATCCCCGAGGCGATCGCCCCGGTCGACGTAGAAATCGACGAGCCCGTTGCCGAGCAGTCCGCGGCCGAAGAAGCCTCTGAAGAACTGCTTGAGCCGCTGTCTGATATCGAAGCCCTGCCGCTTGCCGTCGAGGACCCGATCCTGCCGGCCGAGATCGAGACCGCGGGCGGACCGGCATCGGACGAGGCGCGCAACGACGAGAATACCTCTGTCAGCGAAGACGCGGTCGTGCCCGTGGATGCAGCGGCAGAACAGGGAGAACTGTCGCCCACAACGCAAGAGGCGCTTGAGGCCTACGCCGCGCTTCAGGAAACAGCACCGGAAGAGCCGCCTGTCGAGCCAGAGGATCTGGCCGAGCAGGAGGAAATCGCAGCCGTCGAAGATCAGCCGATCGGCGACGATGCGAGCGATGAACTGGCTGCAGATGCGGCACCTGTCGAGGATGTCGTCGAACAAGACGACAGTGTTTTCGAGGCGCCAGTTTCAGAGGCAGCGGTCCCCGAGGAGCCGGTCCTCGGAACGCCGCTGCCCGAAGCACCTGCCCCCGAAGCTGTTATTGCCGCCAGCCTGCCGAAGGGTTTTGCCAGCGCTGCCGAGCGCGCGCAGGAAGAGCCCGTTGCCGCGCCACAGCCCAAGCTTACCTGGTATCAGCGCCTGCGCCGCGGGCTTGCCCGCACCTCGTCGCAACTGACCGGCCAGATCGCCAGCCTCTTTACCAAGCGCAAGCTCGACGAGGCGACGCTGCAGGACCTGGAGGATCTGCTGATCCAGGCCGATCTCGGCGTCGAGACTGCCATGCGCATCACCGATACGCTCGCCTCCGAGCGCTACGGCAAGGACGTGTCCGGCGAGGACGTGTCGCGGATCATGGCCGGCGAAATCACCAAGGTGCTTTCGCCCGTCGCCAAGCCGCTGGAACTCGACCTCAGCCACAAGCCGCATGTCATCCTGGTCGTCGGCGTCAACGGCACGGGCAAGACCACGACGATCGGCAAGCTCGCGGCCAAGTTGTCGGGCGCCGGCCTCAAGGTGATGCTCGCCGCCGGCGACACCTTCCGCGCCGCCGCCATCGAGCAGCTGAAGATCTGGGCCGATCGCACCAAGTCCGACATCGTTTCATCGAAGCTCGGCGCCGATGCCGCCGGCCTTGCTTATGAGGCCTTCCAGCAGGCGCGCGAAAAGAAGGCCGACGTGCTGATCATCGACACCGCGGGTCGGCTGCAGAACAAGGCCGAGCTGATGGCCGAACTGGAAAAGATCGTGCGCGTGCTCGGCAAGCTCGACCCGGACGCACCGCACACGGTGCTGCAGACGCTTGACGCCACCACCGGCCAGAACGCGCTGCAGCAGGTGGAGATCTTCCGCAACGTCGCCGGCGTCAGCGGGCTGATCATGACCAAGCTCGACGGCACGGCCCGCGGCGGCATTCTCGTCGCCATCTCCGCCAAGCACAAGCTGCCGGTCTATTTCATCGGCGTCGGCGAAGGCATCGACGATCTCGAACCATTCGAGGCCAAGGATTTCGCCGAGGCGATCGCGGGCGTCGCCGCGTGACGGCGGATGTCCGCCACGTCTTGTTCGAGGCAATGCGCCATAAGAGGCAATCTTTGATCGGCAGCATGATTTGCCCGTAAATCGGTTCCGATTTACGGAAATGTCCGGTGGCGTTTGCGCAAGCCGGCTGCCTTGATATGGTTTTGCCGCAAAGCTGGTGTTATGAGCGGCAGGCACATGCAAAAACAGGATCCCGAAATGTCGACGATCGAGGCTACCAAGCCGCAGAAGGAAGTCAGCCCGCTGTTGAAGCTGGTGCTGGAGCTCGGACCCCTGATGGTCTTCTTCTTCGCCAATTCCCGCGGCGAGTGGCTGGCCGGACATTTCCCGACGCTCTCCGAACTCGGCGGCCCGATCTTCATCGCGACCGGCCTGTTCATGGCCGCCACCGCGATTGCGCTCGTGGTCTCCTGGATGCTGACGCGCACGCTGCCTATGATGCCACTGATCTCCGGCATCGTCGTCTTCGTCTTCGGCGCGCTGACCCTCTGGCTGCAGAACGATACCTTCATCAAGATGAAACCGACGATCGTCAACACGCTGTTCGGCACGATCCTGCTCGGCGGGCTTCTCTTCGGCAAGTCGTTGCTCGGCTACGTCTTCCACTCCGCCTTCAAGCTCGATGAAGACGGCTGGCGCAAGCTGACGGTGCGGTGGGGCATTTTCTTCCTGGTGCTGGCCGTACTCAACGAGGTCATCTGGCGTTCGTTCTCCACCGATTTCTGGGTGGCGTTCAAGGTCTGGGGCACGATGCCCATCACCATCCTGTTTACACTGGCGCAAATGCCGTTGATCATGAAGCATTCGCTGGATCAGGATAGCGCCAAGTGAGCACAGCCATCGACGGCAATGACAGTCAGAACCGGCGGGCGCTGCTCTGGTTCGTGGCCTGTGTCGGCGTTCTCGCGATCCAGGTCATCACCCAGCATCTGATGGGTCGCATCTGGATCTGCGACTGCGGCTACGTCAAAATCTTCGAACCCGTCGTCAAATCGAGCGGCAATTCCCAGCACATTGCTGACTGGTACACGCCGTCGCACATCATCCACGGCTTCCTGTTCTATGGCCTCGGCCACCTGCTTCTGCGCGGCAAGCCACTGACCGCCAAGCTGTTCCTGGCGATGGTCATCGAATCCGCCTGGGAGATCGCCGAAAACACCCCAATGGTGATCGACCGCTACCGCTCGGCGACGATCTCGCTCGACTATTTCGGCGACAGCATCCTCAATTCGACGATGGACACGCTGGCCATGGTCGCCGGCTTCCTGTTTGCCGCCCGCATGCCCGTCTGGCTGACCGTTTTGATCGCCATCGGCTTCGAACTCTTCACCGGCTGGCTGATCCGCGACAACCTCACCCTCAATGTGCTGATGCTGGTCTGGCCGCTGGATGCAATTCGCGAGTGGCAGGCGGCGATTTAAGGCGGCGGTTCGCTCATCCCCGCCCCCGGAAAGTTGGCTGGAGGCGAACAATCAACCTCCTTCATCCCTGTGCTTGTCACAGGGATCCAGCAGCGCCGCGTCGGCGGCGCGCGAGACTCCGCCCTGACTGCAAGGCGAACTTTCTTGGAAAATTAAGCAGCCCATGGTCATTCACGGTGCGGACGCACCGTGGCTGGATCCCTGTGACGAGCACAGGATGAGGCGCGAATCGTAGCCGTTGCACGAAACGTTACGAGGTCAATTGCGGACTTGGCCTGAACCGCTCAAGAACCAGCGGCAGCCTTCTCGATCGCCGGCATCAGCCCTTCCTTCACGCTCTTCTCGTCGAACGGACCGACGCGCTTGTAAAGGATCGTGCCGTCGGCGCCGACGAGATAGGATTCGGGAATACCGTAGACGCCCCAGTCGATCGCCGCCTTGCCGCGCGGATCAACACCGACGGCTGCAAAGGGATTGCCGAGTTCGCCCAGGAACCGGAGGGCGTTTTCGTTCTGGTCCTTGTAGTTGATGCCGACGACCGTCAGACGCTCGTCCTTCGACAGTTCGAGAATGAACGGATGCTCCTGCCGGCACGGCACACACCAGGAAGCCCAGACATTGACCAGCGTCAGCTTGCCCTTGATGGCAGCGTCGGTCAGCGCCGGCATCGGCTGGCCGTCCCGGGTCGCGCCTTCGAGCGGCGACATGTCGAGCATCGGCGCCTTGGTGCCGATCAGCGCCGAGGGGATTTCGCTGACATCCTTGCCGGAATTGAGCTGGCTCCAGAAGATGGCGGCAAGCGCCGCGAAGATCGCCAGCGGCAGCAGCGCAAGGCCGACACGCAGGGCTCCGGGCTTGCGCTCCTCGCTACCGGGTGCGGGGGTGCTTGTCATCGCGGCTCTCCGGTTGCTGCTTCCGCCGAACGCCGGCGTACCCCAGCCGCTTCGAGTTCGCGCAGCTCACGCTGGCGCGCGCGCCCGTCGGCGATCACCCAGAGACAGAGGCCGACGACGGTCAGCGTCGCGATCCCGTAGCTGGCAAAAACATAGGCAGCGTGGCTCATCATTTGGATCAGACCTCCCGGCCGGCACTTCGGGCCGCCAGACGGCGAAGCGACGTCACACGCCGGCGCCAGATCTCGTTGCGCATGGCGGCGATGTGCAGCGTGAAGAACAGAAGCGTGAAGGCGATGGCCATGACGACGAGCGGGCGGAGAAACTCCGGGTCGATCGTCGGGCCATCAAGCCTGAGTACGCTCGCCGGCTGATGCAGCGTGTTCCACCATTCGACCGAAAACTTGATGATCGGAATGTTGACGAAGCCGACCAGCACCAGCACGGCCGAGACGCGCGACGAACGCGCCGGGTCGTCGATGGCGCGGTTGAGCGCCATCAGCCCGAGATACATCAGAAACAGCACGAAGACCGACGTCAGTCGTGCATCCCAAACCCACCAGGCGCCCCACATCGGTTTGCCCCACAGCGAGCCGGTGACGAGCGCCAGGAAGGTGAAACAGGCGCCGATCGGCGCTGCGGCCCGCGACGACACGTCGGCCAGCGGATGCCGCCAGACGAGCGTGCCAATGGCAGCGAGCGCCATCACCGAGTAACACATCATCGACAGCCAGGCGGCCGGCACATGCACATACATGATGCGCACCGTCTCGCCTTGCTGATAGTCGCCTTCCGTCGTGAACGACAGCCAGAGGCCGAGGACGAAGAAAAGCGCCGTCAGCGCCGCAAACCACGGCAGGACGCGATCGGCCAGCGCCAGAAACCGCGTCGGGTTGGCGAGATCGCTGAATTTGCGGATAGCAAGGCTGTTTTCGCTCATGATGGCTCTTTAACGCCTAAGGCCCTTTGCTGCAATTGATCCCCGTCAATCACGAGATCACGATGGTTCTTCTGTCGCATCAACCCAACGATCATAAACGTCATCGATTTTAACAGGTTAGAGCGGGAGACAGACGGAAAACCGCAAACAGTTTATCGGTTTCCCGCACCATCCGCGTCAGTCGGACGCATGGCGAAGCGCCGCGGCGGCGGCAACCGGCCCGATGACGGCAAAAAACAGGGTGATTGCCATCAATATCATCAAGGGCGGCAGAAACGGGGCCGGGTCCTCGATCGCCGCATAGACGGCGCTGACGCCGAAGATCAGCACCGGAATGGCAAGCGGCAGCACCAGGATCGACACCAGCAGACCACCGCGCGGCAGCGACACGGCAACGGCCGCACCGACGGCACCGATGAAGGTGATCGCCGGCGTTCCGACAAGCAGCGTCAGCATGGTGGCGCCGATTGCAAGCTCGTCCATGTTCATGAACAGGCCGAGCAGCGGTGCAGCGATCACCAGCGGCAGGCCGGTGGCGGCCCAGTGGGCCGCGCATTTGACGAACACGGTGGCGAGCAGCGGCGTTTCCTGCATCAGCATCAGATCGAGCGACCCGTCTTCGCGCTCCGCCTGGAACAGCCGGTCGAGACCGAGCAGCGACGCGAGCAGCGCCCCGATCCACAGGATGGCAGGCCCGATCCGCGCGAGAAGATTAAGGTCAGGGCCGACACCGAAGGGGATGACGGCGACGACCGTCATGAAGAACAAAACGCCGATCATCGCGCCGCCGCCGGCGCGGATGGAAAGCTTGAGGTCGCGGAGGAAGAGCGCGATCACCTGCACGCCCCTTTCATCTCTTTGCCCGCGATCGCCAGATTACGCGTCATGCCACATGCCTCCGCCGACGCCGGCAAAGCCGGTCATCCGCAATTCCCCAGTGCGCTCGAGCCCGAGCGGCTGATGCGTGGCCGCAACGACGATGCCGCCCTGATCCAGATGCGCGTTGACCAATCCGGCAAAAAGCCTGTCGGCACCGGCGTCGAGCGCCGCCGTCGGCTCGTCGAGGATCCAGATCGGACGGTGGGCGACAAGCAGCTTGGCCATCGCCATGCGCCTCTGCTGGCCGGCCGAAAGATAGCCGAAGGGTAGGTGCGCGATCCCAGGAAGGCCGACGGCTTCCACCGCTTCGACCAGGTCCCTGCCCGAGCCACCGGGCGAATCACCCATGAAGTTTTTCCAGAAGGAAAGATTTTCCGCGACGGTCAGCTCGCGTTTCATCGCATTTCGGTGGCCGAGATAGTGGCTGAGCTCTGACGGATGGCGCATTTCAGGAGGGCCATTCTCAAGTTTGAGACTGCCCTTTTCAGCCATGAGAAGACCGGCCAGAACACGCAGCAAAGTCGATTTTCCCGACCCGTTCGGACCCGTCACCACAAGGGCTTCGCCGGCACTAAGAGCAAAGGAAATATCGTTAAAAATCAGATCCTCGCCTCGCCTCGCACTCAGACCTTCAGCCAGCAGGCGCATGAATTTTCAGTTTCCCTTTACACTCTTTGCCGCAGGGCAAAAAAAAGTCCCGATTGGACCTTGGTTGGTCTGGCACGATTTGGAGAAATTATCTATAAGGCGGCCAACACGCCAGCGGTCGGCGTGAATTTCATCCTAGCGCCGAACATGGAATGAATTTCCACGTACGGACAGCGGAAATGGCCGCACCCGCATCCCAATTCGCGCTTCATTGCGCTCGGGCGTTCGTACGTCAGTTTTTGGCGATCAGACGGAACGGGGTATTATCCAGTGTCCAAGTCCCTAGACAGTTTCAATTGTCGCTCCACGCTCACCGTCAACGGTGTCGACTACGTCTATTACAGCCTGCCCAAGGCTGAGGCGAACGGTCTTGCCGGCGTTTCGAAGCTCCCCTACTCGATGAAGGTGCTGCTCGAAAACCTGCTGCGCAACGAAGACGGCCGCTCCGTCACCAAGAAGGACATCGAGAACGTCGCAGCCTGGCTGAACGACAAGGGCACCGCCGAAAACGAAATCGCCTACCGCCCGGCCCGCGTTCTGATGCAGGACTTCACCGGCGTTCCCGCCGTTGTCGACCTCGCTGCCATGCGCGACGCCATGGTGTCGCTTGGTGGCGATCCGGAAAAGATCAACCCGCTGGTGCCCGTCGACCTCGTCATCGACCACTCGGTTATCGTCGACGAATTCGGCACTCCGAACGCCTTTGCCCGCAACGTCGAGCTGGAATACCAGCGCAACGGCGAGCGTTACCGCTTCCTGAAGTGGGGCCAGCAGGCGTTCAAGAACTTCCGCGTCGTGCCGCCCGGCACCGGTATCTGTCACCAGGTCAATCTGGAATATCTGGGCCAGACTGTCTGGACCCGTGAAGAAGACGGCGAAATCACGGCCTACCCGGACACCTGCGTCGGCACCGACAGCCACACGACGATGATCAACGGCCTCGGCGTTCTCGGCTGGGGCGTCGGCGGCATCGAGGCTGAAGCCGCGATGCTCGGCCAGCCGGTCTCCATGCTGCTGCCCGAGGTCATCGGCTTCAAGCTCACGGGCAAGCTCAAGGAAGGCGTGACGGCGACCGACCTCGTGCTGATGGTCGTGCAGATGCTGCGCAAGAAGGGTGTTGTTTCGAAGTTCGTCGAATTCTTCGGCCCCGGCCTCGACAACATGACGCTCGCCGACCGCGCCACCATCGGCAACATGGGTCCGGAATACGGCGCCACCTGCGGCTTCTTCCCGGTCGACAGCGAAACCATCAACTACCTCACCATGTCCGGCCGCGAAGAACAGCGCATTTCGCTGGTCGAAGCCTACTCCAAGGCTCAAGGGATGTGGCGCGATGGTGACGGCTCCGAGCTGGTGTTCACCGACACGCTCGAACTCGACCTCGGCGACGTTGTTCCGGCCATGGCCGGTCCGAAGCGTCCGGAAGGCCGCATCCCGCTGGAAAGCATTGCATCCGGTTTCGCAACCGCCCTCGAAGGCGACTACAAGAAGCCGGGCCAGCTTTCGAACCGCTACGCTGTCGAAGGCACCGACTTCGATCTCGGCCATGGCGACGTTGCCATCGCTGCGATCACGTCGTGCACCAACACGTCCAACCCGTCGGTTCTGATCGCCGCCGGCCTTCTCGCCCGCAACGCCGTTGCCAAGGGCCTGAAGTCCAAGCCGTGGGTCAAGACCTCGCTTGCACCGGGATCGCAGGTCGTCGGCGAATACCTCGCCAAGTCGGGCCTGCAGAAGGACCTCGACGCGCTTGGCTTCAACCTCGTCGGCTTCGGCTGCACCACCTGCATCGGCAACTCCGGTCCGCTGCCGGCCCCGATCTCCAAGACGATCAACGACAAGGGCCTGATTGCCGCCGGCGTTCTCTCCGGCAACCGCAACTTCGAAGGCCGTATTTCGCCGGACGTTCAGGCCAACTACCTCGCCTCGCCGCCGCTCGTCGTCGCCTATGCACTCGCCGGAACGGTTCAGAAGGACCTGACCAACGAGCCGCTCGGCGAAGATCGGGACGGCAACCCGGTCTTCCTCAAGGACATCTGGCCGACCTCCAAGGAAATCCAGGAGTTCATCTTCAAGTACGTGACCCGCGAACTCTACGCGACCAAGTACGCCGACGTGTTCAAGGGCGACGAAAACTGGCAGGCCGTTCAGGTTCCTCCGGGCCAGACCTACGCCTGGGACGATGGTTCGACCTACGTGCAGAACCCGCCCTACTTCGTTGGCATGGGCAAGTCCGGCTTGGGCATCTCCGATATCAAGGGTGCTCGCGTTCTCGGCCTGTTCGGCGACAAGATCACCACCGACCACATCTCGCCGGCCGGTTCGATCAAGGCGGCTTCGCCGGCCGGTTCGTACCTCATCGACCATGGCGTCGGCGTCGCCGACTTCAACCAGTACGGTACGCGTCGCGGCAACCATGAGGTGATGATGCGCGGCACCTTTGCCAACATCCGCATCCGCAACCACATGCTCGGCCCGAACGGCAAGGAAGGTGGCTACACCATCCACTATCCGTCGAAGGAAGAGATGTCGATCTACGATGCGGCCATGCAGTACAAGGAAGAGGGCGTTCCGCTCGTCATCTTCGCCGGCGTCGAATACGGCAATGGCTCGTCGCGCGACTGGGCTGCAAAGGGCACCAACCTGCTCGGCGTCAAGGCCGTGATCGCCCAGTCCTTCGAGCGTATCCACCGCTCGAACCTGGTCGGCATGGGCGTCATCCCGTTCGTCTTCGAACAGGGAACGACTTGGGAATCGCTGGCCTTGAAGGGCGACGAGATCGTCACGATCGACAATCTCGCCAACGTTCAGCCGCGCGAAAAGCGCGTCGCCAAGATCACCTATGGCGACGGCAGCGTGAAGGACGTTCCGCTCGTTTGCCGCATCGATACGCTCGATGAAGTCACCTACGTCAACAATGGCGGCATCCTGCAGACGGTTCTGCGCGACCTCGCCGCCTGATCGCTCTGGTTGCTTGAAACATTGAAAGGCCGGGATACCGCAAGGTGTCCCGGCCTTTTCACGTTTCCTATAGGTTGCCTGCCCATATCCTCACTCCAACGTGACTTCCCGTTGAAGCATCGGCGTCGTATGTAATGGACTTCCCCGTGAAGTAGGCCTGTCGGCCGCCAATGAAGTGACGCCATGACATTCGCAGACAGATATTTCCTTCGCCCCGTTGCAATGGCTTTCGGGCTTTTTGCTGCAGCGTCGGTTCCGGCTATGGCTGAGGATGGCAAGGTTATCAAAGGCGTCGTCGAACTCTTCACCAGCCAGGGCTGTTCCTCCTGCCCTCCAGCCGATGCCGCCTTGAAGAAGCTGGTCGATGACGGCGACGTGGTGGCGCTGTCCTATCACGTCGACTACTGGAACTATCTCGGTTGGAAAGACACGCTCGCCTCGACAGAGAACACAGACCGGCAATATGCCTATGCCCGCATGCTGGGTCGAAATGGCGTCTACACACCGCAGGCGATCCTCAACGGTCGCGACCACGTCAACGGCGCCAATCTGCAGGCGATCAAATCCCGGCTCGACGCCATGAAGACCGCCGGCAAGGGGCTTGCCGTTCCGGTTGATGCGAAGATCAACGGCGAGGAGATTTCGATCAAGGTCGGCGCGGGTGACGGCAAGGCAAATGTCGTCGTCGTCTATTTCGACCGGGCGAAGATCGTCAATGTCGAGAAAGGCGAAAACAGCGGCAAGAAGATCGCCTACTGGCACGCAGTGCGCGATATCCAGACCATTGGCATGTGGGATGGCAAGCCTGCGACCTTCACCCTGCCTGCAACCGTCCTGACGGAGCAGCGTGGCAAAAGCGGCTGCGCGGTGCTGTTGCAGTCGATGAAAGATGCTGAAACCCCGGGCGCGATCATCGGCGCGACTGCCGTGCTCGCCGGCCCGCAGGGCAAACTGTGAGCGGCTGCAGGACGCTTTAAGTCGGAATCGATTTAGGGAAAATAGGCGGCATGCCTGAACCATTACAGCGTCCTTTGCGCGTCATACTTGACGCGCGGCGCTGTAATGGTTGGTTCGGCCCGGCAGCATCGAGGGGCTGGGGCTGAGGGTTCGAAGTTACCGGACCGAACCGGCCATGACTGCGTTCTTTGAAGGTCACGCAGCATGACGATCTGACCGGACATACGGTGGCAACGACTCTGTCCGTCAGCGCCCGCGAGTTTTGCGGTGAATTGGGGCGGCGATTTGACTGAAATGGGGCAGAGGCAAGAAATGCCATCTGCACCCAGCGGCTCCGGCCGGTTCCGGCTTGCTTTTCGGCTCGTGTCAGGCAAACTGTTATCGTTCTGTCACAACAGAAGGCCGGATTGCCGATGACCGATGAGCCGGATCTGCCGCGAGGCGAGGCGCGACATCAGCGCCAGACCACTTCTGAAGTGGTCGTCGATCTCTCGGAATACAAGAACGCCCGGAATGCTCCTCCCATCACCTTTCACCGCCGAGAACTCGACCAGATCCTGTGGGTCTACGGCCGCATGGTCGGCGAAGGCGAATGGCGCGACTACGCCATTGACCACCTGAAGGACCGCGCCGTCTTCTCCGTTTTCAAGCGCGCGGGCGAGATGCCTCTCTTCCGCATCGAAAAAAACCCGAAGCTGGCGGCCAAGCAAGGTGCCTTTAGCGTGCTCAACGTCCACGGCACGATTCTGAAGCGCGGGCACGAGCTCGGACAGGTCCTGAAGGTTTTCGACAAGGCGCTCAAGCTGGTCGAAACCTGAGACGCCACATCGGAACGATCGGAGAGTCAGGCCCACATGCCGGCTCTGGCTTCGCTGACATCTGCCCTCAGGCTTGATAAAGCGTATCCGGGTAGACGCCCTCGGGCGGATCGCTCGTCGCTCGATCGCCCAGCGCAAGCTGCATGATCGCGGTATCGAGCCACCGTCCATGCTTGAAGCCGGTCGCCTTCATCAGCCCATGATGTTCGAAACCCAATGATTGATGGACCGCGATCGATGCGGGATGGGCACCGCCGATGACCGCCACCATCTGGCGAAATCCAAGCGCCGTGCAGCGGCGAACAAGCTCGGCGAGCAGCATCCTTCCTGCCCCCTTCCCCCGTGCCGAAGGCGCCAGGTAGATCGAATCCTCGACCAGGAAGCGATAGGCCGTCCGCGTGCGGAAGGCCGAGGCATAGGCGTAGCCGATGATCATGCCCGCCGCGTCGATCGCGACGATGTAGGGATAACCATGGCCGACGATGGTGGAGAAGCGCGCTGCCATTTCCGCCTGCGACGGAGGCGCGACCTCATAGGTCGCCACGCCGTTCAGAACGGATTCGCGATAGATCTCGGCAATGGTGGGCAGATCGGAGACGGTGGCGTCGCGCAGGGTCAGGGACATGGAAGGATCTTGACGGTTGGATTTTTTCATTCAGTCACATGGATCGCACCCGTGGATCAAGCCCTTTTCCGGGCAACAAAAAAGGCGGCCGAAGCCGCCTTTTCCGTCAATCTCTTCAGGCTTAGTTGTTCCGGTTGCCCATGAACTGCAGCATGAACATGAACAGGTTGATGAAGTCGAGGTAGAGCGTCAGCGCGCCCATGATCGCCTTGCGGCCAGCAACGGTGCTGTCGTCGGCATCGTAGTACATTTCCTTGATCTTCTGCGTGTCGTAGGCGGTGAGGCCTGCGAAGATCAGCACGCCGATCACGGAGATTGCGAAGCCGAGTGCCGAAGAGCCGAGGAAGATGTTGACGATCGACGCGATGATGACGCCGAACAGACCCATGATCAGGAACGAGCCCATGCCGGACAGGTCCTTCTTCGTGGTGTAGCCGTAGAGCGACAGTGCACCAAACGAGGCGGCGGTCACGAAGAACGTCTGCACGATGCTCTGGCCGGTAAAGACCATGAAGATCGACGACAGCGAAACGCCCATCAGGGCCGCATAGACCCAGAACGTCATCTGCGCGGCAGAAACGCTCATGCTATTGATGCGGAAGCTCATGAAGAACACGAGACCCAGCGGAGCGAGCATGACGACCCATCTCAGGGGCGACGCATAGAGAAGTTGGGCGAATGCCGGATTGGAGACGGCAAGCGCGAATGTTCCGTAAGCTGCCAGGCCGGTGATCGCCAGGCCGAGGGCCATCAAGTTGTAGACCTTCAGCATGTAGGTGCGAAGGCCTTCGTCGATCACGGCACCCGCCTGAGCGCCGGCGGGCGACATTCGGGTTTGGTAGTTTCTCAGATCAGCCATTGTTTCCTCATTTAAGCCCCGGTTGAACTTACGGTGTCGGGCGGATGACCTGACCGATCGGCCATCATCCCATGCCCAGGCGCCGCTGCGGGGCTCCAGCATGCCTGTGGATAAATATGATGCCGAAAGCCCTTGCGTACAAGACCTTCAGACCCGTGATTCGGCACAGCCTGGGCGTTTATGGCCTTGTATGACAGGGATTTACGGTTAACTCCGTCCGCTCAGAGCTCCCGCAGGACCGGCGCCGCCTTCTGACCCAGCACACGCCAGGTGCCGGCAAGCCCGATGCCAACAGTCATCACCAGCGCAATGACGACCGTGGCAACCGCAACATCCGGCAGGAAACTCGACGGCAGCTTCATGATCCGGCTGACGACGTACCAGGCGGAGACGCCGCCCGCAAACAGCGCAAAGACCGCGGTTGCAAGGCCAAGGATGATGTATTCGTAGCTGAAGGCACGGATCAGCGTGGCGCGCGTGGCGCCCAGCGTCTTCAGCACCACCGCATCGTGGATGCGCGCCCGATTGCCGGCAGCAAGCGCGCCGGCCAGCACCAGGACGGAGGCGACGAGCGCGACGGCGGCGGCAGCACGGATCGCCGTTGCCAGCTGCCCGAGAAGCGCGTTCACAATGTCGAGAGCATCCTTTACCCGCACGCTGGTGATCGTCGGATAGGCGTTGGTCACGGCTTTCAGCACCGTCGCCTCCTCCTCCTGCGTCGCGCCGGGATCGATCACCGTTGCGAGCCACGCATGCGGAGCGCCGGCAAAGGTGTTGGGCGAGAATACCATCACGAAGTTGATCGACAGCGATTCCCATTCGACATTGCGGAAGTTGGCGATCTTGGCGGTGATGTTGCGGCCAAGCACGTTGACCATCACCATGTCGCCGATCTTCAATCCGAGCTCGCGCGCCTCTTCCGCCGAAAACGACACCAGCGGCTCGCCGCTATGGTCGGGCGCCCACCAGCTGCCTTCTGCAAGCGTCGAATTCTCCGGCTTGTTCTTGGCATAGGTGATGCCGCGGTCGCCGCGCAGCACCCACTGGCCACTCGGCGGGACGTTGCGACTGTTCACGTCCTCGCCGTTGAAGGCGACGATACGGCCGCGCAGCATAGGCACTTCGATGACCTTGCCATCAGGCATCGATCCGTTGAGCAGCGCGCGGAACCCCTCGATTTCGCTTCCCTGGATATCGACGAAGAAGAAATTGGGCGCCCGCTCGGCCATGCTGCCGGTCAGTTCGCGCCGAAGATTGCCGTCGATCAACGCAAGCGTGACGAGAAGCGCAAGACCGAGGCCGAGCGACAGCACCACCGAAGGCGTGAGCGCGCCCGGTCGATGGATGTTGCCGATCGCCAGCCGTAACGACGGCGAGTTGACGCGCGGGCTACGGCGCGCAAGCCATGAGATCAGCAGCGAGACGAGACGCAGAACGATGAAGGCGAAGGCGATCGCGCCGAGGAACACGAGCGAGATGTAGCGGTCATAGGCGGTCCAGATGGCAAGTCCTGCAAGCGCGCCCAGGCAGGCGAACGCGCCGACCAGATAGGGCCATGCGGGAAAGCCCGAGGGGTCGAAGCCCTGCTGGCGAAAGAGCGCTGTCGCCGGGATGCCGCGTGCGCGGCCGAGCGGAAGGATGGCGAACGCAAGCGCCGTCAACACGCCGAACAGGGCGGCGATGCCGAGCGCACCGGGATAGAGCCTGAACTCCGTCGAAATCGGTAGCAGATCGGCAAGAAACTGTGCGGCGACGAAGGGAATGAGCGCACCGAGAACAAGCCCTATGGCGATGCCGATCAGAGCGATCAGGAGGATCTGCGACAGATAGATCATCGCCACCAGCGAGGCAGGCGCACCTAGGCACTTGAAGGTGGCTATGACGCTGCGCTTCTGGTCGAGATAGGCGCGCACGGCATTGGCGACACCAACGCCGCCGACGATCAGGGCCGTCAACCCGACAAGCGTCAGGAACTGCGAAAAACGGGTGATATTGGCGGTCAGCGACGGGGCCGCGTTGGAGCTGGTGCGGATCGACCAGCCGGCCGACGGAAAGCGCGTCTCGGCGTCGCCGCGGACCGCGTCGACCCGGGTCGGATCGCTCACCTTCACCTTGTAGCCGTGTTCGACAAGACTTCCCGTCTGCACGAGACCCGATGCGTTGAGCGTTTCATCCGAAACCATCAGGCGCGGTGCGAAGCCGAATCCGTCGGAGAGCGCATCCGGCTCGCGCACGATCTTGCCTGAAATCTTGATGCGGGCATTGCCCAGCAGGATTTCATCACCGACGGAAATGCCGAGGCGATCAAGCAACAGCGGTGCGGCCACCGCACCGAACACGTCGCCCTGCCGCGCCAGCAGACTGCCAAGCGGCTGATCCGGTTGGCTTTCCAGCTTGCCATAGAGCGGATAGGCTGCATCGACGGCTTTCAACTCGACGAGTGCCTGGTTCGATCCATCGGGCAAACGCGCCATGGAGCGAAGGCCCGCTGAAACCGAGACGGGTCCGAGCCCGTCGAGGAACGCGCGCTCCTCTGTCGTTGCCACCCGGTTGTTGAGCTCGAAGCGGATGTCGCCGGCAAGCAGCTCGCGCCCCTGGGACGCGATCGTCGCGGTGATCGATTGCGACAGCGAGTTGACGCCGGCGATCGCCGCCGTGCCAAGCGCGATGCAGGCGAGGAAGATATAGAACCCCTTGAGGCCGCCGCGCATTTCGCGCAACGCCAGCCGCAGGGCGAGCAGTGGGCGCAGTCGGATCGCGAGGGCCTCGCTCATGCGGATGCCGCTTCCTGGCGCTGCGTTTCGACGACCGGTTCGAACGCGCCACTGGAAATGATCTCGCCGGAGCGCACCCGCACCTGCCGCGAGCAACGGGCCGCGAGCGCTGCGTCATGGGTGACCAGCACCAGTGTCATGCCCCGGTCACGCTGTTCGGCGAAAAGCAGATCGGCGATCTGCCGGCCCGTCTCGTCATCGAGATTGCCGGTCGGCTCATCGGCGATCAGCAGCTTCGGCGACGGCGCGAGTGCACGGGCGATCGCCACGCGCTGCTGCTCGCCGCCGGAAAGCTGGCCGGGATAGTGGCTCAAGCGCTCGCCGAGGCCGACGGCCACAAGCTCCTTGCGCGCGATCTCGAAGGCGCCGGGAACATTGGCGAGTTCGAGCGGCACGGCAACGTTTTCGAGGGCTGTCATGTTGGGGATGAGGTGGAAGGATTGGAAGACGATGCCGATGTTGCGCCCGCGGAAGTCGGCGACCCTGTCCTCGTTCAGCCGGTGCAGCGGCGTGCCGTCGATAATGATTTCGCCGCGGTCCAGCCGTTCAAGGCCAGCCAGCACCATCAGCAGCGTCGACTTGCCCGAACCGGAAGGCCCGACGATGCCGACGGACTCGCCGGCGTCGATTGTCAGGCTCATGCCTTTCAGCACATGCACCGAGGCCGCGGCTTCGCCGAGGGTGAGGTCGGCATTTTTGAGCTCGATGATGGTACTGGCCAAGCGAAACAATCCTATATGAAACGGAAAGGGAATAAGAAAACAGCACCCGCGATTTAGGAACAGACCCATGGCATTAAAAGGATTTCAACGGTTTTTCTTGGGGCTCGCAATGACAATTGCGTTATCGGCGGCAGCACGGGCCGAAACGATCAGCCTCGTCGGCTTCGGCGACAGCCTGATGGCGGGTTATCAGCTGCCTCCCGAGGATGCCTTCCCGGCCCGGCTTGAAAAGGCGTTGAAGCAAAAGGGCCTCGATGTCACGGTGGCGAACGCCGGCGTTTCTGGCGACACCAGCTCAGGCGGCCTTGCGCGCATCGACTGGTCGATACCCGACGGCACCAAGGGTGTCATCCTGGAGCTTGGCGCCAACGACGCGTTGCGCGGCATTCCGCCGGAAGAAACCCGCAAGAACATCGAGGCGATGATTTCACGATTGAAGGAGCGCGGCATCGCCGTGCTGCTCGCCGGCATGATGGCGCCGCCGAACATGGGTGCCGACTATGCCGCCCGGTTCAATCCGATCTATCCGGAACTCGCAGAGAAATACGGGCTGCAGCTCTACCCCTTCTTCCTCGACGGCGTTGTCACCGACGCAGCACTCAAGCTTGAGGACGGCATGCACCCGAACGGCAACGGCGTCGGCACGATGGTCGATAAGGCGCTGCCCGTGGTCGAACGTTTCATTGCAACATTGTCAAAGGCGGAGTGAACAAATCATCCACAGTTAAGAGAGTGTTAATATTCGCAAGCGTCAAATAGTAGTTGCCTGCAGACTCGATGCGTGATTCGCTGAGACATCTGCAAGAGATTCGGGGAGCTCGCCATGCCGAGACTATTCACCGCCCTCGAAATTCCGCGCAATGTTGCGATGAGTCTTTCATTGCTGCGCGGAGGTCTTCCCGGAGCTCGCTGGATCGATGTGGAGAACTACCACATCACCTTGCGCTTCATTGGTGACGTCGACTGGCGCACCGCAGACGAGATCATCGACAAGCTTGACCGGATCGAAAGACCGGAATTCCAGCTGCAACTGACCGGCACCGGCGCCTTCGGCTCGAAGAAGCCACACTCGGTCTGGGCTGGGGTCAGCAATCACCCGGAAATGTACGCGCTGCAGGCCGAAATCGAGCGCATCTGCCAGAGGCTGCGGCTGCCGGCCGACCCGCGCAAGTTCACGCCGCATGTCACGCTTGCAAGGCTGCGCTCCAGCCGCGTCGAGGATGTGGTCGAATATCTCTCCGGACGCGGCAACTTCATGGCCTCACCCTTCACCGTCTCACGTTTCGTGCTTTTGTCGTCGCGCGATTCCGTCGGCGGCGGCCCCTACCTCACCGAAGAGGTGTTTCCGCTTCACGAAGTCCGCTCTTCCAGCCTTTCCAGCAACGACGAGCATCCGGCCTCCAACATCTGGTAAAGGCGTTTGAACGCTTCGGGACCGTCATAATAGGGATCAGGAACGTCCTGGTCCCGCCCCGAAGCGTAGCTCAGAAACAGATCGATCCTGTCTTCAAGCCCCGCCGGCGCGAGCTGGCGAAGCGTCTTGACGTTCTCCCCATCCATGCCGAGGATCAGGTCGAACGCCGCAAAGTCGGCCTTTGAAACCTTGCGCCCGCGAAGGCCGGAAATGTCGATGCCGTGCCGGCGCGCCGCCTCGATCGACCGGCGGTCCGGTGGATCGCCGATATGCCACCCACCCGTACCGGCAGAATCGACAGAAATCTGTGACGCCAGACCCTTTTGCGCCGCGAGCTCGCGCAGCACGCCTTCAGCCAGAGGTGACCGGCAGATATTGCCGAGACAAACAAAAAGAATTCGGACCGGTTTCATGCTATCCATTTCAAGGAGATAAGAGGCCAGCCGACTTATACGCGGCGGCACAGCCTTGGAACAGACGCGGTGAAAGGGAGGAACGGATGAGGCCGGAGAAACTCGACGAGGCGGCAATCGCCGAGCATTTGCACAAGATGGAAGGGTGGGTGCGCGCCGAAGACGGCGCCTCCATCTGGAAAGCTTTTCGCTTCAAGAATTTCGTCGAGGCTTTCGGCTTCATGACGGAGATGGCGATCGTTGCCGAAAAGCTCGATCATCACCCGGAATGGTTCAACGTCTACAACCGCGTCGACGTGACGCTCACGACGCACGACGCCAGCGGCCTCACCGAACTGGACTTCAAGCTGGCTGCCAGAATGGACAAGGCTGCGGCCGGCCGCATGCCCGACCATTTGAAATAGATTTTGAAATGGATCTGGCACTTCCCATATTGTTGAGCGTTGCAACATCGGAAGCGAGGCGATGGACGACGTAAAGATTGGTGAAATTCTCCTGCCCGGCGAAGAATCCGAACAGGAGCGCAGGGAAAAGCGCGTCAAGCGACGCTTCTGGCCGACCTTTCGCCGCGCCGCCCGGCAGATACCGTTCAGCCGGGAACTCGTGGCTGCCTATTATTGCGCGATCGACCCGAAGACGCCGACGCGCACGCGCGGCATCCTGCTGGCGGCACTGGCCTATTTCGTGCTGCCGCTCGACTTCCTTCCCGATGTGCTCGCCGTCGTCGGATTTTCCGATGATGTCGCGGTTCTGACTGCCGCCTTTGCCGCCATCAGCGGGCAAATCAAGGAAGCCCACTACCTCAAGGCCGACGAGACGCTGGCCGACAATCCCGAGGAATGACCGCGGAAAATGCGGTCCGTCCGTGTGTCCGCCGTATTCCTGCCCAAAAGTCAAACTCTTGCCCAATTCTTTGTGGCATAGACATTTTGGAACGACACGCATCGAAACGTCTTGGTTGAGACGCGCGTTGTTTGGAATGGCATGGGGCAGGAAACGATCCGGAAGAGCTGTTCGAGGCGCCGAACACTCGACGCCGGAAGAGCGCTCCAAAAAATTGACGGACGGCAGATCTGCGGATGCTGGAGCGAAGGCGACAAATGCTTCGTTTCGGGGCTGAAACCAGCGGATTTTGGCCCTCGTTGACGGTTTGGTAACCTGAATTAAGTCACAACAATTGAAATCATGACTACGCGTCGCCCGTCTGACCTGTTTCGGGTGATCGAAAAGCAAGAAAAGCGGCAGGACCTCATGTTTGTAAGAAAGATCGCAACCGCAATCGCACTCGTTCTGGCAACCGCCAGCATGGCTGCCGCCCAGTCTCCGACGCGCATCCAGCAGTTCAACGCCTGGGGCGCCTATTCCTACAATTCCGGCGGCGGCAAGGTCTGCTATGTCCTGTCGGTTCCGAAGGAAAAGAGCCCGGCCGGCGTCGACCACGGCGACATCTTCTTCCTCGTTTCCCAGCGCCCCGGCCAGAACATCAGCTACGAGCCGCAGGCCATGATGGGCTACCCGCTGCAGGAGAACTCGAAGGTCAACGTCGTCATCGACGGCCGCACCTTCGTGATGTTCACCAAGGGCAACTCTGCCTGGGTCGAGAACGCCGCTGAAGAGCCGGCGCTCGTTGCCGCGATGAAGACCGGCAAGGCGATGTCGGTCAACGCCAAGTCGCGCAAGGGCACCACGACCACCTACGCCTATTCGCTGTCGGGCATCTCGGCTGCACTGAAGCAGATCGAAGCCTGCAAGTAGGCTCTCGCCACTTTGGCAGAACACAAGGCCGGCGCCTGACGCCGGCCTTTTTGCATTCAGGATTGACGCCTGCGCGTGACTCTTGAGCAAAACAATGCTACAGCCCCGGCAAATTAAGAGCCCCCGCGCCCTATTGGCCGCGCTTGAAGGCTCGACCGATTTCAATTCGAGCATCAGGACAATCTCCGGACCCTTCTCCGGACGGGCGTTTTCTGTACGACAGGACACCAGAGCATGGCAGCCACTGAAATCTTGAACCGGGTGGATACCGTCAAGGCACCGCAGGCGCGCATCGCACCGCAGGCCGAGAAGCCTTCGCTGATCGGGCTGTTGCGCGAGGACATGGCCAAGGCCCTGGTCGAAAAAGGTATTCCCGAGCGTCAGGTGAAGATGCGCGTCAGCCAGCTCTGGCACTGGCTCTACGTGCGCGGTGTTTCCGACTTCGACGAGATGCTGAACGTCTCGAAGGACATGCGCGAGATGCTGAAGCAGCATTTCACCATCGCCCGGCCGGAGATCGTCGAGGAGCAGACCTCGGGCGACGGCACCCGCAAGTGGCTGCTGCGCTTTCCCGCCCGCGGCGCCGGCCGCCCGGTCGAGATCGAAACGGTCTACATCCCCGAAGAGGGCCGCGGCACGCTCTGCATCTCCAGCCAGGTCGGCTGCACGCTCACCTGTTCCTTCTGTCACACCGGCACGCAGAAGCTGGTGCGCAACCTGACGGCCGAGGAAATCCTGGCGCAGCTGCTGCTCGCGCGCGACCGGCTCGGCGACTTCCCGGAGCGCGACACGCCCCAGGGCGCGATCGTGCCGGCGGAAGGCCGCAAGATCACCAACATCGTCATGATGGGCATGGGCGAGCCGCTCTACAATTTCGAGGAGGTCAAGACCGCCCTGTTGATCGCCTCCGACGGCGAGGGCCTGTCGCTCTCCAAGCGCCGCATCACGCTTTCGACCTCCGGCATCGTGCCCGAGATCTATAGGACCGGCGACGAGATCGGTGTCATGCTGGCGATCTCGCTGCATGCGGTGCGCGACGACCTGCGCGACATGCTAGTGCCGATCAACAAGAAATATCCGCTGAAGGAACTGATGGATGCCTGTCGCGCCTATCCGGGCCTGTCGAACGCGCGCCGCATCACCTTCGAATATGTGATGCTCAAGGACGTCAACGACAGCCTCGAGGACGCCAAGGAACTGGTGAAGCTCTTGAAGGGCGTGCCGGCGAAGATCAACCTCATTCCGTTCAACCCTTGGCCGGGCACCAACTACCAGTGTTCCGAGTGGGAGCAGATCGAGAAATTCGCCGATTTCATCAACCAGGCGGGCTACGCCTCGCCGATCCGCACGCCGCGCGGCCGCGACATCCTGGCCGCCTGCGGCCAGCTGAAGTCCGAATCCGAGCGCATGCGCAAGGTCGACCGGCTCGCCTTCGAAGCAATGATGATTGCCAATCACGGCGAGGACTGAGCCATCAGGTGGGTGCGGCGCGGTTTTCCGCCCGCATTTCACCTTTCACGACTCAAAGACGATCGCAACGCCCTCGGATTGTGTCGATCCGCACCATCTCAACCGCAGGCATGTCGTGATCGATGAAGAACTTTGATGGGTGATGCAGTTCCTATCGATTGATTTCATGTCACCGGTTTCCTAAGAAAGCGGGCAATCAATCTAGGAGGACACCCATGCGCTCACTTCTCGTCGCCCTTGCCGCCACGGTGGCATTTACCCTGCCCGCACGCGCCGATGAGGTGACCGTCGCCGTAACCGCGATCGTCGAACACCCGGCTCTCGATGCCGCACGCGACGGTGTGAAGGACGCGCTGGCCGCAGCCGGCTACAAGGAGGGCGAAAACCTCAAGTTCCTCTACGAGTCCGCCCAAGGCAACCCGGCGACCGCAGCACAGATCGCCCGCCAGTTCGCCGGTGAAGCGCCTAATGTCATCGTTCCGATCTCGACCCCGTCGGCCCAGGCCGTCGTGTCCTCGACGCGCGATATTCCGGTGGTCTTCACCGCCGTGTCCGACCCGATCGGCGCACAACTGGTCAAGGACATGGACAAGCCGGGCGGCAACGTCACCGGTCTTTCCGACATGTCGCCGGTCGCCGAGCACGTCGCGCTGATCAAGGAAATCCTGCCGAACGCCAAGTCGATCGGCTACCTCTACAACTCCGGCGAAGCCAACTCCGTGTCGCTTCTGGCAGTCTTGAAGACGGAAGCCGAAAAGGCCGGCCTGACCGTGGTCGAATCCGCGGCAACGAAGTCGGCCGAAGTCCAGGGTGCGGCCCGCGCACTCGTCGGCCGCGCCGACGTGATCTACGTTCCGACCGATAACACGATCATCTCCGCGCTCGAAGGTGCGATCGCCGTGGCTGAGGAAGCCAAGTTGCCGCTCCTCACCGCTGACACGGATTCGGTCGCGCGCGGCTCGCTCGCGGCTCTCGGCTTCAACTACTACGATGTCGGCAAGCAGACCGGCGAAATCGTCGTTCGCATCCTCAAGGGCGAAAACCCGGGTGATATCGCCGTCAAGGTTGCCGCCGGTTCCGACCTGGTGATCAACAAGAAGGCCGCTGAAAAGATGGGCGTCACCCTTCCGGAAAGTGTCGTCAAGCGCGCTACACGCGTTGTCGAATAAGGCTTTGAGCCTTTTCAGGTTCAAGTTTATTGCGTTTTGGCCGCCCTCGTTCCATACGAGGGCGGTTCGTTATTGGAGCACGGCGTTTCCCTCGGGGCACGCAAGATGCGCTCTGACAGTTTGAAGCTGCGCCGACGCCGGATCTCTGGACGTCATGGCCAACCGGAGACGCCGCGCTGATAGAACAAGCTTAAGGCGCGCGGCAAAAAAAGAGGGTCGGGGGTTTGAGTCAAATCGCTTTCTGGGGAGCCGTCGAACTGGGGCTGGTCTACGCCTTTGTCGCCGTCGGCGTCTTTCTCGCATTCCGGGTTCTCGACTTCCCTGACCTGACGGTCGACGGTTCGTTCCCGCTCGGCGCCGCGGTGACCGCGGTGCTGATCATCGCCGGCGTCAACCCGTGGATCGCGGCCTGTGTCGCCATGGTGGCGGGTGCCGCCGCCGGCATCGTCACGGCGATGCTCAACGTGCGCTTCAAGATCCTCAATCTGCTGGCCTCGATCCTGACGATGATCGCGCTGTTCTCGGTCAATCTGCGCGTGATGGGCAAACCCAACGTCGCGCTGATCAACGCCGACACCATGCTCTCGCCGTTCTTTGGCCTGGGGCTTCGTGATTTCTACGTTCGCCCGCTGTTCATCGGCATCCTGGTGCTCGTTGCCGTCATCGTCGTCTGGCGCTTCCTCGAAAGCGATGCGGGTCTTGCGATGCGGGCAACCGGCGCCAATGCGCGCATGGCCCGTGCGCAAGGGGTCGACACCAACCGGCAGATCTATCTCGGTATGGCGATCTCGAACGCGCTCGTTGCCTTCGGCGGCGCGCTCTTTGCCCAGACCAACGGCTTTGCCGACGTCACTTCCGGGGTCGGTACCATCGTCGTCGGCCTTGCAGCCGTCATTATCGGCGAGACGCTGCTCGGCGCCCGCGGCATCCTGATCGCGCTGATCGGCTGCGTGCTCGGCTCGATCCTCTATCGCATCGCCATCCAGCTGGCGCTGTCGACCGACATGCTCGGCTTGCAGGCCTCCGATCTCAATTTCGTGACCGCCGTGCTCGTCACCTTCGCCCTCATCCTTCCCCGACTTCGTCGCGGAGGTGCGGCATGATCAGCGTCAAGAACATCCAGGTCGTCTTCGGCAAGGGAACGCCGCTGCAGAAGCAGGCGCTGAACGGCGTCGACCTCACAATCGAGCAGGGCTCCTTCGTCACCGTCATCGGCTCCAATGGCGCCGGCAAATCGACGTTGCTCGGCGTTCTCGCCGGCGACGTGCTGCCGAGTGCGGGCCAGGTGACGATCGGCAAGACCGATGTGACCCGCAAGGGCACCGCCGCTCGCGCCGGCCTTGTCGCCCGCGTGTTTCAGGATCCGCTGACCGGTAGCTGCGGTGCGCTTTCGATCGAAGAGAACCTGGCGCTCGCCGCCAAGCGCGGCGAGAAGCGTGGCCTGATGGCAGCGCTCGGGCCGAAGCGCCGCGAACATTTCCGCGAGCGCATCGCCGAGCTTAATCTCGGCCTCGAAAACCGCATGGGCGACCGCATGGACCTGCTTTCGGGCGGCCAGCGCCAGGCGGTCTCGCTGGTCATGGCGACACTTGCCGGCTCCGAAGTGCTGCTGCTCGACGAACATACCGCCGCCCTTGATCCCGGGATGGCCGAGTTCGTTATGAACCTCACCCAGAAGATCGTTTCCGAGCGCAGGCTGACGACGATGATGGTTACCCACTCGATGCGCCAGGCGCTCGACTATGGCCATCGCACCGTCATGCTGCATGGCGGCGAGATCGTGCTCGACGTTGCCGGCGACAGCCGCAAGGAATTGCAGGTCGAGGACCTCATCGCCATGTTCCGCCGCATCCGCGGCCAGACGCTCGACGACGACGCGCTGCTGATCGGCTGACCCCGTCGCTTACGGGGCGATCAGAGCTTGCCCCTCATCTGCCTGCCGGCATCTTCTCCCCGTAAAGACGGGGAGAAGAGACAAGTGGCAATCTCTCAGCCGTTCTCCGGCAAACGGCGTGAAGTGCCATCTACCGTTTCACACGTCTCCCCATGCTGCTCCGGCGATCGCCGTTGCCGCCGAACGATGCAGCACGTGCTCTTCTCCCCACATGCGGGGAGAAGATGCCGGCAGGCAGATGAGGGGCGAAACCCTCCGAAGACGCCCTATCGCGCCGTCGTCATGAAGATCTTCACCGCAAAGACAGGGAAGACGCCGGCAAAACTGTAGTCGAGCGCCCGCATGAACCCCTTGTTGCGCTGCAGCCAGGAGGACAGCCAGTCGGCGGTAAATACCACCAGCATGTTTACAGGCATGCCGATGACGATGAACATCGCGCCGAGGAACAGAAGCTTGCCCGTCACCGATGCATCGTTGGCGCTGACGAACTGCGGCAGGAAAGTCATGAAAAAGATGATGACCTTGGGGTTGAGCAGGTTTACCCAGAAGCCCGACGAGACGTTGGAAAGAGCCGTACCGCCGGAACCTTCGACGGTCTTGACCGAAAGCGTCGATCCGTGGCGGATCGCCTGAACCGCAAGCCAGAGCAGATAGGCGGCACCTCCGGTCTTCAGCACCATGAACGCAGCAGGCGAGGCCGTGATCAGCGCCGAGATGCCGAAGGCGACCAGTAGGGTGTGAACGACGATGCCGAAGCTCGTCCCGAGCACCACGAATAGGGCGGCCTTCTTGCCTTGCGACAGCGCGCGGCTGATCGAAAGCGTCATGTCCGGCCCCGGCGTTGCCGCAAGCAGCAGCGTGGCGGCAGCAAAGCCGAACAGCGTGGGCAGGCTGGGAAGGAAGTCCATGTGCGCGATTCCTGGAACACTCGGTGACCTCGTCTATTCCGGAGCGTCGGCTTTTGCCAGCGGATTTGGGTGTCGCAGCGTTCTTCCGCTTGTATCCAGGCGTGTTCCGGATAAAGTGCCGCAGAATTTCCAAGGCGGCACGCCGCCCTCTTCCAAGACCAGACGGACGGAAACCATGGCATCGCATAAAGACGTGAAAAAGGTCGTTCTCGCCTATTCGGGCGGTCTCGACACCTCGATCATCCTGAAGTGGCTGCAGACCGAACTCGGCGCCGAAGTTGTGACGTTTACGGCAGACCTCGGCCAGGGCGAAGAACTGGAGCCGGCGCGCAAGAAGGCCGAGATGCTCGGCATCAAGGAAATCTACATCGAGGATGTGCGCGAAGAGTTCGTGCGCGATTTCGTCTTCCCGATGTTTCGCGCCAACGCCGTCTATGAGGGCGTCTACCTGCTCGGCACCTCCATCGCGCGTCCGCTGATTTCCAAACACCTGATCGACATCGCCAAGAAGACCGGCGCTGACGCGATCGCCCACGGCGCCACCGGCAAGGGCAACGACCAGGTTCGCTTCGAGCTGTCGGCATACGCGCTCAACCCCGACATCAAGATCATCGCTCCATGGCGCGACTGGTCGTTCAAGAGCCGCACCGACCTGCTCGAATTCGCCGAGAAGCACCAGATCCCGGTCGCCAAGGACAAGAAGGGCGAGGCTCCCTTCTCTGTCGACGCCAACCTCTTGCACTCCTCCTCCGAGGGCAAGGTTCTGGAAGATCCGTCGCAGGAAGCCCCGGAATACGTGCACATGCGCACGATCTCGCCGGAAGCGGCTCCCGACAAGGCAACCGTCATCAAGGTCGGTTTCGAGCGCGGCGACGCCGTCTCGATCAACGGCGTGCGCCTTTCGCCGGCAAACCTGCTGGCAAAGCTCAACGACTACGGCCGCGACAATGGCATCGGCCGGCTCGACCTCGTCGAAAACCGCTTCGTCGGCATGAAGTCGCGCGGCGTCTACGAGACCCCCGGCGGCACCATCCTGCTGTCGGCACACCGCGCGATCGAATCGATCACGCTCGACCGTGGCGCCGCCCACCTCAAGGACGAGCTGATGCCGCGCTACGCCGAGCTGATCTATTACGGCTTCTGGTTCTCGCCGGAGCGCGAGATGCTGCAGGCGGCGATCGACAGGAGCCAGGAGCATGTCGAAGGCGAAGTGACGCTGAAGCTCTACAAGGGCAATGTCATGGTCACCGGCCGCGAAAGCCCGAAGTCGCTCTATTCCGACAAGCTGGTCACCTTCGAAGACGACCAGGGCGCCTACGACCAGAAGGATGCTGCCGGCTTCATCAAGCTGAATGCGCTGCGCCTGCGCACGCTGGCTGCACGCAACCGTTAAAAGCGGCAAGCACCTGACAAGAAAAAGCCTCCGCGACCCGGGTCGCGGAGGCTTTTTCGTTTCGTCTTATTCAGCCGCTTCCGGCAGGGGCTGCGTGCCATCGACTGGCGCCGCCAATGGCGTCAGGCGAACGGTGCGGCGATACCAGAGATAGCTGAACACGCAGAGAAGGCCGAAGCTCGGAATGATCGTGCCGAGCGCCAGCACCGGCACGCCGACAACGGCCGCCAAGGCGCCGCCGAGAAGGCCGGCGCCCATCTGGATGAAGCCCATCATCGCCGACGCCGTACCGGCGATATGCGGGAAAGGCGCCATGGCCGCCGTCATCATGTAGGGCATGACGAAGGCGATGCCGAAGGCGTAGACGCCGACCGGCGCCATCACCGCCAGGAAGCTCGGTTCGAGCGCGTGCATGGTGTAGGCGAGCGCCACACTGCCGAGCGCGATGAAACAAAGACCGACCGGCACCAGCGCCTGCGGCGTGAACCGCCGCATTAACAGCCGCACCGTGACCGTGCCCGAGAAGAAGAAACCGGATTGCATCAGCATGCCGACGCCGAATTCGGTCGGCGTCAGCCCGACCGTGCCGATCAGGACGAAGGGCAGCATCGTCGCTTGGGCGTAGAGCGCGCCGACGGCGCCGGCAATCACCAGGGTCGAGGAGACGAAGCGGGTATCTGTCAGAAGCTCGCGATAGGCGGCAAGGATCGGCCGCAGATGGCCCTTGGCCGGATCGGGCGTCGCGGTTTCGGCCATGAAGAACTGCACGCAAACGCAGGCCATCAGCGCAAAGCCGACCATCAGGAAGAAGATAGACTGCCAGCCGAAGAGGCCAAGCGCCAGGCCGCCGAGCGTCGGCGACACCGCCGGCCCGATGGCCAGCATCATGCCGATCATGTTCATGATCCGCGCCGCCTGAAGGCCGGTGAACTGGTCGCGCACGATGGCGCGCGCAACCGTCATGCCGACGGAGGCGCCGATGCCCTGCACCAGGCGCCCGGCGAGCAGGACCGCGACCGATGGGGCAAAGGCTGCCATCAGGCTGCCGGCGAGGTAGATGGTCATGAAGATCAGCGTCGTGCGCCGGCGGCCGATGACGTCGGAGAGCGTGCCCGAAACCAGCTGTGCGAAGGCGAAGCCTGCGAAGTAGAGCGACAGCGTCATCTTGATCGCCGCCTCGCTGGAGGAGAAGGCGCGGACCAGTTCGGGCATTGCCGGTGTATAGAGCGCCATGGAAACGGGGCCGAGCGCGACAAGGAAGGCGCCGATGATGCTGGTGCGCCGTTCGCTCATGCGGCGCGTCATGGCTTTGCACCCTTCTCCTTGCCGGCGACGCACGGATCGAGGCCGCGCAAATTTTCGCGCAGGATACGCAGGTTGGCGCAGAGCATGTCGCGCGTCGCCTCGTCGAGCCCTTCCGTATAGGCATTCATCATCTCGCGCAGCCCCGCCATCAGCTCGGCGAGCAGCGGATCGGCCTTGTCGGTGATGACGACGTTCTTGGCGCGGCGGTCGGCCGGGTCGGGCAGACGGGCAACCAGCTCCATCGCCTCCAGCCGGTCGAGATAGGCCGACAGCGTCATCGGCTCGATGCCCATGCGCGTGGCGATTTCCGCCTGCTTGATGCCCTCGGTCAGCGCCACCTGGATCAGCGTGCGCGCTTCACCGGGCGTGATGCCGAGATCCATGGCGTTGACCTTGCGGTCAAAAGCGCCACGCAGAAGGCGGGAGACATCGGTCAGCAACATGCCGATGGTTTCGGATTCGAGTTTTGTCGGCATCAGGATCGTTCACGAGAGATATAATAAGTTTTCCTTATCATACCCCTTGCCAACTTTCAACGCGGGAGCGGCGAGGCTCAGCCCTCGAGCTCCTCGCGCAGCATCTCCAGTTCCAGCCATTCCTCTTCCATGCGGGCGAGATCGCCGCGAAGCTTTTCCAGCTCCTTCGCCAGTTTCGCAAACGTATTCGGGTCCTTGGCAAAGAGGTTGGGGTCGGCCATCCGCTCCTCGCGCTTGGCTGCCTCCGCCTCCGCCTTGGCGATTTCCTTCGGCAGGTTTTCGAGTGCAAACTTCTGCTTGTAGGAGAGCTTGCCCTTGGCCTTCGGTGCCTCGGCTGCGGGGGCAGCGGCATCGGCCACCTTGGCCTTTTCCGCCTTCTCCGTCTTGCGCCGCTCTTCGATCGCGCCCTTGCGCTGCGCCATCATGTCGGTGTAGCCGCCGGCATATTCGATCCAGCGGCCGTCAGGCGCTTCGGGATTGGCCGGCGCGATGGTCGAGCTCACGGTGCGGTCGAGGAAGTCGCGGTCGTGGCTGACGAGGATGACGGTTCCGGCAAAGCCGGCGACGACCTCCTGAAGCAAGTCCAGCGTCTCGATGTCGAGATCGTTGGTCGGCTCGTCGAGGATCAGCAGGTTGGTGGCGCGGGCGAGAATGCGTGCCAGCATCAGCCGGGCGCGCTCACCGCCCGACAGTTCGCGGATCGGGGTGCGCGCCTGCTCCGGCTGGAACAGGAAGTCCTTCATGTAGCCGGTGACATGGCGCTGCTCGCCGTTGACAATCAGGCTCTCGCCCCGGCCGTCGGTCAGGTAGTGGGCCAGCGTATCGTCGAGGTTGAGATCCTCGCGCTTCTGGTCGAGCGTCGCCATCTCAAGATTGGTGCCGAGTTTCACCGTGCCGGTATCCGGCTCGATCTGCCCGGTCAGCATCTTCAAAAGCGTCGTCTTGCCGGCACCGTTCGGGCCGACAAGGCCGATCCGGTCGCCACGGTGCACGCGAATGGAAAACGGCGCAACGATCGTCCGCTCGCCGTAAGCCTTGGTGATCTTCTCCGCCTCGATCACCAGCTTGCCCGATTCCTTGGCGTCGGAAGCCGCCGCCTGAACGGAGCCCTGCGGCCCCTTGTGGCCGCGATGGCGCGAGCGCATGTCCTGCAATTCGCCGAGACGACGCATGTTGCGCTTGCGCCGGGCGGTAACGCCGTAGCGCAGCCAATGCTCCTCGCGCTCGATCGCCTTGCCGAGCTTGTGCTGCTCCAGCTCTTCCGCCTCCAGCACCTCGTCGCGCCAGGCCTCGAAATGGCCGAAGCCGCGGTCGAGCCGGCGGGATTGGCCGCGATCGAGCCAGACCGTCGCGTTCGAGACCTTTTCGAGGAAGCGCCGGTCGTGCGAGATCAGCACCAGGGCCGAACGGCTGCGGGTCAGCTCGTCTTCGAGCCATTCGATCGTCGGCAGATCGAGATGGTTGGTCGGCTCGTCGAGCAGCAGGATATCCGGCTCCGGCGCCATCACCCGGGCAAGCGCTGCGCGGCGCGCCTCGCCGCCGGAAAGGCGTGCCGGGTCTTCTTCGCCGGTCAGACCCAGGTGCTGCAGTAGGTAAGCGACGCGATACGGGTCGTCGCTTGGGCCAAGGCCCGACTCGGCATAGGCCTGCACCGTGTCGTAGCCTTCGAAATCCGGTGCCTGGGGCAGGTAGCGAACGGTCGAGGACGGATGGCGGAAGACCTCGCCCGATTGCGCTTCGGCAAGACCGGCGGCGATCTTCATCAGCGTCGATTTGCCGGAACCGTTGCGCCCGACAAGGCAGATGCGATCCCCCGGCTCCACCTGCAGGTTGGCGCCGGCCAGAAGCGGCGTGCCACCGAAGGTCAGGAAGATATCGTCGAGTTTCAGAATGGGAGGCGCCAAGGCTCAGGCTCCGGAAAGGTCATAGGGGCGGGCGAGAACGATCGCCCGGCCGGTGTCGAGGGAAATGCGAAGGGGACCCTCCGCGACATTGGAAACGGTGCGCGAAGACCCGAACGGCAACGTGAAATCGGTGAGCGGATAACGCGCGTTGACGATCGTAAGCCCGATGAGATCGGTCAGTCCGAGGATCGAGAATAGGCTGCCCTTCGGCAGATCGATTTCGATCTCGCCTGCAAGCAGCGGATAGGCCTCCTCCTCACCCGAGGTCATGAACACCGGCAACCCACGTTCGGCCAGCGAAGCAGCCTGAAGCAGGTGCAGGAAGGCATGGTCGCTGCGTGATCCTCCGAGCGCGCCGGCAAAGATCAAGGCTTCGGCGCCACGCGACAGCGCCGCCTCGACAGCGATTTCGCCATCGGTCGCAGCCTTGGCGGCGGGATAGGGCTCGCGCGGGACATCGGCAAATTCCGCGAGCAGCGCCTCCTCGGTCGAATCGAAATCGCCCACCCAGACGTCGGGGGTCACGGATAGCACCCGCGCATGCCGCATGCCGCCATCGGCCGCAACGAAGCGGCTGCCTGCGAGCTGGCGCGCAAGGCGATCGGTCGGGGTCAGTGCACCGCCGAGCAGAATGGTGAAGGTGGATCGGGCCATGGCAAAGCCCATAGCGCAAAGGCACGGGCAAGGAAAAGCAAGAAAACCGAACAAGGGCGCGATCCGGCGATTTTGCGTCCTCGTTGTCAGTGATCTTCGGGCAAGGTATCGGGAAACAGCATCTCCGCATAGATCCCGGGGTTGGAATCGGGGATCTCGATGGCGCCGACCGTGCGTCGGTAGAATTCGGCCGGGCCGACGCCGCCGATGATGGCGTAACCGTAGCCTGCGTCACGCATCGCCGTCAGGCTCACGCGCAAGAGCGCCTCGCCGATCCCCGTCCGCGCATGGCCTCGTCGACGCCCGTCGGCCCGAAGAAACCGAGCGCTGTGACATCGTGGCAGGCAAAGCCGACGATCCGGTCCTCGAACACCGCGATGTGCATGCACGTCGGCGTCGATCTGAAGGCCGCCTCCGCCTCGCCCGCCCAGCCGGAGCCAAATGTCTGCTCGATCCAGGGAACAACAAGCTTCGTTCGGGTGCCATTGCGCGGTGAATGCCGATACCGTCAGCAAGCGGTGATCTCGCTTGTGCCGGCAGTGCATAAAGGCGAACGAGCATGTCAGTCATCGCAGGCTCCTTCGGCGTCTGCAAACTCTGCCGACGATTTTACCCCATGCGCCGCGGCGCGAAAATGCGGGGCGGGCGCTTTTGCCGTCCTCAAACTTCGCTTGCCATCAAACCGGCTCGGCGGTAAATCTCTACCCGCTCTAACGGGGTGCCTTCCGACCGCATGGCGGCCGAAGGCTGAGAGGCGTTGAACGCCAACCCGCGGAACCTGATCCGGCTCATACCGGCGGAGGGATTAGACGCGATCGGATCGATACGCCCTTTTCCCATGCAACATCATTTTTAGGGAGAGGTGCCTGCCATGTCCAATTCATCGCAACTCAAGGTTCTTAGCCGGCTAGCGCTTGCCGCGACGGCAGGACTTGTCTTCGCGGCCAATGCCGTTGCTGCCGACAAGACGCTGACCGTCTACACCTATGAAAGCTTCATCACCGAATGGGGGCCGGGTGCCAAGGTCGCCGAAGCTTTCGAGAAGACCTGCGAATGCAAGGTCACCTATGTCGGCGTCGCCGATGGCGTCGAGCTTCTGACCCGCCTCAAGCTCGAAGGCGCGGCCTCCAAGGCCGACATCGTGCTCGGCCTCGATACAAACCTCGTCGCCGAGGCCAAGGCCACCGGCTTCTTCGCGCCGCACGGCATCGAGCCTGCCAACGTCAAGGTACCCGGCGACTTCACCGACGACACCTTCCTTCCCTATGACTACGGCCATTTCGCCGTCGTCTACGACACCCAGACCTTGAAGACGCCGCCGAAGAGCCTGAAGGAACTGGTCGAAGGCGACGCCTCTCAGAAGATCGTCATCGAGGATCCGCGCACCTCGACGCCGGGCCTCGGTCTGCTTCTCTGGGTCAAGGCCGTCTATGGCGACGAAGCCGGCGCCGCCTGGGCCAAGCTCAAGGACAGGGTACTGACCGTAACGCCGGGCTGGTCGGAAGCCTATGGCCTCTTCACCAAGGGCGAAGCGCCGATGGTGCTTTCCTACACCACGTCGCCCGCCTACCACATGGTGGCGGAAAACACCGACCGCTACCAGGCGGCCGAATTCTCGGAAGGTCACTACATCCAGATCGAAGTTGCCGGCATGACCAAGAGCGCCAAGGAGCCGGAGCTTGCCAAGCAGTTTCTCGCCTTCATGACCGGCCCGGAGTTCCAGTCGATCATTCCGACGACCAACTGGATGATGCCGGTCGCGGCGACCAAGGAGCCGCTGCCGGAGGCTTTTAGCAAGCTGGTCAATCCGGAGAAGACTTTCCTGCTGCCGTCGGAAGAGGTGGCGGCGAACCGCAAGGCCTGGATCGACGAATGGCTGGCCGCCATTAGCAAGAACTGAGGCGCATTTGTTCGCGCCTGCCGAAAATCGCATCACGATGACCGCCGGGACTTTAAGTCTCGGCGGTATCCTGCTGTTTGTCGGCCTGGCGATTGCAGCCCTTTTGCTCCAGAGCGGTGACTTCGGCAACAGCGTGCTGTTCGATGCCTATATCTGGCGGGTAACGCGCTTCACCTTGCTGCAGGCGAGCCTTTCGACGCTGCTTTCCGTTGTTCTTGCCATCCCGATCGCACGGGCGCTTGCGCGCCGGCCGAGCTTTCCCGGCCGCGTCTGGGTTCTGCGGGTGATGGCCCTGCCGCTCGGCCTGCCCGTGCTTGTCGGCGCGCTCGGGCTGATCGAGATCTGGGGCCGGCAGGGCGCGCTCAACACCGCCCTCGCCGGCCTCGGGCTGCAGCAGCCGATCAGCATCTACGGCCTTTTCGGCATCCTGCTCGCCCACGTCTTCTTCAACATGCCGCTTATCGCACGTCTCTTTCTCGCCGGGCTCGAGCGCATCCCTTCGGAATACTGGAGAACCGCCGCCAATCTCGGCATGCCGCCAGCCGCACTCTTCCGCTTTGTCGAGTGGCCGGTCCTTCGGGGATTGCTGCCAGGTGCTGCCGGCCTCGTCTTCATGCTCTGCGCCACCAGCTTCACGCTGGTGCTGACGCTCGGCGGCGGGCCTGCCGCCAGCACCATCGAGGTCGCGATCTACCAGGCGCTGCGCTTCGATTTCGACCCGCCGCGGGCGATCGCCCTGTCCGCCCTACAGATCGTCATGACCGGAGCCCTGCTCCTGGCTCTAACGCGTGTCGCGACCGAACCTGCACAAAGCGCAACCGCGGGCAAAATCTCCAGACGCTATGATGCAGGAACCGGCCTCTCCCGGACGTCCGACGCCGGCTGGATCCTGTTCTCGCTGCTCTTCATCGGCGCACCGCTGATCGCCGTCGTCGGTTCCGGCCTGCGTGCGGATCTGGTGAAGCTTGCCGGCGACCCGACCGTGCATCGTGCTCTCGTCACCAGCATTGTCATCGCCGTCCTCTCGGCATTCTTTTGCGTCACCATGGCCGCCGCGATGATCCGCGCCGCCGGCATCGTCGTGGCGCGTCGCCACGCCCCGACCTTGGCCAGGGCATTTGCGGGCACTGTCACCGCCAGCACGTCGCTGGTGCTGCTGGTGCCGCCGGTCGTGCTCGGTGCGGGATGGTTTCTGCTCCTGCGCCCCTTCGGCGATGTCGCCCGTTTCGCCCCCGCCATCGTCGTCGCCATCAACGCATTGATGGCGCTGCCGTTCGTGCACCGGATCCTGGCACCGGCGATGGCAACACATGCCGCACGCACCGACCGACTGACAGCAAGCCTCGGCATCCGCGGCTTCCATCGCCTGCGATGGATCGACTTGCCGCCGCTCCGGAAACCGTTGCTGATGGCGTTCTCCTTCGCCATGGCGCTGTCGCTCGGCGACCTTGGTGCAGTGGCGCTGTTCGGTTCGCAGGACATGGTCACGCTTCCATGGCTGCTCTACAGCCGGATGGGCAGCTATCGCACCGCGGATGCAGCCGGTCTGGCGCTCTTCCTCGGCCTCATCTGCCTGATCTTCACCATGCTCGGCACGGCCGGCGACAGGCGAGTGCCGGAAGGACGAAACGCATGAATTCCCAGGCGGCGGTAGAACTTGTTGGCGTCGACGTTCGTTACGACACCACCGCACTGCACTTCGATTGCGCCATTCAGCCAGGTGGCATCGTCGCAGTTGCCGGGGCCTCCGGGTCGGGAAAGTCGACCCTCTTTCATGTCATCGCCGGTTTCGAGGAGCCGGACCGGGGCGAGGTTCGCATTCTCGGCAAGACGATGTCGGGACAGGCGCCGGCAGAACGACCCGTCTCCGTGATCTTTCAGGACAACAACCTGTTTGCACATCTCGACGTCGCGACCAATGTCGGCTTCGGCATCAGCCCCTCGCTTCGCCTGTCGGTCGCTGATCGCGCACGGATAGACGATGCCCTCGGCCGCGTCGGGCTCGACAGCTTCGGCAAGCGCCTGCCGCCGACGCTGTCCGGCGGCGAACGACAGCGTGTGGCGTTGGCGCGCGCCTTGGTGCGACATCGCCCGCTGCTGCTGCTGGATGAGCCTTTTGCCGCTCTCGATCCCGGCATGAGGGCCGGTATGCGGGCACTGCTGCAGGACCTGCATGATCAGGAAAACAACACGATCCTGATGATCACGCACCATCCCGATGACGTGAGGGCGCTGGCCGATAGCGTGCTTTTTCTGGACCAGGGGCGTATCATCGCCCATGACCCGGTCGAGCGCTTTCTCGAACGGCGCGATATGGCGTCCATCAACCGCTTTCTCGGCAACGCGTGATGCGACGTGGAATCTTGGAGCATTTCCAGGAAAAGTGCGAAGCGGTTTTCCGTCAGGAAATGCGTGGAAACAGGCAGATAGAGCGTTTCCGCGACGTCGTCTAAACCGGAAATGCTCTAGCGCGCGTGGTACTCCGCCACAATTTGACCGCCGCGCCATGCGACGCGCGGATTGTCCGGCCGGAGCGTCACGAATATTCGCGTATCCGTTGCCGTGATACCACGGGGCAACTATTTCTACCGGGGTAAACTAGGCAGGTGGCGCTGAAATCAGATACAGCAAGACCAGGGCTGGAATACTCTTGCCGGATCGGACGTATCCGGCTGAAAAAGTAAGACTTTCAACGCCGCCCGAGTCCCTGTTGTGGGGTGGCGTTGGACGGGAAACGGGCTGAGGCATGGAAAGTCATACAGTCAGAAACGACCGGTTCCCGCCCAAGCGCGGAGGCCTCCGGACACGTGCTGTGGTTGCATTGCTTGCGACGACGCTGCTTTCCGCCTGCCAGTCGGTGATCGAGCAGACCTACGAGCCGACCGTATCGCCGTCCTCCAATCCGCAGATCGTCGACGAAGTCCAGAAGAACGACCCCCGTGCCCAGCTCGGCGCGCGCGAACACCCGCGCATCGTCGCGAGCTACGGCGGGGAGTACAAGGACGCAAAGACGGAGCGGCTGGTCGCCCGCATCGCCGGCGCCCTGACGGCCGTCTCGGAAAACCCGCAGCAGTCCTACCGCATCACCATTCTCAATTCCCCGGCGATCAACGCCTTTGCGCTGCCCGGCGGCTATCTCTATGTCACCCGCGGCCTGCTTGCGCTTGCCAATGACGCGTCCGAGGTTGCGGCCGTGCTGTCGCATGAAATGGCGCACGTCACCGCCAACCATGGCATCGAGCGCCAGCAGCGCGAAGAGGCGGAAGTCATCGCCAGCCGCGTCGTCTCCGAGGTGCTGTCCTCGGATCTCGCCGGCAAGCAGGCACTGGCGCGCGGCAAGCTGCGTCTGGCCGCCTTCTCCCGCAACCAGGAGCTCCAGGCTGACGTCATCGGCGTGCGCATGCTGGGCGAGGCCGGTTACGACCCCTATGCGGCGGCACGCTTCCTCGATTCCATGGCCGCCTACAGCCGCTTCTCCGCGGTCGATCCGGAAGCAGACCAGAGCCTCGACTTCCTATCGAGCCACCCGAATGCCCCGCAGCGCGTCGATCTCGCGCGCCGGCACGCGCGCGCGTTTGGCGCCGAGGGCACCAGCGGCGACCGCGGGCGCGACTATTATCTCGCCGGCATCGACGGCCTGCTCTATGGCGACAGCCCGCAGGAAGGCTATGTCCGCGGCCAGACCTTCATGCATGGCCAGCTCGGCATTCGTTTCGACGTGCCGACCGGCTTCCAGATCGACAACAAGGCAGAAGCGGTCCTGGCAACCGGCCCCGGCGACGTGGCGATCCGTTTCGACGGCATCGCCGATACGGCCCGCAAGAGCCTGACGGATTACATCGCCAGCGGCTGGGTGACCGGCCTGCAGCCCGATACCATCCGTCCGATCAGCGTCAACGGTCTTGAGGCCGCAACGGCCCGCGCGTCTGCCGATCGCTGGGACTTCGACGTCACGGTCGTGCGCATCGACAACCGCATCTACCGCTTCCTGACTGCCGTTCCAAAAGGGTCGCGCGCGCTGGAGCCGACGGCAAACCAGCTGCGCGCAACGTTCCGCAAGATGACGCCGGCCGAAGCACAGTCGCTGAAGCCGCTGCGCATCCGCGTCGCCGTGGTCAAGCCCGGAGAGACGATCGCCATGCTGTCGGCCCGGATGATGGGTACCGACCGCAAGCTCGATCTGTTCCGGCTGATCAACGCCATGCAGGTGACCTCGACCATCAAGCCGGGCGACCGGGTGAAGATCATTTCCGAATAAACGCCAACGGCGCCGCACCATTCAGTCCGACGCCGTCTTATGTCTTCGTGTCAAAGATGCGAAATCGCTTGCCGTGCCCGACGCGCGTTTGACGCGTTGAGGTTTCCGGCGCGAACGTGCAACTGCGTCATCACGTGTTCACCCGTCCTATGGACGGGATGGCCACCCACTGCATGTTTCCTTAAATCCTATTCGATTTAAGGATAAAAACATGCAGCAATTCAAAGTGCTACAGCGACCTTAGCGCGTCTAATAAGACGCGCGGCGCTGTAGGCACGTCTCCCGAAAATGCTTCAGTGCACGACCGATGTCAGCGCCGGAGCCTTGGTTGCCAGCGCCGCCCTGAGCTTTTCAAGCGCCCGCGTCTCGATCTGGCGGACCCGCTCCTTGGAGATGCCGAGGTCGAGCCCGAGCTCCTCCAGCGTTGCGCCTTCCTCTGACAGACGTCGTGCGCGGATGATCCGCATCTCGCGCTCGGTCAGCGCACCCATGGCGTCGTGCAGCCAGATGCGGGCACGCTCGCCGTCGATCATGTCGCTCACCTGTTCGTCAGGCAGCGGCGCGTCGCTTGCGAGAAAGTCGAGGCGCTCTCCCCCATCGGAATCCGCCCCACCGACCGGTGCCTGCAGCGAGGTGTCGCTGCCGGAAAGGCGGGCATCCATGGTCTGGACGTCGGCAATGCTGACCCCGAGTGCGGCGGCAATTTCCTCATGCATAGCCTGCGATGTGAGCTGACGATCGCCTTGGGCAAGCCGCGCGCGCAGCCGGCGAAGATTGAAGAACAGCGCCTTCTGCGCCGAACTGGTGCCGCCACGAACGATCGACCAATTGCGCAGAACGTAGTCCTGCATCGAGGCACGGATCCACCAGGTCGCGTAGGTCGAGAAGCGCACTTCACGGCTGGGCTCGAAGCGCGCGGCGGCTTCGAGCAGGCCTATATGCCCCTCCTGAACGAGATCGCCCATCGGCAGGCCGAAATTGCGGAATTTTGCCGCCATGGAAATGACCAGCCGCATATGCGACATGGCGATCTTGTTGCGGGCGTCCTGATCGTGATCGTTTCGCCAGGCCGTGGCCAGGGCGTGTTCTTCTTCACGCTCGAGATAAGGCGCCTCCATCGCAATCTTGATCATGCGCCTGTCTGCTGTGAGAGTCCTCATCGATCGCTCCATGGCGGGCGCCTGGACGCCGCTAACGGGTGAAGTCCAAGGGCCGGACGGAAGGACCCGACCGACGCCGACGGCGGCTGGTGCGACGACACCGAAGCTTGAAGAACCGGTGCAGCGCCCTACTTCCAAACTACGAAGCTGAATTCTGACAGAAGATCAGAGCACCCAGATCGCCCCGGCAGGAAGGCGGCGCATCCCTGCCGGCTTTGATAAATGCGCGCCGGCGAGAAAAGTTCCCTCGCCCCGACGAAAAAGCTGCAAGCAGGAATGGTGCAAACGAAAAAGCCCGGCGCGATGGCCGGGCTTTGTCTTGTCGTGATGGTATGGGACTGGCGCTCTTTAAGCTGCCTCGTCCTGGGCGTCGTCTTCTTCGATCGCCTTGCCGCGCTTCGGACCCTTGTTAAGATTGGCTTCGACCAGGCGAACAGCCTCGGTCTCGGACATCTTGTTCACGGCCGCGATTTCGCGCGCCATGCGGTCGAGGGCAGCTTCATAGAGCTGGCGTTCGGAATAGGACTGCTCCGGCTGGTTTTCTGCGCGGTAGAGGTCGCGCACGACTTCTGCGATCGAGATCAGATCGCCGGAATTGATCTTGGCATCGTATTCCTGTGCGCGGCGCGACCACATGGTCCGCTTGACGCGAGCCTTGCCCTGCACAACCTTCAACGCGCGATCGACGAAATCGGTCTCCGAGAGCTTGCGCATGCCGATGCTGACGGCCTTGGCGACCGGCACCTTCAGGCGCATCTTGTCCTTTTCGAAATCGATGACAAAAAGCTCAAGCTTCATGCCGGCAACTTCCTGCTCCTCGATAGCGACGATCTGTCCGACGCCATGGGCCGGATAGACAATCGATTCACCGGTCTTGAAGCCGTGGCGTGTCGAAGATTTTTTCTGCTGGGTCGTCATTCGTTTCAAAAACTCCCTGTTTCGCACCCGGCCATTCTTGGCCGGGGCCGGGTCAGTGAGGCCCGGGATAGACGGGGATACCGCCGGGTGGGTCCATCCTGGTCCGTCCAAAGGAACCCAAACAATCCCATCAAACGCGGTCACAATAGAGAGACGCAACGGTGCGTATCTGGAAAAACCGCGCTGTGGAGATCGTTTGCTTTCGTGAGGTTTTCGGGCGCGCAAAAACACCCTCTGTGGATCAGTAGAAGGACCCTATCACAAAAAACTGCGGAAATCAATAATTTGCTGCATGGCAGCCATCAAGCCGCCATTCTCGCAGATGCGAGGGCGGAGCCTGATTTTCCCCAGATTTGACGCCGGGGTCATTATCGTCTCGCCAGCCTCGGCGCACGGACCGAGGCCGAGCGCCTCAGTCGCCCTGGCCGGGTTCGGCAGAGAAGTACTTCTCGTACTTGCCTTCGACCCCGTCCATTTCCTTGGCTTCCGGCATCGCGTCGCGCTTGATGGTGACGTTCGGCCACTTGGTGGCAAAATCAGCGTTCACTTTCAACCACATATCGAGGCCCGGCTCGGTGTCTGGCTTGATGGCCTCGGCAGGACATTCCGGCTCGCAGACGCCGCAATCGATGCATTCATCGGGATGAATGACGAGAAAATTCTCGCCTTCGTAGAAGCAGTCCACCGGGCAGACTTCAACGCAATCCATGTACTTGCAGCGAATGCAATTGTCGGTCACGACATACGTCATGAGGTACTCCAGCCAATGCTCACGTTTGATGGCGGACCGCAATCAATGGTGATGCTCATGTCCGCGCATGCTAGGAATGTCCGGCGCGCATAGCTGCCGAAGCAAGACCGATGCACTCAACGTGGGTTGTCAGGTAAAGGCTTTATGGACCCTTTGCAAGAATATTCAATGCGCAAAACGCCGCGCTGAAGGCAGAGTTTTCTAATCGTCGAGCGGGTTGAAACCGGGCTTCAACCGGTCGGTTTCGCGCCGCTCTTTCTTGGTGGGTCGCCCCGCCCCCGGCTCACGCGTCGCGAGGTCAAAAGCCGAGAGCTTTTCCCGCGGCTCCGCCGGCGTCAGGTCCTCGTAGAGCAGCCGCGCCTCATCGAAAGGGCCGCGTCGTTCGCCGGGCAGAAGCACACGCACGATCACGTCGCGCCGTTCGAGCGACACAGCGAGCACATCGCCCGCCTTCACCTGGAAGGAGGACTGCTTGACCCGTTCGTCATTGACAGTGACGTGCCCCGCCTCGATCGCCTTTTGGGCGAGCGAGCGGGACTTCAACAGGCGCGTGAAGAACAGCCATTTGTCGAGACGCTGGCGCGATGCCGGGTTGGACGCAGACTGTTTCTCCATGGCGTTCCTACTTCTTCATCTGCTCCTTGAGAGCGGCAAGCTTGGCAAAGGGCGAATCCGGATCGATCGGCTTCTCCTTGCGCGGCGGGCGCGCCTCGAACTTGGCCGCGTTCGGCTTGCCGCCGCGATCGTGACGATCATGGCGATCCTGCCGCTGGCCACCCTCGGGCTTGCCGTCGTGCCGCTTGCCGCGGGCCGGTGCGCCGGCCTTGCGGCCGCCTTCGCGTCCCTCGCCCTGGCCTTGGCCTTGCCCCTGGCGCGGACCGCCACGGCGCTGATCGCCCTGGTGACGGCCACCCTGGCGCTGATTGTCCTGGCGGGTGCCCGGACGCCAGAGGAGAACCGGCTTGGCTTCGGCAGCCTCGGCACCCTCTTCCGCGGTTGCCTGGGGAGCGGCAGCTTCGCCTTCGGCAGTCGCCGGCTCGACGGAGGCAGGTGCCTCGGTTTCAGCCGCCGGTTCGCCTTCACCGCTTGCATCCGCATCGTCGTGGTCGGCGGCAGCTTCCGTGGACGCCTCGGCCGGGGCTGCAGGCGCCACGCCCTGGCTTGCCAGGAACGCTGCGGCATCCTCGGCCTTCACGCTATCGGCGCGGTAGCCAAGCCCCTTGAGAATTTCTTCCATATCGTCAGGCGTTGCGCCGAGAATGGAGAGCATGGAGGTCGTCGCGGTGAAGCGACGGCCGTCATAGGCGCCTTCGGGACGCGGCTGCGCACCCGGCTTCCACTGCAGCAGCGGACGGATGAGATCCGCCAGACGCTCGAGGATGTCGATGCGAACGGCACGCTTGCCGAGGAAACGGAAGCCCGCGAGCTTGTAGAACGTCCGCTCAAACGAGGGATCGGTAACGACCGAGGTGCGGCCAGCGGCCAGCATCGGGATCAGATCGCCATAGCCAGCCTTGTCGAGGCCATCGTTCTTCAGCGCCCAGAGCAGCGTAATGAGCTCGGCCGGAGCCGGCTTCAACAGCGCGGGCAGGAAGATGTGATAGGCGCCGAAGCGGACGCCATACTTGCGGATCGAGGCGCGACCGTCCTGGTCGAGCGACTTCACCTCTTCGGCGACGTCGCGGCGGAACAGCACGCCGAGATTTTCGACGAGCTGGAATGCCAGCCCCTTGGCGAGGCCTTCGAGATCCTCGGCGCGCGAGATATCGTCAAGCGGTTTCAGCACCGTGCCGATATGATGGTTCACGAAACGCTCGATGCGGGCGACGACATGCTCGCGCGCATTGGCCTGCAGCTGCTCGTCGGCAAGCAGGATGACGCGCGGACGCATGACATGGTCGCTGGCCGCAAGCCGAGCCACGGGATCGCCGAGCCAACGCACCAGTCCGTCGGACGATAGCGCAAGGTCGCCATTGCCGGAGGCGTGCAGACGCGCCGCACGCGCTTCGAACTCGAGCGCCAGCGCCTTCTGCGCAGCACCCTGCACGGCCTTGGCATCCGGTCCGTCTCCGCCGGTCGCCAGCGTAAACCGGAAACCGGTTAGTTGTCCTACGTGATGGCCTTCAACGAAGACGTCACCATTCACACTGATTTCAGCTTCCAGCATAGCATTCTCTCTCAGGCGCTTCATGAGCACAGATGTCCTGCGATCAACAAAGCGTTTCGTCAACCGTTCATGTAGTGCGTCGGACAATCGATCTTCAATTTCCCGCGTCTTTTCTTGCCAGTGTGTCGGATCGGCAAGCCATCCGGGCCGGTTCGACACATAGGTCCAGGTTCTGATCTGCGCGATTCGCGCCGAAAGTGTGTCGATCTCACCATCGGTATAATCCGCCCGACGGACTTGCTCGGCCATGAAATCTTCGTTCACGGCGCCACGTCGGACAAGATCGGCGTAGATCGTGGAGATCAGATCGGCGTGTTGAGCCGGTGTAATGCGGCGATAATCCGGCAATGCACAGGCTTCCCACAATTTTTCGACCCGGTCCGGCGTCGTCGCCAGATCGGCCACTTCGGGATAGCGCGACAAATGTTCGAACGCCTGCTGATCCACCGCAGGTAGAGCGCGCGCAAGCCCCGGAATTGTCGGGGCGGCATCCAGGCTTCGCTTCAACGCGGCAAGCGACGCATAGTCAAACGCCTTGGAGCGCCATTGCAGCACCTTGAGCGGATCGAATTCATGTGACTCGATGCGATGCACCAGCTCGTTGTCGAACGGATCGACCCGGCCGGTGACGCCGAACGTGCCATCGCGCAGGTGCCGCCCGGCACGCCCGGCGATCTGCGCCAGTTCGGCCGGATTGAGGTTGCGGAACTGGTAGCCGTCGAACTTGCGGTCCTGTGCGAAGGCGACATGGTCGACGTCGAGGTTCAATCCCATGCCGATCGCATCGGTCGCCACCAGAAACTCGACGTCGCCTTCCTGATAGAGCGCGACCTGGGCATTGCGCGTGCGCGGCGACAGCGCCCCGAGCACGACGGCAGCGCCGCCGCGCTGACGGCGGATCAGCTCGGCAATCGCATAGACTTCGTCTGCCGAAAAGGCGACGATGGCCGAGCGATGCGGCAGGCGGGTGATTTTCTTCGACCCGGCATAGAGCAGCTGCGACATGCGCGGGCGTTCGACGACGGTGATGCCCGGCAACAATTGTTCGAGGATCGGCCGCATCGTCGCGGCCCCGAGCAGCAGCGTCTCGCCGCGGCCGCGCAGATAGAGCAGCCGGTCGGTGAAGATGTGACCACGCTCGAGATCGCCGGCGAGCTGCACTTCGTCGATCGCCACGAAGGACGCCGTCGTTTCGCGCGGCATCGCCTCGACCGTGCAGACCGAGTAGCGGGCGCGATGTGGGGTGATCTTTTCCTCGCCGGTGATCAGCGCAACGTTGTGATGGCCGACCTTTTCGACAACACGCGTATAGACCTCGCGCGCGAGCAGCCGCAGCGGCAGCCCGATGACGCCGCTATCGTGCGCGATCATGCGCTCGATCGCATAATGCGTCTTGCCGGTATTGGTTGGCCCGAGCACCGCGGTGACGCCGCGGCCGCTCAGGATCATGGGGTGAACGGACACGTCATCGATCCCGGGCATTCAAGAACATAAGAGGCGCCTTTACGCGCCGGCGGCAAACACATGCCCACGCACCGCGGCAAACGCAAGGGGCGCCGGCAACTAAAACCATTTCCCGGCAAACCAGCGCCTGCCCGCACCACCATATCTGGACGTGCGAAATTAAGGTTCGGAACAGCCACGGAACGAATCGGCGACGAATCGCTGACTCCACTCGATTCACTGTATGTTCACGGCTACATATAGATTGCAACTGCCAATATTGCACCACATGCTGAATCACGTCTCTGGCAGCGCGTGCGCCGTGCACCCCGAGCGTTAATCTGGGTTGCCGAAGCATTAAAGGTGGCAAAGGATTCGGAATCCAAGACTCTGGAAAGTTTAGGAAATTTTAACCGAAGAATCAGGCTGATTCGCCGGAATCAGGGAATGGGAATCGCTGCGTTAACACATCGACCAAAGCCGGAACGAATCGACGACGAATCACAGACATCACTGCGTTCCACATTCGTTCTCCACAACATATGGTATGTCGACGCACGGCAAACAACAGGCCAGAAACCGGCTTTCTCCAACTTGCGGACAGATTCCGGTGCGCCATTAACCTTCTGTCTTTGAACCGAGCAGGCAATAAAAATGAAACGGCGCCCCAAACGGAGCGCCGTCGAAAGTGCGGGCGATAACAGGATCAGACGAAGAACTGTCCGCCATTGGCGGAGATCGTCGACCCCGTGATGAAGCCGGCATCGTCGGATGCGAGGAAAACCACGCAGCGGGCAATCTCCTCCGGCTCGCCCAGACGACCGACCGGGATCTGCGGAATGATCCGCTCGTTGAGAACCTTTTCCGGTATCGCCCGCACCATCTCCGTGCCGATGTAGCCCGGGCAGATGGCATTGACAGTGATGCCTTTGGCAGCCCCTTCCTGGGAGAGTGCCTTGGTGAAGCCGAGATCACCGGCCTTGGCGGCCGAGTAGTTCGCCTGCCCCATCTGGCCCTTCTGGCCGTTGATCGACGAAATGTTGATCACCCGCCCGAAGCTGCGGTCCCGCATGCCGGTCCAGACCGGATGGGTCATGTTGAACAGGCCGGTCAGGTTGGTGTTGATCACCTCGCCCCATTGCTCCGGGGTCATCTTGTGGAACATGGCATCACGGGTGATGCCGGCATTGTTGACAAGCACTTCGATCGGCCCAAGGTCGGCCTCGACCTTGGCAATGCCGTCGACGCAGGACTGATAGTTGGAGACATCCCACTTGTAGACCGGGATGCCGGTTTCCTCCTTGAACGCCTGCGCCTTCTCGTCATTGCCGGCGTAGTTGGCAGCAACCTTGTATCCTGCATTCTTCAGCGCGATGGAAATCGCGGCGCCAATGCCGCGTGACCCGCCCGTAACCAATGCTACCCTGCTCATGCTCGCCTCCCACTTGATTAATTCAGTTTATCAAAGGCCTTCTTCATCAATTTTTCGCCCATATGCTGCCCGTAGATCCTGGCCGCAGCCTGAAATTGCGGATCAGCGAGCATGGACATTCCGACCTCGCACTTGGTCAGCGCGAGGTTCATCAACAGACTGCTCATCTGGACGACGTAGGATTTGACACTGCCGCTGTCGTCGTTGAGGGCAGCGATCATCAGGTTCTTGAAAACGGTCTCGTCATCGACAGTCGTGTGGTCCAGCATGCACTGGACCACTTTTGCCTGTTCGAACGGCGGAGATGTCGCATGACCCTGGTTCGCCGACGAAGCGACAAACAGGACCGAAAAGATCAACCCGCTGACATGACGCATGCGGTCGGGCCGGTCAGAGACGCTCGACGCACATGGCGACGCCCATGCCGCCACCGATGCACAAGGTCACAAGGCCCTTGGAAACGCCGCGGCGCTTCATTTCGAACAGCAGCGTGTTGAGAACGCGGGCGCCGGACGCGCCGATCGGATGTCCGATCGCAATCGCGCCGCCATTGACGTTGACGATCGACGGATCCCAGCCGAGGTCCTTGTTGACCGCGCAGGCCTGTGCCGCGAAGGCCTCGTTGGCTTCGACGAGTTCGACATCACCGATCGCCCAGCCGGCCTTCTCCAGCGCCTTGCGCGATGCCGGGATCGGGCCTGTGCCCATCACCTGCGGATCGACGCCGGCCGTGGCCCAGGAAACGATGCGCGCGAGCGGCTGAATGCCGCGCTTGGCGGCCTCTGCCTCGGTCATCAGCAGGGTGGCGGCGGCACCGTCATTGAGGCCGGATGCGTTGCCGGCGGTCACGGTTCCCTCCTTGTCGAAGGCCGGACGCAGCTTGGTCATCTGGTCGATGGTCGCGCCATGGCGGATATATTCGTCCTGATCGACGATGACGTCACCCTTGCGGCCCTTGACGACGAACGGAACGATCTCGTCAGCGAAGCGGCCCGCCTTCTGCGCGGCCTCGGCCTTATTCTGCGACGCCAGCGCAAACTGATCCTGCTCCTCGCGGGTCAGCTGCCACTGACGGGCGACATTCTCCGCGGTGATACCCATGTGGTAGCCGTAGAAGGCGTCCGTCAGGCCATCCTTGATCATCGTGTCGATCATCTTGAAGTCGCCCATCTTCACGCCGCCACGCAGGTGCGAGCAATGCGGTGCCATCGACATCGACTCCATGCCGCCGGCAATGATGATTTCTGCATCGCCGGATGCGATCTGCTGCATGCCGAGCGCGACTGCGCGCAGGCCCGAGCCGCAAAGCTGGTTCATGCCCCAGGCGGTCTTTTCTGGCGGAATGCCCGCCTTCATCGCGGCCTGGCGCGCCGGGTTCTGGCCTTCGCCTGCCTGCAGCACCTGCCCGAGGATCACTTCATCGACCTCGTTCGCCTCGACGCCGGCGCGTTCGAGTACCGCCTTGATGACGGCGGCGCCAAGCTCGTGGGCCGGTGTGTTGCCGAAGGCACCGTTGAAGGATCCGACGGCGGTACGTGCCGCGCTGGCGATCACGATGGAGGGATTGCTCATGGGGGACGTTTCCTCAGATTTTCTTGCGTGACGACAGCAGACTGGCAAAGCGCGGGGCGCAAGTCAAACGCCTTGATGCACTGCCGCAAAACCGTCATCCCCTGCCGACCGCGAGATTTCGCACTTGCGTCGCCGCATCGCACAAAGACATTGTCAGCGGCATTCGTTTGCGGATACTCTGAAAAGTAGAAAAAGACGGACCGCGGGTAATGAGGAGAGCCTGATGGCGAAGAACGACGGCCAGATCGTAATCAAGAAATATGCGAACCGGCGGCTCTACAACACCGGGACCAGCACCTACGTCACGCTCGACGACCTGGCCGTGATGGTGAAGAAGGGCGAGGAGTTTACCGTACAGGACGCCAAATCAGGCGAAGACATTACCCATTCGGTTCTGACGCAGATCATCTTCGAGCAGGAATCCAAGACCGGCAACACGCTGCTGCCGATTTCGTTCCTGCGCCAGCTGATTTCCTTCTACGGCGACCAGATGCAGATGGTCGTGCCGAGCTATCTCGAGCACTCGATGCAGGCCTTCACCGAGCAGCAGGTGCAGATGCGGGAGCAGATCAACAAGGCCTTCGGCGACACGCCGCTCGGCAAGAACCTGCAGGCGCCGCTGCAACTGGTCGAGGAGCAGGTTCGGCGCAACACAGAGATGTTCCATCAGGCGATGCAGATGTTTTCGCCGTTCATCGCCTCGCCTCCGGTCAAGGAGACCAAGAAGGCGGAAGCCAAGGATATCGACGAGTTGAAGGAGCAATTGCGCGCCCTTCAGACCAAGCTCGACAATCTCGGCTGAGCGTATCGCGACGGCGCCGCGGTCCTCATCGGCACGCGGCGATGTGAGCGTTCTTCTTCAGTCCGCTTCAAAGACCGATTGAAACGTCCCGGCCGGCCGATCGCATCGACACGGAGAAGCCGGCGATGACGTCGATGAAGCTGATCGTCATCAGGATGAAGAAGATTTGTGTGGCCGCCGGGGCGACCAGTAGGAACTCGACCAGGAACGCGATGAAGAGCACCATCGACAACAGATGGTCCATCAGCGCCCGCGTGCCGGTGCGGGTCGCCTTGAGAATTTCCACGAAAAGCAGAAGCAAGGCCACGACGATCAGGAGATCGCCGAAGCTCATGGCCCATGTCGCGCCGGACAGCATGGACAGCGACATCACGCCGGCACCGAGGCCAGCCGTGCCGCCGAAAAGGCCGAGCATGGCAAGGTTGTAGATGGCAAAGGGCAGGATCAGCAATGGAATGGCGGCAAGCATGAACAAATGCGCTCCCTCTTCAATGAGTGATCGCTACATGCGCCACGTGACGCCAGAGATCACCACGCCGACTTAATACCAACCTCTCCGTCGAGAAGATGTCAGGCATGCAAAAGAAAAGGGCTGGCAAAGCCAGCCCTTTAACTCGGTCCGCCAATGTCAGCGCTTATGCGCTTTCCTTCGGGGTCAGAACCTGACGACCACGGTACATGCCGGTCTTCAGGTCGATGTGGTGCGGGCGACGCAGTTCACCGGAGTTCTTGTCTTCGATGTAGGTCGGCGTCTTGAGGGCGTCAGCAGAACGGCGCATGCCACGCTTGGACGGGCTCGTTTTTCTTTTAGGTACAGCCATTTCATTCTCCACTTATCGGGCAAAACACTGTTCAGCAGCCGAAATGGCCGTATAAAACAGATGTTAATCACGGAAATTTGGCGCGCTTATACATGGCGAACTGCCGCTTGACCAGTCCCCGAGCGCAATTTTTCGACTCCTCCTCGCAAGGAAGTCGAATCAGACTTCTTCCTCGGCAACGATCCACGGTTCCGCTCGTGCGGCCGCTTCCCATTTCCGGGATGCCGGATGCGCCTTTACTCGCTCCATATATCCCAACGTCGTGGGGTCGCTAACGAGATTGTAGACGTCGAAGCGGTTAACCACAGGCGCGTACATCGCATCCGCAGCCGTGAACGACCCGAAAAGGAACGGACCGCCGGAGCGCGCGAGCGCGTCGGCCCAGATCGTCTCGATGCGGGCGACATCGGCGCGCACGTCGCCCGAAACCCCAAGCGTCTGTTTCTGCCGGCGAATGTTCATCGGGCAGGCGCTGCGCAAGGCACGAAAGCCGGAGAGCATTTCGCAGGCATAGCTGCGCGCCCGCGCCCGGTCCTGTTGGTCTGCCGGCCAAAGCCCGGCATCCGGAAACAGTTCGGCGACATATTCGATGATCGCCAGCGACTCCCAGATCTTGACGTCGCCATGCTCGAGAAGCGGCACACGCCCGGTCGGCGAGATTTCCCGCAGCTTCGGGTTTCCGGCCGCAAAATCGAAGGGAATGACCACGTCCTCGAAGGCAATGCCTGAGGCTTCGAGCGCCAGCCACGGTCGCAGCGACCAGGACGAATAGTTCTTGTTGCCGACGTAAAGGACGAGTTTGTTCAAGATTGGATCTCCCTATGCACCCTGCTGCAACCATTACAGCGCCGCGCGTCTTATTAGACGCGCAAAGGTCGCTGTAGCACTTTGAACTGCTGCATGTTTTTATCCTTAAATCGAATAGGATTTAAGGAAACATGCAGTAGGCCACGGCGAGCATCAGGACCAATGAATAGGCGTCATCTCAATCATAAAGGCAGGTGATGTATCCGCCCGATCGGCTGGCCCGGCGCTCGATCAGTGATGCCAGGCGTTTCAGTCCGCGCCCCGGTTTTCCGGCGTTGCGCTCTTTCGGGTTGGGCAGCGACACGGCGAGAAGAGCGGCCTGGCGCCTGGAAAGCTTGGCGGCGGAAACGCCGAAATGGTGGCGGGCGGCAGCCTCGATGCCGTAGATACCGTCACCCCATTCGGCGACATTCAGGTAGATCTCCATCATCCGCTGTTTGCTCCAGACGAAGTCGGCGGCGATGGCGAGCGGCAGTTCCATCGCCTTGCGCACGAAGGAGCGGCCGTTCCAGAGGAAGAGGTTCTTCACCGTCTGCATCGGGATGGTGCTGGCGCCGCGCGTCGATTCCCCATCGAGCGCATCCTCAACCACGCCCCGCATCTGCCCCCAGTCGACGCCGTCGTGGATGCAGAACTGGCCATCCTCCGACATCATCACCGATTGCACCAGCACCGGCGCTATCTTGTCGAACTCGACCCACTGTCGGTCATAGCCGCGCAGCAGCACGAGGTCGCGCAGCATCAGCGTCGAAACCGGGCGAATGAAGTCGATGAGATAGAGCGCAATCAGCGCATAGGGCAGAAGCAACAGGCCAAGAACGACGAAAATGATGCGACGGCGATGCAGGCGCCACGTCCGACGGAGGGACGACCAGCGACTGGCGGGCATATCGCCCTCCTCACGCGCCTCGGGAACGATGTCCACGGCCTGACTGTCCACCTCTCTGTCCATCCGTTTCTCTTAGTGCATGGGCTGGCAAAGTTGAACGGGCTTTCTGGCAAAAGGCAAGGCACTCACAGGTCTGTCCTCGACAAAGCGCACTGCCGCGACACGAAAGCCCGTTGAAAGCGCCTTTCGCGCATGTCAAAGAGCGCTCATGAGACAGGAAACACCGACCTTCGAGACCCAACTGAAACGCAACGCGCTCGCGATCGAGACGCTGCTGGGGCGCCTGCTGGGTTTGAGCATCGAACCCGACGAGATCGGCCGCCCGGAAAACCTGCTCGGCGCGATGCGTCACGGCGTCCTCAACGGCGGCAAGCGGTTGCGCCCGTTTCTGGTGATCGAATGCGCCAGCCTGCTGGGCGGACGCTTCGATGCAGCGCTGCGGGTCGGTGCGGCGCTCGAATGCGTCCACTGCTACTCTCTGGTCCATGACGACCTGCCGGCGATGGACGACGACGACATCCGGCGCGGCCAGCCGACCGTACACAAGGCTTTCGACGAGGCGACTGCGATCCTTGCCGGCGACAGCCTGCTGACCTTCGCCTTCGACATCATCGCATCGCCGGAGACGCCGCTTGCCGACGCACAGAAGGCGGCGCTTGTCCTCGCGCTGGCGCGTGCTGCCGGCCATGGCGGCATGGCCGGTGGACAGGCGCTCGACCTTGCGGCGGAGAAATCCACTCCCGACGAAGCCGGCATCGTCACCCTTCAGGCGATGAAGACAGGCGCGCTTCTGCGCTTTGCCTGCGAGGCGGGCGCGATCGTCGCCGGAGCAGACGCGAACGACCGTCACCGTCTGCGCAGCTTCGGCGAAAAGATCGGCCTTGCCTTCCAGCTCGCCGACGACCTGCTTGACCTCACCGCCGACGCCGAGACCATGGGCAAGGCAACCGGCAAGGATGCCGCACGCGGCAAGGGCACGCTCGTCGCGCTCCACGGACAGGCCTGGGCCGAGACCCGGCTGGAACAACTGGTGGCGGAGGCAGAGGCGCTGCTCGAACCCTATGGCGAGCGCTCGTCGATCCTTGCCGAAACCGCCCGCTTCATCGCCAATCGCAGGAATTGAATCGTGAGCAAATACTGGTCGCCCATCGTTTCGAAGCTCAAGCCCTATGTGCCAGGCGAACAGCCGCGCATCGCCAACCTCGTCAAGCTCAATACCAACGAGAGCCCCTACGGCCCTTCGGACAAGGTTCTGAGCGCAATCACCGCAGCGGCCAACAGCGATCTCAGGCTCTACCCCGACCCCCTGGCGCTCCGCCTGCGTGAAACGATCGCGGCCCGTCACCGGGTCACCGCCGGCGAGGTCTTCGTCGGCAATGGTTCGGACGAGGTCCTGGCCCACATCTTTGCCGGGCTGTTGAAGCACGACGCCCCGCTGCTCTATCCCGACATCTCCTACAGCTTCTATTCGACCTACGCCCGGCTGTTTGCGATCGATGCCGTCGAAGTCCCGCTCGACACTCAATTCCGCATCGATCTAGCCGATTACGACAGGTCCTGCGGCGCCATCATCCTGCCAAACCCGAATGCGCCGACCGGCATCGGCCTGCCGCTTGCCGAAATCGAGCGGCTCGTTGCCGCCCACCCGGATCAGCCAGTTGTCATCGACGAGGCCTATATCGACTTCGGCGGCCAGTCGGCGATCGCGCTGGTGCCGAAATACGAAAACCTGCTGGTCGTCCAGACCTTCTCCAAGTCGCGTGCGCTCGCGGGCCTGCGCGTCGGCTTCGCCATCGGTCAGCGGCCGCTGATCGAGGCGCTGGAGCGGGTGAAGGACAGCTTCAACTCCTATCCGCTTGGCCGCCCGGCCCAGGCAGGAGCGACCGCTGCGATCGAAGACGAAGCCTGGTTCGAAACGACCCGCAAGAAAATCATGGCATCCCGTGAACGCCTCACCGGTCAACTCGCCGAGCGCGGTTTCGAGGTCCTCCCATCGCAGGCAAACTTCGTCTTCGCCCGCCATCCCGGCCATTCCGGCGACGCGCTGATGCAGGCGCTGCGTGAGCGTGCCGTGCTCGTGCGCCATTTCGCCAAGCCCAGGATCTCCGATTTCCTGCGCATCACCATCGGCACCGATGCCGAATGCGCCCGGCTGATCGAAGCGCTCGACGACATTCTCTGAGATCTGGTCCCGAGACGGGGGCTCTCAGACTTGGCTCAGGCACTTGGCCGCGAAAGACACATTCGCTAAGGTCCGGCGATCCACGCCGGAGCCCTCTCCATGTTCGACCTGTCGCCATACCTTTCGCAACTCGCGGTCGCCTGGACGGCCTATATGATTGCGACCGCATCGCCAGGTCCGGCGGTGCTTGCAATCATCACCACCTCGATCAGCCAGGGGCGCAAGGCGGGCCTGGCGCTCGCCTTCGGCGTACTGTCCGGCAGCTACACCTGGGCGATGCTAACGGCATCCGGCCTTTCTGCGCTCATCGGCGCTTACGGACAGGCGCTGATCGTCCTGAAGATCGCCGGCGCCTGCTACCTGTTCTGGCTCGCCTACAACGCGCTACGCGCCGCCATCCGCGGACATGCGCCCCCAAAGGCGATGCCGGGCCAACCACAGGCGTTGCTGAAGAAGCACTATCTCAAGGGGCTCGGCATCCACCTGACCAATCCCAAGGCGATTTTCTCCTGGATCATGCTGGTCTCGCTCGGCATGCCCGCCGGCGCGCCGACGGCCGTGACCGCCGCCTTCATCGCCGGATGCATGCTGCTCGGTCTCGTGACCTTCTGCGGTTTTGCGATCGTGTTCTCGCTGCCGCCGGTGCATCGCGGCTATCTCAAGTCGCGACGCATCATCGAGAGCCTGATGGCAGGCTTCTTCGCTTTCGCAGGATTGAAACTGCTGACGACGCGGCTCTGAGCTAGAGCATTTCCAGGAAAAGTGTGAAGCGGTTTTCCGTCAGGAAATGCGTAGAAACAAAGAAACAGAGCACTTGTGTGATTCCGCTTAAACCGGAAACGCTCTATTCGGCCGCGGCCTGACCCTGGCCGTAACGCTTTTCGATATAGTCGGAAACGAGCGTCTCGAAATCGCCGGCAATGTTGGGGCCGCGCAGCGTCATCGCCTTCTGGCCGTCGATGAAGACGGGTGCGGCCGGCGTTTCGCCGGTGCCGGGCAGCGAGATGCCGATATCGGCATGTTTGCTTTCGCCGGGGCCGTTGACGATGCAGCCCATGACCGCGACCTTGAGGCCTTCGACACCCGGATATTTCTCGCGCCAGACCGGCATGTTGCGGCGGATGTCGTCCTGGATCTTCTGGGCGAGCTCCTGAAACACCGTCGACGTCGTGCGGCCGCATCCGGGACAAGCGGCAACGACGGGAATGAACTGGCGGAAGCCCATGACCTGCAGCAGTTCCTGCGCCACCTGCACCTCGCGGGTGCGGTCGCCGCCGGGCTCCGGCGTCAGCGAAATACGGATTGTGTCGCCGATGCCCTGCTGCATGAGAATGCCGAGCGAGGCCGACGAGGCAACGATGCCCTTGGTGCCCATGCCGGCTTCGGTGAGGCCGAGATGCAGCGCATGGTCCGAGCGCGTCGACAGCATGGCATAGACGGCGATCAGGTCCTGAACACCCGACACCTTGGCCGAAAGAATGATGCGGTTGCGCGGCAGGCCGATGTCTTCGGCAAGTTCGGCCGAAAGCAGCGCCGACTGCACGATCGTCTCGCGCGTCACCTGCTGGGCCGTCAGCGGAAACCCGTTCGCCTGGTTCTCATCCATCAGCCGCGTCAGCAGTTCCTGATCGAGCGAGCCCCAGTTGACGCCGATGCGCACCGGCTTGTCGTAGCGGATCGCCATCTCGACGATCTCGGCGAACTGCTTGTCCTTCTTGTCCTTGAAGCCGACATTGCCCGGGTTGATGCGGTACTTCGCCAGCGCCTCGGCGCAGGCCGGATGGTCGGCAAGCAGCTTGTGGCCGATATAGTGGAAATCGCCGACGAGCGGCACGTCGAGGCCGAGGCGCTCGAGCCGATCGCGGATCTTCGGCACCGCAGCCGCACTTTCGTCGCGGTCGACGGTAATGCGCACCAGCTCCGAGCCGGCCTTGTGAAGCGCCGCCACCTGCGCCACCGTTCCGTCGATATCGGCGGTGTCGGTATTGGTCATCGATTGGACGACCACCGGCGCACCGCCGCCGACTATGACTCCGCCGACATCGACGGCGACGGACGCGCGGCGGGGCTGCGGATCAAAATCAAAGGCGGCAGACATGAAGGCCTCTTGGTCCCCCAGGTCACGCCGGTGACCTGGTCTCATCGTTTCAGCGCGGGATGCAGACGGAAACCCGCATGGGTTTTCCCGTTCCGCTCCTGCTTTTCGTCCATCAGGTGGATGAGGAAAGCATCGTTGTCAACGGCGACATCATGCCCTGACGGCGATTTGATGGCAGGCGCCCGACCTCAATGGCCCTTTCCATGGTCCGCATGAACGGCATGGTGCGACAGCATCAGCACGACGATGAACAGCACCGGCACCGAGGCGAAGATGATCGCAAAGCCTGTATGTTCGGCGACGAAGCCGATCAGCGACGGTGCGAACAGCATGCCGGAATAGCCCATGAAGGTTGCGACCGAGAGGCCGATACCCGGCTGCAGGCCCGGCATGTTGCCGGCGGCCGAAAACGCGATCGGCACCATGTTGGAAATGCCGATCCCGGCAATCGCAAAACCGAGGATGGCGAGGTAGGCATTCGGCGCGAGGCCCGCCAGCACCATGCCGACAAGCGCTGTGACCGTGCAGATGCGCAGCGTCCGCTTGGCGCCGAAACGATCACGCACATGGTCTCCGGCAAAACGCATCGTCGCCATCGTCGCAGAGAAGGCGGCAAAGCCGAAGCCGGACAGTTCGACCGAAGCGCCGAGTTCGTTGCGCAGATAGAGCGCACCCCAATCGAGCACGGTTCCTTCCGGCACCATCGAAAACAGCGCCATGATGCCGATCAGCCAGGGAAGCGGCGTCATCGGCAGGCGCAGCTTTTCCTTGGTGGCGGCGGGGTGCGGCTTGTCGGCCAGGATCATCGGCCAGGCGATCGCGAGCACTGCCAGGCTGAGCAAGGTCACGACGATGACGTGCGGCAGAACGCCGAAGCGCGCCATCAGGAAGCCGCCAATGCCGGCACCGATCAGGCCGCCGAGGCTCCAATAGGCGTGGCAGGAGGACATGATGGCGCGGCGCATCGATTTTTCGACCTCGACCGCATTGGCGTTCATCGCCACGTCCATCGCGCCGACGAAGCCGCCGAGCAGGAACATGCCGACGGCAGCGGCCCAGACATTCGGCAGCAGCGTCAGAAGCAGGAGCAGCGGCGACAGCAGGATGGCGGTGACCTTGACGACCTTCTGCGAGCCGACCCGGGCGATAAAGCCGCCGGCGATCGGCATCAGCACCAGCGAGCCGACGCCGAACATCAGGATGAGCAGGCCGAGCACGCTTTCGCTGATGCCCAGCCGATCCTTGAATTCGGGGATCTTCGGTGCCCAGCTTCCGGTGACGAAGCCGTTCATCAGGAAGAGCAGCGACACGGCAAGCCGGTCGCGGGTCATGTAACCCTGCCGAACGGCGGTGGGAGCGGAACGTTGGTCCATGATTGTGCCTCTATGCCGGAAGCCGCCGGCTCAAATGGTAATTTCGATCAGATTGCCGTCGGGCTCGCGAAGCACCGCCTCGTAGAAGCCGTCGCCCGTCCACCGCGCCTGCGATACCAGAATGCCCTCAACCGAGGCCCGGGCCGCCATCGCGTCGACCGCCGCTCCGCTGCCGAGCGACAGGGCTACATGCGCGAGCCCCGTACGCTCGACGCCTTCGGGCTCGGCCGGAGCCACCCAAGGCCCCTCCATGATTTCGATTGCCGGCCCATCGCCAAAGGTCAGAAAGCGGGAGCGAAACCCCGGACGACGCCGGCTCTCATAGGCGTCTCCGACGCTCGCGCCGAAGAAACGCGACCAGAAGGACGCGACCCCCTCCAGATCCCTGGTCCAAAGAGCCACATGCGCGATGCTCATCGTTCGCTCCCTCCAGCCATGATCACGGTCGTCCCAGATGCCTCGAAGGCGGCGACGTGGTGCGCCGGCGCGTCGGCCTCCAGCACCAGCGTCGTCACCTGGTCGATGCCGACAACCGCGTGGGATGCGGCCGTGCCGAGTTTGTCGTTGGTAACGGCGACAAGCAGGGCGCGGCTGCGCGATGCGATCAGCCGCTTGAACTCGGCGTCCTCGAAAAAGATCGCCGTCAGGCCGGCATCAGCATCGGCGCCGCAGGTGCCGAGGATGCAAAGGTCGGGCCGAAGCTGTTCGATATCCCGTTGCGCCCGCGCGCCGACGGCAGCACCAACGGCGCGGTTGAGTGGGCCGCCGACGAGAATGAGGTCGATGCCCGGCTTCTCCATCAAGGCGGCGGCGATCAACGGCGTGTTGGTGACGATGGTCGCCTTCAGGTCCGGCTCGATAAGCTGGGCGATAGCAAGATTGGCCGAGCCGGCGTCGAGGAATACCGTGCTACCGGGCGCTATGAAGCCGACCGAGGCGCGCGCCAGCGCGGCCTTGCGCTCCGGCGCCATCGCCACGCGCTGGCTGAGCGACAGGGCGCTTGGCGCAAGCGGCAACGCGCCACCATAGACCCGCTCGCACAGGCCGGCCGCGGCCATCTCGCGCAGATCGCGCCGGATCGTGTCTTCGGAGACCCGGAACTCGGCGGCAAGGTCGGCCGCCAGCACCCGGCCGTCGGCCTTCAGCCGTTCCTGGATGAGTGTCTTTCGTTCGCGAAGAAGGAGTTCCGTGGACATTTGGCCAATCGTGCATAAACGTGCATGAATCGATGTAAATGTGCATAGCGAATTTTGAAAGCGATTTCAACCGCGATCCGGCGACAAAATCGAAAAGGGCCAGATTTGCCGACAGGCGCGTGTTTCGGATGAAAATTCTACCGGTCCGGGGAAAAATCTTCACAAAAACGCTCAGCAATTGGAGTTTTATGCGCTCAAGCGGCGATTTTTTTATGAGATTCTCTCCTCAATCCGGACGACGGGCCGGAACACAAAAAAGATGGAAAGACACGATGAAACTCCTCCCCACGCTTTTCGCCGCCGCCCTCCTGCAGGTTGCCGCCTTCGTCCCCGCTATGGCCGGTGAGAACCTCGACCAGATCAAGTCCGCCGGCGTGCTGAAGATCGGCACAGAGGGCACCTATGCGCCCTTCACCTATCACGACAAATCTGGCGCGCTCGTCGGCTTCGACGTCGAGATCGGCCAGGAAGTGGCCAAGAAGCTGGGCGTCAAGGCCGAGTTCCTGGAAGGCAAGTGGGACGGCCTGATCGCCGGCCTCGACGCCAACCGTTACGACGCGGTGATCAACCAGGTCGGCATCACCGAGGAGCGCAAGAAGAAGTACGACTTCTCCGAGCCCTATATCGCCTCCAAGGCCGTGCTGATCGTCAAGGGCGACGACGCCGAAATCAAGGACTTCGCCGACCTCAAGGGCAAGAAGTCCGCCCAGTCGCTGACGAGCAACTTCGGCAAGCTTGCGCAGGCTTCCGGCGCCGAGCTGGTCGGCACCGACGGCTTCGACCAATCGATCCAGCTGGTTCTGACCGGCCGCGCCGATGCGACCATCAACGACAGCCTTTCCTTCCTCGACTTCAAGAAGCAGAAGCCTGATGCCAACGTGAAGATCGCCGCCGAACAGGCCGACGCCGACTATTCCGGCATCATCATCCGCAAGGGCGAGCCGGAACTTCTCGAAGCCGTCAACAAGGCGCTTGCCGAAATCAAGGCCGACGGCACCTACGAGACGATCTCGCAGAAGTACTTCGGCGCCGACGTCTCGAAGTAACACCCGCCTGACATTAAGGCCGGCAGCTTCTCCCCCGGCCTTGCTCGCTACGGCGCCGCGCGTCGGACATGACGCGCAAAGGACGCGGTAACACTTCAAGCTCGCTGCATGCCCCCGCCTCAAACCAATTTCGATTTAAGGCATCATGCAGTATGAATCGCGATCCGTTCCGGCCTCCGGAGCGGATCGCGCTTTTTCGAAAGGCCCATCCCTTGCCCACCTGGCTTCAACTCATGCTGGATTCGCTGCCGTCCCTGCTTTGGGCCGGGCTGACGTTCACCATCCCGCTGACGCTGCTTTCGTTCATTCTCGGCCTGGCGCTTGGCCTGGCAACGGCCATCGCCCGCCTCTTCGGGCCGGCGCCCGTCGTTGCCGTCGCGCGGTTCTATGTCTGGGTCATCCGCGGCACGCCGCTGCTCGTCCAGCTCTTCGTGATCTTCTACGGCCTGCCGAGCATGGGTATCCTGCTCGACGCCTTCCCGGCCGCGCTGATCGGCTTCACGCTCAATGTCGGGGCCTATACCTCCGAGATCATTCGCGCGGTGATCTCCTCGGTGCCGCGCGGGCAATGGGAAGCGGCCTATTCCATCGGCATGAGCTGGAGCCAGGCGATGCGTCGCACGATCCTGCCGCAGGCAGCCCGCGTCGCCGTGCCGCCGCTGTCGAACACCTTCATCTCGCTGGTGAAGGATACCTCGCTTGCCGCCGCGATCACGGTTCCAGAGCTTTTCCAGACCGCCCAGCGCATCGTCGCCACCACCTACGAGCCGCTGATCCTCTATATTGAGGCAGCGCTGATCTATCTCGCCATGAGTTCGGTACTGTCAGCCCTGCAAGTGCGGCTGGAGCGCCGGTTCGCCCGCTATGGCGGCTTCCTGGAGGCCCGGACATGATCGAGCTTTCCCACATCGAAAAACGCTTCGGCGACAATCTCGTGCTGAAGGACATCTCCGTGACGCTGGCCGAAGGCACGGTTACGGCGCTGGTCGGCCCTTCCGGCGGCGGCAAGAGCACGCTCCTGCGCTGCATCAATCTCCTGGAGATCCCGACATCGGGCTCGATTCGACTTGGCGACGAGGCGCTGGACTTTCAGCCCGGGCGCAAGACCGGCTGGCAGGCGATCCAGCGCCTGCGCCGCCAGACCGGGATGGTGTTCCAGAATTTTCAGCTTTTCCCGCACCAGACCGCACTCGGCAACGTCATGGAAGGCCTTGTCACCGTGTTGAAATGGCCCGCCGACAAGGCGCGCGCCCGCGCCATGGAGCTGCTTGAAAAGGTCGGCATGGCCCATAAGGCCGATGCCTGGCCGGCCACGCTTTCCGGCGGCCAGCAGCAACGCGTGGCGATCGCCCGCGCATTGGCGCCGTCGCCACGCGTTCTTCTCTGTGACGAGCCGACCTCGGCGCTCGATCCGGAGCTGGCAGAAGAAGTCGTCGAAGTGCTGAGCCGGCTTGCCCGCGAAGGCACGACCATGGTGATGGCGACGCATGACCTGAGGTTAGCCTCGCGCGTCGCCGACAAGGTGGTCTTCCTCGACGGTGGCGTCATCGTCGAAAGCGGCGCGCCGAAGACGATCTTCTCGACGCCCGAGCGCGAACGCACCAAGAAGTTCATCGCCTCGCTGAGTGCGCCGCACAGCTACGACATCTGAGCGACGTTTGGGGGCCGATCGCCCGGGTGACTGATAGCGGGCCAGGGTCGGTGGAGGGCGAACTATCTCTCATTCGCCATTCTCCACCCTCTCCTCCGTCATCCTCGGGCTTGACCCGAGGATGACGGAGGAGAGGGTGGAGCTCACCGGCACGAACTGCGTACCAAGGCGTCTTGAGGCGCGGCGGAGGGCCGTGCTTGCGGCTGGATCCTCGGGTCAAGCCCGAGGATGACGACAGGGATGGCGGCCTATCCCCTCTCACGAAAACGGCCGGACTCACGCCCGGCCGTTTCTATTTATTCTTGCCCGAAACCTCAGGCGCCGAAAACGATCAGCAGGTCCTTGGCATCGATCTGGTCGCCGGCGCGCACCAGAACTTCGGCAATCGTGCCGTCCTTCTCCGCATGCAAGGCCGTTTCCATCTTCATCGCTTCGATCGACAGCAGCACGTCGCCCGCCTTGACCGCCTGGCCCGCGTGCACCGCGACCGTCGAGATCACGCCCGGCATCGGCGCGCCGAGCTGCGTAGCGTTGCCGGCCTCCGCCTTGCGGCGGATGGCGCTGGAAGCACCGCGGTTGCGATCGGGAACCTTGATCGGGCGCGGCTGGCCGTTGAGTTCGAAGAACACCTTGACCATGCCCTTCTCGTCTATCTCGCCCTGGGTCTGGTTGAGAATGACCAGCGTCTTGCCTTTTTCAAGGTCGGCGAACAGCTCCTCGCCCGGCGCCATGCCGTAGAAATAGGCCGGCGTCGGCAGCACGCTGACGGGACCATAAGTCTCCGCCGCCAGCGCATAGTCGGTGAAGACCTTGGGATACATCAGATAGGACGCGAACTCGTAGTCGTTGACCTCGCGTTCCAGCTTCTCTTCGATCGTCTTGCGCTCGGCATCGAGATCGGCAGCTTCGAGCAGCGAGCCCGGGCGAACCACATAGGCCTTTTCGCCCTTCAGCGCCTTCTTCTGCAGGCCTTCCGGCCAGCCGCCCGGAGGCTGGCCGAGGTCGCCCTTCAGCATCGACACAACCGATTCCGGGAAGGCGATGTCCTTGGCCGGGTTCTCGACGTCGGCAACGGTCAGGTCCTGGCTGACCATCATCAGCGCCATGTCGCCGACGACCTTCGAGGACGGCGTCACCTTGACGATGTCGCCGAACATCTGGTTGGCGTCGGCATAGGCCTGCGCCACTTCGTGCCAGCGGGTTTCCAGACCGAGCGAGCGGGCCTGCTCCTTGAGGTTGGTGAACTGGCCGCCCGGCATTTCGTGCAGATAGACTTCCGATGCCGGTCCCTTGAGATCGCTTTCGAAGGCGGCGTACTGATGGCGCACCGCTTCCCAGTAGAACGAGATGCGGCGGATCCATTCCGGATCAAGGCCCGGGTCCCGTTCGGAGCCGCGCAAGGCTTCGACGATCGAGCCGAGGCAGGGCTGCGAGGTGTTGCCGGAGAGCGAATCCATCGCCGCATCGACGACATCGACGCCGGCATCGACGGCAGCCAGAACGGTCGCGGCGGCAATGCCCGACGTGTCGTGGGTGTGGAAGTGGATCGGCAGATCGGTCGCCTCACGCAGCGCCTTGAACAGCACGCGGGCTGCAGCCGGCTTCAACAGGCCAGCCATATCCTTGACCGCGATGATATGTGCACCGGCCTTTTCCAGTTCGGCGGCAAGCGCGGTGTAGTACTTGAGATCGTATTTCGGCCGGGCGGCATTGAGAATATCGCCGGTATAGCAGATCGCCGCTTCGCAGATCTTGTTCTCTTCGGCGATCGCCTCCATCGAGACGCGCATGTTGTCGACCCAGTTGAGGCAGTCGAACACGCGGAAGACGTCGATGCCGCCCCTTGCCGCCTGGCGGACGAAGTATTTGACGACGTTGTCAGGATAATTCTTGTAGCCGACGCCGTTGGCGCCGCGCAGAAGCATCTGCAGCAAGAGGTTCGGCGCATCCTCGCGGATGCGCGCCAGCCGGTCCCATGGATCTTCGGTGAGGAAGCGCATCGAGACGTCGAAGGTCGCCCCACCCCAGCATTCGAGCGAAAACAGATTCGGCAGAGCCCGCGCATAGGTGCCGGCGACACGGGCGATGTCGTAGGTGCGCATGCGAGTGGCGAGCAGCGACTGATGGCCGTCGCGCATGGTCGTGTCGGTGACGAGCACCTGCGGCTGCGCCCTGACCCATTCGGCAAATTTCTTCGGGCCGAGTTGGTCGAGCATCTGCTTGGTGCCCGGCTTGATCTCGCCGCCGATGAACGGCACGACGGGGGCGGCGATCTCATCCGACGGACGCGGACGGCCCTTGGCTTCCGGATGGCCGTTGACGGTAACGTCGGCGAGATAGGTCAGGAGCTTGGTCGCGCGGTCCTGGCGGCGCACCTGCTGGAAAAGCTCCGGCGTCGTGTCGATGAAGCGCGTGGTGTAGGTGTTGTCGTGGAATTTCGAGTGGCTAATGATCGCTTCGAGGAAGGTCAGGTTCGTGGCCACTCCGCGGATGCGGAATTCGCGCAGCGCGCGGATCATGCGCTGGATCGCCTCGTCGGGGTTCGGCGCCCAGGCCGTCACCTTTTCCAGCAGCGGATCGTAGTAGCGGGTGATGACCGCGCCCGAATAGGCGGTGCCGCCATCGAGCCGGATGCCGAAGCCGGTTGCGCCGCGATAGGCAGTGATGCGGCCATAGTCCGGAATGAAGTTCTGCTCGGGATCTTCCGTGGTGATGCGGCACTGCAGCGCGTGGCCGTTGAGGCGGATATTTTCCTGCGACGGCACGCCGGATTCCGGCGTGCCGATGGCATAACCGTCGAGGATGTGGATCTGCGCCTTGACGATATCGATGCCGGTGACCACCTCGGTCACCGTGTGCTCGACCTGGATGCGCGGATTGACTTCGATGAAGTAGAATTTGCCGCTGTCGGCATCCATCAGATACTCGACAGTACCGGCGCCGATGTAGTTAGTCGCCTCGGCAATGCGCTTGGAATAGGCGGCAAGCTCTTCGCGCTGGCTGGCGTTGAGGTAAGGCGCCGGCGCGCGCTCGACGACCTTCTGGTTGCGCCGCTGGATGGAGCAGTCGCGCTCGAACAGATGCACGACGTTGCCGTGGGTATCGCCGAGAACCTGGCTTTCGACGTGGCGGGCACGCTCGACCAGCTTTTCGAGGTAGACCTCGTCCTTGCCGAAGGCGGCCTTGGCCTCGCGCTTGGCTTCCGTCACCTCGCGGGCGAGATCCTTCGGGTCGCGGATCGCGCGCATGCCGCGCCCGCCGCCGCCCCAGGAAGCCTTCAGCATCACCGGATAGCCGATCGCCTCGGCCATCTTCGCCACTTCAGCCATGTCTTCGGGAAGCGGTTCCGTCGCCGGCACGACCGGTACACCGATCGAGATCGCCAGGTTGCGGGCGGCAACCTTGTTGCCGAGCTGGCGCATGGTTTCCGGCTTCGGGCCGATGAAGGTGATGCCGGCCTCGGCGCAGGCCTCGGCGAATTCGGGGCTTTCCGACAACAGGCCGTAGCCCGGATGAATGGCATCGGCGCCGGAAAGCTTGGCGACGCGGATCACTTCCTCGATCGACAGGTAACTCTCGATCGGCCCGAGGTCCCGCGACAGATGCGGGCCGCGGCCGACCTGATAACTTTCGTCCGCCTTGAAGCGGTGCAGCGCCAGTTTGTCCTCTTCAGCCCATATCGCGACCGTTTTCAGACCTAGTTCATTGGCCGCGCGAAACACGCGGATTGCAATTTCGGAACGGTTGGCAACAAGGATCTTCGAAATGGGCAAGTCGGACTCCTCAAGACTTGAAACGCGGGAAATGCTGCACCCGCGAAGTAAAGTATTAGCGGGTCGCGGAATGAAGCGCAATTTCAGAGTCGAGCGGAAATCCGAGAGAAATGGATCAGGAAATGAGCCCCAGCCGGAAGGCGATCGCCACGACGTGGTGACGGTTCTTGCCCTTCAGTTTCTCCTGGATGCCGTTCATGTACCAATCGACTGTGTGACTGGAAATATCGAGCACCTTGCTGATATCGTTCGAGGTCATGCCGTCGGCGAGATAGTTGAGCGCTTCCATTTCGCGCCGCGTCATCTGCACTTCGACACGCGATGCGAGTTCGGCTGAAATCTCCGGATCGGTCAGTTCCAGCAGTTTCCAGAACAGACGCTTGGCAATCTGGTCGAACAGGCTGATTTCAATAGGGCTCAAATCGACGACGCGGCCGCCGACCGTGAGATTGCCCAACAGGCCGCGGCGGCCGTGCACCGGAAAGATGTAACCGTCATAGAGGCCGTGGTTGCGGGCCTCGATCATCATGCTTTCCATGCGCTTGCGATGCGGGTCGGAACGGAAGGCAAACAGTGTGTCGCGCCAGCGGAAGCCGCGCTGGGCGTGACCGAGGTAGCGGATGGTCGGATCGATCACGACAAACTTCTTGCGGATGTAGATCTGCGGCCAGCCTTCCGGCCAGCGACCGGCGAGCAGCAGCCTCAACGGGTTTTCGTGAGGCTTCGGCTGCCTGACGACCCCGTAGAAGTCGAAGCCGCAGCGGTCGAGCAACCGTTCGAACTCCGGTACGATTTCTTCGCGCGTCTTCATCTCTTCGATCAGCGCAAGAAATTGCACAAGCAGCGTGATATTCATGGATCACCTTCCAGGTAGAACACGTGTGCGAGGGCCGGAAACCGGACATGAATGAACCGTTCAGGGGCCATTCATGTTGCACCCGCGATAATTCGACATACCACGCCCGGTCTTGTGCGAAAATCGCGAGAAATCGGAATTGGACGGAAAAGATAGCAGACTATGAATACTCTCGCCAAGCCCAACGACGGGCGAACGGAGTTTCGCTATCAAAACCGCCTCAAGCTCCTGTTTTTCCTAAAATATCGCAAATGACCGTCCCAGAGCGGCCTTGGCGGCCGGCAAATCGCGGCCTCGTGCCCGACGGCCGGAGGTGTTGAGGCGTGACGCATTTGCCGCACGAATGTTTGGTGCGGCGCAAAATCCGGTACCCGGAAGGGGTGAGACAGTGTCATTGTTCCAAGTGTATGCAAGAGCGCTTCAGTATCTTGCGGTTCACAAGTTCCGTGTCTCGGCGATCGTGCTCGCCAACGTCGTGCTCGCCGTCATCACGATTGCGGAGCCGATCCTGTTTGGTCGCATCATCGACGCCATTTCCTCCAAAGGCGCAGTAACGCCGATGCTGCTGATGTGGGCAGGCCTGGGTGTGTTCAACACCGTCGCCTTCGTCCTCGTCGCCCGCGAAGCGGATCGGCTGGCCCATGGCCGTCGCGCCACGCTGCTGACGGAAGCCTTCGGCCGCATCGTCTCGATGCCGCTCTCCTGGCACAGCCAGCGCGGTACGTCGAACGCGCTGCATACGCTGCTTCGCGCCTGTGAAACGCTGTTCGGTCTCTGGCTCGAATTCATGCGCCAGCATCTGGCAACGGCGGTAGCGCTCGTCCTGCTCATCCCGACCGCGTTTGCGATGGATGTACGCCTGTCGCTGGTGCTCGTCGTCCTCGGTGTCTCCTATGTGCTGGTCAGCAAGGCTGTCATGAACCGCACCAAGGAAGGCCAGGCCTCGGTCGAGAACCACTATCACACGGTTTTCTCCCACGTTTCCGACGCCATCAGCAACGTTTCGGTCGTTCACAGCTACAACCGCATCGAAGCCGAAACGCGCGAACTCAAGAAGTTCACCGAACGCCTGATCTCCGCCCAGTTCCCCGTGCTTGACTGGTGGGCGCTGGCAAGCGCGCTCAACCGCGTCGCTTCGACCATCTCGATGATGACGATCCTCGTCATCGGCACCGTGCTCGTCCAGCGCGGCGAACTCGGCGTCGGCGAAGTCATCGCCTTCATCGGCTTTGCCAACCTGCTGATCGGCCGTCTCGACCAGATGAAGGCTTTCGTTACGCAGATCTTCGAAGCCCGCGCCAAGCTTGAAGACTTCTTCCAGCTCGAAGATTCGGTGCGCGAACGCGAAGAGCCGGCCGGTGCGATGGACCTGGGCGCGGTCAAGGGCGAAGTGGAATTCCGCGACGTGTCCTTCGACTTCGCCAACACCACGCAGGGCGTGCGCAACGTGTCCTTCACGGCCAAGGCCGGCCAGACGATCGCGATCGTCGGCCCGACCGGCGCCGGTAAGACCACGCTCGTCAACCTGCTGCAGCGCGTTCACGAACCGCGTGACGGCCAGATCCTGATCGACGGCGTCCATATCGCCAAGGTCACGCGCAAGTCGCTGCGCCGCTCGATCGCCACCGTCTTCCAGGACGCCGGCCTGATGAACCGCTCGATCTGCGAAAACATCCGGCTTGGCCGCGACGACGCGTCGCTCGACGAAGTGATGGCTGCCGCCGAAGCGGCTGCCGCCAGCGACTTCATCGAAAGCCGCAACAATGGCTACGACACCGTCGTCGGCGAACGCGGCAACCGCCTGTCTGGCGGCGAGCGCCAGCGCGTTGCGATTGCCCGCGCCATCCTCAAGAACGCACCGATCCTGGTGCTCGACGAGGCGACCAGCGCGCTCGACGTCGAGACCGAGGCTCGGGTGAAGGATGCGATCGATGCGCTTCGCAAGGACCGCACCACCTTCATCATCGCCCACCGCCTGTCGACGGTGCGCGAGGCCGATCTGGTGATCTTCATGGATCAAGGTCGGATCGTCGAGATGGGCGGCTTCAACGAGCTCAGCCAGAGCAACGGCCGCTTCGCCGCCCTGCTTCGCGCCAGCGGCATCCTGACGGACGAAGACGTCCGCATGAGCCACACGGCGGCCTGAGCCGACGCCTTATAGATCACGCAATGCAAAAGGCCCCGGACCCTCCGGGGCTTTTTTCGTTCATGCCGCTCGCATTGACTTGGCTCTTGCAATCCCGTTCAAGTACTGCGCCGTCGTTTGCTGGACGGCACTGCATGCAGCCGCCATTGGCGTCATGGGTTCTCGGTCAGAACGGCCAGCGAATTCGGCGGTAGCGAAGGCCAGCGAACATCCTTCGGAAGGTAGGTCACGATTGACCGTTTTATTCGATGGTCGGGTCATGGCTGATTATCATCAGTTCTAGCTCGCAGACGCTTCCAACAACCTACATCTCCCATCGAACTGGACAGACGAAGACTTCAAGATCCGAATGCTTGCAGGCAACGATGCGCTGGTCGTCGTGACTGCTCGGAACAGGGATGTTGCGGTTATCGTGGAACTGCACGAACAGATGCCGAAGATCGACATCGAAAATGCGGATCATGTCGTCATCGGACGGCTCCACACGTCAGGCCAAATCGTCATAGCCGGGCTAACTGACTATCTTCAAGAGGTTCATGTTCGCGTTCCTGCGGGGCATCTGGACGCCATGGTCGTGTCGACCGGACTTCGCACCCTGAGTGACGTCGGCCTACGCCGGGCGTCTTTATTAGACGCGCAAAGGTCGCTGTAGCCCTTTGAATGGCTGCAGTTTTTGTCCTTCAATCGAATAAGATTAAAGGAAACATGCAGTAGATGGCGATGATCGGTACCGCGTGTATCTCTGGGCCCTGCGAAGCAGGCGGAATTACTGTCCTGCGCGCCAATGGCAAGACGATCGAACTCGAGGGTAGGGGCCCCCAAGTTCCGCGGCCGGCTGCCTACACATTTGAACCGGCGGCCGAGCCTTGATGCAAACCCTTGGTCGTCCTTATCGTTTCATCATGTCGCTCGCATCGGTTTCGCGCTGACGACGCCCCGCAACCATTCCAGATAGTAGCCGTAAACGAAGTGCAGGCCGATGCCGACGATCACGAAGAGCGTGCCGGCGATCGGGTTCCGGCCGGTCACGAACAACAGCACCTGACCGACCATCGCCAGGATAGTGCCGAAAATGAAGATCGGCAGGGAATGGCGGCCGACCATCGCCAGCGGGTGGTCGGCATCGAGCCGGGCGAGGCGATTGACGGCGGGAATGACGGCGACGAGATAGGCGATCGCGAGAACATGGCTTAGCCGCGTCAGTGACAGGAAGGTCTTGTCGAAACCGGTCAGCACCGCCGGAAGACCGAAGGACAGGTCGATGTTCCACCAGGAGAAGAGAACCCACAGCGCCGAAACGACGAGATAGATCGCGGCGATCGCGATCAGCAGCGGCCTGCGCGGCAGGACTGCGCCCTGGCGGATCGCGGTCATCGAGACGATGCCGATGACGAAGAGGAACTGCCAGGACCACGGATTGAGAAACCAGTAGCCCTCGTCGAGGAAGTTGGAGGGCACCAGCTTGAACACCCCGGCCACAAGCCAGAGCAGCGCGGAAAACACGAGGAGCAGCCGGCTGCTGATGCCGTTCAGCCAGAGGATGCCGGGCAGCATCAGGAACAGCACCGCATACATCGACAGGATGTTGTTATAGCCGAGTTGGTGCCCGAGCAGGACCATCGCGACGATGCCTTGCTCGGTCTGCTCGACGAAGGGTCGGATGTTTATCTCGCTGATCAGGTCCTGCCGGCCGAAATAGAGGGCGCCGCCGGCAAAGATCGCCAGTGTGACGATACTGGTCATGATATGGGCGACGTAGAGCGCCAGCGCCCGCCGCCAGATCTTGAGCGTCAGCGCCAGGCATGCGCCGGACACGAACTTGCCGCCATAGGCAAGCCCGACGGAGAGGCCAGAGATGAGCACGAAGGCCTCGGCCGAATCCGAGAAGCCGAAGTTCTTGTGGGTCAGATATTCGAGATATTGCCCGGGCACGTGGTTGACGAAGATCGTCAGAAGGCAGAGCGCCCTCAACACGTCGAGGCGCGTGTCGCGCTCCTTGGGAACCATGCGGGCGGATATCGTCGGGTTCGAGCCGCCCCCAAATGTGTTTTGCAGCATGCGGTCTAGTATCCGGGATCTGGCGCCCCTGCCCCACCCCTGTTGAAACGGGCACCGGACATGCGCTTAGCCCCAGGGGCAAGCGCACGTTCGATGCCGTCGATCGATGCACGAGCCCGTCAGGGTTCGTGCCGCCGGCAAATCAGCAAGAAAAAACCGGCCTTGCCCGTTCGGGTGCAAAGCCGGTTCCAACGTTCATTCAATACCGGCAGTTACAGCAAAATGCCTTCATGCGCGTTTTTTGTGACACTATTATTGATGCTGACGATCGGCTCGCGACTTTTTGCATCGCGCTTGACCGAAATCTTGTGCTTCGTGCCGTTCAGCGTCACTTCCGCCGAGTAGCCGTCCCAGGCCTCCGGCAACACCGGTCGGATGACCAGCTTGTCGCCATGTCGGCGGATGCCGAGAATACCCTCGACGCCGGCGCGGTAGAGCCAGCCGGCCGACCCGGTATACCAGGTCCAGCCGCCGCGTCCGGCGAGCGCGCCTTCGCCATAGATATCGGCGGCGACCACATAGGGCTCGACCCGATAGTGGTCCGCGTCTTCGCGGCTGAGGGCTTGCGAGACAGGGTTCAGCATCTGGAAGACACGCCAGGCTTCCTCGGCCCTTCCCTGCTCGGCAAAGGCCAGCGCCACCCAGGTCGCCGCATGGGTATATTGGCCGCCGTTCTCCCGTACGCCAGGCGGATAGGCCTTGATATAGCCCGGGTCCTGCCTGGTTCTTTCAAGCGGCGGCGTGAACAGCCGGACAATGCGGCGATCCGGATCGACGAGTTCGGCCATGACCGCATCCATCGCATTCTGCGATCGCTGCTCGTCACCCTCGCCTGAAAGCACGCTCCAAGACTGGCCGATCGAATCGATCCGGCATTCGTCGCTTTCGCTCGATCCGAGCGGCGCGCCATCGTCGTAGTAGCCGCGACGATAGTAGTCACCATCCCAGCCGGCTTCGTCGAGCACCTTTTTCAAGGTGGCGAGATGCGCTTCCCAATGGCTGACACGCGCCTTGTCCTTGCGCTCGCGGGCAAAGGGCAGGAAGCCGCGCAGCGTGCCCGCCAGGAACCAGCCGAGCCAGACGCTGGTGCCGCGGCCGGCAATGCCGACGCGGTTCATGCCGTCGTTCCAGTCGCCGCCGAGAATGAGCGGCAGGCCATTTTCGCCGCTGCGCTTGATCGCGAGATCGAGTGCGCGGGCGCAATGCTCGTAGACGTCGGCGATCTCGTCCGAGATCTCCGGCTTGTAGAAGCTGTCGTGCTGCCCTTCCTCGAGCGCCGGTCCGGTGATGAAGGCGATCTTCTCACCGAGAATGTCGGCGTTCCCCGTCACTTCGCAGTAGTGCGTGACGGCATGGGCAAGCCAGACGACATCGTCCGAGATCATTGTTCGCACGCCGGCGCCGGTGCCCGGCAGCCACCAATGCTGCACGTCACCCTCGACGAACTGCCGCGCGGCCGCGTTGAGGATCTGTGCCCGTGCCAGTTCCGGCCGATGGATCAGGAACGCCAGCGTATCCTGCAGCTGGTCGCGGAAGCCGAAGGCGCCGCTCGCCTGGTAGAAGGCCGAGCGTGCCATGATCCGGCAACCAAGGCTCTGATAGGGCAGCCAGTTGTTGATCATGGTGTTGAAGGCCGCATCCGGCGTTTCCACCTTCACGATGTCGGTGAACTCGGTCCAGAAGGACTTGGCGGCGTCCATGACGGTGTCGAACGCAGTCTGGCGCAACTCGCCGAGAACCGAGCGCATCTGCTCGTCGTTGTCGGCGTCGCCGAGGATGAAGGTGAGCTGCTTTTCGGCACCGGGCTCGATCACCAGATCGGTCGCCAACGCCGCACAGGCGTCGCCATCCACATCGATCGAGCCGGAAAGCTCGGCGCCAGCGAAAACGGCCTGCGGCACCAGAATGCCGCCGACCCGCCCGAGGAACTCGCGACGGCTTGCCGTATGGCTCACACCTTCACCGCCATCGACAGCAAAGAAGGCCGAACGACCGGCATAGTCGATGCTGTAGGGGTTGGTTGCAACCAGCGCATCGGAGGCTTCGTCCCAGGTCGACAGAACGAAGGGCGCCATGCGGGCCCGGTTGTTGCCGAGCACCCATTCGGCAAAGCCGTAGACCTTCAGCTGGCGGGCAGCCGTGGAGCGGTTGCGGATCGAGATGCGGACCAGCTTGGCCGGCAAGGTCCGGTGCACCGTGTGGGCTGCCTCGATATCGAGATCGTCCTGTGTGCTGCGGAATGTCGAATAGCCAAGTCCGTGGCGCGTCTCGAAGACGACCGACCGGCTGCGCGACAGGGCAGCGTATGGCGTCAGCACTGCGCCGCTCGCCATGTCGCGGATGAAGACCGCTTCGCCCGGCCGGTTGACGACCACATCGTTGGCCCACGGCGTCAGCTGGTAGTCGCGCGAGTTGCGGCTCCAGGTGAAGGCGGCCCCTTCGGCCGAAACGTGGAAGCCGAACTGCTCGTTGGAGATGACGTTGATCCACGGCTGCGGTGTCGCCTCGCCGCCGCGCAGGCGCACGACATATTCGCGCCCACCTTCGGCAAAGCCGCCGTAGCCGTTCCAGAAATCGAGACCGTCGCCGACAATCTCCGCATCGACGGCGTCGGCCGGCTGCTGCGGGGCGGCGAGCAGAGCGAAGTTGCTTTCGCTGCCCTTCACCGGTGGCGTCGAATAGAGCGAATTGGCGCGGGCGATCTGGTCGGAGATCGTGCCGTTGCGGGCATGGAAGACGGCGCGGGAAGCCGACAAGAGCGTCGACCAGGTCTCCGCCTCCATCAGGTCGCGGCGCACCGAGAAGATGTGCTGGCGCGGACCGTCGGAGAGGCCGCGAAGCCTCAGGTTCTCGCACATCGAATCGAGCGCGTGCTGCATGTCCTGGGCATAGGACGAGGCCCGCTCGTTGATGATCACCAGATCGGCGGTAATGCCGCGCGCGCGCAGATATTCCTGTGCCCTGAGGGCCTCACGAGCGATGCCGAGGTCACCGTCATCGTTGATGCGCAGGCAGAAGATCGGGAAGTCGCCCGAGATTGCCAGCGGCCAGAGCGTTGACTGCGACGCGAGCCCCGCCTGAACCGTTGCGGTATCGGCGCGCAGGTGCATGTCGGGGTAGACGAGGTAGCGTCCGAGCATCTGGAAGCTTGCGGCCTCCTGCGAGGTGACGCCGACATGGCGCATCTGCACCTGACTGCGCGTCCAGGCATGGATCAGCTCGTGATTGAAGGTTTCCGTGTGCCTGTAGCGATCGATGGCGCGGTCGACGGCCTCGCGGTTCGGGGCCGCGATCGTCCAGAAGACGACGCTGACCTTCTTGCCGGCCGGAACCCGAACGACACGTCGAAGCGACATGATCGGGTCGAGCGTAAAGCCATCGGTTCCCGAAAGCACCGCGTCGGTGTCGAAGGCGGCGGCCTCGGCAAGGGTGCGCCCCTGGCCGATGAAGCGGCGACGGTCGGTCTCCGCCTCGGTCGGACGGTCGCTGCCGGCATTATCGGTGACGAGATGCGCCACTTCCATATCCGGATCGCCTGAGCTGCGCTTGTTGCGGCTGACATGGATGACGTCGCCGCGCCGGCTGATCTCCGTGCGCAGGAACATCTTGGAGAAGGCGGGATGCGCGCTGTCGGCCTCGTCGGTCGACAGCACCGGTTCGGCATAGGACGTCACCTCGATGAAGCGGTCCTGCGTTCCGGTGTTGAGCAGGATGACGCGGCGGCCTTCGGCATCGTGCTCGGTGGCAACGATGCACTCGACTTCGCTGGTGAGGTCGCCGACGGTCTTGACGAATTCGGCCTTGTCGTCACCGAACCGCGTCAGGAGCTTTTCGCCGACGGCGCGCCGGGGCTCGGCGGTGGCCGACCACCAGTCGCCCGTCGTCGTGTCGCGCAGGAAAATGAAGGTGCCCGTGCGGTCCTCGACCGGGTCCGGCTTCCAGCGGGTGACCGACTGGCCGTTCCAGCGGGCATAACCGGCACCGGTTGCCGTCAGCATGACGGCGTAGTGGCCGTTGGACAGGAACACGGTTTCGCGGTCCTGGGCGAGCGGGTTTTCGATGACCCGAACCTCCGGACGCAACAGATCGTCCTGGCCCTTGCCGAGCGATTCCGGCTCGCGCTTGGCGTTCATGATCGGAATATCGCGCGGCGCCTTTTCCTGCAGCAGCAGTTCGGCCGCCTCGATTACCGGATCGGCGTGGAACCATTCGCGCAGCCTGCCGGTGAATACGACGTTGGCGACAGCGGCGATCGACATGCCATGGTGGTGGGCATAGTAGTTGCGCACGACGGCGCATTTCTGCCCCTCGGGCACGCGCGTCGGCGTGAAGTCGACGGCATCGTGGAAGCCGTAAACGCCGAGCGCCCCGACTTCGCGCAGTCGACCGAGATTGGCGAGCGCCGCCTTCGGATCGTACATGCAGGCGAGAATGGAGGCGTAGGGCGCGATGACGGCGTTCTGCCCGAGGCCACGCTTGAGGCCAAGCGTCGGCACACCGAAGTTGGTGTACTGGTAGGTCAGCTCGTGGTCGCGCGCATTGAAGGCCGCTTCGGAGATGCCCCACGGCGTGCCGAGACGGCGGCCGTGATTGATCTGCTCCTTGACCACCAGATTGTTGGTCTGGTTGAGGATACCGCCCTGCCGCTCCTGCATCACCAGCGGCGGCATCAGATATTCGAACATCGAACCGGACCAGGAGATCAGCGCGCCACGCGCGCCGATCGGCACGATCGGACGGCCGAGCTTGTACCAGTGCTCGGTCGGCAGGTCGCCCTTGGCGATCGCGAACAGGCTGGTCAGACGGGCCTCGGACGCCAGAAGATCGTAGCAGGCCTCGTCGAGCTCATTGGCGTTGACGCGGAAGCCGATTGACAGCAGGCGACGCTCGGGCCGGAACAGGAAGCCGAAATCCATCGAGAAGGCGATGTCGCGAGCACGATCCTTTAAAACCGCCAAGCGCTGGCGCAGCGCTTCGATGGCGCCAAGATCGAACACGCCGTCGGCAATATGCGCTTCGCAGGTGGTGACCAGCGCGTTCGCCCACTTCGTCACTTCGCTGCTCTGGGCCGTGCGAACCTCATGGTCGAGGTTGACGGTCAGCTTGTGCATGTCGCGCGCCAGAACGGCGAGATTGATCACGCGGATCGATGCGAATTCATGCTCGCGCTTGACGGCAGCCAGAGCATTCTGGAAGCCGACGATGCGCTCCTCGATCAGGCGGCGCAGCGGGCGAACGGTCTTGCGGTCGTCAGGCAGGTCGTTCAGCACCTCGGCAAGAATGGCGACGACGTCGCCAATGCCGTCAAGGCTGCCCTGGACATGCGCCGACGGCGCTTCCGCCCATTCCCGACACATGGACGACACGGCGATCAGGTGGCCGGCAAGATTGCCGCTGTCGACCGACGAGATGTAGCGCGGCTCCATCGTTTCGAGCGTGTTGGTGCGGTACCAGTTGAACAGGTGGCCGCGATATTTCGGCATCCGGTCGATGGTCGCAATCGTCTGCTCCAGGCGGTTGATCGTTTCTTCGAAGCCGATCCAGCCGAAGTCGCGTGCCGACATGACCGAGAGTAGGTAGACGCCGATATTGGTCGGCGAGGTGCGCTCGGCCAGCACCGGCTGCGGCGTTTCCTGGAAGTTGTCCGGCGGCAGAAAATTCTGCTCGGCGGTCACGAAGGTCTCGAAATAGCGCCAGGTGCGCCGCGCGATCAGGCGCATTTCCTCGATCGCCTCGTCGGAAACGACCAGCTGGTCCTCGGTTTCGGCCGATTGGCTGACGAACCACGCGACAGCGGGAGAAAGCGCCCAGAGCAGGGCAAAGGGAATGCCGATGAAGGGCAGGCCGGTATCGGAAATCGCCGCAAGCGCCAGCGACAGAACCGACAGCGCCGGTGCGATCCACATCGCCTTGTAATAATCACCGATGCTTCCATGCCCGGCACTTTGCACCTGGGCAGCGGTGCGCCATTCCAGCATCAGCTTGCGGCTGACGAAGGTGCGGTAGAGCGAACGCACGATCGCGTCGCCCATCATCGCCGCGCCATGGGCGATGAAGACGATGCGAAGGGCGACCTGGGCATTGGCGGCACGAACTTCGGTCAGCACAGCATGGAGGTGGGCACGGGCGACGATGTCGTTGCGGCGCGGCAGGAGGCCATTGATCAGCGACAGCGTCGGGGCGACGAACAAGCTGAAGATCAGCACGATCTGCCAGATCAGCGCCTCGGTCGGCTGCATGTAGTACCAGCCCATGACAGAGGCGACGAGCCAGGCGCAGGGGATCAGCGAACGGCGCAAATTGTCGTACATCTTCCACCGGCCGAGCATCGACAGGCCGTTCGACGGGTTGAAGATATAGGGCAGCAGCTGCCAGTCGCCGCGGGCCCAGCGATGCTGGCGCGACATCTCTACCTCGTAGCGGGTCGGGAAATCCTCGACGAGTTCGACGTCCGTCACCAGCGCGCAGCGCACAAACGAGCCTTCGAGCAGGTCGTGGCTGAGAACGGCATTTTCCTCGATCCGCCCCTTGAGCGCGGCCTCGAAAGCATCGACGTGATAGAGGCCCTTGCCGGTGAAGCTGCCTTCGCCAGCGATGTCCTGGTAGACGTCGGAAACGGTGAAGACATAGGGGTCGATGCCACGATTGGCCGAGAAGATGCGCTGGAAGGCCGAGGCTTCGCTTCCAGTCGTCAGCGACGGCGTCACGCGCGGCTGTAGCAGGCTGTAGCCGGCAATCACCTTCTGTGTTTCCGGGTCGACGATCGGGCGGTTGATCGGGTGGTACATCTTGCCGACGAGCTTCGTCACCGCGTCGCGCATCAGGCGCGTATCGGCGTCGAGCGTCATGACATATTGAACGTTCTCCGGCACGGTATTGGCGCCCTGGAGGAACGAGGTGTCGCGATCGCCGCGCAGCAGCATGTTCAGCTCATGCAGCTTGCCGCGCTTGCGCTCCCAACCCATCCATACGCCTTCCGCCTCGTTGAAGAGGCGGCGGCGGTGCAGCAGGAAGAAACGCGTCCTGCCGTCATAGGCATAACGCGCCGAAAGCTCGGCAACCTCGCGCCGGGCATAGTCGAGAACATCGGTATCGGCCGGGGTTTCCTCGAACTTGCTGTCGATCCAGTCGCTGAGCAGCGCGAAAGAGATCTCGCCGCGCGGATTGGCGAGGTAGTGAACCTCGAGATTGCGCACGAGTTCGTCGACATGGTCGCGCTTGGAGATCAGGCAGGGCACGACGACGAGCGTGCGGGCATATTCCGGAACGCCATCGAGGAACTCATAGCCGACCAGGCGCGACGGTTTGACGAACAGCGTGACGAGCGTGTTGAACAGACCCATCGCACCTTCGGACGCCGGCAGCGCAAACAGCAGAAGCATGATCAGCTTCGCGCCGTTCGGAATATCCATCGGGCTGACGAAGGCATAGACGGCGACCATCGCCAGGATCGTCAGGAGAATGTTCGGTCCGGCGATCGCAAACCAGTCGAGCTTGCGGCTGAGGCGAATGATGCTCTGCAGCACCGACGGCCGGTAGCCGATCTTCTGCTCGAGCGCCTTGCGCTGCTTGCCGACAAGGAAGGAGCCAACGTTCGGCTCATGAAGCTGCGGCTCGACTGCAGCCACCGCTTCCGCTTCCTTCACCATCTCGATGGCGATCTGGGTGACTTCGTATTCGCTGTGGCCGGAGCGGCGCGCCAGCTTTTCGATCGTATCGCGGTATTTGTTGCGCGAGCCGAATTCGAGCGCGGCGTAATCGGAACCATCGCGCAGCGCCGCATCGATCTTGCTGACGCTTTCGAACCAGACGGCCCAGTCGGTATCGTCGATCTCGCGCAGGCTGCGGATGATGTTGCTCATCGTCGCATTGCCTGACGACAGGCGGTTCTGCTCGGCGACCAGCGCGTCCTCGACGTCGCTGCCGCGCTTCTCGAGCTGTTCCTCGATCCAGGCGATCACCGAGCCGGAGGTCTGCGAGCCATCGCGCATGCGGTAGAGCAGCTGGGCGACGAAGGTATTGTCCGCCGCAAGCGCCTCGGATTCGGCCAGCAGCGCTCGCAACTTTTCCGGGTCGTTGTGACGGATGATCTGGTCGGCGATGTCGTTGGCCTTGCGCCGCATGCCGCGCGAACGCTCGACGCGGATGGCGATGCGCCGCAGGTTCTCGATGAGAACGAAGCGCAGGATCGAGGGCAAGGCCCACAATTCGCCGATCTTGAACGTGTCGTGCTTCTGGAAGCCCTCGACCATCGCGGTAATGCTTTCCCGCGAGACCGTGCTGTGCGTATGGGCGACATAGAGCCAGGCGAGCGCCATCGTGCGCGGAATGACTGTTCCGGAGACGGACAGCGTGGGCAGCTGGCGATAGAACTTGCGCGGGAAGTCGCGGCGGACTTCCTGGATCGCTTCCTCGACCACGTGGTGGTTGTCGAGCAGCCATTCGGCGGCCGGCGTGATCGACGCCCCCGCTTCGACATCAGCCGCTGTTGCCCGATACACCCTCAGGATTTCGTTTTCATTCTCGCGGTGGCGCGGGCGGAATTCGAACGGGAAGAAGCCCGGCAGGGACGGTGCGCCCTTGAGCGCAAGGGTCTCGCCGCTTTGCCGCAGATCCTCCATCGAGAAAAAGGTCGAGCGGATCGAATCGTTGTAATCGATCTGTTTCGCTTCCGGTTCGCGAGAAGAGGAGGTCGGCGTGTTGTGAAGGGGCATGGGTGCTGGTTCTGAATCCAACCGGGGTTGATCGGCCCGGCTCTCGTTGTTCTGCCGGGTTGGCTGCGGTCCTGAAGTTCCAGGCTTGGCCGGCGCGTTGCTAGACACGGTCATGTGTCCTCCCATCCGCCGTCATTTTCCGGCAAACCGGAAACTGGCGGAAACTGGCGCCGCCCTTGAACTGGGCATCAGAGAAAGCAAAGCCGGCGGCGCATTGGTTTTCAAGGCCGCGTGATGCATGAAAGTGGCATTTTTTAGCCGTGGTGCCAACAGCTTGCAAGGATCGGCGGCGCAAGTTTGGACGAATTGCGCACACTCTCATCGGGCGAAAACGCAATAGTCCGCGCTCGCCTATGGCAACCTCAAATCTATGTATCAATTTTGCCCCTTCCCGGCGCATCTCTGGGTAGCAGTCCGTCGCGAAACGCCGACGGCGTCAGGAAGGTTCCGGCCATCGGTCGAAACATGTTCGAGGATGGGAAACCTACCCGACCTGTTCAGTGATCCATTCGCGGAAGGCGAGACTGATCGGGTTTTCGAGTTTGCCTTCCGGAACCGCGAGATAATAACTGTTCTCCGTCTGCATCGGCCGGTCGAGAACGATGCGCAATGTTCCCGCTGCCAGCTCCTGTTCGATCAGATAGCGGGGCAGCAAGGCGAAACCGAGACCGGCCGTGGCCGCCTCGATCACCATCGAGAACTGATCGAAGCGGTTACCGCGATAGGCACCCCTTCCATCCATGCCGTTGGCCTCGAACCATTGCGCCCAGAGTTTGGGTCGCGTCGCCAGGTGCAGCAGCGGACCGCCGACGATATCCTCCAGCGTCGCCACCGGATTGGCCGCAAGCAGGGTCGGGCTTGCCGCCGGCACGATGATCTCGCTGCAGAGATAGCTGCAGGTGGCATGCGCCCAAACCGGCTGGCCGTAGTGGATGGCGATGTCGAAGTTCTGCTCGTCGAAATCGAAGGGTGCCGACCGCGACGCGATATTGACCACGGTATCGGGGTGCTGGCGAAGAAAATCCGGCAGGCGCGGCACCAGCCAACGGCTGCCGAAGGTCGGCAGCGACGCGATCGACAATGTCGAGTCGGCGCGCGCCGAGGCCATTGCCCGCACCATCAGCTCTTCGGTCTGGTTGAGCAGGCGGCGAACCTCGGGCAGGAACTTCTGCCCGGCCTCGGAGAGAATGACGCGCTGGCGCACCCGCTCAAACAGGAGAACGCCGAGCTGGTTCTCCAGATCCTTGATCTGACGGCTGACGGCACTCTGGGTCAGATTGAGTTCGGCGGCTGCCTGCGTGAAGCTGCCGTGCCGTGCCGCGCATTCGAAAGCCTGCAGCGTCGTAACATCAGGAACCAGTCTGCGGCTTAACTTCATTCCAGCCTCGCATCAACATAGTCACAAGCAGCGCGATCAATGGCCGCTTCCTTTGGATATGATCCGAAATGAGAATGACCTTGTCCTTCACCCATAGCGCGAGGCGAGCCCCAGTGAAAGAGAATAGTTTCGTATCCGCCGATGATATCCGTTCGGCCTTTTCCGCAGCCATGTCGGTCATGTACCGCGAGGAAGTGCCTGCTTACGGCACGCTGATGGAACTGGTTGCCAAGGTCAACGACGATACGCTCAATGCCGACCCGGCGCTGAAAGAGCGCCTCGATGCGACGGATTCGCTTGATCGCATTTCCGAGGAGCGCCACGGCGCAATCCGTCTCGGCACGCCTGCTGAACTCTCGATGATGCGTCGCGTCTTTGCTGTCATGGGCATGTACCCGGTCGGCTACTACGATCTTTCGACCGCCGGCGTACCGGTGCACTCGACCGCCTTCCGCCCGGTTGGCGAAACCGCTCTGAAGCGCAATCCCTTCCGTGTCTTCACCTCGCTTCTTCGCCTTGACCTGATTGCGGACGAGAGTCTGCGCGCCGCATCCGAGGCGATCCTGGCCGAGCGTCGGATCTTTACGCCTGTTGCCATCGAACTCGCCGAAAAGGCCGAGCGTGATGGCGGCCTCGACAAGGCCGACGCCGAGCGTTTCGTCTCCGAAGTGCTGGAGACCTTCCGCTGGCACGACAGGGCCAATGTCAGCGCCGACATGTACAAGCGCCTGCATGACGCCCACCGGCTGATCGCCGACGTCGTGTCGTTCAAGGGCCCGCATATCAATCACCTGACGCCGCGCACGCTGGATATCGACCAGGTCCAGGCGCTGATGCCCGAATTCGGCATCGCGCCGAAGGCCGTCGTCGAAGGTCCGCCGACCCGCAAATGCCCAATCCTGCTTCGCCAGACCTCGTTCAAGGCGCTGGAAGAGGCCGTTTCCTTCCGTGATGGCGGCGGCGACTGGAAAGCCGGCTCGCACACCGCCCGCTTCGGCGAGATCGAGCAGCGCGGCATTGCGCTCACTCCCAAGGGCCGTGCGCTCTACGACGAGCTTCTGGAAGCCTCGCGCAAGATCGTGCGCCCGGCAGCCGACGGCTCCAACGCCCGCGACTATGAAGCCGCGCTTGCCAAAGCCTTCGAAAGCTTCCCCGACACCTGGGCAGGCATTCGCGAAGCCGGCCTTGGCTATTTCAGCTATTCACTGACCGAGAAGGGCTTGAAGACCCGGATTTCCGACCGCCGCGATATCAACACGCTGATCGCCGACGGCCTCGTGCAGTTCGACGCCATCGTCTACGAAGACTTCCTGCCGGTCAGCGCCGCAGGCATCTTCCAGTCCAATCTCGGCGACGGCGCGCAGCAGGCTTTTGTCGCAAGCCCGAACCAGAAGCGCTTCGAGATTGACCTCGGCGCCACAGTGCTCAACGAGTTCGATCACTATGCCGGCATCGAAGAGGCATCGATCGAAAGCTGCCTGCGGGCCTTGACCGCAGCCATGGCTGCGGAATGATGCGTTCACGATGATTGAACAGGTACACATAGACGCGCTGACCGGCATCCTTGGCGACAAGGGTGTGGTCACGCGTGCTGAAGACATGGAAGCCTACGAGACCGGCGCGCGCTACGATCGTGGCCGGGCTTCGGTCGTTCTGCGGCCGGCGACAACAGTGGAAACCTCGGCAACCGTTGCCTATTGCGTGCGTCATGGCATCGCCCTGATCCCGCAATCGGGCAATACCGGACTGGTCTCGGGCTCGACCCCTGATAGTTCCGGCAACGAAGCGATCCTCAGCCTCGACCGCCTCACCAAAGCGTTCGAACTCGATCTCGACAATCGTTCGGTGCGCGTCGATGCCGGGTTCAGGCTTTCCGATCTCAACCGCCGGCTGGAAGAACATGGCCTGTTTTTCCCGATCGATCTCGGCGCCGATCCGCGCATCGGCGGCATGATCGCCACCAACACCGGCGGCTCGCGTTTCCTGAAATACGGCGACGTGCGCCGCAACACGCTGGGCCTCACCGTGGTTCTCGCCGATGAAGACGGCACCGTGCTCGATCTTCAATGCGACCTGCGCAAGAACAACACCGGCGTCGACTGGAAGCAGGTCTTCGTCGGCACGTCGGGCGCCTTCGGCATCATCACGGAATGCGTGCTCAATCTGGAGCGCCTGCCGCAGCAGACGGCGACCGCATTGCTGGTGCCGGCAAGCGGCGCCCATGTGCTGCCGCTGCTGCGCGCCATGGAAGAGCGGCTCGGCGCCTACCTCTCGGCCTTCGAGGGCATGTCGAGCAACGCCGTCAAGGCGGCGTTCGCGCATGTGCCTTCGCTGAAGAACCCGTTCCAGGGCGGACACGTCCCTGAATACGTCATTCTCGCGGAAATCAGCCGCACCTGGGCCCCACGCGAAGGCGAGCAATCGCTCGACGCCGTGCTTGAAACGGTGCTGGCCGAGATCTGGGAGATGGAGACGGCACCGCTCGCCGACGCGTTCGTCGGCCCGCCGCATGAGGTCTGGGCGCTGCGCCACGCACTTTCGGAAGGTGTGAAACACCTGGGCAAGCTGATCGCCTTCGACGTCTCCTTCCGCAGGGGTGACATCATGGCCTTCTGCGACCATATGAAGGCCGAAATGCCGACGAGGTTTCCTGATGTCACCGTCTGCGACTTCGGCCATATCGGCGATGGTGGTGTACACTTCAATCTCGTGGTGCCGAAGGACAGCGCGATGCTCAGCGATCCGACATTCGAGCAGCGTTTGAGAGAATGGGTTTTCGCCGTGGCGGTCGAGGAGTATCACGGCAGTTTCAGCGCGGAACATGCGATAGGCCGCCGCAACCAGGCCTACTACGACGTTTATACAACCGACAAACTCAAGGACATGGCCGCGGGCCTGAAGACGCTCACCTCGCCGGGGAAACTCGGCAGCGTGCGCTTCGGATAGGCCAGGGCAGGAAAACGGGAGTCAGACCAGATGAACATTGCAACGAAGAAGATCGACGTCACCAAGGAGGCAGCAGCCCTCCTCGAGAAGATGGGCGTCGCCAAGGAACTCTACACCGGCGGCGACATGCCGTCGTTCAGCCCGGTCACGGGCGAACAGATCGCCAGCCTGAAGACGGTTTCGGCCACGGAGGCTGCCGCCAAGATCGACAAGGCGCATGAAGCCTTCAAGGCCTGGCGCCTCGTTCCGGCACCGAAGCGCGGCGAATTGATCCGCCTGCTCGGCGAAGAGCTACGCGCCTTCAAGGCCGACCTCGGCCGCCTCGTTTCGATCGAAGCCGGCAAGATCACCTCCGAGGGCCTCGGCGAAGTTCAGGAAATGATCGACATCTGCGATTTCGCAGTCGGCCTTTCCCGCCAGCTCTACGGTCTGACGATCGCCACGGAGCGTCCCGGCCACCGCATGATGGAAACCTGGCATCCGCTCGGCGTCGTCGGCGTCATCTCCGCCTTCAACTTCCCGGTCGCCGTCTGGTCGTGGAACACGGCGCTGGCGCTCGTCTGCGGCAACTCCGTCGTCTGGAAGCCGTCGGAAAAGACCCCGCTCACGGCGCTTGCATCGCAGGCTATCTTCGAACGCGCGCTTGCCCGCTTCGGCGACGCCCCGGAAGGCCTGTCGCAGGTTCTGATCGGCGACCGCGCCGTCGGTGAAGTCCTCGTCGACAACCCGAAGGTTCCGTTGGTCTCGGCCACCGGCTCGACCCGCATGGGCCGCGACGTCGGCCCGCGTCTTGCCAAGCGCTTCGCCCGCGCCATCCTCGAACTCGGCGGCAACAATGCCGGTATCGTCTGCCCATCGGCCGATCTCGACATGGCGCTGCGCGCCATCGCCTTCGGCGCCATGGGCACCGCCGGCCAGCGCTGCACGACCATGCGCCGCCTGTTCGTGCATGAAAGCGTCTACGACCAGCTCGTTCCCCGCCTGAAGAAGGCCTATGGCTCGGTCTCGGTCGGCAATCCGCTGGAAACCACCGCACTCGTCGGCCCGCTGGTCGACAAGGCCGCTTTCGACGGCATGCAGAAGGCAATCGACGAAGCCAAGGCCCATGGCGGCGCCGTCACCGGCGGCGAACGCGTCGAGCTCGGTTATGCCAACGGCTACTACGCCAAGCCCGCCCTGGTCGAAATGCCTGAGCAGGCAGGCCCGGTCCTCGAAGAAACCTTCGCGCCGATCCTCTACGTCATGAAGTACAGCGACTTCGACGCAGTCGTTGCCGACCACAATGCGGTTGCAGCCGGCCTGTCCTCGTCGATCTTCACCCGCGACATGCAGGAATCCGAACGGTTCCTGGCCGTCGACGGCTCGGATTGCGGCATCGCCAACGTCAACATCGGCACCTCAGGTGCGGAAATCGGCGGCGCCTTCGGCGGTGAAAAGGAAACCGGCGGCGGCCGCGAATCGGGCTCCGATTCGTGGAAGGCCTACATGCGTCGCGCCACCAACACGGTGAACTACTCGAAGGCCCTGCCACTGGCACAGGGCGTCTCCTTCGATATCGAGTAGGACCAAGCGATGACCATCAACGCAACGGTCAAGGAGGCGGGCTTCAAGCCCGCCTCGCGGATCTCTTCGATCGGAGTATCCGAAATCCTCAAGATCGGCGCGCGCGCGCAAGCGATGAAGCGCGAGGGCAAGCCGGTCATTATTCTCGGCGCAGGCGAGCCGGATTTCGACACGCCTGACTACGTCAAGCAGGCCGCCTGCGAGGCGATCCAGCGCGGCGAAACCAAATACACCGCACTCGACGGCACGCCGGAACTGAAGAAGGCGATCCGTGAAAAGTTCCAGCGCGAGAACGGCCTCGCCTACGAACAGGACGAGATCACCATTGCCACCGGCGCCAAGCAGATCCTGTTCAACGCCATGATGGCGACGATCGACGCCGGCGACGAAGTTGTCATTCCGACGCCGTACTGGACCTCCTATTCGGATATCGTCCAGATCTGCGAAGGCAAGCCGGTGCTGATCCCCTGCGACGCGGCCTCCGGTTTCCGGCTCACCGCCGACAAGCTCGAAGCGGCGATCACGCCGAAGACGCGCTGGGTGCTTCTCAACTCACCCTCCAACCCTTCGGGTGCCGCCTACAGCGCTGACGACTACCGGCCGCTGCTCGACGTGCTCTTGAGGCATCCGCATGTGTGGCTGCTGGTCGACGACATGTACGAGCACATCGTCTATGACGGCTTCCGCTTCGTCACCCCGGCCCAACTGGAGCCTCGGCTCAAGGACCGCACCCTGACGGTCAACGGTGTCTCCAAGGCCTATGCCATGACCGGCTGGCGCATCGGCTATGCCGGTGGTCCGCGCGAGCTGATCAAGGCGATGGCTGTCGTCCAGAGCCAGGCGACCTCCTGCCCGTCTTCGGTCAGCCAGGCCGCTTCGGTGGCAGCCCTGACCGGCCCGCAGGATTTCCTGAAGGAACGCACGGCCAGCTTCCAGCACCGCCGCAATCTCGTCGTCAACGGCCTCAACGCCATCGACGGTCTCGACTGCCGCGTTCCGGAAGGCGCCTTCTACACCTTCTCCGGCTGCGCCGGCATGCTCGGCAAGGTGACGCCTTCGGGCAAGACGATCGAGACGGACACGGACTTCTGCGCCTACCTGCTCGACGACGCCCATGTCGCCGTTGTCCCCGGCTCGGCCTTCGGCCTGTCGCCGTTCTTCCGCATCTCCTATGCGACGTCGGAAGCGGAACTGAAGGAAGCGCTCATGCGCATCGCCGACGCCTGCGCTCGGCTTTCGTAACTCGGAAGTAGCCCCTCACCCTAGCCCTCTCCCCGCTTGCGGGGAGAGGGGACGGTCGCGCAAACAGCTGCCTCTCTACTCCTGTTCGCAAAGAGAGTATGAGGCGCTGGCGGCATATCCCTTCTCCCCGCAGGCGGGGAGAAGGTCGCGGCAGCGGGATGAGGGGCGCCCGCTCCCTTCCTTCAAAACGTCGGCGGCGTGCAGGCGCTGATCACCTCGCAAGGTACCGGCCCGACGCAACGAAATCGGTGCAGTCGCCGGCTTTCGAAATAGTACGCATCCCCAGGCCCGAGAATCCGCCGCTCGTCGTCGACGGTGACCTCAATGCGCCCCGACAGCACGATGCCGCCCTCCTCGCCTTCATGCACCAGCGGCACTTTTCCAGTGTCCGCGCCCGGCTGATAACATTCCTTCAGGATCTGCAGGCTGCGGCCAAAGAGATTGTCGCCGATCTGGCGATAGGAGATCGGCCCTTTGCCGATCTCGACCAGTTCCTCTGCGGCGTAGAATGCCTTGCGCGGCCGTTCAGGCTCGAACGAAAAGAACTCCGCAAGTCCGATCGGTATGCCGTCGAGGATGCGCTTCAGTGCGCCGACCGACGGATTGGACGCATTCGACTCGATCAGCGAGATCGTCGAGTTGGTCACGCCCGCTCGCTTGGCAAGTTCGCGCTGCGAAAGATTGTGCATCAGCCGGAGGTGGCGAAGCCGGTTTCCAATGTCGACGCTCATGGGTGTCCATCTCGGTGTTCAGGTTGTTCGAAATATCGCAATTTCGCAAACCTCGTTGTATAAAATTCAATGGCTTGAATGACAACAGAAAAGGACTTGTTTGGCAATTCAAATCATGGCGTCAATCCCCTGATCTTCAGGAGGATGCCATGAACCAGCACACCAAACCCAACGCCCCCGTACTCGACAGCTACTGGATGCCCTTTACCGCCAACCGGCAGTTCAAGGCGGCACCGCGCTTGCTCGCCTCCGCCGAGGGCATGCACTACACCAGCACCGATGGCCGCACGATCCTCGACGGCACCGCCGGTCTCTGGTGCGTCAACGCCGGCCACGGCCGCCGCCAGATCGCGTCAGCCGTCGAACGCCAGCTGTCGACGATGGATTTCGCCCCCTCCTTCCAGATGGGCCACCCGATCGCCTTCGATTTTGCCGAACGCCTTGCCGAAATCGCGCCGGGGCCGGAAGGCCAGAAGCTCGACCGCGTGTTCTTCACCGGCTCGGGCTCGGAATCGGTTGACACGGCGCTGAAGATGGCCATCGCCTATCAGCGCGCGATCGGCCAGGGCACTCGCACGCGGCTGATCGGGCGCGAGCGCGGCTACCACGGCGTCGGCTTCGGCGGCATTTCGGTGGGCGGCATCCTCAACAACCGCCGCGTCTTCCCGCAGCTTCCCGGTTCCGACCATCTGCGCCACACCCACGACCTTGCCAAGAATGCCTTCGTCAAGGGCCAGCCCGAGCACGGCGCCGAACTTGCCGACGATCTCGAACGGCTGGTGGCGCTACACGGCGCCGAAACCATCGCCGCCTGCATCGTCGAGCCGGTTGCCGGTTCGACGGGCGTGCTCATCCCGCCGAAGGGCTATCTCGAGCGGCTGCGCGCGATCTGCGACAAACACGGCATCCTGTTGATCTTCGACGAAGTCATCACCGGCTTCGGTCGCCTTGGCGCTGCGTTCGCCACCGACTTCTTCGGCGTCACCCCGGACCTGGTGACGGCGGCGAAGGGGCTCACCAACGGCGCCATCCCAATGGGCGCGGTCTTTGCCAGCCGCAAGGTGCACGACGCATTGATGCACGGCCCGGAAAACCAGATCGAGCTCTTCCACGGCTACACCTATTCCGGCCACCCGGCCGCCTGCGCCGCGGGTATCGCCACGCTCGACATCTATCGCGATGAGGGCCTGATGACCCGCGCCACCGAGCTGCAGGACGCCTGGCATGATGCCATGCATTCGCTGAACGGCCTGCCGCATGTCATCGACATCCGCACCATCGGCCTCATCGCCGGCATCGAGCTGCAGTCACGCGAGGGTGCTGTCGGCGCCCGCGCCTATGAGGTCTTCGTCGATTGCTTCGAAAAGGGGCTGCTGATCCGCGTGACCGGCGACATCATCGCCTTCTCGCCGCCGCTGATCGCCGACGAAAATCACTTCGGCGAAATCGTCTCGATCCTCGGCGATGCCTTGAAGCGCGCCAAGTAAAAACAAGAGATCATGGTCGCCGCCGAAACGTTTGGCGGCGACCATGACACGCAGATTTTCTGTTCTGCCTTGAGCCGGAGAATCCGGCTAACGGATTAGCATCGCCCTGAAGTCATTGACATTGGTTCCAGTCGGACCGGGCGCGAAAAGATCGCCACTCACTGAGAATGCCGACCAGGCATCGTGGCGCGCCAGATGCGCCCGCGGATCAGCACCGGCAGTACGCATGCGACTGACGCTGCCGCCATCGGCAAAGGCGCCGGCATTGTCCTCAGACCCGTCGATGCCGTCCGTATCCGCCGCCAGGGCATCGATCCCGTCGAGCCCCTCGATGTCGAGCGCCAGCGACAGCAACAGCTCGCTGTTGCGGCCGCCTTTGCCGTAATCCTTGCCCGATATCGTCACAGTCGTTTCGCCGCCGGAAAGCAGCACGACCGGCTTTTCGAAAGGTTGATTGCGCTGGGCGACTTCACGCGCCAGCGCCGCATGCATGCGGCCGATATCGCGCGCCTCGCCTTCAATCGCATCAGAAAGAATGCGCGCCTCTACACCCAATTCCTGCGCCGTCCTTGCTGCAGCCTCCAGCGAGACACGCGCCGACGCAATCACGTGGCATTCGTGCCGACGGAAAACCGGTTCGGACGGATCAGGTGCCCGCGCGGCACCGGATCGCAAGTGGGCCACCACGCCATCGGGAAGAGCCATGCGATAGCGGCCGACGATCTCCAGCGCCTCCTCCACCGTCGACCCGTCAGGCACTGTCGGGCCCGAGGCAACGAAAGCGGGGTTGTCGCCGGGAACGTCGGAAACGACGAGGCTGACGACACGCGCCGGCCCAGCGGCCGCCGCAAGACGGCCTCCCTTGATGCGCGACACATGTTTGCGCACGACGTTCATCGCGGAAATCGGTGCGCCGGAGGCAAGCAGCGCCCGGTTGACGGCGATCTCGTCGGCAAGCATCAAACCCTCCGGCGGCGCCGGCAGCAAGGACGATCCACCACCCGAAATCAGAGCGACAACCAGATCGTCAGCGGTCAGGCCTTCCACCAGCTTCAGCAGCTCTTCCGACGCCCGAAGGCCAGCCTCATCCGGCACCGGATGGGCGGATTGCAACACGCGAATGCGCTCGCAGCGTTCAATCGGCCCGTGGCGCGCAACGACGGCGCCGGTCAGCGGGTGATCCCACAGCTTTTCGAAAGCTGCGGCCATCTGGCTTGCGGCCTTGCCCGCGCCGACAACGATCGTTCGTCCCTTCGGCTTTTCCGGCAGATGCGCGCGGATCGCCTCATAGGGATCGGCGGCGCGGACGGCCGCGTCGAAAAGGGCGGTGAGAAAGGGACGCGCTTCGAAGGCCGCCATCGTCTTCAGCCCGCGATTTCGAGATCGTAGACGAAAATGCCGTCGATGCCGCCTTGCGCCGCCGCGACGATCTTTGCACCGGTCTGCCGATGCTCCGGATCGTCGAGATAGGCGTCACGCGCGGCTGCGTCGGAGAAATCGACGATGAAACCCTCGGCATACCCTTTGTCCATGCCCACTTCCGGGCTGACATTGGCGCCGGCATAGGTCGCGAGAAGGCCGGGAAGCCGGCTTTTTAGCGCCGCGATCTCGGCGAAGATCGACGCTTTCTCATCCGCCGAAACGTCTGGACGAAAGCGAATGAAGACACAGTGGCGGATCATGGTTTTCCTCAACGGATATCGGCGCGGGCACGTGGCCGGGCATCGTTTCGTTCATGGGCGAAGATCTCCGGCGGCAAGGGCTGGCGCTCGCGAATGATGTCGGCGCCCTTTTCGCCCATCATGATCGTCGGCCCGTTGGTGTTGCAAGAGGGAACGCGCGGCATGACCGAACTGTCGCAGACGCGAAGGCCCTCCAGCCCACGCACTTTCAGATCGAGTCCGACCACGGCCATGGCGTCGGTGCCCATCTTGCAGGTGCCGACCGGGTGGTGGTCGGTCTTGGCATTGGCGCAGCCATAGTCGAAGAACTGCTCGTCGGAGACGACAGTGTTGCCCGGCAAACGTTCCGCCAGCACGAAAGGCTTGAGGGCGGCCTGCTGCATGATCTCGCGGGCTATCTTCAGCCCCTCGATCGACATCTTGCGGTCGTGCGGATCTTCCCAGTAATTCGGATCGATCAGCGGCGCTGCGGCCGGATCAGCGTCGGAAAGCCTGACGGTGCCGCGTGAGCGCGGATGCAGATAGGCGGAATTGAGCGTCACGCCGGCGTTCTTCAGTCGCGCGACGCCAGCCTCGATGCCGGAGCCGAGGCCGAGATGGAACTGGATATCCGGCGAGCGGGCATCCGGGTCGGCGTACCAGAAGCCGCCGGTCTCAAACAGGCTCGATGCCACCGGGCCGGAGCGGAAAAGCACGTATTGCAGGCCGGCCCAGAGCGTCCGGTGCAGCTTCGCGACGTTGTCGTAGGTGTGATCGCCGGTGCATTCGGAAATGACGAACAGATCGAGGTGGTCCTGCAGATTGCCACCGACGCCGGGTAGGTCGTGCTTTACCGGCACGCCCACCGACTTCAGGTGATCCGCCGGGCCGATACCGGATTGAAGGAGCAGCTTCGGCGAACCGATGGCGCCCGACGTGACCAGAACTTCCCGCTCCGCCCGGATCGTCTCGCTTCCCTTCGCCGTCACCACCTCGACGCCGACGGCGCGCGTACCCTCGAGCACGATCCGGGCGACGCGCGTTCCGGTGCGAACGGTAAGGTTCCGGCGGTCCTTGATCGGTGAGAGATAGGCAAGCGACGCGCTCGAACGCCGGCGATTGCGCTGCGTCAGTTGGTAGAAGCCGACGCCGGCCTGCTGACGGCCGTTGAAATCGTGATTGTAGGGAATGCCGAGTTCCTGGCCGGCGCGGATGTAGGCATCGCAGATCGGCAAGGTAGAAACCGGCATCGAGACGCCGAGCGGACCGCCATAGGCATGATAGTCGTCGGCGAAGCGCTGGTTGTCTTCGGCGCGCTTGAAATAGGGAAGAACGCTGCGATAGTCCCAGCCGGCACAGCCGTCCTCGGACGCCCAGAGGTCATAGTCGGCCGCATTGCCGCGGGTGTAGAGCTGGGCATTGATCGACGAACCGCCGCCGATGACCTTGGCCTGGGTGTAGCGCAGCACCCTGCCCTTCATGTGTTTCTGTGGCACGGTCTCCCAGCCCCAACTTGCAACTCCCTTGGTCATCTTGGCAAAACCGGCCGGCATGTGAAACAGCGGGTTCCAGTCGCCGCCACCCGCCTCCAGCAACAGGACGCGGACCGACGGATCCTCAGAGAGACGGTTGGCGAGAACGCAGCCGGCAGGGCCGGCACCGGTGATGATATAGTCGTATGTCATTGCCTGTCTTCCTCCACGGCACGGCATTTGGAACGTTCCAAATTTCCGACGTGTTAAACTCGAAACCTGCTCGCCGTTGCGAGCCCCGGACTGCCCTGCACTATTTTCTAGAGTCGACCGATCGACAGGCCGCCATCGGCCTGGATGACTGAGCCGGTCGCAAAGCCGAATTTGCCGCTGGCAAGCCCTGCGGCGATGTTGCCGATGTCTTCTGGCTCGCCCCAGCGTTTCATCGGCACCAGTCCGCCGTCGATCAGGGCGTCGTATTTCGCCGAGACGCCAGCGGTCATGTCAGACCGGATGACCCCGGGCCGGATTTCGAAGACGGAGATGCCTGTGTCGGCCAGCCGCAAGGCGAGCCCCTGGCTGAAGGCGGCAAGGCCGGCCTTGGTCATGCAATAGTCGAGCCGCTCGGGCGAACTCATGGTCGCGGAAACCGATGTGATGTTGATGATTGAACGTGGCGCCGCACCTGGCGGCTCGGTGAGCATCGAGAGCAACACGGCCTGGGTGAAGAACACTGTGCCGCGCAAGTTGGTGGCGACGATCGTGTCGAAATTCTCCGGCAGAAGGTCGAGAAAGTCGCCGCGCACGACGGAGGCGATGCCGGCGTTGTTGACGAGGCAGCGGATCGGGCCCAGTTCCTGGCGGATGCAGGCGACGGTGGCGGCATGCGCGCCGATATCGGCGAGATTGGCCTCGAGGTAGATGGCGCGACCGCCTTGCGCCGATAGCTCGGAGAGCGTGGCTTGCGTCGCTTGATCCGCCGCACCGAGCCCCGTCAGCGCTATGTCGAAGCCGTCGCGCGCCAGTGCCCGGGCCACGCCGAGTCCGATTCCGCGCCGGCCACCGGTGACAACAGCCACGGGACGCGTCGATGTCGTCATGCTCTCAGCTCCTTCGCAACGATATGGTCGGCAACGCGCAGCGCCTGTGCCGCCACCGTCAGCGCCGGGTTGACCGCAGCGGACGTTGGCAGGAAGCCGGCATCGACGACAAAGAGGTTCGGATGATCGAAGGCGCGGCAATAAACGTCGAGCGGCGCCTGACCGGGATCGGTGCCCATCCGGATCGTGCCGCACTGGTGCGACGGCGTGCGCTTGTCGAAGGCCTGGGAGAGCACGATCGGATAGCCTGCAGCTTTGAAGTGGGCGCGCATCTTCGCTTCGAGCCCGGAAAGCGCCTCCATGTTCGAGCGCCGCCACTGCATGATGATGCCCTTGCCGTCGACCATGATGCGGCTTTCCGGGTTCGGCAGGTCCTCCGTCATCATGTACCAGTCGACCGCATGACCGGCCATGAAATCCAATGCGAAGCGCGGCGCCCAGACCGGCGCATTGGCCTTGAGGATGTCACCGTTGATCTTGCCGAGCAGCTGGACATTGCCGAGTGGCAAACCGTCCCTGCCGCCGGTCAGGTAATAATCGTTCAGCATCAGCGTCTTCTGGTAGATGCTGTCATTGCGCCTGAACGGATTGATCGCCAGCATGGCGCTGCAATTGTGGTTCATGAAGTTGCGGCCGACCTGGCCGGAGGCGTTGGCGAGCCCCTTGCCATCGCCGGAGCGCAGCAAGATGGCGGCCGAGTTGATCGCGCCCGCCGACAGGATCACCAACTTGGGCGACAGGCGCTTCTTCTCGCCCCTATGGGTGTAATGGACCGCCTCGATCCGGCCGCCCCGACCTTTCTCCAGCGTGTCGACATGCGCGGAGGTGATCAGCTCGATGTTGGGGTCATTCAGCGCGGAGGCGAGCGATGCGGTCTCGGCATCCTTCTTGCCCTTGCCGGTGTTGGGAAACCCGTCCCATGGCGTGCGCCCGCCTGCCAGCCACGTCTCGATGTCGACGCCAAGCGGCAGCGTCGCCGGATTGAGCCCCTGCGCCTTCAACTCGGCGCGCGCGCGAGCAATTGCCGGCTCGTCCGGTACCGGGCCATAAGGGTAGGGCGAGGCGTGGAACGGCTCCGTAGGGTCCTGACCCAATTCGCCACGCACCTCGAACAGTTGCTCGGCTTTGCCGTACCACGGCTCCAGCTCTTCATAGAGAAAGGGCCATGCCGGCGAAACGCCGCCAAGATGCTGCATCTCGGTGAAATCCTCTGCACGGTAGCGCAAGAGCACCGCACCGAAGAGTTTGGAATTGCCGCCAACGAAATAGAAATTGCCCGGATTGAACTCCGTGCCGTCGGCTTCGCGCCACATCTCCTTGGGCCGGAAATGGCCCTTGACGAAGATCGAACTATAGCTGCGCGCTTCCGGTGTGTCGGGCAGGCGCTCGCCGCGCTCGAGTATGGCTATGCGCGCCCCGGAGCCGGCGAGCCCCGCCGCAACGGTGGAGCCGCCGATGCCCGACCCGATGATGACGATATCCGGCTGCTGCTCCATCGGCCGTTACGCGATCCGTTGCTGCGTCTGAGGATCGAAGAACACCGCCTTGTCGAGATTGAAGGCGAGCTGCGACGTCTGGCCGGGTGCGATGCGCGCATCGGCACGCAGGCGGGCGACGACCTCCTTGCCGCCAAGGCGGGTCACCGCAAAGGTGTCCGAACCGGCGGGCTCGACCACCTCGATCAGGCATTCGCCTTCGACGATCGCCTTGGCATTGCGGTCGGCACCGTCAGGGTCGGTCAGTGCTTCCGGGCGGATGCCGAAGACGACGTCCTTGCCGGCATAGGTAGAGAGTGCGCCGCTGGCATGCGGAACGGTGAGCTTCATCGGCTCGGCGTTCGGGCGCGCGAGCGTGACGGCAACATCGGCGCCGTTCCTTTCGATCCGGGCCGTCAGCAGGTTCATGGCCGGCGAACCCATGAAGTCGGCGACGAACATGTTGGCCGGATTGTTGTAGATTTCGGCCGGCGTCCCGAATTGCTGCAGCACGCCATCCTTCAATACCGCGATCTTGGTCGCCAGCGTCATCGCCTCGATCTGGTCGTGGGTGACGTAGACGATGGTTGTCTTCATCCGGTGGTGGAGACGCTTGATCTCGGTGCGCATGTCGACGCGCAGCTTGGCGTCCAGGTTCGACAGCGGTTCGTCGAAGAGAAAGACCTGCGGCTTGCGCACAAGGGCGCGGCCCATGGCGACACGCTGGCGCTGGCCGCCGGAAAGCTGGCTCGGCTTGCGATCGAGCAGATGGCCGATCTGCAGCATGTCGGCGACCTGCTTGATCGCCTTCTCGCGTTCGTCCTTCGGCACGCCGCGGATTTCCATGCCGAAGGCGATGTTGCCCGCAACCGTCATGTTCGGATAGAGCGCGTAGGACTGGAACACCATGGCGATGTCGCGCTTGGACGGGTGCAGATCGGCGACCGACCGGCCGTTGATGGCGATCTCGCCCGAGGTGATTGGCTCCAGCCCGGCAATGGTGTTGAGCAGGGTGGACTTGCCGCAGCCGGACGGGCCGACGAGCACGAGGAAGCCGCCTTCGTCGATCTCCAGATTGATGTCCTTCAGGATCTCGAGCGAGCCGTAGGATTTGCGCAGGTTGCTGATTTTGAGGAACGACATGAGCTTATCCTTTCACGGCGCCGGACATCAGCCCGCGCACGAAGTAGCGGCCGGACACGATGTAGACGATGAGCGTTGGCAGGGCGGCGAGGATCGCGCCCGCGAAATGAACGTTGTATTCCTTGACCCCGGTCGACGAGCTGACGAGGTTGTTGAGCGCCACCGTCATCGGCGTCGAAGAGGCGCCGGAGAAGGATGCCCCGAACAGGAAGTCGTTCCAGATATTGGTGAACTGCCAGATGACCGAGACGACGATGATCGGACCGGACGACGGCAGCAGGATCCGCCAGAAGATCTGGAAGAAGCTGGCGCCATCGATCTGCGCCGCACGCACGAGTTCCGTCGGGAAGGCTTCGTAGTAGTTGCGGAAATAGAGCGTGGTGAAGCCGAGGCCGTAGATCACGTGGACGAAGATCAGGCCCCAGATCGATCCGGCAAGGCCGATGATGCCAAGCACGCGCGCCATCGGGATCAGCACGATCTGGAACGGGATGAAGCACGACAGGAGCAGCATGCCGAAGAAGATGTTGGCACCGGGAAAGCGCCACTTGGTCAGGACGTAGCCATTGAGCGCGCCGATCATCGTCGAGATCGCGACGGCCGGCACCACCATCAGGATCGAGTTGATGAAGAACGGCTTCAGGCCTGTCGGCTGAACTCCGATCTGCGCCGTCGACCAGGCCGAAAGCCAGGGTTCCAGTGTCAGGGTCTGCGGTAGGTTGAGCATGCCGCCCTGGCGGATCTCGTCGAGCGGTTTCAGCGAGTTGACCAGCATGACATAGAGCGGCAGCAGCGAATAGAGCGCAAAGACGATGAGTACCGTGTAGATCAGGGCACGCGTCAGGCGGTTGTGCGAGATGACATTGTCTGGGCTGGGGGCGCTCATGGGCGTTTTCCTCCGCGGATTTCGGAGTAGAGATAGGGAACGATGATCGAGAAGATCATCACCAGCATGATGATGGCCGACGAGGCGCCGATGCCCATCTGGTTGCGGGTGAAGGTGTAGGAATACATGAAAGTCGCCGGCAATTCGGTCGCCTGGCCCGGCCCGCCGCCGGTGAGCGCGATGATCAGGTCGTAGGCCTTGATCGCCAGATGGGCGAGAACGACGAAGGCGGAGAGGAAGACCGGCCGCATCAAGGGAATGATGATCCGCCGGTAGATCGTCGATGTCGGTGCGCCATCGATCTGCGCCGCCTTGATGATCTCGTTGTCGACGCCGCGCAGACCGGCAAGGAACATCGCCATGATGAAGCCGGTCGATTGCCAGACGGCGGCGATCACCACGCAATAGATCGCGTAGTTGCGGTCCTTGGTCCAGTTGAACGAAAAGCTCTCCCAGCCCCAGAGGTGCATGGTGTTTTCAAGCCCGATGCCGGGATCGAGGAACCACTTCCAGGCCGTGCCGGTCACGATGAACGACAGCGCCATCGGATAGAGGTAGATCGGCCGTAGGAAGCCTTCCGCCCGGATCTTCTGGTCGAGCAGGATCGCAAGTCCAAGCCCCAGCACCGAGCAGATGGCGATATAGAGCGAAGCGAAGATCGCCAGATTGCTCACCGCCCGCCACCAGTGCGGCAGGGCCCAGAGCTTCTGATAATTGCTGAAACCGACGAAATTGTAGGACGGCAGCATCTTGCTGTCCGTCATCGACAGGAAGCCGGTATAGGCGATGAAGCCATAAACAAAGATCAGGACGATAACGAAGCTCGGGGCAAGGACCAGCTTCGGTATCAGGTCCTGCAGTCGACTGCGGTTATCCATGAACGTTCACCACTTCTGGCGCTCTGCCGTCGGGAAACTCCCTGGTATCGGCATCCGCGCAGGTTCTTTGTATCAAACCGCTCCCCTGCGTCCGCGATGGACGCGACGCTTCGAAGACGCTTGCATGTCAGAATGAGTGTCCGGGACGCTTGCTCGCGTCCCGGACCGGGCCTCGCCCGTTACTTCGCAGCCGCGACGGCGGCGACGAGTTCCTTGACCGCCTCATCGGAGGTCAATTCACCGTTGAACTCGCGCGTCACGACGTCGTAGATCGCGTTCTTGACGGCAGCTGGGTTGGCATGGCCATGGGCCATGGAACCGAACAGCGTGCCGTTGGTGTTGGCTTCGGCGAGATCCTTGATGCCCTTCTTGCCGCAAGCGTCGAAGTCCGTATCCGGAACGTCGGTGCGTGCAGGAACCGAACCCTTGACGACGTTGAAGGCCGACTGGAAGGTCGGGCTTTCGATCGCCGAGGCCATCTGCAGCTGTGCCGGGATCTTGTCGTCAGCAACCTTGAACATCGCGAACTGGTCGGAGTTGAAGGTGACGGACCCTTGCGTACCCGGGAAGCGCATGCAGACGAAATCGGTGCCTGGCACCTTCTTCGCCTTCAGGAACTCGCCCTTGGCCCAGTCGCCCATGAACTGCAGGCCGGCCTTGTTCTCGATCACCATTGCCGAAGCGAGGTTCCAGTCGCGGCCGGAGAAGTTGTCGTCGACATAGGAGCGCAGCTTCGTCATGCGGTCGAAGGCTTCCTTCATCTTGTCGCCACCGAGCGCTGCCGGATCGAGATCGATGAAGGCCTGCTTGTAGAAATCATTGCCGAGCGAGAGCACGACGGCGTCGAAGATCGTCGCGTCCTGCCACGGCTGGCCGCCATGGGCGATCGGCGTGATGCCCTGAGCCTTGAAGTTGTCGAGAAGGACGATGAGCTCGTCCCAGTTCGCCGGCTCCTTGCCGCCGGCCTTATCGAGGGCAGCCTTGTTGATCCAGACCCAGTTGGTCGAGTGGACGTTGACCGGAGCGGCGATCCAGTGGCCGTCATACTTCGAGAACTGCTGCAGGGCCGTCGGGATGACCTTGTCCCAGCCTTCCTTGGAAGCGGTATCGTCAAGGTTGCCGAGTGCGCCTTCCTTGGCCCAGTCGAGAATATCGAAACCGAGCATCTGCACTGCGGTCGGAGCGTTGCCCGAGGTGACGCGGGCGCGAAGCACGGTCATGGCTTCCGTGCCGCCGCCGCCGGCGACCGGCATATCGGTCCAGGAAATACCCTTGCTTTCGAGGTCCTTCTTCAGAACGTCGAGCGCAGCAGCCTCACCGCCGGAAGTCCACCAGTGCAGCACTTCCACGTTTTCTGCTGCGCGCGCGGCGGTGGCCGCCATCATCAGCGCCACAACAGCCGTCGTCGTCATCAACTTGCGCATCGTTATCCTCCCGTTTGCAAGTTATCGAAGCGGAACCTCCTCCCGCCTCGGATATCGCACCGCCTAAGGCAGCGGCTGGCCAATTTAAAACGTTATAAATTCAGCAAGTCAAGCATTCCGCACGCGTGCACTTCCTCACCTCACGAAGCAATTGAATTTGCTGAATTATATACAACAGTTTGCGTTTCGCAGTGCAGCAATTCATGCCGCGTCGCGAGATTTAAAACGTTTTCATGATTCGATTGCCTAAGCGTTCGTGCCACGTTACAAAAGCCGCTCTTGACCGCCTTGAGGATGACTAGCATTGGCCGATTCCCCCAAGCCCGCCCGTTCCGAAGACATTGGTTCGCCCGCCAGACGGGGCAAGCCGACCCTTCGCACGATCGCCGAGATCACCGGGCTTGCGGTCACCACCGTTTCGCGCGCCCTCGCCGAAGCGCCGCAAATCTCCGCCGACACCCGCAAGCGGGTTCGCGAGGTGGCGATCGAAATCGGCTATTCGCCCGATCGCGCCGCCCAGCGCCTGAAGACCGGCCGCACCAACGTCATCGCCGTCCTGCTCGACCCACACGAGGAAATCCTCGGCTATGGCACCTCGATCATGAGCGGCATCGCCAAGGCGCTGCAGGGCACGTCCTATCACCTGATCGTCATGCCGAACTTCCTCAACACGACCAATGTCGAGGCGGTGAACTACATCACCCGCAACAGCATGGCTGATGGTCTGATCTTCTCGCGCACCGAACCGCTCGATCCGCGCGTCATGTTGCTTTCGGAGATCGGCTTTCCGTTCGTCACCCACGGACGCACCGAGCTTTCGACCCCGCACGCCTATGTCGACTACGACAACTTCACCTTCTCCTACCAGGCCACCCGCCGGCTAATCGCCAAGGGGCGCCGCAAGCCGGCACTGATCAGCGGCCCAACCGACTTCACCTTCGGCGGCCACCTGCAGCACGGCTTCATGACCGCCGTGCGCGAGGCGGGCTGCGCCTACGAAATTCTCTCCGGTATCGATCTCGACAGCCCGGCCGGCGACATCCGCGACCGTGTTCGCCAGCGTTACGCCGAGCCCGACCCGCCTGATAGTTTCATGTGCGGTGGCGAAGTCTGTGCTCTCGCCACCATTACCGGCATGAGCGATTGCGGCCTGACGCTCGGCAACGAATACGACATTGTCGCCAAGCAGACGTCGCACCTCCTGGGCGCGATCCAGCCCCAGGTGGAAACGATCTATGAGGATCTGACGGCTACGGGCGAGGACATGGGCCGCGTGCTGCTCCAGCGCATCGGCGGCGAAACCGACGTCAACAAACTGCAGCTTCTGCTCTCTCCGCAGATCCCCGCCAACTGGTCGGCATCGAACTGAACCGCGCGACAACGACAGGCCGGCGGCGTGCCATGACGCCCCTGCCCGTTTCGTTGCTGCGATCCCTGCCGACATCATCCGTCTCCCCTTGTCCCCTAGAGCGTTTCCGGTTTAAACGGAGTCACGGCGACGCTCTATCTCTTTGTTTTTACGTATTTCCTGACGGAAAACCGCTTCGCACTTTTCCTGGAAATGCTCTAAGTTAGCGCGGCATCCACCAGCCGGTGCGGGCGCCGATATGCATGTTGAGCGTTTTGGTTTCGGTATAATCCTCGACCGCATGCCGACCGAGTTCGCGGCCGAGGCCGGACTGGCGATAACCGCCGAACGGCAGCTCGGAAGCCCCATCCATGAAGGTGTTCATCCAGACCGTGCCGGCGCGCACGCGGCGGCCGATCGTCAGGCAGGTGTCGAAATCGCGGCTCCAGACACCGGCCGACAGACCGTAGTCGATGGAGTTGGCGATGCGGATTGCCTCGTCGGTGGTCTCGAAGGTCAGCACCGACAGCACCGGCCCGAAAACCTCCTCGCGGGCAACAGCCATGTCGGGTCGCACCTGTGAAAGAATGGTTGGCGCCATGAACTGTCCCATGCCGAGATCGAGTGCAGCGCCGCCATGAGCGACAGCGGCACCATCCTTCGATGCGGCAGAAACATAGCCGGCAATCTTTTCCAGATGCTGCGGCGTGATGATCGCGCCGACCTGGGTTTCCGGATCGAGCGGATCGCCGACCTTGACCTTGGCCGCGAGTGCGGCGATGCGCGCCGTCACCTCCTCGGCAATGTCGCGGTGAAGGATCAGCCGCGAGCCGGCATTGCAGCATTCGCCGGCGTTGAAGTAGGCGCCGAACACGGCCGCATCGATGAACTCGTCGAGGTTGGCGTCGGGGAAGACAATCTGCGGGTTCTTGCCGCCGAGTTCGAGCGATACCTTCTTCAACGTCTGCGCCGCATTGGCCATCGTCAGACGGCCGACGCCGGTGGAGCCGGTGAAGGAGATCATGTCGACATCCGCGTGCGTCGTCATCGGCGCGCCGACCTCGGGACCCGTGCCGGTGAGAATGTTGACGACACCGGCCGGTACGCCGGCCGCTTCGAGAATTTCGCCAAGCACGAGCGTCGAGGCTGAGGTCAGTTCGGAAGGCTTGACCACTGTCGTGCAGCCGGCGGCAAGCGCAAAAGGCAGCTTCTGGCTGACGATCAGGAACGGGAAGTTCCACGGCGTGATGATCGAAACGACGCCGATCGCTTCGCGCAGAACCACACCGAGCGTGCCGTCTCCCAGCGTATTGTAGCTTTCGCCGTGAAGATCACGGGCAAGAGCAGCAGCATAACGCCAGATATCGGCAGCGCCACCCAGTTCGCCCTTGGCCTGGCTGATCGGCTTTCCCGATTCGATGGCGTCGAGGAAAGCAAGCTCGTCGGCGCGCGCGGCAATCATGTCGGCCGCCTTGAGCAGGATCAGAGACCGCTCGGACGCCGTCATGCGCGGCCAGGGGCCATCGTCGAAGGCGCGACGGGCAGCAGAGATCGCCCGCTCGGCATCGCCGCTCGCTGCTGCCTGATAGCGGCTGACGACGACGCCGTGGCCGGGGGCGACGCGCTCGATCGTGCGTCCGTCGGCGCTGTCGACCCATTTGCCGTCGATCAGCATCTGGAACGTGCGCACCTTGTGATCGCTAAGTGCCTTGGGCCTCACCAGAACCGTCATTACCATTCTCCCTTGAACTGGGCTTCGCGCTTTTCGGAAAAGGCAGCGACCCCTTCCCTGAGGTCGCCTGTCTTGGCGACGAGGATGGACCCCAGCGCTTCGACCGCGGCACCATTGTCCTCGCCGTTCGCCGAGGCGATCATCAGTTTTGAAATCTCGAGCGCGGCCGGGCCGCGCTTTGCCACGCGGGCTGCGTAGTCGCGCGCCGCCTGCATCACTGTTCCGGTCTCGACGACCCCATCGACAAGGCCTTCGGCCTTCGCCGTCTCTGCCGTAAACATCTCACCGCCGAGTACCATGCGCCGCACGATCTGCGCGCCGAAACGGACGACGAGACGTTGCGTGCCCGACCAGCCGGGAACCATGCCGAGGCTCGTTTCCGGCAGGCCGATCTTGATCTGGCTTTCGGCGATCCGGATGTCAGCCGCCGCGGCTAGTTCCAGGCCGCCGCCGAGGGCATGGCCGTTGAGCGCTGCGATGACGGGCATTCTCAACGTCGCCAGCCGCTCGAAGACGCGATGGCCAAAGCGCACCCAATCATGACCGAAGGCTGCGGCATCCATGCCGCCCCAGGCCTTGATGTCGCCACCGGCGGAGAAGGCCTTGCCCTCACCCGTCAGGATCAGCACGCGCACGTCGCGCATCACTTCCACCGTATCGCAGGCGGCAGCGAGCGCCTTCAGCATGTCGATGTCGAAGGCATTGAGCTTGTCCGGACGCGCGACAGTCATCGTCGCGATCGGGCCGTCGACTGCGATCTGGATGCGCTCCTCAGACACGGGCGCCTCCCGCAAGCGTACGGGCAGCCTTGACCGGCAGTTTCAGGCCGATCGGCGCCTCGTGGAAAAGTGCCGCATCCATGGTCTTCAATCGATCGGATACAAGGAGCGGAAATTCGGACTGGTCGAGAATATGTGCCTGCAGGTCGACACCCGGCGCGATCTCGGTCAGCATCACGCCTTCGGGCGTCAGCTTCATCACGCAGCGCTCGGTGACATAGGTGATGTCCTGCCCCTGCTCGACGCCGCGGCGGCCCGAGAAGGTGACGTGTTCGACCTCGTTGACGAGCTTCTTCAGCTTGCCTTCCTTCTCGATCACCAGCTTGCCATCGGCGACGGCAAGCTTCGCGCCGGCGTTGAACATGCCGGAAAAGACGATCTTCTTGGCTCGAGCAGTAATGTCGACGAAGCCGCCGGCGCCGGCCGTCACATGCGGCCGGAAGGAGAGCTTCGAGACATTAACCGAACCGTTGCGGTCGATTTCGAGGAAGGAGAGCAGCGAGGCATCGAAGCCCGCGCCCTGGAAATAGGTGAACTGGTAGGGCGAAGGCATGAAGGCGTCAGCGTTCGACGCGCAGCCGAAGGCGAAATCCAGGAGCGGTACGCCGCCGACAGCCCCCTGTTCGATCACCCAGGTGACGGCGCCATGCAGGCCCTCCTCGAGCAGGATGCGCGGCACGTTGGCCGAAATGCCGAAGCCGAGGTTGACGGCGCTGCCCGTTTGCAACTCCTGCGCCACCCGGCGGGCAATCACCTTCTGGATGTTGAATTCCGGCACGCGGAAACTGTCGAGCGGACGGAAGATCTCGCCGGAGATGGCCGGATCGTAGAGCGTCTGCGTCGTCTGCTTCTGGTCGGGATCGACGACGACATAGTCGACGAGCACGCCCGGCACACGCACGTCGTGCGGCTTCAACGAGCCTTCCTTGGTGATGCGCTTGACCTGGGCAATGACGATGCCGCCATTGTTGCGGGCGGCCAGCGCCTGATCGAGACCACCGAGATACGCACCCTCGTGCTCATAGGTAAGATTGCCGCGCTCGTCCGCAGTCGTCGCGCGAATAATCGCCACCTGCGGTGCGATCGCCTTGAAATAGAGCCAGTCCTCGCCCTCAAAGGCGACCTTTTTGACCACCGGCTCGACTGACGCCGAGGCATTCATGGCGCAGCCTTCGCGCGACGGATCGACGAAGGTGTCGAGCCCGACCTTGGTCATAACGCCAGGGCGCTTGGCGGCGGCCTCGCGGTGCATGTCGAAGAGAACGCCGGAGGGGATATTGTAGGCTGCAACCTCGTCGGCGCCGATCATCTGCCAGATCAGGGGCGGTTCGGCACTCGACGGACCCGAGGGATAGGAGCCGCCGATGATCCTCTTCAAAAGTCCCTTCTTGGCGATGTAATCGACACCCTTGATGCCGCTCATGTCGCCGGCGGCGATCGGGTGCAGCGTCGTCAGGTCGCGAGGATGGCCGGTTGCGTCAAAACGCTCGCCGATCGCCTTTAGCATCAGATCGGGGCAGCCAAGACCACTCGACGACGAGACCGAAACGACGGCACCATCCGGGATCAGCGCGGCGGCCTCAGTGGGTGAAATATGCTTGTTCATCGACATCAACTCAAAGTCCCGTTTCGATCGCAGCCGCCTGACCGGTCGCTGCCGCCTTGACGACCGCAAGGCCGGTTGCCAGCGACCAGACACCGTCCTCGCCGGTTGCCGAGGGCTGGCCATGGCCTTCGATCGCTGAATGAAACGCCGCAAGGGCGGTTTCATAGAGATTGGCCGGATCGAGCGGCAGTTGGCTTTCGCCCTCGGCATTACGCAAGGTGACGGTGCCGACCGGCTTCTGCGTCATGACGTTGCGGCCAATCAGCGACCCCTCCGTGCCGTGGACTTCGAACCCGGTCTCGGCAAACTTGGTGGTGAAAGCATCGTGGAACTGGGCGATGACGCCCGACTGGAAGCGCAGCACCCCCATGACGCCGTCCTCCACCCCCTCCTTGCCCATGCCGGCGCTATGGCTGATGGCAACGGCTTCGGCCGGATCGTCGTTAAGGACGAAGCGCAAGGTGTCGGCATCGTGCACGGTAATGTCGAGAATGACGCCGCCACCGGCTTCCGGCCGCTCCAGCCGCCAGCCCTGCAGATGCGGCGGCAGATAGACCGCATGGAAGACCCGTGCCGCGATCGGCCGGCCGATCCGCCCTTCGGCGATGGCATCCCGCATCGCCCGGTGGGCAGCGGCGTTGCGCAGGTGATGGTTGGTGCCAAGCACCACGCCGGCTTCGCGTGCGGCGACAACCATTTCGCGCGCATCCTCCAGCGTCATCGCCAAGGGCTTTTCACATAGCACGTGCTTGCCGGCCCGAATTGCCGCCAGCGTCTGCTCGCGGTGCAGCTCGTTGGTGGTCGAGACGTAGACGGCATCAACATCGGGATCACCGACCAGTTCCTCGACCGACGTCACCGACTTGCCGATGCCATTTTCCGTGGCATAGGCAGCACCGCGCTCAGCGCTGGTGCTCATCACCGAAACCACTTCGCCACCGGTGGCGCGAATTGCGCCAATGACCCATTCGCGCGCGATCGTGCTCGCGCCGATCAGACCCCATCTGTTCATGACAATGCCTCCCTCGTTCTGCGCTCGATCGCAGCACCGCAGCTCTGGCGAACGACGAGACGCACCGAACCGATAATCGCTTCGGCCTCCGCCTTGCCCGCATTGATCTGCTTCAGCAGCAATTCCGCCGCCCTCTGCCCCATGCCTTGCGGATCGACGGACACGGTCGTCAGTGCCGGCACCGCCGTCTTCGCCTCGATCACATCGTCGAAGCCGATCACAGCAAAGTCGGCGCCCGGCTCCAGCCGCCGCGCCCGCAGGCCGTCGCAGACACCGAATGCGACCGCGTCGTTGAAGCAGAGCGCGGCCGTTGGCCGGTCGGAAAGCATCATCGCCTGCTCGATGGCCGTGACACCGCCGGCGCGCGATGGCGCCGAGCCGATGACAAGCGCCTCGGCCGCATCAAGTCCCGCCTCGAGCAAAGCTTCGCGGTAGCCGCGCATGCGCGCCTCGAATACGGCGGTGTCGTGGAAACCACCGAGGAACGCGATGCGCCGATGACCCCGCTCGATCAGGTGGCGCACCGCCGCCATGGCGCCGGCATGATTGTCAGACGTCAGCGATGAAACGCCCGCGTCGGCGATATCGCGAACGACGAGCACGACGGGGATGCCGCTATCGACCAGAGGCGCCAGATCGGCAGCCTCGGTGCCGCGCGCCGGGGAGATGATCAGCCCGGAGACCCCATGCTCGCGCATGGACGCCACGACCTCGCGTTGCCGCTCGATCTTTTCATTCGTGTTGGCGAGAAACTGGACGAAGCCGGCTGACTGCACCACGGTATCGACGCCAACCGCCAGTTCGGCAAAGAAGCTGTTGGTCAGGTCGTTGACGACGATGCCGATGATCTTCGACTTCGATTGGCGCAGGTTGGCAGCGCTGCGATTGTAGACGTAACCAAGCTCGCGAATGGTCGCGTTGACCTTGGCGCGCGTCACCTCGTTGACCAGCGAGCTGCCCTGAAGGACGAGCGACACGGTCGACTTCGACACGCCGGCTGCGTGTGCGATATCCACCACCGTTACCCGTTCCTTGACCAAAGCACCCTCCCAAACCCGCCTTATTTTTCACATTCATAATTGGAACGTTCCAAATTCGTCAAGAGGTGGAGGATCACTTTTTTGGTTTCCGTACTATTCTATGGCCATCTCAGTCCCAGCGATACAGGTAATAGATCCACGGCATCACCGTTGTAATTGTTTATAAATATCCTTGTTTACAATGGCTTATGCCATATTTTTCTTTTCATTCCGGAGCCTTGGCACCTCGATTGGCATCGGATGCCAGATTTCCCACTTGAAATTTGGAACGATCTAAATTATTCGAATGCAACGATCCGAGGAGGAGAAGAAAGCCGATGACAAGCCTGACGCTGCCACGCCATGACGGTTCACTTGAGCGATACAGTCTGGCGGGCATCCCGATCGAGCGGCCAAGCGCCGCCCCAACCTTCAATCGCATTGCCTATGCCGCCGCTCATGTTGTGTCGGATCCGTTTCGCGATGCCGATCCCTGGGGCAATGCCGCCATCGACTGGGAGCGGACGATGGCCTTCCGCCATCATCTCTGGGGCCTGGGCTTCAAGATCGCCGAGGCGATGGACACCGCCCAGCGCGGCATGGGCCTCGCCTGGCCGGGCGCGCAGGAACTGATCCGCCGCTCCCTCACCGAGGCGCGAAGCGTGCCGGGCGCTGACCTTGCCTGCGGTGCGGGCACCGATCACCTGGCGCCCACTGAGGCACGCTCGCTCGACGACGTGATTGCCGCCTACGAGGAACAAATCGGATTCGTCGAGGGTGAGGGCGGCCGCGCCATCATGATGGCAAGCCGCGCGCTTGCCCGCGTCGCCCGCTCGCCCGACGATTATCGCCACGTCTACGGTCACATTCTGCGCCAGACAAAAAACAAGGTCGTGCTGCATTGGCTCGGCGACATGTTCGATCCGCAGCTCAAGGGTTACTGGGGCTCTGACGATTTCAATGAGGCACTCGACGCGGTGCTGTCGATCATCCAGGCCAACCGCGACAAGGTTGAAGGCATCAAGATCTCCCTGCTCGACAACGCCAAAGAAGTCGCCTTGCGCAACCGACTGCCGGAGGGCGTACTTTGCTTCACCGGCGATGACTTCAACTATGCGGAGCTCATCGAGGGCGACGGCGCGAAATACAGTCACGCACTTCTCGGCATTTTCGATGCGGTGGCACCTTCCGCCTCCAAGGCGCTTGCGGCATTGGCCAAGGGCGATGTGGCCACTTTCCGTGGCGTCATCGAGCCGACCGTGCCGCTGTCGCGCAAGATCTTCGAGACGCCGACACAGTACTACAAGGCCGGCGTCGTTTTCCTCGCCTGGCTGAACGGCCACCAGGGCCATTTCACCATGCCGGCAGGCATGCAGTCGGCGCGTGGCCTGCTGCACTACTCCGACATCTTCCGGCTTGCCGACAAGGCCAACGTGCTTGATCGACCCGAGTTGGCGGCAAAGCGGATGCAGAGCTTTGTTACGACCCTCGGCGTCGAACAGGCCGGCTGACAACGAAAAACGGCGCCCGCAACGGGCGCCGTCGATGACCGGGGCAGCGACCCCGGCGGATGGCCTCAGAACGTTGTCGTCAGGCTCATCCAGAAACGGCGGCCCTCCATCACCGTGTTGAAATCCGTCTGCTCGACCTTCTTGTCCAGGAGATTGTAGACGGCGGCACTGAGGGTCAGGCCTTCGCCGAGCAGTCTCGGCAACGCCTCCGACTTCGAGGCGGCGCGCAACACGGCGCGCGCACTGTGGTCGGGCCGATCGCGCCAGATGGCGCGGTAGGACCGACAATCATGCCTCAGGCCGCCAGGCCCTTCTTGGCCAACATGGCATCGGGGCTCGGCAGCTTGCCGCGGAACCCCTTGTAGGCGTCTTCCGGATCGATGGAGCCGCCGACCGAATAGACGTTGTCCCTGAGCTTGCGCGCCATGACGGGATCGAAAGGATTGCCCGTCTCTTCGAAGGCGGCAAACGCATCCGCATCGAGCACTTCCGACCACATGTAGGAATAGTACCCCGCAGAGTAGCCGTCCCCGGAGAAGACATGCAGGAAATGCGGGCTGCGATGCCGCATGACGATCGACTTCGGCATGCCGATCTTTTCCAGTGTCGCCGTTTCGAGCGCCATCGGCTCACCCTGCGTTTCCGCCGTGTGATAGGCCATGTCGACCAAGGCGGACGAGGTGAACTCGACCGTGGCGAAGCCGGAGTTGAAGGTGCGTGCGGCCAGCACCTTGTCGAGCAGCGCCTCGGGCATCGGCTCGCCGGTCTGGTAGTGCACCGCATAGCGCTTGAGGATATCCGGCACCGTCAGCCAGTGTTCGTAGAGCTGCGAAGGCAGTTCGACGAAATCTCGCGACACGCCCGTACCGGATACGGAGGGGTAGGTGACGTTGGATAGCATGCCATGCAACGCATGCCCGAACTCGTGGAAGAGGGTGCGCGCGTCGTCGAGCGACAGGAGCGCCGGCTTGCCTTCAGCGGGTTTGGCAAAGTTGCAGACGTTGTAGATGATCGGCAGTTCGCCGACGGTGCCGTTCTTGAGCGTCAGCTTGTGCTGAGACTGGAACGAACTCATCCAGGCGCCGGAGCGCTTCGACGAACGCGCGAAGTAATCGCCGAGGAACAGCGCCACAAGCTTGCCGGCGGCGTCGCGGATCTCGAAGACGCGCACATCCGGATGATAGCCGGCCATGCCCTTCTTTTCCGTCGCGGTGATGCCGAACAGGCGCTGGGCGACATCGAAGCAGGCGTAGATGATCTTTTCGAGCTGCAGATAGGGCTTCAGCTCGCCTTCCGAGAAATTGAACTTTTCGGCACGCAGCTTTTCCGCATAGTGGCGCCAGTCCCACGGCATGACGTCGTGATTGCGGCCTTCGGCTGCGATCAGCTTGGCAAGATCGGCCTCTTCCTCGCGGGCACGGGAGACCGCCTTTTCCCAGACCTGCATCAACAGGCCGTTCACGGCTGCCGGTGTCTTGGCCATGGTGTTGTCGAGCTTCAGCGCCGCGTAATTGGCATAGCCGAGCAGCCTGGCCTTCTCGGCCCGCAGAGCCAGCGTTTCGGCGATGAGGCCGCGATTGTCGGTCTCGCCGCCATTCTCACCGCGGGCGATCCAGGCCCGGAAGGCCTGCTCCCTCAGCTCGCGATTGTCGGAGAAGGTCAGAAACGGCTCGATGATCGAACGCGACAGCGTCACCGCATATTTGCTCTTTTCGCCGCGGTCGCTGGCGGCAGCCGCCATGGCGTCGCGCAGGAAGTCCGGCACCCCGGCCAGATCCTCGTCGCTCTCAAGGAAGAGGGCCCAGTTCTTTTCGTCGGCAAGCACGTTCTGACCGAACTTGGCGCCGAGGCCGGCAAGCGTCTCGTTGATCGCCGCCAGCCGCTCCTGCTCATCCTTCGCCAGCTTCGCGCCGGATTTGACGAAACCCTTCCAGTGCCGCTCCAGGACCCGCGTCGCCTCAAGGTCGAGACCGAGGGTTTCGCGGTTTTCCCACAGCGTGTCGATCCGCTTGAACAGCGCTGCATTCGTGCCGATCCTGGAATAGTGCCGGGACATTTTCGGCGCGATGTCGCGTTCCAGCGCCTGGATGGTTTCGTTGGTGTCGGCGCCGGCCTTGTTCCAGAAGAGCGAGGAGATGCGCGACAGCTCATCGCCGGCAATCTCAAGCGCGATCACGGTGTTGTCGAAGGTCGGCGCATCAGTGCTTCCGGCGATTTCGTCGATCTCCGCTTCATGCACCTTGAAGGCCGCCTCGAAGGCGGGCGCGAAATCCGTGTCCTTCACCAGGTCGAAGCGGGGCAAGCCCTCATGTCCGGTCCAGGTCGTCAGGGCAGGATTGAGCGGGGTGCTGGCGGTCATGAAGGATCCTTTCGCATGCGGATGCCGGCTAATGGCCGGGGAGGGGAGCGCCCACGCAGCTGGAGACAACGTCGGGCGGAAGAGCTTGAGGTGGTTGCTGGCGGCCCCAGCGTCAAGACTTGGGCTTGGGTTTCAGGGCTTGCGCAGACCGAGAAGGCCGGGGGCGGCGTGCCACACGGCCTGGACGGCAAAGCCGATGAACAGCAGCCCTGAGAGCCGAACGATCGCCAGCTCATGGTGGCGATAGAAACGCCGAACGACCGACGCGCCGATGATTACGATCAGGATCAGGTCGGCAACGAGAAAGCCGATAAGCGAGACGCCGAGCAGCATCGGCAGGGCGTCGAATTCAAGCGCGTTGGCGGAGCCGGCGAGCAGGGCGGTGAAGGTCGCGAGCGCCACCGGATACCCCTTCGGGTTTGTCAGGCCGAAGATAAGCCCGCGCCGGAGCGGTCGCTCCACCGTGATCAGCGCCCTGTTTTCGCCCGTCGGCCGGGCGCGCAGCGCGGTCCAGCCGATCCAGCCGAGATAGAGGCCACAGAAGAGGCCGAGAATGTCGAAGATCGTCGTGCCGACCGAACGCGCGCCGACGATCGCAACCAGCGCCAAGCCCGACCAGAGGATATCGCCGGCGAGATGGCCGCCCATGAACAGGGCGCCTGCCTTGCGGCCCTGGCCGGCACCGATGCCGAGCAAGGCCAGAAAAGCCGGCCCGGGAATGAGCGTATAGGAAAGGGCGGCGAGAAAGGCACCGATCAGCAGCGTCTCGGACATGGCGGGTCCCCGGTTGTGTCAGCGGCCATTCGATCCCCAGCCAACGATTCCGTCAAGCGGAAAGGCTGCTCCGAGAGAATGTCGAAACGGGAACTGCAAAAACGCTCCAGGATTTCCAGGCGCACGGTCGCTTCGCGAAAATCGGTAGGCGCGAACGGCAAGACAGACCTCCACCGAAGAGTGGCGGCATGCAGTGACACGAAGAACTGTGTTCTAGCGACGGGAACCGCTGGCTCGACGGTTGCCGAAGACAAGGGCATTGACGCTGGCGCCGAGAAGCGTCGTGATCTCGTGAGTGAAATTGCGCATGATCTCGATCCTTTTCCGTGTGTGTGCGGGCGTTGCGGCTTCGGGCCGCGGATGTGAGAATTCCACCCTTTCGGCGTGCACGCTGTTTCTCCGGTAACCGGCGCGGGGCCGGGATGTTGGCGCACAATTCTTTCGTCGCGATCATTTCCCTCGATACGAAGTTGCGCTAAGACGCGCGCGAGTTTTCCCCGCGAGAAGGACTTTCCATGACAGTGCGCAATCTCTTCCTTCTGCCCGGCGACGGCATCGGCCCGGAAGCCATGGCGGAAGTCCGCAAAATCATCGCCTACATGAATGCCGAGCTTGGCGCCGGCTTCGTGACGGACGAAGGCCTCGTCGGCGGTTCTGCCTATGACGCCCACGGCCAGGCGATTTCGGAAGGGGACATGGCCAAGGCGCTTGCAGCCGACGCCGTGCTGTTTGGTGCCGTCGGCGGTCCGAAGTGGGATGCSGTGCCTTACGAGGTCCGTCCCGAAGCCGGTCTCTTACGCCTGCGCAAGGACCTGCAGCTGTTTGCCAACCTGCGCCCGGCCATCTGCTATCCSGCGCTTTCCGCCGCATCGTCGCTGAAGCCGGAACTGGTCGAAGGCCTCGACATCCTGATCGTGCGCGAGTTGACCGGCGGTGTCTATTTCGGCGAGCCGAAGGAAATCATCGATCTCGGCAAYGGCCAGAAGCGCGGCATCGACACCCAGGTCTACGACACCTACGAGATCGAGCGCATCGCCGGCGTTGCCTTCGAACTGGCCCGCACCCGCAACAACCGCGTCTGCTCGATGGAAAAGCGCAACGTCATGAAGTCGGGCGTGTTGTGGAACCAGGTGGTGACCGAAACCCACAAGGCGAAATATTCCGATGTCCAGCTCGAGCATATGCTGGCCGATGCCGGCGGCATGCAGCTGGTGCGCCAGCCCAAGCAGTTCGACGTCATCGTCACCGACAACCTGTTCGGCGACATGCTGTCGGACGTGGCGGCGATGCTGACCGGCTCGCTCGGCATGCTGCCTTCGGCCTCGCTCGGTGCACCGGATGGTGTCACCGGCAAGCGCAAGGCGCTCTACGAGCCGGTGCATGGCTCGGCGCCGGACATTGCCGGCAAGGGCATCGCCAACCCGATCGCCATGATCGCCTCGTTTGCCATGTGCCTGCGCTACTCCTTCAACCTGGTGACGGAAGCCGACAACCGCCGGCAAGGGCATCGCCAACCCGATCGCCATGATCGCCTCGTTTGCCATGTGCCTGCGCTACTCCTTCAACCTGGTGACGGAAGCCGACAACCTGGAGAAGGCGATCGCCGCCGTGCTCGACAAGGGCATCCGCACCGGCGACATCATGGCCGAAGGCGCACGCCAGGTCGGAACCGTCGAGATGGGCGAAGCCATCCTCTCCGAGTTCAAGGCACTGTCTGCCTGATCTGCAAGAGCGCCCTTAGTCGGCGGCGCCACGCAATTCTTCAAAACACCTCCGGAGCAATCCGGAGGTGTTTTACGTTGTACTGTCTTGAATTTGGCGGCTGGTAGAACTCGTCATGCTCATAACGATCCATCATCACCAGCGGAGGCCGTATGGAGAAAACGAACGATGAAGCTCAAATCGGTCTCGACCCGAACGAGGCGGTCGTGCTTGTCGAACTTCTTTCGCAGCGACAATACGTTTTTCAAGAAGCGCGAATTGAAGTAGGAAATGCAACCAATCTACGCCAAACGTTAGGGCCGCCAATCTTCATCGATGTGCCGCGCAAATTAGCCGTGACAAGTGGCCGACCCTTCGGTCCAATAACGCACTTAATCCAACGCACGACTTCGTCTGGGGCAACATTGATGATTTACCTGCTTCGCCATGGCGAGACCATTTGGAACACCTTGGGTCGGTTCCAGGGGCAGAAAGATTCGCCCCTTACGGAGCGCGGCATCGAACAGGCGGATCGCGTCGCGAAACTCCTTCAGAAGGAAATTTCGGAAAGTAGGCAATCATTCCAAATGCACGTCAGCCCCCTAGGCCGAACGCGACAAACTGCAGAACGCGTGAAGCGGGTGCTGCCACTGGTAACACACGAAGAAGCCCGCCTGATGGAGGTCTCCGTCGGCTATTGGGACGGAATGACTAGGTTCGAGATCGACAACGAGTTTCCGGGAATGCTGGATGGCTCCGACGCTTTTGACTGGTATTTCAAATCTCCGGACGGAGAGAGCTTCGATGCTGCGTGCTCCCGGGCAAAGGACTGGATCGCGGATATACGTGGACCAACCGTAGCAGTTTCTCATGGGCTGTTTGGTAGATTGGTGCGCGGCGTGTATTCCGGTCTTTCGAAGCGCGAAATGTTGGAGTTGCCCGTTCCTCAAGACGGGTTCTACCGCCTTTGCGACGGTGAATTCAGTATAGTAAGTGATCCCGTACCCAGCATGCTCGCCTAACGGGTTCATCCTTTGATCGCTGAGCGCCAATGCAGGCCGGCAGGCTCAGGTGCCAAGATACTGGCCGCGGAGTCATTCCCTACCAGTGCGGCCGTGCCAGGGGTCCGGCCCCGGATCACGCCCGGCGGCAACCTCGGCCAACCGGTCTAGGTAATGGGCCCAGCCTTCCTCGTGGCCGGCGCACTGCTCGGCACTTGGCAGGCCAGTGTGGGTGAGGCGAAGCAACGTTCCGTCCGGTGGTTGTTCGACGAGGTCGATCTCGACAAGGCTTGACGCCGGCGGCACCACTTCGCTGTCTTCCCAGCCGAAGCTGTATACCAGGCGGTGCACTGGCACCACCTCGCGGAAGGAACCACGAGCGAAACAGGCCCCGGTGACGTTGACGAGGTAGAGCCCGCCGCGCTGCGGCTCGATCTGCGCCTCCGTTCCCATCCAGCGCAGGATTTTCTCAGGATCGGTCAGCAGAGCGAACACCGCGGCTGGCGGAGCCGGGATGTGTGCTTCACGGCGGACGATGAGGGCCTCTTGCATCGGCTTCCCCTTTGGTTGCTATGATCTGCCCAGACTGCGGCGCAGAATTGACGGCTATCGGATCAGCTCCTTCCACGATGATATGCCCGCTGGGCCAACTGCGCTACCACCTGCACGGATGACAGGTTGGGGGACCTGACGGTATGATCGTGCATGGATCTGCCCACACACCTCGCCTGGCTGGTGGACGAGGCCAGCGCCTCGCCTGGTCCCGACCGGTTCTTGGCCGAACTCGGCGGCCGGCTGCTGGCTAACGGCTTTCCGTTGGTCGGCGGTACCCTGACACTGGCAGTGCCGCATCCGATCGTTACCCGCCGCACGTGGCTGTGGCGAGCCGAGACCGGAGCAGTGATCGAAGCACTGGGCTTTGCCGACAGCCCGCAAAGCCAGGCTGGGGGTGATTGGCTGAGTGCGCTTGGCCCGGTGCAGGAGGACACGGTCGGCCCAGAGCCGGACGGGCGGTTGCTTGGCTGGGCCGGCGCGCGTCTGTTCGACCCTGCTGAGATCGGCCGACTGCGGCAGACCGCGCGCTTCGCCACCGCGCCTTTGGCTGCCTTGGCCGAGCGGGCGGCCCTTGCAACGCTGCTCGAGGCCTATCTCGGCCGACGCAGTGCCGCCCGGGTGCAGGCGGGCGCGCTGCACCGCGGCACCGGAGAAACTATCCGCGCTGTGCTGCTTTGCGCCGATCTGCGGAACTTCACCGCCCTGTCCGAGGCGACGGAACCTGCGGCAATGATCGCTGTCCTCGACGCCTGGTTCGACCGTGTTGCCGGTGCGATACACGCCTTCGGTGGCGAGGTGCTGAAGTTTGTCGGCGATGGCGTGCTGGCAATCTTCCCGGTTGCCAGTGCACCGGTTGACGCCTGCGAAGCGGCGCTGCGAGCGGTCGCCGCCGCCCGCGCAGGCATGGCCCACCTCGATGCCCTGCGACAGGCAGAGGGGCTGCCGCCGCTGCCCTTCGGCGCAGCGCTGCATCTCGGTGAAATGCTGTGGGGCAATATCGGCACGGCCGACCGGCTGGACTTCACCGCAATCGGTCCCGCGGTAAACCTGGTCAGCCGACTGGAGGGCCTTTGCCGGCCGCTCGGCCGGTCGGTGCTGATCTCGGGCGCGGTCGCCGCCGAGACCGTCACGCCGCTGGTGTCGCTGGGCGAACACGTGCTGCGCGGCATCGCGGCGCCTTGCGCAGTCTTCACGTTGCCGGATACCTGAGCGGTTCGCGGCCGAAGTCGATCGTTGGCGGGATTGTCTCGGTGCAACCATCGCCAGTTCTAGTCAACGTTGGGCGCTTTCGCAGCATTTCGAAGTGCTGCAGCGACCTTTGCGTGTCTGATAAGACGCGCGGCGCTTTCGTTCAGAATACGGTCTTGTCAAGGCGAGCCTTCAGGCTGAACCTGCAAACAATCTCTGCGGGCCGAGCGCGATTCGTCTTCATCTCTGGTGCCTCAGCGAGCGAGATCGTCGAACGGGGCGGGGCAGCGAAAGTGCTCCTTGACCCGAGCCACCCTTACACAAGAACATTGCTCGATGCGGCTCCCGGCCGGAGCACGTTCTGAAGCCTGTCCTATGGTGGAAACATAAAAGGATATCGTCTTGACCGACTATCGCAACTTTGTCGCCGGCGCGTTTCAGCCCGCATCGGACCTGGTCCCGGTGCTCGATCCCTCAAACGGAGAGGTCATTGCGAGGGTGCCCGCGGCGAGCGCGCTGGAGGCAATCGCAGCGGTTGAAAACGCAGCCGCAGCGCAGAAGACGTGGAAAGCCTTGCCGGCGATCGCTCGCGGGGATGCCTTGCGCCGTTTCGCGGCGGCAATCGAGGCGCGCGCCGGCCAGATCGGCGCGGCGCTCGCCCTCGAGTCCGGCAAGAGCCTCGCCGATGCCACGGCAGAAGCGATCTATGGCGTCGAGCTGATGCGCTATCATGCGGAGTGGGCGCGCCGGATCGAAGGGGAAGTGATCCAGAGCGACAATCCGGGCGAGACCTTGCTTCTGAAGCGCGAGCCGATCGGGGTCGTTGCCTGCCTCATCCCGTTCAATTTTCCGGTCTATACGCTGGTGCGCAAGATTGCCCCCGCACTGATCGCTGGCAACGCCGTTGTGGTGCGGCCGAGCAACTCGACGCCTGCCTCCGCTTTCGAGATCGCCGAGGCGGCGCTCGACGCGGACCTTCCGGCCGGGCTGGTCAACATCTTGACCATGTCGCATGACGTCGCCGCGACACTTTGCACCCAGCCGTCGGTCGGCATGATAACGCTCACCGGTAGCCTGCAGGCCGGCCGCGTCGTTCTCGAATATTGCAAGGCGAATATCGCCAAGCCATCACTGGAACTCGGCGGCAAGACACCTGTCATTGTCGAACCCGATGCGGATATCGATGCGGTTGCCGCTCAGCTCGTTGCCGCCAAGACCAATCATTGCGGGCAGGTCTGCACGGCGCCAGAACGGGTCTATGTGCATACGTCCATCCACGACGCACTTCTCGAGCGGCTTCGCACCGGCTTTGCGGCAAGGACGTTCGGCGACCGCGCCAGCGATCCGACGCGTATGGGACCACTTGAAACGAAATCGGCACAGGCCAATGTTCACGCGATGGTTCGCCATGCGGTGGAGCAGGGGGCACGCATAGAGGCTGGCGGCGTACTGCCGGAAGGCGTGGGCAACTACTACCCGCCAACCCTGCTTTCCAACTGCCGGCAGGAGATGGACGTCGTCGCCGAAGAGGTGTTCGGCCCAGTTCTCGCCGTGCTTTCCTATGACAGCGTCGAGGAAGCCCTGGCGCTTGCCAACGATCACCAGTTCGGTCTGAGTTCGGTTCTCTTCACCAACAACTACAGCACGGTCATGCGCTTTGCCGACACCATCGAGGCCGGCGAACTCTATGTGAACCGCTTCCCGGCGGATCCCTATCAGGGATTCCATGCAGGCTGGAAGCGCTCGGGCCTCGGGGGCGATGACGGCAAGCACGGCATGCTCGAATTCACACAAACTCGTCTCGTGGTGCTGAAGCACTGATCGGATTCGTCAGAAGGAACTTCAACATGCAGATCGCTTCGCTCGCCGTTCATGTCGTTGCCGTCCCACCGCCCCATATCGGCGGGATGTACTGGATCTTCGTCAGGCTCACCACGAAGTGCGGCATCGAAGGGGTCGGGGAAATCTACGCGACCGCCTTCCATCCGAACGCGTTGGTGCCGCTGATCGAGGATGTGTTCGAGCGCCATCTCCTCGGCCACGATCCGCACGATATCGAGCGCTTCTGGCGTTCGGCCTATTCGAGCGGCTTCACGCAGCGCCCGGACCCGACGATCATGGGCGTCGTCTCCGGTCTCGAAATCGCCTGCTGGGACATCATCGGCAAGGCTGCCGGCCGACCGGTGCACAAGCTGCTGGGCGGCCTCGTGCACGAAAAGCTGCGTGCCTACACCTATCTCTACCCCAAGAATGCAGCCGGCGAATATGATTACAACGATCCAGAGCTTGCCGCCGACTTCGCGGCGGAAATGGTCGACACGAAGGGGTTCACCGCCGTCAAGTTCGATCCGGCCGGCCCCTACACCGCCTATTCCGGCCACCAGCTTTCGCTTGGCGTCATGGAGCGGTGCGAAGAATTCTGCGCCAAGGTCCGTGCCGCGGTCGGCGGGCGAGCCGACCTGCTCTTCGGCACCCATGGCCAGATGGTGCCGTCCTCGGCCATTCGCCTTGCGCGACGGCTCGAAAAATACGATCCGCTCTGGTTCGAGGAGCCGGTGCCGCCTGGTCAGGAGGCAGCGATGGCATCTGTTGCCAAGGCAACCTCTATCCCCATTGCCACGGGCGAGCGGCTGACGACCAAATACGAGTTCCAGCGCGTGCTTGAAACGGGCGCAGCCTCGATCCTGCAGATGAACGTCGCGCGGTGCGGCGGCTTGCTGGAGGCAAAGAAGATCGCCGGCATGGCCGAGGCGCACTATGCGCAGATCGCACCGCACCTCTACAACGGACCGATCGGGGCGGCGGCGAGCATCCAGCTCGCTGCGGCCACCCCCAATTTCCTCATCCACGAGGCGATCATCGACTTCTCAGGCTTCTACGCCGAGATTCTCAAGACGCCATTGCAGTTCGACGATGGCTATCTCATCCCGTCTCGCGAACCGGGGCTCGGCGTGGAGCTCAATCTCGAGGTGGTTGAAAAGCACTCGCCCTACGAAGGAAAGCGTCTGCACCTGCAGATGGACGACAAGCCCGCCGACATCAAGGCATTTGCCCCGGCGCGCGGTTGAGGAACACATGACCACTTACGACTACATCATTGTCGGGGCGGGATCCGCCGGCTGTATCGTTGCGGCGCGCCTGAGCGAGACAGGCAAACACAGCGTGCTGCTGCTCGAGGCGGGCGGCAACGACAGTTCACCGTGGTTTCGCATCCCGGTCGGCTATGCGCGGTCCTACTATGACCCGAACGTCAACTGGATGTACTGGACCGAGCCGGAAGCCGCCCTGAACAATCGCCGCATCTATGCGCCGCGCGGCAAGGTACAAGGTGGCTCGGGTTCGATAAACGCCATGATCTTCGTGCGGGGCGCCGCGGCGGATTTCGACGACTGGGCTAAGGCCGGCAATCCCGGCTGGGCCCATGAGGACGTGCTGCCCTATTTCAAGAAACTTGAAACCCATGCGCATGGCCAGTCCGAATTTCATGGCGGGGACGGCCCCATCCACGTCACGCCGATGCGCGGCCAGACCCATCCGATTACCGCGCGGTTCCTTTCTGCCTGTGCCGAACTGCAACTGCCGCTCAATACCGACTTCAATGGCGCGTCGATCGAGGGCGCAGGGATTTACGATATCAATACGCGAAATGGCGTGCGCTCGTCCTCGTCGTTCGCCTATCTGCGGCCGGCTCTCAACCGCCCCAATCTCTCCATCCTGCGCAGGAGCCATGCCAGAAGGGTTGTCGTCGAGGAAGGAAGGGCGACCGGCGTGGAGGTTGCCACAGCCGATGGGATGGTAATCTATTCCGCCCGGAACGAGGTGATCCTATGTGCCGGTGCGGTCGATACGCCGAAGCTGCTGCAGCTCTCCGGTATCGGCGATGGCCGAGAGCTGCAAACGTTCGGTATCCCCGTCGTCCGACATCTGCCGGCGGTTGGGAGAAACCTTCAGGATCATCTTTGCGCGAGCTTCTACTACCGCTCAAGCGTTCCGACGCTGAACGACGAGCTGGGGAACCTGTTCGGTCAGGCGCGGCAGGCGCTGCGCTATGTGCTGACAAGACGCGGTCCCTTGGCTCTCAGCGTCAACCAGGCAGGAGGCTTCCTGCGCGGCGAGCCGGGTGAGGAGAGGCCAAACATCCAGCTCTATTTCAACCCGCTTTCCTATCGTATTCCGTCCGACCCGCGCGCCGGTCTGAAGCCGGAGCCCTATTCCGGTTTCCTGTTGGCGTTCAATGCATGCAGGCCCACAAGCCGAGGCAGTGTCACGGTCGCGTCGCCCGATGTCACCGTTGCACCGCGCATCAACCCCAACTACCTGACGACTGCCCATGACGAGGCGGAGGCGCTTCAGGCAAGTCGGCTTGCGCGCAAAATCATGAGCGCACCGGCACTGCAATCGATTACTGCAAGCGAAATGCCTCCTTCTGCAGAAGCTTCCACCGACGCCGAGCTCCTGGACTATTTTCGGGAGCATAGCGGTTCAATTTATCACCTGTGCGGCACCGCAGCGATGGGCCCGGATGATTCCACCTCAGTCGTCGATGCATCGCTAAAGGTGCATGGGTTGCATGGCTTGCGAATAGTTGACGCTTCGATCTTCCCCAACATCACGGCCGGAAACATCAATGCCCCGACGATGATGGTCGCCGAAAAAGCCGCGACTATGATCATCACCGGAAGCTAGCCGGCATCTCGTTATTCTCTCGACGCTGTGAAGCGACTGAGTAACACGGCGCCATCGTATGACTGGGGCTGCTACTTGACAGTCACCTCGAACGCGGCAGTCACCGACGGCGTTTCTGGCCGCGAGCGGTCGTGGAAGATGTATGCCACGACATAGTCTCCCGGGTCATGCAGGGCGATGCCGGCAGTCGCGAAATTGGTAAAATGCTTGGCGGAAACCGGAAATGGCGGGGGAGATTCGGCCTTGAACACGTGCGCGTCGGGGAATGTCCTGAGAACCTTGCCCGCGCGGTCCCGCACCTCGATATCGAGGCCGATTTCGTAGCTTGAGATCGGCGTGCCGACGTTGATCCGCCCGACATTCTCGAAATAGGCATAAATGAAGATCTCTTCGCCCGGCGCGAAGACGTTTGTCGGGCGCTCGACAAAATCTCCCGGCTTGGATGCCGCCTTATCGGCCAATATGTGCCTGGCGAGCTTCATGGGCGGCAACTTAGCCTGCATCGCGACGGTTGTAGCGTCGACGCTGACCGGCGCGGCCCGCTTGCCGTCCGGGGCGGCCGGAGTGAGGAAATATGATTGTACCATCGCGTAGCAATGAGCTGCGGCCTGCGGGTGGTCGATCAACAGGATCACACCGCCCTGCATGGCTCGGACCGCACCTTCCGACCCTTGCTCGACGAGCGCACACATCGGCCATTCGGCGACTACCTGCGATCCCTTGGAATTCGTATCGTTCCGCAACTGCTCCTTGAACGTGGCCAGCGATTGCCGGAGTTCGGTGGAATCCTTGGCCACTTTCTCATTCACCAGGTAGATCGGCTTTTGGGCGTTTGCCTTGGCTACGTCCTGCTGTGCTTGGCTGACGACCTGTTTGTCTCCAGCAAAATTGTAAGTATGCACCAGCCTCCCATGACCCTTGATGGCATCGATCGCGGCCTGCCAGGCGGCGGTGTCAAAGCCACCTCCATAGGTTTGATCCAGAACGAAATAGGCTGGAATCTTCCCGTCTTCGGCCACGGCTGAAGAAATCAAGTGGCCGGATAGCGCTAGTGTGGACAGCAATATCTTCATCGGGGGCCTCATCAAAGATACCCAAGTGATAACCGACAGAGAAACCTATGGTAGAACCTGGCAGCCGATGTGGCAACCACCGATCACGGGCAAAGTGAAAACCCGCTGGCGGCTGGAACGAACCATGCTTGCTCGACCGACATGAGGCGCTGAGGCTCTACACCAACAATGCCGCTTGGATCGCCTTTGACGAGAATGAGCGAGGCAGCTTGTCGGCGGGAAAATTGGCTGACATCGCCGTCCTGGATAGGCCGTATCTGACAATGCCGGCATCCGACATCCATAGGCTGCGCTCGGTGCTGACGCTGCTTGGTGGCAGGGTCGTTCACGACGAACTCGGTAGCGGCCAAGACTAGCTGGGGACGAAATCTCTATAACGTGTCCGCATTCTTCCGGGCCGGGCGACGTCGCTGTAGAGTGATGAAACGTGCGCCCGACCATCACACCCGGAGGCTCCATATGGCTGAGGTCCTGTTGTTCCACCACGCACAGGGGTTGACCTCGGGTGTGCGGGCGTTCGCCGACGACTTGCGGGCCGCCGGTCACATCGTGCACATGCCGGACTTGTTCGATGGACGGACGTTCGAGAGTATCGACGAGGGGCTAGCCTACATCGGCAAGGTCGGATTCGACGAAATGCGGGAGCGCGGGGTCCGCGTCGCGAACGAACTGCCTTCCGAACTCGTCTACGCCGGGTTCTCGTTCGGTGTGCTGCCGGCACAGAAGTTGGCACAGACGCGGCCCGGAGCCCGCGGAGCTCTGCTCTTCTACTCTTGCCTGCCGATCAGCGGCGAGTGGGCCTTCGGGCCTTGGCCGGACGACGTGGCGGTCCAGATCCACGGTATGGACAACGACCCGATCTTCGTCGGGGAGGGCGACATCGACGCGGCCCGCGAGATCGTGGAGAAGGTCGAGGACGCAGAGCTGTTCCTGTACCCCGGCGATCAGCACTACTTCGCCGACAGTTCGCTCCCGTCGTACGACGCGGATGCGACCGCGTTGCTCACCATCCGAGTGCTCGAGTTCCTCGATCGCGTCTGATCCATGCCGGCGTCTTGGCTTGAGCTCATTTTCGAAAGTGGGCCTCGTCCTTGGACGGATCCGTTTGATCCGCCCGCTCGGCTGACGGGTCTGTGTTTGCATGTTCAGACGCTTCGGCCGGCACGTGTCAGGCCATGGGCAATGAGCCTTTCAATGATTTCGGCATAACTGACGCCGCTTGCCGCCATCGCCTTGGAATACATACTGATGTCGGTAAAACCGGGAATGGTGTTCACTTCGTTGACAACGAACGTCATGCCCGTCGTCAGAAAGAAGTCGACACGCGCCATGGCATCGCAGCCCAAAGCCCTGAATGCCCTTGCCGCCGCCGCCCTCATCTCTGCCTCAACTTCGGGCGGCAGTTCCGCTGGTACCTTGAGCGCCGCGCCGTCCTCGTCGATATATTTTGCGTTGTAGCTGTAAAAGCCGTGGGATTCGGCCGGGATGATCTCGCCGGGACGAGAGACGAAAAGGCCACCTTTCGGATCTTCCAGCACGCTGAATTCAATCTCGCGCCCAGCGACATATTCCTCGGCAAGCAGCTTGCCATCATGCTGGAAACCTTCGACCAACGCCGGCGCAAACTCCTGGCTGCCTGATACCTTTCTAACGCCAACGGATGACCCCTGCCGGGCGGGTTTGATGAACAGCGGCAGCCCGAGTTCGCCTTCGAGCACAGCGAGATCAGGTGCCGCATCCTTGTGGATCGTCACCGAGCGCGCGACCGGGAGGCCGGCGGCCCTCAGAAGCTGCTTGGCAATTTCCTTGTCGAGTGCGGTCGCCGAGCCGAGAATCCCGCAACCGGCGAGCGGTACGCGCGCCACCTCTGCGAGCCCCTGCACAGAGCCATCTTCACCATGAAGGCCGTGCAAGACCGGAAACAGAATGTCGATGGTGCCGGCATCGCTCATCTTTCCCTCGGCCGAAATCGCCACCATCCGCCCTTGCCCGCCGGGAACGAGGCTGATCTGCGTGCCGTTCGCAGGCTTGGCAAGCACACCATTGTCGAAGTGGCTCAACAGCCATTGACCTTCGCGCGTCACGAAAATCGGCACGGCATCATATTTTGCAGGCTCCAGAGCGCGCATGACATTGGTAGCCGAAAGTACGGAAACGTCGTGTTCGGCCGAGCGTCCGCCGAAGAGGACGGCAATACGCAGCCTGGTCGAAGAAGGGGTCATGAAAGTCTCCAAAATGACAGAGCGTAATGGCCAGAGACTGACGGCAATGCCATTTCCCGTATCGGTGTCCCGTGTCGGCGCAGGCGCAATTCAATTTCCGGCCGACGTCGTTTGTGATGGCGGCTTGAAAGTGGCTCGATTTAAATTCAACATATGATAAGATTACAGAGCCACAATTGGCGAGATTGATGAGCCACTCTGACGAAAGGCGCCCATGACACTGAGACGGCGAAGAGAGAGCCCGTCGGTGGGTTTTCGGCCAAGCATCGATACCTCTTCGCCAGCACCCTTGGTGAGACAGCTCTATCTTTCCCTGCGCGGTGCAATTGCTGACGGGCGGCTGGATGCCGGGCAACGGCTGCCATCGACACGTCTGGCCGCAAAGGAATGGAAGCTTTCACGCGGCTCGGTTGCCGAAGCCTATGAAATCCTCGTCGCGGAAGGTTTTGCGGTCGCCCGGCATGGGTCCGGTACATATATTGCGTCAGGCGTTCCAGGCGGGCTGTCCAGAATCGACCATCGCAATGAGACAATCGCCTACTCGACCCGCCGCGCTGTCTCCAACGCGGCCACGAGAGTTCTCACCTCCGGGCCTAGCCTCGAACCGCAGAAGGTTTTGCCGTTTGTCACGGGGCGTATCGCTCATGACGATCGGACAGCGAGATTGCTAAACCGCATTGCTGGCCGGCACATGAACTATGCCGCTGAAGGCTACGGCGACATTCAGGGCGAATTCGAGCTGCGGAGCGCCATTGCGGCTCATCTGGCCGCTTCACGCGGGGTGCGTTGCGCCGCCGAGCAGATATTTATCACCGCCGGGACACAGCAAGCGCTTGATCTCGCGTTCCGCGTCCTGATGACGCCGGGCGATACGGCTGTCGTCGAAGACCCCTGTTATCCGCCGGCCAGACAATGCCTGGCACTGAATGGCGTAAAAATCATCGGTCTTCCCGTTGATGCCGACGGCATCATGACGGAAAAGTTGGCTGCCTGCTCCCTGCCGCCGACGCTGTTCTATGTGACGCCATCCAACCAGTACCCCGTCGGTTCCGTCCTCTCGCTGCCCCGGCGGCTGGAGTTGCTCGCTTATGCGCGGGAGAATGGCTGCTGGATCGTCGAGGACGATTATGACAGCGAGTTTCGCTACGATGGGCATCCGATCGCATCGCTTCAGGGCCTCGATCAGGCCGGCCGGGTCCTTTATACGGGCACGTTCAGCAAGGCCCTGCTGCCGAGCCTGCGCATCGGCTATCTCGTGGTTCCGATGGATCTGGTACCGGTATTCAGAGCCGTGCGTCCCGCGCTTGACCGTTGTCCCCCGACGTTTCAGCAGCGTGTCGTCGGCGACTTTTTCAATGAGGGATATTTTCCGGCGCATCTGCGCCGGCTCAGGGAGCGTCTGCGTGCCTCACGCGATTTGCTTGCAAATCTCTTGAAAGACCGTACCAGCGAACATCTGAGCGTTTCGTTGCCGGATCAGGGCATCAATCTGACCGTGCACAGCACGGGGACCTGGAGCAGCGACACCGCCGTCTCACAGGCTGCGCTAAAGAAGGGCGTTGTCGTGATGCCCCTTTCCCGCATGAATGTCGCTTCATCGGACACATCCAGGTTGCTGCTTGGATTTTCGGGGCTCTCCGAACAAGAAGCAGATATGGGGAGCAGGATCCTGGCGGAGGTCTTCAAGCGCGGAGATTTTCGCAGAACTCCCGATGTTGGTTAGAATTACGTGACCGGTCAATGCAACGTCCGAGACTGTCCGGAGTTCCGGCAGCGGCGTCCTGATCGCAAAGGGCAATAAGAAGGGGCCCTGTGACGCGGCCGAAGACGTCTGTGTGTCGATCTGGTGGATGCGAAACGCTTCTGGCGATAGCCATGAACGTCTGGCCCAGCGCGATTTTTGGCTAGGCGGATCCCATCTTATTGAACGACGGTCTTCCTTTTTGAACATTCCCGACTGAATCCGCGCGAAGCCCTTGTCGCTGCGCGCGGATTGCCCCTACGGTGGGCAAAAGATGAACCGGTAGACATTCCATGAGGCCAGAGCGGTCGCGAAAAACGGTCTCGTGCCATGATGGGTCTTGCATGCCAGTCTCGGATGCACCGAGGTTTTTGATCAAATGTTTGCAATGCTTTGGCCATGACGCAGTGCGTCGGTTGGGAGGCTAGAGTTGACTTCTCCTTGTCCGGAAATGGGGTGCGTGGGGCGCTATTTTGGAACGCCGGACGCTCCGTGCCTCACGACGATCCCGATGGAGGCAGCGGTCTTTTCGGTCACCCGAATTCGAAAACGTTTGACGCGGGCGCAGCGGCCAGAAGTGGCTCTGCCCGCATGTGAAGCCTATTTTCTGATGCTTTACCTCGATGATGCCGAACATGCGGACATCAAGGTAAACGGCGAGAGGTCTGCTGTTCGCCGATACGTGCGCGGCTCGATATGTCTCGTCGATCTGCGCCAGGGGGCCTCGATCGCGCTCCATAGCGACCTGAGCGCGCTTGCCTTCGTCCTTCCCAAGAATCTGATCGCGGAAGTCGCCGCCCTGTCACCGACGGTCAAGCCACAACGGCTGGTGTGCCGGCGTGGCGAAGTGGACTCGATACTCTGCAGTCTCGGACTGGCGCTTCTGGCCCTTTTTGAACGTATGGACAGCAGCCCACCCGAGCTGCTGCAGCATGTCGCCGTGGCCGTTTGCGCCCATCTTCTGCACCACCATTCGGCCGAGATGGAGGGCGACGACGGCGGAAATCCTTTCGACGGATCCAATGATCCGACGGCGTTCCACATTCGGCAGGAAGCGACACGGGCGCCCCATCAATTGCAGATGCGCCGGCGCGTTGTTCAGGCCAAGCAGCTTCTGCGCGCGAGTTCACTGCCTCTGGGCTCGATCGCGTTCCTTTGCGGCTTCAGCAGCCTCAGCCATTTCACGACGGTGTTTCTGGGGGAGACCGGTACGACACCACAAGCCTGGCGGAGCGCACCTCTGCATTAGCGCCGGTCGCGGGACGGAATTGATTGTTGGCGGCAGTGTATCGTATTCTGCATTGCTTGAATGCCTGGTGCACTTTCGGGGAATTTTGTTGAATTTAGAGTCTCGTCCAGAAACGGCCAGCGAAGTGGGCGCCTTGCGCCGATCGATCCTGCGTGTTCCCCCCATAACCCTGACGCGGTTGAGCAGTGATGGCTGCGACCTGGGTCCGGCGGTTGCCAACAGGCGCGAGGAGGCGTTCAACATCATCACCCAGCTCAGTGATTTTCGCCTGCATCGGCTGTGGCGGGGCGGCACCCTTGTCTTTGAGGGCGGGCATCGCAAGGGAGCGCTTGCCATCACCGACCTGCGCGAGGAATGGCGCTGCCATCACCTGTCGCCCTTTGACAATGTGCGCCTTCAGATACCGTTCTCGCAGATGCGCGCCTTTGCGACTGAACAGGGACGGCCTGACTTTACCGGTCTGCGCTGTGCGCCGGGCACGCATGACGGCGTCATGCTGGGGCTAGCGCAGGCATTGCTTCCAGCTTTCGAGAGACCGCAAGAGGCAAGCCAGCTCTTTCTCGACCAGGTGAGCCTCGCGATTCTGACGCATTTGATGCAGACCTATGGCGGGCTCTATCTACCCAAAGAGCGCAAGGGGACGCTGGCTGCGTGGCAGGAGAAAAGGGCGCTCGACTTTCTCTCGGGCCATGTCGATGGGCAGTTCTCGCTCAGCGAGCTTGCCGAGGCCTGTGCGTTGTCGAAAAGCTATTTCATCAAGGCATTCAAGGTGAGCTTCGGCTGTACGCCTTTGCGGTGGCTGGCCGAATATCGGGTTACCCGTGCGAAGGAGTTGTTGTTGAAGAACGTGCCGATCGCAGAGATTGCCATATCCTGCGGCTTTGCCGATCAGAGCCATATGACTAAGACATTCGTGGCGATCGCCGGCGAAACGCCAGCGCGCTTCCGGCGTACCCGACGCCTGGAGCTGGAAAAAGCGGCCCTGTGACGGAAGACAATAGTCGCGATGCCATCGACAAGACAGCCATTCGGTTCATATGATCGTGATGTTCGGACGCAATGCTGCGCAAGCACGCTGGCGAAGCGGTGTCGTGCAAAAGTTGAGACCGCCGCAGTCGGCACCCTCGTGGTCGCGGACAGGCAGCGAAGTTGTGCGGAGGCGGAGGTATGACAGCAGCTTCTTCGATCGCGATCGCACCTCCACCCCGCGACAGTTTCGGATGTACAGTGGCTGGCCTCGACGAAGACCGGCGGATTGACGGCGCCGGGTTGACTTTTTATCGCAAGAAAGCGCAGGCCGCACCGCGCGAGCGCGTGCACACGCCGGCCAACAACCGCGGTTATCTGCTCGGCCTGTCACTGTCGGGGGGCCATCGCCGGCGGATCCTTCACGAACATCACGAGACAATGCATGAGTTCGACGAGAACTCCGTCTACCTCCGAAACTTTCACGATCCCTATCAGGCGGATCTCTCCGGCAGCTTCGATTTTGTTTTGCTCGAGGTGGGGCACAGCGCGATCGAGCGGATGGCCGACTGCGCCGATCTGAGCGGCGTCCGCGAACTGTGTGCGGTCGGCGAGCGAGCCGATCCAGTGTTGGGCGGGCTGATGGCGGCGCTGTTTGCAGACATGAACGGCCAATTGGAGAGAAGCCCCTTGTTCGTCGACCAATTGTCGGTGGCGATCGGAATCCACGTCGCTCAACACTACGGCAGTGCGAGCCACCGCACGACGTCGGGGGCAGCGATCAAGGGGCGCAGGCTCTCGGCGCGCAGCCTGTCGATGGTGCAGGAACTAATGCGAAGCAGGCTTGGCGGCGATTTGTCGATCGAGGAACTCGCTGAGGCTTGTCATCTGTCACAGGGCACGTTCCTGCGCGCCTTTCGCCAAACACTGGGTATCACGCCGTTCCAATGGTTCCTGCAGCAGCGGTTGGACAGGGCGCGCGACATGCTGGAATTTTCGTCGCTGACGATCGGTGAAATCGCGGTCGCCAGCGGCTTTGCCGATCAGAGCCACTTCACGCGCGTCTTTGCCCGGGCGACGGGGGCATCCCCCGGCGCCTGGCGGCGCAGTCGCAGGGCCTAGCGGTCTGGCCGCGCGCGGGCCTTGCTTGCGGCGGCACGCGCTCCATCCTTATGCCGTTGCTTCCAATATGACTTTTGCGCTTTGCTTGCGATGTATCTCGGGCAGAATGTTCAAAACATCAGCATATCCGACAAGAACGGGCAGCCCGGCTCGGGCATAGTCGGGTCATTCCCTGCGGATCTTCAGAATCCAGGACATCGAGGAGATGATGACCATGACCTTAAACGCCACGCCGACGCCCGGCAGCCTCCTGGTTTCGCCGAAAGACCACACGCTGATCATGATCGATTTCCAGTCGCAGATGGCCTTTGCGACGAAGTCGATCGATGCTGTCTTGCTGCGCAACAATGCGGCGCTGGTCGCGCATGCGGCCGCCGGCTTCGGCGTTTCCACCATTCTGACGACGGTGGCGGAGAAGGCTTTCTCGGGCCCGATGTTCTCAGAGATCACCGATGCCTTTCCAGGCCAGGGCCTTCTCGACCGTACCTCGATGAACACCTGGGAAGACGCCGCCGTCATCGACAATGTCAACGCCATCGGCAAGAAGCGGCTGGTCTTTTGCGGCCTCTGGACCAGCGTTTGCATCGTCGGCCCGACGCTCTCTGCGCTCGATCAGGGCTTCGAGGTTTATGTGATTGCCGATGCCTGCGGTGACGTCTCGGACGAGGCACACGATCGGGCGATGGACCGCATGGTCCAGGCTGGCGTTCGGCCGATGACGTCGCTGCAATATATGCTGGAACTCCAGCGCGACTGGGCCCGCACCGAGACCTACGACATGACGACCGGTATCGCCAAGAAGTTCGGCGGCGCCTACGGCCTCGGCATTATCTACGCCAAGACGATGTTCGGCGCCTCCGAAGGCCACTGATCGTCCTCATTCCGAAGGTTGCCGTCTCGCCAGTCGGCGGGACGGAGAAGCGGGCAACCCGTCCCGTGAGGAGAACTCGATGAAAATGTATCTTCTGTCGCTCGGCGTCGGTCTGCTGGTCGGTGTCATCTACGGACTGCTGAATGTGCGCTCGCCGGCGCCGCCCGTGATCGCCCTGCTTGGCCTGCTCGGCATCCTCGTCGGCGAACAGGCCGTTCCGCTCGTCAAGCGGCTGGTCTCTGGCGCGCCGGTCACCGTCTCCTGGTTCAACAGCCGTTGCGTGCCCCACGTTTTCGGCGCGCTGCCGACGGGAACCGACCATGACGTGGCCACGCGCGACCGCTCTTCGAAAGGGGAGGTGGGCTGATGCCGACACGCCGCGGCTTTCTGGGGGCAGCCTCGACGCTCGCCTTCCCCTCGCTGTTTTCGCCGGCGCTTGCCGCCGACACCGTTTCGACCAAGGGAGACAATCCGATGGACGCCGATATTATCCTGCATCACGGGCTCGTCACCACGCTTGACCGCTCCAATCCCAACGCCAGCGCGGTCGCAATCAAGGACGGCAGGTTTCTCGCCGTCGGCCAGGATCAGGAGATCATGGCGCTCGCCGGTCCCGACACCAGGATCATCGATCTGAAGGGCAAGCGGGTTTTGCCCGGGCTGATCGACAACCACACCCATGTCGTCCGCGGCGGCCTGAACTTCAACATGGAGCTGCGATGGGACGGGGTGCGCTCGCTCGCCGACGCCATGGATATGCTGAAGCGCCAAGTGGCGATCACGCCAGCGCCGCAATGGGTGCGGGTCGTCGGCGGCTTTACCGAGCATCAGTTCGTTGAAAAGCGCCTGCCGACGATCGAGGAGATCAATGCGATCGCGCCCGACACGCCCGTCTTTCTCTTGCATCTCTACGACCGTGCGCTCCTCAACGGCGCTGCGCTCAGGGCCGTCGGCTACACCAAGGATACGCCGAACCCGCCGGGCGGGGAGATCACCCGCGACACCAAGGGCAATCCGACCGGTCTGCTGCTTGCCAAGCCCAATGCCGGCATTCTCTATTCGACGCTCGCCAAAGGGCCGAAACTGCCGCTCGATTATCAGGTCAATTCGACCCGCCATTTCATGCGCGAACTCAACCGGCTCGGCGTCACCGGCGTGATCGATGCTGGTGGCGGCTTTCAGAACTATCCCGATGATTACGAGGTCATCCAAAAACTGTCCGACGAGGGGCAGATGACCGTGAGGCTGGCCTATAATCTCTTCACCCAGAAGCCCAAACAGGAGAAAGAGGACTTCCTCAACTGGACCTCCTCGGTCAAATACAAGCAGGGCAACGACTATTTCCGCCACAACGGCGCCGGTGAGATGCTGGTGTTTTCCGCCGCGGACTTTGAGGATTTCCGCCAGCCACGCCCGGAGATGGCTCCGGAAATGGAAGGCGAACTGGAAGAGGTGGTGCGCATCCTTGCCGAAAACCGCTGGCCCTGGCGTCTTCATGCCACCTATGACGAAACGATCTCCCGCGCCCTCGACGTCTTCGAGAAGGTCAACAAGGACATCCCGCTTGAAGGCCTGAACTGGTTCTTCGACCATGCCGAGACAATTTCCGAGCGCTCGATCGACCGGATCGCCGCGCTTGGCGGCGGCATCGCAACCCAGCATCGCATGGCCTATCAGGGCGAATATTTTGTCGAGCGCTACGGCCACGGCGTCGCCGAAGCGACACCGCCGATCAAACGGATGCTCGACAAGGGCGTCAATGTTTCCGCCGGTACCGATGCCACCCGTGTCGCCTCCTACAATCCCTGGGTCTCGCTGTCCTGGATGGTGACCGGCAAGACGCTCGGCGGGCTGCAACTCTACCCGCGCGCCAATTGCCTCGATCGCGAGACGGCGCTGCGGATGTGGACCGAAAAGGTCACCTGGTTTTCCAACGAGGAAGGCAAGAAGGGCCGGATCGAAAAGGGGCAGTTCGCCGACCTGATCGTGCCGGACAAGGACTTCTTTGCCTGCGCCGAAGACGAGATCTCGTTCCTGACGTCCGAGCTGACGGTGGTCGGCGGCAAGGTCGTCTATGCCGCCGGTGACTTCGCCACCCATGACGAAAACCCGGTGCCGCCCGCCATGCCCGACTGGTCGCCGGTCAGGACCTTCGGTGGCTATGCCTCCTGGGGGGAGCCGGAAGGTGCCGGCAAACGAAGCCTTCGCCGCACCGCAATCTCCACATGCGGATGCCTGAACGACTGCAATGTCCACGGCCACGACCACGCCGGCGCCTGGACATCACGCCTGCCGATCGCCGATCTCAAGGGTTTCTTCGGCGCGCTCGGCTGCGCCTGCTGGGCGGTGTGAGGAGGGAGCCGCAATGACACATTCCTCCACAATTGCGTCGCGGCTGGCGGCCGGTGTCCAGCCGTTTGTGACCACGCCCACTATTCGGTTCATCGCCCATCTTGGGCTCTGCGCCGCCTATATCCAAGGGCCGTTGACGAAGATCCTCGACTTTGATGCCGCTCTCGGCGAGATGAACCATTTCGGACTTCAGCCGGCCGCACTGTTCGCGGTGGCGGTGATCGTCTTCGAACTTCTCGCCTCGGCGATGATCCTCGCAGGCATTCTGCGTTGGCTTGCCGCTCTCGGCCTCGCCGCGTTCACGCTCGCCGCAACCTTCATCGCCTTGCGCTTCTGGGAGCTGGCCCCCGGCCAGGAACGGTTCATGGCGACCAACGCCTTCTTCGAGCATCTCGGCCTTGCCGGCGCCTTCCTGCTGGTCGCGTGGTACGATCTTGACCGTCGAAACGAGGCGGGAGGCGAACCGCTGCCATGACCCAGAATGTCACGCCGCCGCCGGCCGCAGGCGGCTTTGCACCGCTGCGCCAGCCCGTCTTTGCCGTCCTTTGGGTGGCCACCGTCATCGGCAATACCGGCAGTTTCATCCGCGACGTCGCCAGTTCATGGCTGGTGACCGATCTCTCCGGTGCTCCGGCGGCCGTTGCCATGGTTCAGGCGGCTGCGACCCTGCCGATCTTCCTGCTCGCCATACCTGCGGGCGTTCTGTCTGATATCCTCGATCGCCGCCGGTTTCTGATCGTCATCCAGCTACTGCTGGCGTCCGTCAGCATCGGGCTCATGCTGCTTTCAGCGACCGGATTGCAGAGCGTGAGCTCGCTCGTGGCGCTGACCTTCCTCGGTGGTATAGGTGCTGCGCTGATGGCACCCACCTGGCAATCGATCGTTCCCGAACTCGTCACGCGGCAGGAGTTGAAGAGCGCCGTCGCCCTGAACTCGCTCGGCATCAACATCTCGCGTGCCATTGGCCCTGCGGTCGGCGGGCTCATCCTTGCGAGCTTCGGTGCGGCCATCACCTATGCAACCGACGTTGCGAGCTATCTCTTCGTCATCGCGGCCCTGCTTTGGTGGCGGCGCGCCCCCGGTGCGGACGATGGCTTGTCGGAGAAGTTCGCCGGCGCATTTCGTGCGGGTCTGCGCTATGCGCGCGCCAGCCGCGAACTGCACGTGGTGCTGCTGCGCGCTGCCGTGTTCTTCGCGTTTTCGAGCGCCGTCTGGGCGCTGCTGCCGCTCGTTGCACGCAACCTGCTCGGCGGGGATGCCGGCTTTTACGGTGTCCTTCTCGGGGCCGTCGGAGTCGGAGCGATTGGCGGCGCCCTCGTCATGCCGAGGCTGCGTAGGCTCCTCAGTGCAGATGGGCTGTTGCTCGCCGCCGCGCTGGTCACGGCCGTCGTCATGGCCGGCCTGTCATCTGCACCGCCGCAATGGGTGGCGATCATCCTGTTGCTGAGCCTCGGGGCCGCATGGATAACCGCGCTGACGACACTCAACGGCGCGGCTCAGGCGATCCTGCCGAACTGGGTGCGCGGTAGGGCGCTTGCAGTCTACCTCACGGTGTTCAACGGCGCGATGACCGCCGGGAGCCTGGCCTGGGGTGCCATAGCGGAACTCCTTGGCGTTCCGGCGACCCTTCTGGTCGGCGCCGCCGGGCTGGTGGTCGTTGGCGTGGTATTTCACATCGTGAAGCTGCCTGCCGGTGAGGCTGATCTGGTCGCCTCCAATCACTGGCCCGAGCCGTTGACGGCCTCGCCGATCGACAATGACCGCGGCCCCGTGCTGATCACCATAGAATATCGCGTCGATCCCGCCGATCGACAGGCGTTCACGAGCGCTCTCTACAGGCTTTCTTCGGAACGGCGGCGGGACGGTGCCTATGGCTGGGGTGTGACGGAAGACACTGCTGATCCGGAGATCATGGTCGAATGGTTCTTCGTCGAATCCTGGGCCGAGCACCTGCGCCAGCATCGACGGGTCTCCAAGGCCGATGCCGACCTGCAGCAGGAGGTGCGCAAATTCCATCGCGGCGACGCAGCTCCGCTCGTTCGCCACCTGCTGAGCGTCGGGCCGGAGCGCCTGACGCAGGCGAGAGACAACATCAAGGAGACGCCATGACAGATTGGAACGCGCTTTTTCCAGTTGCCCGCCGAACGGTCCTCAGGACCGCCGGCGCAGTTGGCGCCACCTTGTTTCTGCCCGGCCTCGGCCTTGGCGCCCAGAACCCGATCCCAACACCAGATGGAGAGAACCCCATGAGTTTCATCACTACCAAGGACGGCACCAACATCTTCTACAAGGATTGGGGCAAGGGACAGCCGATCGTCTTCTCCCACGGCTGGCCGCTATCGGGCGACGCCTGGGAAGCCCAGATGCTGTTCTTCGGGCAGAACGGCTACCGCGTCATCGCCCACGATAGGCGCGGCCATGGTCGTTCGGACCAGCCGTGGGACGGCAACAACATGGATCAGTATGCCGACGATCTGGCGGAACTGATCGAGAAACTCGACCTCAAGGATGCGATCCTGATCGGGCATTCGACCGGCGGCGGCGAAGTGGCCCATTATATCGGCCGTCACGGCAGCGGGCGCGTTGCAAAGGTGGTTCTCGTCGGCGCGGTCCCTCCGCTCATGCTGAAGACTGCGGCGAATCCAGAAGGAACGCCGATTGAGGTTTTCGACGGCATTCGCAAGGGCACCGCGGGCGATCGCTCGCAGTTCTTCAAGGAACTCACTCTTCCCTTCTATGGCTTCAACCTCGAAGGCGCGAAGATGAATGACGGGCTTCGCGAATCCTTCTGGCTGCAGGGGATGGTCGGCTCGATCAAGGGTCACTATGATTGCGTCCGCGAATTCTCCGAAGTCGACTACACCGACGACCTGAAGAAGATCGATCGCCCGACGCTGGTGATCCACGGCGATGACGACCAGATCGTTCCGTTTGCCGCATCCGCCGCAAAGACGGCCAAGATCGTAAGGGACGCCAAGCTCATCGTTTACAAGGGTGGGGCACATGGCCTGGCCCAGATCGAGCCCGACAAGTTCAACGCCGACGTCCTGGCCTTCATCAAGGCTTGATATCGGGCGTGTCTTTGTCATGCAGCCGTTGGAGCCGGGTTTTTCGACCCGGCTCCAACGGCTCTTCGGCAAAGGCTGAACAAAGCGGGTGGGCGGCTGCGCGGTTGCCTGCCGCAGGCGCCATGTCAGTGACTTAGGCAGCCCGTGGCAGCGGCCCGACATAAACCGAGCGCGGGCGGATCAGGCGACCTTTGAGCGCCTGCTCGCGTGCATGGGCAATCCAGCCGATGGTGCGGCCGATGGCGAAGACGCCGGTGAAAGCATCTCTCGGGAAGCCCAACGCATCGAGCAGCAGTGCTGTATAAAACTCGACATTGACGTCGAGCGGGCGATCCGGCTTGCGCTCCTTCAATATCATGAGTGCTGCCTGTTCGACGGCATTGGCGAGCTCGATGCGTTCGCGATCGACCTGCCCAACGTCGATCAGGGGCTTCAGGGCAAGCCTCAGCGCATCGGCGCGTGGATCGCGGACGCGGTACACTCTGTGGCCGAACCCCATCAGCCGTTCACCGCGATCAAGCGCCTGGTTGAGCCATGCTTTCGCGTTCTCTTGCGTTCCGATCGCATCGAGCATGTCGAGCACCGGTCCGGGCGCGCCGCCATGAAGTGGCCCCTTGAGGGCACCGATCGCCCCGAGGACGGACGATGTGAGGCCGGCTCCGGTGGAGGCGATCACCCTTGACGCGAAAGTCGAAGCGTTAAGGCCATGGTCGGAAATCGTCACGAGATAGGCATCGAGTGCTTTGACCTTTCCCGCGCTCGGCAGCCCGCCGCCAAGCATCGCGAGAATGTCTGCCGATTGGGAGAGCGACGGCGATGGGGCAATCGGCTTGTCGCCATTCTTCAGGCGCAGGATTGCCGGCAGGAAGACGGCGGGTGCAGCAAGCAGGCGGAGCGCTGCCTCGAGATCGTCACCATCAGGCAGCCGCGCGATGAGCGCGCGCATGATGTCGACAGGTGGCAATTCCAGCATATGGTCGTCGATGGTCCGGATATCTGCGAAGACCTCTGTCCGCATGTGCCCCAGACGTCGGCGCAGTTCCTCCTTCTGCAGATTTCCTTCGATCAGGCCACCAAGCAGAAGGATAACGACATCCTCATAGCTGGCGTCATCAACGAGGTGTTCGAGCGACACACCACGAATGACCAGTCGACCGGCCTCGCCATCCACATCCGAGAGCTGCGTTTCAGCGGCGATGACATCTTCAAGTCCGTTTTTCATAGATGTTTCTCCTTTACCGGGAGAATGGTCCGGCTAAGATGTATTGACGTCAATCTTGATAAATTTGATCAATATGAACACGCTCTGGATCACCGCTGAGGAGGCGCTCAGTCAGCTCGGCACCAAACCGCAGACGCTTTATGCGAATGTGAGCCGTGGGCGCATACGCGCGAAGGCTGATCCAGTCGACTCGCGCCGCAGCCTTTATCAGGCTGACGATGTCAGGCGGCTGGCGGAACGTCACGCGGGCCGCCCGCGCGCATCGGCCGTCGCCGCCGAGGCGATCCGCTGGGGCGACCCGGTCCTACCCACGACGATCTCCAGTATTGCCGATGGACGCCTGTCTTATCGTGGCCATGATGCAGTTGAGCTCTCGTTGACAGCCGATCTGGAAGATGTCGCGACCCTGCTCTGGCAGACACCCACGATCACTGTCCGTGCGGCCGATGT
>NZ_LMFK01000046.1:362500-365934 GCF_001426785.1 Ensifer sp. Root142
ATTGGCAATGAGAACGATCAAGTGAAAGAAGGGCATTTGGTGGATGCCTTGGCATGCACAGGCGATGAAGGACGTGATACGCTGCGATAAGCCGTGGGGAGCTGCGAATAAGCTTTGATCCATGGATCTCCGAATGGGGAAACCCACCTTAAATACTTGGAAAATTTAAGTCGTGCTTAGGTACGGCTTAGGTTTCCAAGTATTGTTTAAAGGTATCTTATTCTGAATACATAGGGGTAAGAAGCGAACGCAGGGAACTGAAACATCTAAGTACCTGCAGGAAAGGACATCAACCGAGACTCCGCAAGTAGTGGCGAGCGAACGCGGACCAGGCCAGTGGCACTGAGGAATAAAGTGGAACGACATGGAAAGGTCGGCCGTAGAGGGTGATAGCCCCTTACACGTAGAACACTCAGTGTCCTTGAGTAAGGCGGGACACGTGAAATCCTGTCTGAACATGGGGAGACCACTCTCCAAGCCTAAGTACTCGTGCATGACCGATAGCGAACAAGTACCGTGAGGGAAAGGTGAAAAGCACCCCGACAAGGGGAGTGAAATAGAACCTGAAACCGGATGCCTACAAACAGTCGGAGCCCGCAAGGGTGACGGCGTACCTTTTGTATAATGGGTCAACGACTTAGTGTGACGAGCAAGCTTAAGCCGATAGGTGAAGGCGCAGCGAAAGCGAGTCTGAACAGGGCGTTCAGTTCGTCGCATTAGACCCGAAACCGAGTGATCTAGCCATGAGCAGGTTGAAGGTTGGGTAACACCAACTGGAGGACCGAACCCGCATCTGTTGCAATAGATTGGGATGACTTGTGGCTAGGGGTGAAAGGCCAATCAAACTCGGAAATAGCTGGTTCTCCGCGAAAACTATTTAGGTAGTGCGTCGACCGAATACCCTCGGGGGTAGAGCACTGGATGGGCTATGGGGACTCACCGTCTTACTGATCCTAACCAAACTCCGAATACCGAGGAGTACTAGTCGGCAGACACACGGCGGGTGCTAACGTCCGTCGTGAAGAGGGCAACAACCCTGACCTCCAGCTAAGGTCCCCAAGTCATGGCTAAGTGGGAAAGGATGTGAGGATCCCAAAACAACCAGGATGTTGGCTTAGAAGCAGCCATCATTTAAAGAAAGCGTAACAGCTCACTGGTCTAATTAAGGGTCTTTGCGCCGAAAATGTAACGGGGCTAAAGCCATGCACCGAAGCTGAGGATACGTCGCAAGACGTGTGGTAGCGGAGCGTTCCGTAAGCCTGTGAAGGGATACCTGTGAGGGGTCCTGGAGGTATCGGAAGTGCGAATGTTGACATGAGTAACGATAAAGAGGGTGAGAGACCCTCTCGCCGAAAGACCAAGGGTTCCTGCTTAAAGTTAATCTGAGCAGGGTTAGCCGGCCCCTAAGACGAGGCGGACACGCGTAGTCGATGGGAACCACGTTAATATTCGTGGGCCTGGTGGTAGTGACGGATTGCTTAACTTGTACATTCTTATTGGATTGGGTGTGCAGGGACGCGGTTCCAGGAAATAGCTCCACCGTATAGACCGTACCCGAAACCGACACAGGTGGTCAGGTAGAGTATACCAAGGCGCTTGAGAGAACTATGCTGAAGGAACTCGGCAAATTGCACGCGTAACTTCGGAAGAAGCGTGACCCTTTTTGACGCAAGTCAGAAAGGGTGGCACAGACCAGGGGGTAGCGACTGTTTATCAAAAACACAGGGCTCTGCGAAGTCGCAAGACGACGTATAGGGTCTGACGCCTGCCCGGTGCTGGAAGGTTAAGAGGAGGGGTGCAAGCTCTGAATCGAAGCCCCAGTAAACGGCGGCCGTAACTATAACGGTCCTAAGGTAGCGAAATTCCTTGTCGGGTAAGTTCCGACCTGCACGAATGGCGTAACGACTTCCCCGCTGTCTCCAGCATAGACTCAGTGAAATTGAATTCCCCGTGAAGATGCGGGGTTCCTGCGGTCAGACGGAAAGACCCCGTGCACCTTTACTATAGCTTTACACTGGCATTCGTGTCGGCATGTGTAGGATAGGTGGTAGGCTTTGAAGCAGGGACGCCAGTTCTTGTGGAGCCATCCTTGAAATACCACCCTTATCGTCATGGATGTCTAACCGCGGTCCGTTATCCGGATCCGGGACAGTGTATGGTGGGTAGTTTGACTGGGGCGGTCGCCTCCGAAAGAGTAACGGAGGCGCGCGATGGTGGGCTCAGACCGGTCGGAAATCGGTCGTCGAGTGCAATGGCATAAGCCCGCCTGACTGCGAGACTGACAAGTCGAGCAGAGACGAAAGTCGGTCATAGTGATCCGGTGGTCCCGCGTGGAAGGGCCATCGCTCAACGGATAAAAGGTACGCCGGGGATAACAGGCTGATGACCCCCAAGAGTCCATATCGACGGGGTTGTTTGGCACCTCGATGTCGGCTCATCGCATCCTGGGGCTGGAGCAGGTCCCAAGGGTTTGGCTGTTCGCCAATTAAAGCGGTACGTGAGCTGGGTTCAGAACGTCGTGAGACAGTTCGGTCCCTATCTGCCGTGGGTGTAGGAATATTGACAGGATCTGTCCCTAGTACGAGAGGACCGGGATGGACATATCTCTGGTGGACCTGTTGTCCTGCCAAGGGCATAGCAGGGTAGCTATATATGGAATGGATAACCGCTGAAGGCATCTAAGCGGGAAACCAACCTGAAAACGAGTATTCCCTTGAGAACCGTGGAAGACTACCACGTTGATAGGCTGGGTGTGGAAGTGCGGCAACGCATGAAGCTTACCAGTACTAATCGTTCGATTGGCTTGATCGTTCCCATTGCTCATGCTCATCATTGATGAGCGACGTGTTCAAAACAAAACGAGGCGGTTTATCCTCCTCACCAGCTTCTCATTCGGTTTGCCCCAGCTAAGGGCAAATCTTGCGCTTTGCCGACCTGGTGGTTCTGGCGGGGTGGCTGCACCCGTTCCCATTCCGAACACGGCCGTGAAACGCCCCAGCGCCGATGGTACTTCGTCTTAAGACGCGGGAGAGTAGGTCGCTGCCAGGTCTGCAAAACGCAAGATAAAAAAACCGCCGCTCCCCTTCGAGGCATAGCCGAGAAGGACAAGGCAGCGGCGAAAACAAACCGAAAATCTTCTCTGAACAAACGCTCGGCCAAGCCGAAACGCAAGGGCCGCCTACAAGCGGCCTTTTTGCTTGGTTAAACTCGCAGTAACAAACGGGATTTTGCTTCGCAAAACCCGAACCGGATTAAAGCATAACCGCTAAAGCGGTTACGCAACCGCGATAAACCGCACAGCGGTTTACGCACCGGATAAACCGCAYAGCGGTTTACCGAGATGGCGCGGGGTGGAGCAGCCCGGTAGCTCGTCAGGCTCATAACCTGAAGGCCGCAGGTTCAAATCCTGCCCCCGCAACCAAATCAAAAAAAAA
>NZ_LMFK01000047.1:0-309023 GCF_001426785.1 Ensifer sp. Root142
ACGATGCCGGCGCCGACGGTACGGCCACCTTCGCGGATAGCGAAGCGCAGCTTTTCTTCCATCGCGATCGGAACGATCAGCTCAACGGCAACCGTGACGTTGTCGCCAGGCATAACCATTTCCGTGCCTTCCGGAAGCGTAACGATACCCGTCACGTCCGTCGTGCGGAAGTAGAACTGCGGACGGTAGTTCGTGAAGAACGGCGTATGACGGCCGCCTTCTTCCTTCGTCAGGATGTAGGCTTCGGCCATGAACTTCTTGTGCGGCTTGACCGAACCCGGCTTGCACAGGATCTGGCCACGCTCAACGCCGTCACGGTTAACACCACGGATCAGCGCGCCGATGTTGTCGCCGGCCTGGCCCTGGTCGAGCAGCTTGCGGAACATTTCAACGCCGGTAACCGTCGTCTTCGACGTGTCGCGGATGCCGACGATTTCAACTTCTTCGCCAACCTTGACAATGCCGCGCTCAACGCGACCGGTCACAACCGTACCACGGCCCGAGATCGAGAACACGTCTTCGATCGGCATCAGGAACGGCAGGTCGATCGGACGCTCAGGCGTCGGGATGTAGGCGTCAACAGCGGCCATCAGCTCGCGGATCGCGTCTTCGCCGATCTTCTTGTCCGAATCTTCAAGAGCAGCAAGTGCCGAACCCTTGATGATCGGAATGTCGTCGCCCGGGAATTCGTAGGACGACAGCAGTTCGCGAACTTCAAGCTCGACGAGCTCGAGAAGCTCGGCGTCGTCAACCTGGTCGACCTTGTTGAGGAACACGACGATCGCCGGAACGCCAACCTGGCGAGCAAGCAGGATGTGCTCGCGGGTCTGCGGCATCGGGCCGTCAGCAGCCGAGCAAACCAGGATCGCGCCGTCCATCTGCGCTGCACCGGTGATCATGTTCTTGACGTAGTCGGCGTGGCCGGGGCAGTCGACGTGCGCGTAGTGACGGTTCGCCGTCTCATACTCAACGTGAGCCGTCGAAATCGTGATACCACGGGCCTTTTCTTCCGGAGCAGCGTCGATCTGGTCGTACGCCTTGTACTCGCCGAAGTACTTCGTGATCGCTGCAGTCAGCGACGTCTTGCCATGGTCAACGTGGCCAATCGTGCCAATGTTAACGTGCGGCTTGTTGCGCTCAAATTTGCTCTTTGCCATNGTGATCGCTGCAGTCAGCGACGTCTTGCCATGGTCAACGTGGCCAATCGTGCCAATGTTAACGTGCGGCTTGTTGCGCTCAAATTTGCTCTTTGCCATGGGTACGTTTCCTGTGGTCAAGTATGATTGATCAGCCGGCGGGGCCGGTTTGTGGAGCCGTTTAAGGGTTTCAAGGGATTTGCGCAAGACTTAATTGCGTACGCCCGGACCGGCCACGGCCGCCTTTTCCTACCTCATGTAAGAATGGCGCATCGAAGATGCAAGCCGGGCAGATTCCCGAATCACTTCGTCGCGTGACGAAAGAACAAACAACAGCTTACGATGAGCAGTTGAAGCGTCGCATTAAAAAGGAGAAAACGTCAGCGCGCTGCTGGAGCGGGTAGCGGGAATCGAACCCGCGTATTCAGCTTGGAAGGCTGCTGCTCTACCATTGAGCTATACCCGCGGGCCTTCGATCCAGAAGCAGAATGGTGGAGGGAGTTGGATTTGAACCAACGTAGGCTGAGCCAACGGATTTACAGTCCGTCCCCTTTAACCACTCGGGCATCCCTCCATTATTCTGTCGGGATCAAGTCGACCAAGCATTTGAGATCGTGAGACATCCAGCGATTTGTCGTTGCCGCCTCTCGATCTGCGCCGGGTATATGACGGCCCGCCTTGCTCCTGTCAACACGCCAGAACGGAAAATTTGTGAAATTCTCCACAGGTCCGCTTTGTCCACCACTATCGAATTCCGTTCCCAGGCCAAGCGAAGCGCTCTATAAGGCAGGCATGAGCAAAGATGATACGGGCGACAAGAGCGCCAAGAACACCCATTACGCCACTCTCAGACGCGCCCACCGCGACGCCAAGCGCGAGCGCGGAGAAATTCCGACGCCAAAGCAGGATCGCTGGCGCAAGCAGCCGGGCGACTGGAAGCCGCCCGTGCTCGCACCCGAACAGGTGCTGCTCTATGGCCTGCATACCGTTCGCGCGGCACTCGACAACCCGGCGCGCAAGATCGTTCGCCTGTGCGTGACCCAGAACGCTGCGACGCGTCTGGAGCTCGGCGAGTTCTCCGAACTTCCCTTCCCGGTCGAGACCGTGGCGCCGCAGGACCTCGACAAGATCCTCGGGCCCGACGCCATTCACCAGGGCGTGATGCTTGAAACCAAGCCGCTGCCGCTGCGCAAGCTCGAGGCACTCAGCGAATCCAGGCTCATTCTCGTGCTCGACCAGGTCACCGATCCGCACAATGTCGGCGCGATCATGCGTTCGGCCGTTGCGTTCGATGCTGGCGCCTTGATCACCACCATCCGTCACAGCCCGACCGAATCAGGCGTTCTTGCGAAATCAGCCTCCGGCGCCCTGGAAATGATCCCCTATATCCAGATCACCAATCTCGCCGACACGATCGACGAACTGCACCGCCTCGGCTTCCACACGATCGGGCTCGATTCGGAAGGACCGGCCCCGCTCGAAGGCACCTTCGCCGGCGACAAGGTCGCGCTGGTGCTTGGTTCGGAGGGCAAGGGTCTCAGGCAGAAGACACGGTCGACCGTCAAGGCGCTCGCCCGCCTCGACATGCCCGGCGCAATCAAGTCGCTGAATGTGTCGAATGCGGCAGCGATCGCCATGTATGCGGCGCGTCAGTTCCTGAGCAAATAAGACGGCCGGTCGTTAAGATCGCCAAACACCTGTGAAGCTCTCCGGCTACTTGAAGCCGGAGAGGCTAGCCCGCCGAATAGAGCCATTGATTGGCGATACCGGAAGCATCCGCGGGTGTCTACCTCGACGCTGGGGAACCGATCCCCGTGTAGCAGCTGCGATGCACGCCGTTGCTGTCGTCAGAAACGCGTCGCTATATCTTCGTCAACTCGAAGCCATAGGCTCTGATTGCTCGCCGTCGGGCATCCGTCGCGAAGCTTCTTCCAGGTGGTGACGTTGAGGTTCATCTCGCAGCGCGCAAGATAGGAAATGCCGCCGACGCGCAGGCAGGCGATCTGCCCGAGCTCGTATTTCGAGCCATCGCGATTGCGGCAGGTGCAGCGCGTGTCCGGCGGCGACGCATACCCGACATCGGCGGCCACCAGCGCGACCACCGCAGCGATGACAGCCAAGGGCCTTCTCCGCCGGTCTTTCATGAGCGCATCATAATACAGATCCGCTGACACGAAAACGGACAATGCCGGCTGCATGCTCAACCGGCACCGTCCGCAATGGGGCCAACGCCCCTTCATCGGACCACTGACGTGATCCGATGAACTCTTGTTTTAGCTGGCCAGACGAAGGACAGTGCCTTCGGCAATGGTCTTTTCTGCCTCGGCGATCGCGAACTGCTTGGAGTCGGCGCTGAGGTTCAGGCCCTCGGCGCGCACAAATTCGACGTCTGTGATACCGAAGAAGCCGAAGACCGTCTTCAGGTAGGATTCCTGATGATCCATCGCCGAAGCCGGGCCGGCGGAATAGTGGCCACCGCGGGTCGAAGCAATGATAACCTTCTTGCCCTTGGCGAGGCCTTCCGGGCCAGATTCGGTGTAACGGAAGGTCTTGCCGTTCACGGCGAGACGGTCGATCCAGGCTTTGAGCTGGCTCGGAATGGAGAAGTTGTACATCGGCGCGCCGACGATGACAGTGTCGGCAGCCAGGAATTCTTCGAGCATCTCGCGGCCGATCTTGACTTCGGCAGCCAGGTCGGCGTCAACACCTGCGAGATCGGCAGGCGCCATGATCTGTGCGCCGGTCAGATGCGGGATCCGGCTGGTGGCGAGATCGCGGTAGGCAACTTTGGCATCCGGACGGTCTGCCTTGATCTGAGCGGTGATCGCCGCCGTCAGGCGACGGGAAACGGAGTGATCACCCAGAATACCGGAGTCGATGTGAAGGACGTTCATGTGAAGCACCTTTGTGTTGGCGTTGCGGTGCATCACATATGATTGGAAAACAATCGCGCGATAAGTCAGCGGTTATTTGACATACTGTTTCCGGATAGAAACAGTGAGACCGCGATCGGCGATGGGAGACGGAAATAGATGCAGGACCTGAACGACCTCGCCCTCTTCGCGGCCGTCGTGCGCAACAACGGCTTCAGTGCCGCGGCGCGTGATCTGAATATCCCCAAATCCAAGCTCAGCAAACACGTGGCGCGCCTCGAAGAGCAGCTCGGCGTCCGGCTGCTGGAGCGTTCGACGCGCAAGCTTCGCGTTACCGAGATCGGACGCGTCTTCTACGAACATTGCCAGAGCCTGCTCGATGGCGTTGCCGTGGCAGAGGCCGAGATCGCCGCCGTCAAGGCCGAGCCGACCGGTACGGTCAGGCTCGCCTGCCCGCTCGGCTTCACGCCGATGCTCGCCGACATCCTGCCTGCGTTCCATCGCCGTTATCCCGGCGTTCGCCTGCTGATTACTGCCACCAACCGGCGGATCGATCTGATCGAGGAAAGGATCGACGTGGCGTTGCGCGCCCGCGATCAACTGGACACCGACAATCAGCTGATCATTCGCAGGTTCGGAGAAGTGCGCCAGAGGTTGGCGGCGAGCCCCACCCTGCTCACCCGCTTCGACGACGTCACCATCGAAAATCTCAACGAGATGCCGACACTGTCGATGAACGAGCAGCACGCCACCGACGTCTGGCGCCTCGTCGATAGCGAAGGCAACACCACCGAAATTTCGCACCGGCCGATCATCGGCTGCAGCGATTTCCTCATCCTCGAGCGCGCAGCGATCGAGGGCATGGGCGTAGCGTTGCTGCCCGACCACATCTGCGAACGCGCCTTCCGCGCCGGCGTGCTTGCCCCGGTGCTGCCAGAATGGAGCTCGGGCGACGTCGTCGTCCACCTCGTCTTCCCCTCACGCCACGGCATGCTGCCGGCGACGCGCGCCCTGATAGACTACCTCGCCGACAATTTGCTGAACGCCCTGCAAAAATGCAGAGAGATCACGCCCCGGGGCGCTGGGACGTTCGATATCTGAAACGCTGTGCCAACCGGCCGACAAGTCGCGTGGTGCCTGGCCGCAATAGCGGTGATTTCGCCAAAAAGCACACGACCGCCTCATGAGGCGGTCAAAAATCCAGCAAGTAATTGAAAAAGTGGTGCCCCCACCAGGACTCGAACCCGGGACCCCCTGATTACAAATCAGGTGCTCTACCAACTGAGCTATAAGGGCACTTTCAGCGGTGGGAGTTATCATAATCTCACAGCGTGTAAAGCAAAATTGCGAATTCTCCCAATTTTTCAGATGCGTTTAGGGTCAGGCCGTGCCAGAAACGAAGCCTAGGCTCGGCCACCGCGGCGATGCTCAACATGTTGAACGGACTGAAAATTCATGGCTCGCACGTTCACTTCCCTCGCATTCCTTGCCTCTCCAGCGGAAGAGGCGCAAAAGGCGGCGGCTGATCTGAAGGCCATCTACGGCGATCATGAGGCCGACAAGGCCGACGTGATCGTCGCGCTCGGCGGTGACGGCTTCATGTTGCAGACGCTGCACCAGACGATGAATTCGGGCAAGCTCGTCTATGGCATGAACCGGGGGTCTGTCGGGTTCCTGATGAATCGCTACAGCACCGAAAATCTGACGGCGCGCATCTGCAATGCCGTCGAGAATGCCTTTCACCCGCTGGAGATGCAGACCACTGACGGTGAAGGCGCGACATTCACGGCGCTCGCCATCAACGAGGTCTATCTGTTCCGGCAATCCTACCAGGCAGCCAAGCTGCGCGTCGTCATCGACGGCAAGACCCGGCTCGAGGAATTGACCTGCGACGGATTGCTGCTGGCCACGCCCGCCGGCTCCACCGCCTATAATCTCTCGGCCCATGGTCCGATCCTGCCGCTGGAAGCCCCTCTTCTGGCGCTGACGCCCGTCAGCCCGTTCCGTCCGCGGCGGTGGCGCGGCGCCCTGCTGCCAAACCATGTCACCGTCGAGATCGAAATCCTCGAGGCCGACAAGCGCCCGGTCAACGCCGTTGCCGACCACCAGGAGGTCAAGTCGGTGGCGAAGGTGCGTATCGCCGAATCGGAAAACATGACCGCCCGCATTCTCTCGGATCCCGATCATTCCTGGTCGGACCGCATCCTGGCCGAGCAATTTTCCAATTGAGCCGACGTTCTGAACGCGCGATATGGTATGATTTCCGCGATCGCCGGATCATCGGCGAAGGACCAATTTTGCAGCCAGCGCCGCGTCGCAGTTCGAACGGGAAATCAAAAGCAATGCACAAGCCTCTCCTCCTTGCGCTTCTTCTCGCCATGGCCGGCGCGAACGCCCATGCCGAGGATGCGAGCGTGGTTTCGCCCGAAGTGACCTTTGTCACCAGCACAGGCTACTGGGAAGAAAGCGGCGATCGGCTTTCGGCGCTGGACCCGAACGGCACGCAGGCGGAAGCAACCACTAAGCCGAAGAGTGCCGAAGGCGCACGGCGCGGCTACTACAAGCTGATCGCGCTGCGGCAACAGGACGGCACCGCACATATTCACCTGCAGCAGATCGAGGCGACGCCCGCTGGGCCGGAAGTCGTCTCATCCGCCGAACTCGAGGAATTCTCGTCGCTGAGGGCTTATGTCACGGACATACGGCCGGAAACATCCACAGGCGTGACCGCGCAGCCCGGCATGTTCGCGACCGTTTATCTGAAGACCGACCCTGCCGCCCGCGAGCCGGAGAGTTGGACGGTCCTGATCGACGATCTCGGCGACATCAAGGTCGAGCGGGCATCGAACTGAAGCGCATCGCGATCTCCAATGACCGCGCGCACTTTGCGTGCCACGCTCTAAGCCAAAAACAAAGGCCGGATGAAAACACCCGGCCTTCTTCGTCCCGTACGTCCTACGTCATGCCGGCACACGAGCGCCGAGCAGTGCCAGACTAGTTCAAATCATCCACGACGGCATCAGCACCACCGCTGACGCGGTGGGCAAGGGCTGCCTCCATGAACTCGTTCAACTCGCCGTCCAGTACATCACCCGGCGCCGTGCTTTCGACGCCGGTGCGCATGTCCTTGACCAGCTGGTAGGGCTGCAGCACGTAGGAGCGGATCTGGTGGCCCCAGCCGATATCGGTCTTCGATGCTGCTTCGGCGTTGGCCGCGTCTTCGCGCTTCTTCAACTCGGACTCGTAAAGGCGGGCGCGCAGCATGTCCCAGGCTTTGGCCCGGTTCTTGTGCTGAGAACGTTCTTGCTGGCACTGTACGACGATACCGGAAGGCATATGCGTGATGCGCACCGCAGAGTCGGTGGTGTTGACGTGCTGGCCGCCGGCGCCCGACGAGCGATAGGTGTCGATACGGCAATCGCTCTCGTTGATGTCGATCTGGATCGAGTCGTCGACAACCGGATAGACCCAGATCGAAGAGAACGACGTATGGCGACGCGCGTTGCTGTCATAGGGCGAGATGCGAACCAGGCGGTGGACGCCCGATTCGGTCTTCAGCCAACCATAAGCATTGTGGCCCTTGACGAGCAGTGTGGCCGATTTGATGCCAGCCTCTTCGCCGTCCTGAATTTCCATCAGTTCGACCTTGTATCCCTGGCGCTCGGACCAGCGGGTGTACATGCGCAACAGCATGTTGGCCCAATCCTGGCTCTCGGTGCCGCCGGCACCGGAATGCACTTCGAGATAGGTGTCGTTCTGGTCCGCTTCGCCGGACAGCATCGCCTCGACCTGCTTCTTGGCCGCTTCATTGCGCAGTTCGCGCAACGCCTGTTCGGCGTCGGCAACGATGGCGGCATCGCCCTCTTCTTCACCGAGCTCGATCAGTTCGATGTTGTCGCTGAGCTGCTGCTCGAAACGGCGCAGGCCGTTGATGCCATCGTCGAGTTGCTGGCGCTCGCGCATCAGCTTCTGCGCTTCGGCCGCATCATTCCAGAGCGACGGATCTTCCGCCTTGTTATTCAACCAGTCCAGTCGTCTTACCGCCTGATCCCAGTCAAAGATGCCTCCTCAGCAGGCTTATGGCCTGCTTGATTTCGTCGACAATGTTCTCGATTTCGCTGCGCATGATCCTGCTTCTTGTGAACCCGATTTAACGTGAGCGTCAAATAGCGATGCCCGCCGCTGATGTAAAGGCGGCGGGCATCGGGAGACTGGGAAAGGGCCTAGAACAGGCCGTTGGAACCGGATGTGACAGCCTGGTTTGCCTGCGGGGAATTCTTCAAAATTTCCTCCGGCGGCACGTACTGGTCGAGGCCGCCGATGACCGAGAAGGTATCGGCCGGGCCGGTGCCAGGCTTGAAGGCTTCGATGATCGTGTCCGGCTCGCCCTCGTAGGCCGCCATGCCGGTCTTGCGGTTGACGGCGATCATGTTCATGCCTTCCGGCACCACGAACTTGCCCGGGCGCGAACCCTTGACGGCTTCCTGCATGAAATTGTTGAAGATCGGCACGGCAAGGCTGCCACCTGTCGCGCCGCGACCGAGCGGGGCCGGATTGTCGAAGCCGAGGTAGAGGCCGGCGACGAGATCAGGCGTGTAGCCGACGAACCAGGCGTCCTTCTCGTCGTTGGTGGTGCCGGTCTTGCCGGCAACAGGGCGATCGAGCGTGATCTTGCCGGCGGCGGTGCCACGCAGGACCACCCCCTCCATCATCGAGGTGATCTGGTAGGAGGTCATCGGGTCGAGAACCTGTTCGCGGTTGTCGGTCAAGACAGGTTCTTCCTGGTTGCCCCAATCAGCCGCGTTGCAGTTGTCGCAGGTCCGGTCTTCATGACGGAAGATCGTCTTGCCGTAGCGGTCCTGGATCCGGTCGATCAGCGAAGGCTTGATCTGCTTGCCGCCATTGGCAAGAACCGAATAGGCCGAAACCATGCGCAGCACCGTCGTTTCGCCCGAGCCCAACGACATCGCCAGCAGCGGTGGCATCTTGTCGTAGATGCCGAAGCGTTCGGCATATTCGGCAACGATGTTCATGCCCATGTCGTTCGCAAGGCGAACCGTCATCAAGTTACGCGATTTCTCGATGCCGAGGCGCAGCGTCGACGGGCCGGCCGAGCCGCCGCCATAGTTCTCAGGGCGCCAGACCTGGCCACCGGCAACGATTTCGATCGGCGCATCGAGAATAACGGATGCGGGCGTATAGCCGTTGTCGAGCGCAGCAGCATAAACGAACGGCTTGAACGAGGAACCCGGCTGGCGCATCGCCTGGGTCGCGCGGTTGAATTCCGACTGACCGTAGGAAAAGCCGCCGACCATCGCCAGCACGCGGCCGGTCTGCGGATCCATCGCGACGAGGCCACCCTGGACCTTCGGCGGCTGACGCAGGCGGTATTCACCCTTTTCTGCCAACGGCTCGACATAGACGACGTCGCCCGGGCCCAGCACACCTTCAGGCGACTTGGCGGATTTGCGTTCGCCAGCGGCCGAGCGATAGGCCCACTGCATGTTCTTTGCGGAGATATGACCGGTCACGCGTTCTGCGATGATCTTGCCGGAGGCTTCCTTGTCCGGCTGGATGCCGATCTCGACACCCTGACCATCGGCCGAAAGCACGACAGCGAGCTTCCATTCCGGCACGTCGGCCAAGGACACGACCTTGCCGAGCGGCTCGCCCCAGTCGCCGCCGATCTCGATCGACTTGACCGGACCGTGGAAACCGCGGCGTTCGTCATAGCTGAGCAGCCCGTCTTGCAGCGCCTTGCGCGCGGCGATCTGCATGCGCGGATCGAGTGAGGTACGGACCGAAAGGCCACCTTCATAAAGCGCGTTGTCGCCGTACTTCTGAATGATCTGCCGACGCACTTCCTCGGCAAAGAAATCGGATGCGAAGAGATGTGCGCCACCGCGGCGAGGATTGACGCCGAGCGGCTGCTTCTTGGCGTCTTCGCCGTCGGTCTTGGTGACGTAGCCGTTCTCGACCATACGGTCGATGACCCAGTTGCGTCGCTCGATCGCAGCATCCACCTTGCGGAAAGGATGGTAGTTGGCCGGACCCTTCGGCAGAGCCGCAAGGTACGCAGTTTCTGCGATGGTCAGTTCTGTCACCGATTTATCGAAATAGGTGAGTGCTGCACCGGCGATGCCATAGGAATTGAGGCCGAAGAAGATCTCGTTGAGATAGAGTTCGAGAATACGGTCCTTGCTATAGGCCTGCTCGATACGGAAGGAGAGGATCGCTTCCTTGACCTTGCGGTCGATCGTCTGGTCCGACGAAAGCAGGAAGTTCTTGGCCACCTGCTGCGTGATCGTCGACGCGCCGACGGGGCGGCGACCCGATCCGAAATTCTGGAGATTGACGGTGATGGCACGCGCGAGACCGGTGATGTCGACGCCCGGGTGCTGATAGAAGTTCTTGTCTTCGGCCGAAATGAATGCCGCCTTGACACGGTCCGGGATCGCCTGGATCGGCAGATAGAGACGCCGCTCGCGGGCGTACTCCGCCATCAGCGCGCCGTTACCGGCGTGAAAGCGCGTGGTGACCGGCGGAGAATACTTCGCCAATACCTCGTAATCCGGCAAATCTTTGGTGACGCTGCCGAGATAGATGGCAACGGCCGCGGCGACACCGAGCAGCAAGAACGCACCAATGCCGAAGAAATATCCAATCAGTCTGATCATCAGTCAGATACCGGTACCTTATTATCGTCCAATCGCCAGGCCGCAAAAGCCAATCGAGACGCTTCCCGTCCCAACGGTCCGCATTTCGTCGGCCTGGCCAAACGCTTCTATCAGAAATCGTCTGGCATTGCGGCTACACGCGCCCACCCAGTTCCTCATATGGCGAGGGCCACCGGGCATCAACACTGTTTCCCAACAAATCCGGGCGCAATTCGGGTTAGGTCCCGGATTGTGCGTAAAATAGGGCTTGTTTCCGATTATCGAGTGCGCATCCTGTTGAAAAGCATATCGCTGTTACCGAGGCGACACAAATCACATCGTATGCTGCGCCGTCAAACAGATCATCGCGACCGGATCTCAGCCGCCGTTTGCGACAGCCTGTTCGCGGTAGCGCTTCACGGCAACGGCGAGCAGGCCGGACACTTTCTTGCGCCATTCCGGATCGAGCAGCAGCTTCTCATCGTCCTTGTTCGACATGAATCCGAGCTCGAGCAGGATCGACGGAACATCCGGCGCCTGCAAGACACGGAAGCCCGCGTGACGGTGCGGATTGTTGATGAGGTTGATCTGCCCCTCGAAGGACGACACGACAGTGCGTGCCATGTTGACCGAGAAAGCCTGGGTCTCGCGGCGCGTCAGGTCGATCAGGATATCGGCGACTTCGGCCGGCTCGCTCTGGAGCGGTACGCCAGCGATCTCGTCCGAAAGGTTTTCGCGCTGCGCCAGGTCGGCCGCCAGATGGTCGGACGCCTTGTCGGAAATCGTATAGACGGTGGCGCCGCGAATGTCCTTCTGTCTCAATGTGTCGGCATGGATCGAAATAAACAGATTGGCGCCTTTGTTGCGGGCGATCTGCACGCGTTGCGGCAGCGACAGGAAAACGTCCTTGTCGCGGGTCAGAAAAGCTTCGATGCCGCCTTCGCGGTTGAGCGTGGCGACAAGCTCCTGCGCGAAGGCAAGCGTGACATGCTTTTCCTCGGTCTTGGTGCCGCTGCCGATCGCGCCGGTGTCGATACCGCCGTGGCCGGCATCGATCGCAATCACGAATGCACCGGTCTTTTGCGCAGGTGCAATTGTCGGCCGATCCGTTTTTGCCGAGACCACCGAGCCCGTCCACTGCTGATCCCCAAGAAGCGCGTCGAACCGGGTTTGGTCGACCTTCTCGGCATCGATGACCAGGCGATAACTCTTACCGCCCTCTTGCTCGATGACTTCGGCATGGGTGACCGCTACCGGCCCCTTTGCCGACAACACGAGGCGAGAACTGCCGGCGCCCATGCCGCCATAGCGGATGGCCTCGAACAATCCCCGCGGCTCGAGGCTCTCGGCCTTCAGGCCAAAGGCGGTTTCCGGCAGATCGACGACGACACGCACGGGGTTTGCCACATAATGAATGGAAAAGTCGGGTTTGCGGTCGAACTCGACCACGACACGTGTGCGCGCGTCGTCACCGGCAACCCGTGCGCCGAATGCCAGAAACGGTGCCGACTCGGCGGCGTATGCTATCGGTCCGGTCATCATCAAGACGCCTGCAACGAACACTGAAGCCGCGACGCGCGCGCCGCCGCGCAGCAGTGTCGACAACAGTGAAGCGTGCATATGATTAGCCGAAGGCTTCACCCGGTCTCTCCGTCAATCCACGAAATTCGAGCGGTCAAAGCGCCGGGCGTCCGCCCACACATACCGCGACATCCCTTGATCAATGAACCCTTATGGTTAACCAAAGCTTGACAGCGCTCCTTACGCAACGCGGCCAAGGCATATGATTCGCCGTTCCCCGACCTACTCTACCGGGGCAAGCGAATCGATCATTATTGTGGCGGCACAGGCTTTTCCCTTGCCAATGTGACATAGAAAACATAAAAGCATCACAAGGAGAAAGTGTTGACGGGATAGAATCGTGGGCCGGGCAGCCGGAGCTTTCCAGAGCTTGGCGCCAGGGAGTGATCGAGCCGGAATTGCCGGTTGCAACCGTATCATCTTTCCGCGGCCGCAAGGTGTTCATCCGCCGTCGCTGCATTTCCTCCCCGTACACTGGATCGTAAATTTCCGGCGGTGGCCGGAGTTCTTAGCGGTGATTTTTCACCGGCAAGCCCGCAAGCGGGCGCATTCATCGGGTCTTTATGAGACCTTTGACATTGGCATTCTTGTTTGGTCATTGATGTTGACTCAGCGGTATCGGTCAGAAGTAAAGAGGCCCCGGAACGTAACCGTTCCGGCTGCCATCTGGCTGCTGCACCATCACCTGCACCAGACAGGACCTTTCACATCCGGCGCAACCTCTGACGCGAGTGGCAGTCTTCCCATGGAAGAACGTCTGCCGCCCGTTCCGTTGTCGCGCCGAGGAGCACAACTTAGATGGCAGAGAAAATGCTTATCGATGCGTCTCACTCTGAAGAGACGCGCGTCGTTGTCGTTCGCGGGAACCGCATAGAAGAATTCGACTTCGAATCGGAACACAAGAAACAGATCCGCGGCAACATCTACCTGGCAAAGGTAACGCGAGTGGAGCCTTCGCTCCAGGCGGCCTTCGTCGACTACGGCGGCAATCGCCACGGATTCCTGGCCTTCGCCGAAATCCATCCCGACTACTACCAGATCCCCCTCGCCGACCGTCAGGCGCTGTTGAAGGCGGAAGCCGAAGAAGCGCGCCGCGACGACGATGTCGAGCACGTTGAGACGGCAACGCCGACCCAGAGCGGGCTCAGCGTTCCGGTCGATCTGGAAATCGCCGCTGAAACGGAAGTCGTCACCGAGACGGCAGCCGAAGCTGTCGTCGAGGTCGATGCGCCCGCCGAGAAGCCCAAGGCAAAGCCGAAGCGCCCACGCCGCACCAAGGCGAGAATCGCCGAAGAGGCCGCTGCAGCTGCAGCGACCGAAGAGGCCGATGCCGGCGAAGAAAGCAATGGTGGCGAGATGGCCGCCATGGTCGACACCGATTCGGTCTCGGAAGACGTCGACAGCCGCCGCCGTCGCGATGACGACGACGATGATGACGACAACCACGACGGCGAAAAGGAAATTATCGAGTCGGTCGGCGCCGAAGACGCGATGGAAGAGGTTCCGGATCGTCACGTCCGCAAGCCGCGCAAGCAGTATCGCATCCAGGAAGTCATCAAGCGTCGCCAGATCCTGCTCGTTCAGGTCGCCAAGGAAGAGCGCGGCAACAAGGGCGCAGCGCTGACGACCTACCTGTCGCTCGCCGGTCGCTACTCGGTGTTGATGCCGAACACGGCCCGTGGTGGCGGCATTTCCCGCAAGATCACCAACCTGCAGGACCGCAAGCGCCTGAAAGAAATTGCGCGTGGCCTCGAAGTGCCGCAGGGCATGGGCGTCATCCTGCGCACGGCCGGTGCCAACCGCACCAAGGTCGAGATCAAGCGCGACTTCGAATATCTGATGCGCCTTTGGGAAAACGTCCGCACGCTGACGCTCAACTCCACGGCCCCCTGCCTCGTCTACGAGGAAGGCAGCCTGATCAAGCGCTCGATCCGCGACCTCTACAACAAGGACATCAGCGAGATCGTCGTTTCCGGCGAGGAAGGCTACAAGGAAGCCAAGGGCTTCATGAAGATGCTGATGCCGAGCCACGCCAAGGTGGTCCAGCCGTACCGCGACGTGCATCCGATCTTCTCGCGCTCCGGTATCGAGGCGCAGCTGGACCGGATGCTGCAGCCGCAGGTGACGCTGAAGTCGGGCGGCTACATCATCATCAACCAGACGGAAGCCCTGGTTTCGATCGACGTGAACTCCGGTCGGTCGACCCGCGAGCATTCGATCGAGGACACGGCGCTTCAGACCAACCTGGAAGCCGCCGAAGAAGTGGCCCGTCAGCTGCGGCTTCGCGACCTTGCTGGCCTCGTCGTCATCGACTTCATCGACATGGAAGAAAAGCGGAACAACCGCTCTGTCGAGAAGAGGCTGAAAGATTGCCTGAAGAACGATCGTGCCCGCATCCAGGTCGGCCGCATCTCGCACTTCGGTCTGCTCGAAATGTCGCGCCAGCGCATTCGCGCTTCGGTGCTCGAATCGACGATGCAGACCTGCCCGCATTGCAACGGCACGGGTCACGTCCGCTCGCAGTCTTCGGTCGCGCTGCATGTCCTGCGCGGTATCGAAGAGCATCTGCTCAAGAACACCACCCACAACATCACCGTTCGCACGATCCCCGATATCGCGCTCTATCTGCTCAACCAGAAGCGCGCCACGATCATGGATTACGAACAGCGCTTCGGCGTCTCGATCATCATCGAGGCTGACGCCCATGTCGGCGCGCAGCATTTCGCGATCGATCGCGGCGAGCCGGTCGAAAACCCGGTCAAGATCGAACAGATTCTGCACTTCGAGCCCGAGCCCGAAGAAGACGATGACATCGTGATCGAAGAGGATCTCGACGAGGAAGAAGCAGAAGAAGTCGTCGTCGAACAGCGCCAGGAGCAGCCGAAGGCTGCGGCCCAGGCCGACGATCAGAACGGCCGCAAGCGCAAGCGTCGTCGCCGCCGTCGCGGCAAGGGCAGCCAGCAGGCGGAAGGTGCGACCGCACAGGACGCCGATGCGACTGAAGATGCCGATGACGCATCCGAAAGCGATGCCGACGAGGACGAAAACGATACGGATGCGCTGACCGCCGATGGCGAACAGAAGCGCAAGCGTCGCCGTCGCGGCAAGCGCGGTGGCCGTCGCAACCGACCAGAACTCGGCGAAGGTGAAGTCGAAGGCGAGGAGCAGGCTGCTGCATCCGGCGACGGCGAAGCGGGCGAGCAAGGCGACGCGGAAGCACCCGTAGAAGCCGAGGTCGAAGCGGTAGCCGTCGTTGCCGAAGCCGAGACCGTCGCGGAAGCGGTGGAACCGGTCGTCGAGAAGGCCGCCAAGCCGAAGCGTACACGCAAGAAGGCCGTCAAGGCTGAGGAGCCTGTCGTCAGTGCCGACGAGGCAGCACAGACCGCGGTCGAAGCACAGCCGGAAGCGGCTGAGCCGGTGCCGGCAGCAATCGAAGAAACGGCCGCTGACCTCGAAGAAGGCAAGCCTGCTCGAGCGAACCGCGACCTTTCGACGATCGCATCGGAACCGGTGCTGACCTCGACGGTCACGAACAAGAACGAAGGCACCGAAGAAGACCAGTCCAAGCCCAAGAAGGGCGGATGGTGGCAGCGCCGCGGCTTCTTCTAAGCCGCGCCTGAACTTCGGACGAACAGAAAAGCCCGGACCTTGGTCCGGGCTTTTTTCGTTTCCGTTTGGAGACAATCGAAAGCGTGTATTCGCTGCGAGTTTGAATCAAGGGCTTCGCAAAAAGAGTCCGGAAAAGGCCGCAACTCGATGAAACCACAGAGGATCAGGCGATCCAGCGGGCGATCCGCTCCATCGCTTCGGTCATGTCGGCTATCGATCCGGCATAGGAGAACCGCATCGTACGATGCCCTTCAAGCGGATCGAAATCGAAGCCGGGCGTTGCCGCCACGTTGATTTCCGCCAGCATCCGCCGGGCAAATGCCATGCTGTCATTGGTGAAGCGACTGACATCCGCATAGGCATAGAAAGCGCCATCCATCGGTGACGCGATCGAAAAGCCGATCTCCGGCAGGCGCTTCAACAGCATATCGCGATTGGCCGCATAGGCCGCCTTGTAGCCATCGAGCTCAATCTGCGCACCGAGCGCCGCCTCCGCCGCGATCTGCGACAGCTCCGGCGGCGAAATGTAGAGGCTCTGGGCGATACGCTCAAAGCCGCGAACCTGCAGTTCCGGCAGCACCATCCAGCCGATACGCCACCCGGTCATGCAGTAGTATTTGGAGAAGGAGTTGATGACGAAGACGTCGTCGGTCACCTCCAGTGCACTTGCCTCTTCACCGGCGAAGGTCAGCCCATGATAGATTTCGTCGGAGATGAAGGCGATGTTTTCGGCGCGGCAGTAGTCGGCAAGCGCCTTGAGCCCCGCTTTGCCCGTGACCGTTCCTGTCGGATTGGCCGGGCTCGCCAGAAGCACGCCCTTCAGCGGGCGCCCGATCTTCGCGGCAGCACGCGCCAGGTTTTCCGGCGTCAGCGTGAAGCCGCTCTCGGCATTGGCCTCGACCTCCACGACCGTCAGGCCGAGCGCTGCGAGAATGTTGCGGTAGGCTGGATATCCGGGTCGCGCGATTGCGACGCAATCGCCGGGGTCGAAAAGCGCGAGGAAGGCAAGATTGAACCCGGCTGACGACCCGGTGGTCACGGCAATGCGCTGCGGGTCAAGCGCTATACCGTGGCGCTTTTGATAGTGCCGGGCGATCGCGGTTCTGAGAGACAAGGTGCCAAGTGCGTCGGTGTAGCCGAGCCGGCCATGCTCGAGCGCCTTGCGCGCCGCATCCAAAGCCGCCTTCGGCGCAGGATGCGCCGGTTGGCCGACAGCCATCGAAATCACCGGATGGCCGGCGTCGCGTCGGCGCGTTGCCTCGGCCAGCACGTCCATGGCATGAAAGGGTTCGATAGCACTGCGGTTCGACAATTCTACCAAGGTAATATCCTCAAGAAGCGGCCTATACCAACCTGCGCTGATATTGACCTATTGTTTGGGACCGTGTGCGGTCATCCGGGCGGGAGCGTACCGCCGAGCGATGCCTTGGCATCGGTCGAGGATTGTGAAGCTGCCGTGGCCGGCACAAGGCCCGCCCGAAGGGCCGGGCGCTTCTGGCCTCCGGATAGCGTCGACAATCCTCACCGGACCACATGGTGTCTCCTCGCCAGAAACCAAGATCGCTCCGACGCAATGGGTCAATATCAGCACAGATTGGTACTACATGCCGCCCCCTTGCCCGATCGTTTAAAGCTTCACAAGTGCGCGAGCGCCGTATTTCCGCCGATTTTGCCGTTTCGTTTCGCCGGAGCCCACCCTATGCTGCCCGCGTGTTGCGGTGTTGGAGATTCCTGTTGTCTTTTACAAGGGCGCATTGACGCCGTATCGCGACATGGACGACAGACAGGGCAGGCAGAGACAACGAGGTAGAAATGAATTTCAGCACGAAAATGATTGCCGCCGGAACGCTCGCCGCGTTCATGGCAGGGGTCAGCTTGCCGCAAAGCGCACTCGCGCTCGACCAGAAACAGAAGGAAGAGTTTGGCGCCTTCATCAAGGAATACCTGCTCGCCAATCCGGAAATCATGCTCGAAGTCCAGGAGGCGCTGGCTACAAAGCAGCGCGCCAAGCAGCAGGAAGCAGCTGAAGGTGCGATCGCCGAAAACAAGAAGGCGATCTTCAACTCAGACTACGACATGGTACTCGGCAATCCTGATGGAGACGTCACCGTCGTCGAGTTCTACGACTACAACTGCGGCTATTGCAAACGTGCGCTGACGGACATGGACGAGATCCTGTCGAAGGACAAGAACATCCGCTTCGTGCTGAAGGAATTGCCGATCCTCGGCCCGGATTCGCTGGCTGCCCACAAGGTCAGCGCTGCATTCCGTCTCGCCGCGCCGGAGAAGTACGGCGAGTTCCATCGGGCCCTGCTCGGCGGCGAGGACCGCGCAACCGAGGAAACGGCGATTGCCGTTGCCGGCAAGCTCGGCGTCACCGAAAAGCAGCTGCGCGCCAAGATGGAAAAAGAGCCGCATGATGCCGCGGTACGCGAGGCCTACACCCTTGCCAACGATCTCGGCATCACCGGCACGCCCTCCTACGTGATTGGCAACGAGGCGGTGTTCGGAGCCGTCGGTGCCGAGGAAATCAGCACCAAAGTGTCCAATATGCGCAGCTGCGGCAAGACCGCCTGCTGACCGCCTGCATTGGCCGTCCCGTCCCAACTGTGGACAAATCCCGCGAGGACCCAAAGGGCTTTTCCTCGCGGGACCATCAGTCTATAGGTAACCCTCTATCACTGGACCGGAATCCCGCATGCCCACCAAAATTTTCGTGCTGAACGGCCCCAACCTCAATGCGCTCGGCAAGCGCGAACCGGGGATTTATGGCGGCCAGACACTCGCCGACATCGAGGCGATGTGCACCACGGAAGGCAAGACGCTGGGACTGGAGGTCGATTTTCGGCAATCCAACCACGAAGGCACGCTTGTGGACTGGCTGCATGAGGCCGGCGAAAAGGCGGCGGGCGTCGCTATCAATCCGGCAGCCTACGGCCATACGTCGATCGCGCTGCACGATGCCATCCGCGCAATCGGCATCCCGGTGGTCGAACTGCATCTTTCCAACATCCACGCGCGTGAAGAATTCCGCCACAAGTCGATGATCGCCCCGGCGGTCAAAGGCGTCATCTGCGGTTTCGGCGCGCAGAGTTACATTCTGGCGCTGCATGCGCTAAAGAACCTGACAGAAACGTCGAAATAAAAAGAACACGAGGCTCATATCCCATGGCTGACAAGAAACCCGGTATCGACCAGGCGCTGATCCGCGATCTCGCCAATATCCTGAACGACACGGATCTCACCGAGATCGAAGTGGAGCAGGAAGACCTCCGCATCCGCGTATCGCGCGCCGGCACGCCGGTCGCCATGTCGATGCCGACCTACCAGGCCCAGCCGGCCGTCCACGCTGCGCAGCCCGCTGCAGTTGTCGCTCCGGCCGAGACCAGCCGCAATTCCAAAAACGCCTTAACGGCTCCGATGGTCGGTACGGCCTACCTCGCGCCGGCCCCAGGCGCCCGCCCGTTCATCGAGGTCGGTACCGTGGTCAAGGAAGGTCAGACGGTCCTGATCATCGAAGCGATGAAGACCATGAACCAGATCCCTGCCCCGCGTTCGGGCAAGGTGACCGAAATCTTCGTCCAGGACGCAGCCCCCGTCGAGTATGGCGAGCCGCTGATCGTAATCGAATAAGGCGGCGCTGCGATGATCTCGAAAATTCTCATTGCCAATCGCGGCGAAATCGCCCTTCGCGTACTGCGCGCCTGTAAGGAACTCGGCATCGCGACGGTGGCCGTCCATTCCACGGCTGACAGCGACGCCATGCATGTGCGTCTGGCCGACGAAAGCGTCTGCATCGGTCCTCCGCCGTCGCGCGATAGCTATCTGAACATTCACCAGATCGTCGCCGCCTGCGAAATCACCGGCGCTGACGCCGTGCACCCGGGTTACGGCTTCCTGTCGGAAAACGCCAAGTTCGCCGAAATCCTCGACGCCCACGACATCACCTTCATCGGTCCGACGGCGGAACATATCCGCATCATGGGCGACAAGATCACCGCCAAGAAGACGGCGCAGGAACTTGGCATCCCCGTGGTTCCGGGCTCCGACGGCGAAGTGAAGCCTGAGAACGCCCTCGAAGCCGCGCGCAAGATCGGCTTCCCGGTTCTGATCAAGGCGACCGCCGGCGGCGGTGGCCGCGGCATGAAAGTCGCCAAGACCGAGGCTGACCTCGACGAGGCCGTGTCAACCGCTCGTTCCGAGGCGCTTGCGGCCTTCGGCAATGACGCTGTTTACATGGAGAAGTATCTCGGCAAGCCGCGCCACATCGAAATCCAGATCGTCGGCGACGGCGAAGGCAATGCGATCCATCTCGGCGAGCGTGACTGCTCCTTGCAGCGGCGCCACCAGAAGGTGTGGGAAGAGGCAAACTCCCCTGCCCTCAACGTCGAGCAGCGCATGAAGATCGGCCAGGTTTGCGCCGATGCGATGAAAAAGCTGAAGTACCGCGGCGCAGGCACGATCGAGTTCCTCTACGAGAATGGCGAGTTCTATTTCATCGAAATGAACACCCGCCTCCAGGTGGAGCATCCGATCACCGAAGCGATCACCGGCATCGACCTGGTGCACGAACAGATCCGCGTCGCATCGGGTGGCGGGCTTTCGGTCAAGCAGGAAGACATCGTGTTTTCCGGCCACGCGATCGAGTGCCGTATCAATGCCGAAGATCCGCGCACCTTCGTCCCCTCGCCGGGCACAATCACGCATTTCCACGCACCGGGCGGTCTCGGCGTTCGCGTCGATTCTGGTGCCTATCAGGGCTACCGTATCCCGCCTTACTACGACAGCTTGATCGGCAAGCTCATCGTCCATGGCCGGACCCGTGTCGAATGCATGATGCGCCTTCGTCGCGTGCTCGACGAATTCGTCATCGATGGTATCAAGACGACGCTGCCGCTGTTCCAGGACCTGATCAACAATCAGGATATCGCGAACGGCGAATACGACATCCATTGGCTGGAGCACCATCTGGCCACGACGTCCGAATAGGACCGTGCATTGAAAGGGACGCGCAGCAAGCAACCCGACGTAACACCGGACATGCTGCTGCGCGCCTATTCCATAGGCCTGTTTCCGATGGCCGATTCGGCTGACGATCCAGAGCTTTTCTGGGTCGAGCCGGAAATCCGCGGCGTCATTCCGCTCGATGGCTTTCACGTCTCGCGCAGTCTTGCAAAGACAATCCGCAAGAGCCACTTCGACATCCGCTTCAACACCGCCTTCGAGGCCGTGATGGAAGGCTGCGCCGCGCCGGCGCCGGATCGCCCGACCACCTGGATCAACAACAAGATCCGCTCGCTTTACGCCACGCTTCACTCGATGGGCTACGCGCACAGCGTCGAAGCCTGGGAGGACGATGCGCTGGTCGGCGGTCTCTACGGCGTCTCACTCGGCTCGGCATTTTTCGGCGAAAGCATGTTTTCCAGACGCACCAACGCGTCCAAGATCTGCCTCGTGCATCTGGTGGAGCGCCTGCGCGCCAAGGGCTTTGAATTGCTGGACACCCAGTTCACGACCGAGCATCTCAAGTCCTTCGGTGCGATCGACGTGCCGAAGGCGGAGTATGAGATCATGCTCGCCAATGCGATGAACTCTCCGGATCTATCGTTTTGAGCTCATCGTCGACCTGAGCCCCCGGTGCAAACGCCCATTTCCACCCCGTCTCAGACCCTTCAAAGTGCCCAGGGATGTCCGCGCCAGAGCATCGCCCGCTCACAAAAGGAGTCGCGCAACCGCTCTATCGCTTTGTTTTGCCAAATTTATTTGCGGGAGCTATTCTACTGGACTTCCAAGACATTACGGACGGCTTGTCACGGCATGGCCGGTGCGGACGTCCGCGAAGCGAAACCATCACGAGATGGTCCACCGCCGCCCGTTGTGCGCGCTCGTTCCGGCGCACCGAAGAGCGGGTTGGCACAGAAAAATTGAGGGCATATCGCAGCCGCGTTCAAGGGCGCCTGCCAGGCAAGGCTACCTCTTGGAGGCAGTATCCGGTGGCGGCAGGTCCGACGTCGCTTTGCAGGACTGCAGCCAGACATCATAGACGGGGTGCTCGACGGCGTTGAGGCCGGGGCTGTCGGCAAACATCCAGCCGGTAAAGATCCGCCTGATCTTGCGGTCAAGCGTAATCTCGTCGACCTCGACGAAGGTGGTGATCTTCTGAGCTTCCGTGTCGTCCCTGTTATAGCAGACGCGCGGCGTTACCTGCAGGGCGCCAAACTGGACGGTCTCACCGATATAGACGTCAAAGGTCGTGATGCGGCCGGTGATCTTGTCGATGCCGGAAAACACGGCGACGGCGTTGTTTACCCGCGCGGCCTCGGCCGTACCGGCCGAGGAAATCATCGGCAGCGCGGCAAGCGCAGCGACACAGAGCCGGCTCGACATCTGGCCGATTGTTTTCCGCAGATAAGAACCCGCCATTCCCGCCTGTCTCCCGCGCGCTTCGCATTCACCGTTGATGGATATCAGGCGCTAAACATGAAATGTGGCCGCCCCGTGGTCATCGGACCATTTCGCGGGCGGCGCGCCTTGTCCGACGACAAGCGTCTCAGGAGCCCGGCGTCCAGGCGTCATAATCACCCGTTACGCGCGGACGCGCACCGGTACCGGCGATCGAACCCTGCGGCCGGTAAGCGTTGGCCGTACCAGTCGGGTTCGGACGATGTGGCTTCTGCCACTCGCGAGCGACGTATTTTTCGTCAGCCGGCGAAACGTCGGTGCGGTGATGCATCCAGCCGTGCCAGCCGGCCGGAATAGCAGAGGCTTCGGCATAACCGTTGTAAATCACCCAACGGCGCGTCCGGCCTTCGGAGTCCTTACCGCCCTGATAATAGACGTTGCCGAGCTCGTCTTCGCCGACACGTTGACCGTTACGCCAGGTATGAAACCGCGTTCCGATCGTCTGTTGGTTCCACCAGGTGAAAATCTGCAGCAGGAGCTTCATGGATGCCGTCCTCAACCGACCGTTGGGAAGGCGGCCGGATACCAAAACTATGTCCCCGCTTATGCCCCGCCACTCCAGGCTTGTCCAGTGATTCCGAGGCAAACACAGTCATTTCAGCGGCATGTGGAACCCGAAATGGCTGCGTACAAAACCGAGACGTTCGTAGAAGCGATGCGCGTCGGTGCGCGTCGCATTAGAGGAGAGCTGGACCTTTGCTGCCCCCTCCTCGCGCGCACGCTCGATCGCATGACGTATCATGCGTGCGCCTATGCCACGGCCGCGCATGTCTTTACGGGTTTGCACGGCCTCGATCAGCAGTCTTGGCCGGCCGCGTCCAGGAAGCGAGGTCAATAATGTTGCCTGGAAAGTGCCGACCACTTCTTCACCGAGGCGGGCGACATAAAGGGTTTGAAGCGGTGATGCCTCGATGCGCGCGAAGGCCGCGAGATAGTCGTCGAAAGCCTCCGGCTCGACCGTGTCACCGTGTCCGCCAACGTCGTCGGCGGCAAAGAGCGCGATGATCGCCGGTAGATCAGCCCGCTCGGCCTTGCGGATATCCAAGTCAGTCAGCGCGTGCATGTTTTCCTCCGGGCGTCACCATCAGCACCGAGCATCAATCATCAGAAGGCTAGCGTTTCGCGACAGCCAACCCTAACCGCGCGATCTTCCCCGGAGGAAGGCGACGGCCGCTAACCTCAGAGGAACGACGGCGTCAGACCAACGGTTTTTCGAGGATGAGTGCCAGAAGCCCCGACTGGTCGTCGCCGCAATCGCTGGTTTGACCGACTTCGGAAAAGCCGTGAGTCCGGTAGAATGCGAGGGCATGAAGGTTCTGCGGCTCGACCTCGACCCGCATGCGCTCGGCATCCGGGAAGCAGGTTTCGAGTTCGGCGAAAATGTCGCGGCCGATGCCCTGCCTCTGCAGTTTCGGCAGGACGTAAAGCTGGTGGAGCACCACGGTCTTCTTCAACGTATCTGACATGGACGCATAGCCCATGCCGCCAATGCTGCGACCATCGTCGGCAACCAGGAATTCCGCGTCCTTGCGCTCTAGCCGGACCTTGAGCGCCGGTAGCGAATGCCAGCGGCCCGTCAGTTCGTTGACCTTCTCGACGCCATAGAAGGTGTCATAGGTCGCGTGCCACGTCTCGACGAGCAGCGCGCGAACCTTTTCCAGATCGCGCTCGCTCGCCGTGCGGACGAAGAACATCGTTTATTCCTCGATGCCGAGCTTGGCCTTGACCAGTGCCTGAACGGCCTGCGGATTAGCCTTGCCGCCGGTCGACTTCATCACCTGGCCGACGAACCAGCCAGCGAGCGAAGGCTTTGCCTGCACCTTGGCAACCTGGTCCGGGTTGGCGGCGATGATCTCGTCGACCGCCTTCTCGATGGCGCCGGTGTCTGTTACCTGCTTCATGCCACGCGCTTCAACGATCTCGGCAGGATTTCCGCCTTCGTTCCAGACGATTTCGAAGAGGTCCTTGGCGATCTTGCCGGAAATCGTCTCCGCCTTGATGAGATCGATGATGCCGCCGAGCTGGGCAGGGGAAACCGGAGTCTCTTCAATAGCTTTGCCGGCTTTGTTCAAGGCGCCGAGCAAGTCGTTGATGACCCAGTTTGCAGCGATCTTGCCGTCACGGCCTTCGGCCACAGCCTCGAAATAGTCGGCAATCGACTTTTCGGAAACGAGCACCGAGGCGTCATAGACCGACAGGCCCATGGCGCTGACAAAGCGTTCCTTCTTGTCGTCAGGCAGTTCCGGCAGGTCGGCTTTCAGCGCATCGACGAAGGCCTGGTCGAATTCGAGCGGCAGCAGGTCCGGGTCCGGGAAGTAGCGATAGTCGTGCGCGTCTTCCTTGGACCGCATGGAGCGTGTCTCGCCCTTGTTCGGGTCGAACAGGCGCGTTTCCTGGTCGATAGAGCCGCCGTCTTCCAGAATTCCGATCTGACGGCGCGCTTCATATTCGATCGCCTGACCGATGAAGCGGATGGAGTTGACGTTCTTGATTTCGCAGCGCGTGCCAAAACCTTCGCCGGGGCGACGGACCGAAACGTTGACGTCGGCGCGCATCGAACCTTCGTCCATGTTGCCGTCACAGGTGCCGAGGTATCGCACGATCGAACGCAGCTTGGTCATGTAGGCCTTGGCCTCGTCGGACGACCGCATGTCGGGCTTTGAGACGATTTCCATCAGCGCCACGCCGGAGCGGTTGAGGTCGACATAGGACATCGACGGATGCTGGTCGTGCATCGACTTGCCGGCATCCTGCTCGAGATGCAGGCGCTCGATGCCGATCTCGACGTCTTCGAACTGGCCCTGGCGATCAGGCCCGACGGAAATGATGATCTTGCCTTCGCCGACGATCGGATCCTTGAACTGCGAGATCTGATAGCCCTGCGGCAGGTCGGGATAGAAGTAGTTTTTGCGGTCGAAGATCGAGCGGTTGTTGATCACGGCCTTGAGACCGAGGCCGGTGCGGACCGCCTGCCTGACGCATTCCTCGTTGATGACGGGCAGCATGCCAGGCATGGCCGCATCGACAAGCGACACGTTGGCGTTCGCCGGCTTGCCGAATTCGGTCGATGCACCCGAGAACAGCTTCGAATTGGAAAGCACCTGGGCATGGACCTCCATGCCGATGATAACCTCCCAGTCGCCAGTGGCGCCAGGGATGAAGCGTTTGGAATCGGGAGTGCGGACGTCGACAATGCTCATATCATGCTCTTCTTTGAAGCCTGAATTCTTGGTTTCTCGGTAGAGCAATTGCCGCAATGGTGCAAGTTGTTAGGCGCGATCAGCCGCCCCGCGATGACGTGGCGCACGGTTTAACCGCCGCTTAGCGGTCGCTATGGCAAAAGGTGGACATGGCCCTCACCGCTGCCAGTCTCCTGTGTTTCCTTGTCGCGATCAACATCACGAGCTTCTGCCAATTCTGGTACGACAAGCACGCGGCGCGATCAGGCTGGCGCCGCATCAGCGAGCGGACGTTGCTGCAATCGGCATTTTTCGGCGGCAGCATCGGTGCGATGGCCGGTCGCCAGGTCTTCAGGCACAAGACACGCAAGGAGCCGTTTCGAACACATCTCATTCTGATCGTCCTGTTCCAGATGATTGTGGCGGTTGCCTGCGCAATCTTTGCGAGCGGATATATTGACGCTTTCGTCGGTCTCTTCTAGGAAGCGTTCGTTCGAATGGAGTTTTGATGTTCACATCGTCTGAGTCCCGGTAAGGGCCCCTGCCCGCTTTCTCATAGATTGCGCGCACGGGCCGGAAACGTAACCCCGCTTTTCCCAAGATTTGCGGAACGTTTTTCTGCGTTCTCACGAACGCTATTCCGGAACATTCAGATATGGATATCTCACGCGCTGAGCAGCGCATTCTTCATCATTTGGCCCAAGGCGGCCGTATCGAAATTACCCGCGACGACAAGACGATCATCGACATCAGATGCTTCACGCGCGACGGATGGGTCTATCCGGGCTTCGACCTCGAACTCTTCCGCAAGCTGAAGCGCAAGAAAGCGATCTCGTCATCGGCCGGCAAACCCTATCGCATCACCGAGTGGGGCTTGCGCCTGGTCCGGTCGGAACTCAACAATCGCTGATCGGCGAAACCATGAGGATGCCGGGTATCGCCCGGCATTTTCTCCAGCCCTTACGGTATGCCGCGATTAGGGATCGTATCTCTTATCACCTAGCGGCCGTAAAGGCCGAGATCGGTAACAGCAAGCGGCTTGCCCAGCCCGATGTACTCGACATCGCGATCAAGCTTGGGCGCATAGGAGGTCGACAGCCAGGTGACCCCGTAGCCGTGTTTGCGGAAGAAGCCGATGGCTGCTGTGTTCTTGGCGTGCGTCTTGGTTTTCGCTGCGTCGAAGCCGTCGTTTGAGATGCGAAGCTCAATGTCGGCGAGCAGACGACCGCCGAGCCCCCGCCTCTGGGCTTCCGGCTCGATCCACAGATCGGAGATCATCTCGTCGAAGTTCTCGCGAGCGGCCCAGCCACGCGGCCGGCCATCAACTTCGATCAGCGAAACGGAGAGCCAATGATTGGCAAGAAAATCGCCAAAGGCGTTCTCCGCCAGGCGCCTCATCCGACCGACATCGGCAAGGCCGACAATCGCCCCTTCCCAGGCGCGAAGGCCTACGGCCGTGAGAGCACCAACCTCATCCTCTCGAGCATGACGGATCACGGGCATGGCGCGGCCCCCCTCTCCGCGTCACTGAAGCGTCGCGCGTCATGTGTGACGCGTCAAGGACGCTGGCTGACACACCAGTCGCGGCGATCGCGGCGCAGCACGCTTGCGGTGCTGCGCCGTTAGCGTTTTACCACCACTTGGTGGGCGCGAAACGACCGGCTGCCTGCTCGATCACATGGGCGGTCTTGAAGAGGGTCTCTTCCTCGAACGGCTTGCCGATCAGTTGCAGACCAAGCGGCAGGCCCTTGTGATCGACGCCGCCGGGAACGGCGATGCCCGGCAGGCCGGCCATGTTGACCGTCACCGTAAAGATGTCGTTGAGGTACATCTTGACCGGATCCGATGCGAGATCCTCGTCGGCGATGCCGAACGCGGAGGACGGTGTCGCCGGCGTCAGGATCGCGTCGACGCCCGCATGGAAAGCGAGTTCAAAGTCGCGCTTGATCAACGTGCGAACCTTCTGGGCGCGCAGGTAGTAGGCGTCGTAATAGCCGGCAGAAAGCACATAGGTGCCGATCATGATGCGGCGCTTGACCTCCTGGCCGAAGCCGGCTGCGCGGGTCTTCTCGTACATGTCGACGATGTCCTTGCCGTCGACGCGCAGGCCGTAGCGGACGCCATCGTAGCGGGCAAGATTCGAAGACGCTTCGGCCGGAGCGACGATGTAGTAAGCCGGCAGCGCGTATTTGGTGTGCGGAAGCGTGATGTCGACGATCTCGGCACCGGCATCCTTAAGCCAGGCGATACCCTGCTGCCACAGGGCTTCGATCTCTTCCGGCATGCCGTCTACCCGGTATTCGCGCGGAATACCGATCTTCATGCCCTTGATCGACTGTCCGATCGAAGCTTCGTAGTTCGGCACCGGCAGATCGACGGAGGTCGTGTCCTTGGCGTCGACGCTTGCCATCGACTTCAGAAGGATCGCGGCGTCGCGCACGTCACGGGCAATCGGGCCGGCCTGATCGAGCGACGACGCAAAGGCGACGACGCCCCAGCGCGAGCAGCGGCCATAGGTCGGCTTGATGCCGACGGTGCCGGTGAAGGCGGCCGGCTGACGGATGGAGCCACCGGTATCGGTTGCGGTCGCACCGGCGCACAGATGCGCGGCGACGGCAGCGGCCGAGCCGCCCGACGAGCCGCCCGGGACCAGATCGAGGTTGGAGCCCTTGGCGCGCCAGGGGTTCTTCACGGCACCGTAGTAAGAGGTTTCGTTGGAGGAGCCCATGGCGAACTCGTCCATGTTGAGCTTGCCGAGCATCACGGCGCCGTCGTTCCAGAGGTTCTGGGTCACGGTCGATTCGTAGCGCGGGGCGAAACCATCGAGAATGTGGCTGCAGGCCTGCGTGTGCACGCCTTCGGTACCGAACAGATCCTTGATGCCCAGCGGAATGCCTTCGAGCGCGCCGGCCTTGCCGGCCGCGATGCGCGCGTCCGATGCCTTGGCCATTTCGCGCGCCTTGTCCGGCGTGACGGCGATATAGGCATTGATCGCTTCATTGGCGGAATCGATCGCCGCGATATAGGCGTCGGTCAGTTCAACGGCGGTGATTTCCTTGGCGACAAGCTTGGTGCGGGCTTCGGCGATCGTAAGGCTGGTGAGTTCGGTCATGATGAAATCGGACTTTCGCAATCAGGGACGCCGGGCGCAATCAGGGACGCCGGGGCGGCAGGTGGTCGGATTATTCGACGACCTTCGGGACGAGGAAAAAGTTGCGATCGGTATTGGGAGCATTGGCAACGATATCGTCGGCCTTGCTGCCATCGGACACGACGTCAAGGCGCTTCTTCATGTCCATCGGCGTCACCGACGTCATCGGTTCTACGCCATCGACATTCACTTCGGAGAGTTGCTCGACGAAACCAAGGATGCCGTTGATTTCGCCCACCATTCGCGTGGCTTCATCTTCACTGACGGCGATGCGGGCGAGGCGCGCGACGCGCTTCACGGTGGCAAGGTCTACGGACATGGTCGTCTCCGGTATCTGGAACTTTCCCCCGCTATAATGGTGCGCGGCGAGGCGCGCAACGGGGGAATCGCCCGATCGCTCGCCTGCCGCGGTGCTGACGGCCTTCGCCGTCAGACGGTCACTACGCCACCGACGGCCGGTGTTGCCACTTTGGTCGAGGCGCTGTCCATGCCGACGACGAAGTTTTCCGGCGTCTGATCGATGATCGGGAAGGATCCGTAGTGGCAGGGAATGGCGGTCGAGAACTTGAAATAGCGCTGGCAGGCAAGTGCGGCCACGGCGCCTCCCATGGTGAACCGGTCGCCGATTGGAACGAGGCCGATCTCCGGCTGGTGCAATTCCTCTACCAGAGCCATGTCCGAAAAGATGTCCGTGTCGCCCATATGGTAGAGCGTCGGTTCATCCTCGAAATGCAGAACGAGGCCGTTAGCACTGCCGAGCGAATGCGAAACGCCGTCTTCGGTAATCTGTGCCGAAGAATGCAGCGCATTGACGAAAGTGGCGGAAAAGCCGGCGAGATGAATGGTGCCGCCGGTGTTGCCCGGCTCCATCGCCGAAACGCCCTGGCGCCCAAGCCACATGCAGAGATCGAAGTTCGCAACGACCACGGCTCCCGTTTCCTTGGCGATTGCGACGGTGTCGCCGACATGATCGCCATGACCGTGCGTCAGCAGAATATGGGTGAGCCCGGTCGTCACCTCCTTGCGCTCGCTGTCGAGGAAGGCCGGGTTGCCGGTGAAGAAGGGATCGATCAGGATCTTCGACGTTGCCGTTTCGATGTGGAAAGCGGAATGGCCGAGCCATTTGATCTTCATGACATTCTCCCAGATGATTTGCGCCTTGGACCAGCTATATGGAACGGATCGAACACCTGCAAAGATCGAATCGGCAAATCAAATGACAATTCTGACCATCGAAGAGCTCGCGAGCCAGCTTCAGCCCAACCAGGCCATCGCCGGCCTCGATCTCGGCACCAAGACGATCGGCATCTCGGTGTCCGACCTTGGACGCCGGATCGCAACGCCGCGCGAGGTGATCCGGCGGGTCAAATTCGGCATCGATGCGGTGACGCTTCTGGCAGTGGCCGAGAAGGAACGGGTTGCGGCCCTTATCATCGGCCTGCCGGTCAACATGGACGGCAGCGAAGGGCCCCGGTGTCAGGCGACCCGCGCTTTCGTGCGAAACATGGTCGAGAAGACGCCCCTGCCCTTCGTCTACTGGGATGAGCGGCTTTCGACCGTCGCGGCCGAACGGGTGCTGATTGAAATGGACGTATCACGCAAGAAGCGGGCCGAGCGCATCGACTCGGCTGCCGCATCCTTCATTCTTCAAGGGGCGCTCGACAGGCTGGCGTCCCTTGCCAGGGACGGCGCTTCGGCCGACTGAGCGGCCACTGCACCAAAGCAGCGGCGATACCAGACTGCAAGCTCACGACGCTTGCGGAAGGCGATGATGCCGAAAACGATGAAGCTGTCGACAATGATGGCGCGGGCGACGAGCGGCGGAATGCTTTCCGGCGGAATGCCGAGCACGTTGCCGTAGACCTGGAAGACCAGGTCATGGGTCTGGCGCGTCAGCATGAAGAATCCGAAGCTCATGTCGTAGTAGGAAAGGCCGTACCAGGCGGCCAAAAACATGACGGGGCATGCCCACAGGATCAGAAACCACTTCATGCGGCCCCCCTTTCCGATATGCGTCGATAGAACAATGGATAGATCGCGCGGTCTGCCAGTACCAAGGCAAGCAGAACCATTGCGGGAACCACGATATCGAGCGCCAGTCCGGCGAAAAACATCATCATGATGATCAAAAGACCAGTTCTCACCGAACCGCTCCCTTCCGGATCTCTTTGCGTTACCCAACCACTGTCCACGCTCGCCGGCGGTCACGCAATGTAAACCACTTGTTAAGGTTAATTTTCACAGGCTCCTGTCCGACTGCAGCCAGCCCGACCCGCCAAGGCGCTGCAAAGCTTGAAACGCACGGCGCGATTTCGTCTTAAATTGATTCCGGCTCGAGGGATTATGCAGTAACGGTGGGCTCCTCTCCCGCTCAGGCCCCGTCATGATCATCGTCTTTGAAAGTATCCTTCCCATCTTCCTTCTGGTGCTGCTCGGCGCATGGCTGAAACGCACGACGCTGGTCGATCAGAACCTTTGGCTGGGCCTCGAACAGTTCGGCTATTACATTCTCTTCCCCGCCCTCTTGTTCTCCACGCTGGCCCAGGCCGATTTTTCCGGCATGAAGGCGGACGCCACGGCGATCGCCACGATCGGCAGTGTCAGCCTGATGTCGATCTTTGTCCTCTTCCTCTGGCCGCTGTTTCGAAACAGAGAGGTTTCGGGCGCCTCCTTCACCTCGGTCTTCCAGACGGCGACGCGGTGGAACGGCTTCATGGCACTGGCGATCGCACAGAAACTCTATGGACCGATCGGGCTGACGCTGACGGCGCTGGTGATGACCCTCGTGATCATCCCGATCAATCTCTACAACGTCGGCGTGCTGGTTTGGTTCGGGGGCGGCAACCGGGATTTCCGGCGTTTCTTTGCCAAGATCGCTACCAATCCGTTAATCGTCGCATCGGTGCTGGGCATCGTGTTCAACCGGATGGGCATAACTGTCTACGGGCCGGTGATGACGACCATCGACATGCTGGCAAGCGCCTCGCTCAGCCTCGGGCTCGTTATGGTCGGTGCCGGATTGCGGGTGTCGGACGCACTGAAGCCGAGTGGATCGGCGATGTTGGCAGTCTTCCTGAAGCTGATCATGATGCCGGTGTTCATGGTGGGTGCCAGCTTCCTGCTCGGCATCCGCGGCGATGCGTTGTGCGTCATTGCGCTCGGCGCTGCCGTTCCGACCGCGATGAACGGCTATCTGCTCGCCAAACAGATGGGCGGCGACGCAGAGCTCTACGCGGCGGTGGCGACGGTTCAGACCGTCGTCTCCTTCTTCACGATCCCGCTGGTGCTGTCGGTGACCGCCTATGTGGCGGCCGGATAGAGCAGGTCGAGGATGTAGGCCGAATCGAAGCGCGAATCGAGCATGCCGTAGGTGGACCGCCAGCCGGCGGCAAGGCGCGATTCGAGGAAGGCGTCGGCGATGCGGCCGGCCCCGAGCCGATAGAGTTCGGCAGCCGCCGCTGCCAGAGCCAGTTGCTCGACCAGCATGCGGGCGGCCCCTTCGTCGCGCTCGCAGAGCGACATCGCCGCACGCAGCACGTCGATCGTCTTGCGACCGGCAGGCCCGAGATCGCGGCTCAGCACGGCAAACAGCTGTTCGAAGAGATCCTTGCGCTTAAGCAGAACGCGAAGCACATCCAGCGCCATGACGTTGCCCGAGCCTTCCCAGATCGCGTTGACCGGCGCCTCGCGATAATGCCGCGCCAGCGCCCGCTCTTCGACGTAGCCGTTGCCACCGAGGCATTCCATCGCTTCATAGATCAGCGCCGGGGCGATCTTGCAGCACCAGTATTTTGCGACCGGCGTCATGATGCGCGCATAGGCCGCCTCTTCGGCACTGCCGTGCGCCTTGTCGAAGGCATCGGCGAGGCGGAACGACAGGGCACTGGCGGCGGCGACGTCGAGCGCCATATCGGCGAGGACCCGGGTCATCATCGGCTGGCCGACGAGCGGCTTGCCGAAAACCTTGCGGCCACGCGTGTGGTGGACGGCCTCGGCGAGCGATGCCCGCATGATGCCGGCGGACGCCAGCGCGCAATCGAGACGCGTCAGCGTCACCATGTCGAGAATAGTGCGGATACCGGCATCGGGCGCGCCGAGCACGAAACCGAATGTGTCGGAAAACTCGACTTCGGAGGATGCGTTGGAGCGGTTGCCGAGCTTGTCCTTCAGGCGTTGGAAGCGCAGGCCGTTGGCGCTCCCGTCTTCAAGCAGCCTCGGTACAAGGAAGCAGCCGAGCCCGTCGCGGGTCTGCGCCAGCATGACGAAGGCGTCGCTCATCGGCGCCGACATGAACCACTTGTGGCCGTTCAGGCGGTAGATACCCTCGCCGACACGCTCTGCGGTCGAAGTGTTGGCGCGCACATCGGTGCCGCCCTGCTTTTCCGTCATGCCCATGCCGACGGTAACGGCAGACTTCTGCATCCACGGCTTGTTGGACGAATCGTATTTGCGCGACAGGATCTTCGGCGCCCATTCCTTCTGCACGGCGGGCGAGGCGGTGATCGCGGCAAGCGATGCACTTGTCATCGTCAGCGGGCAAAGATGGCCGCATTCCAGCTGGGCCGTCAGGTAGAAACGGATCGCCCGCGTCTTGTGCGACTGATTGCGCTCGTCAGGCAGGTTCTCCCAGGCGGATGCGTGCAGGCCCGAGGTCATGGAGCGTCGCATCAGCGCATGCCAGGCCGGATGGAACTCGACGACATCGAGGCGCTCGCCGCGTGGGCCATGCGTCTTCAGCTTCGGTACGCCTTCGTTCGCCATGCGCGCGAGTTCCTGCGCCTCCGGCGAGGTCACGTAGCGCCCGAGCGTACCGAACTCGTCGCGCAGGGCCTTCGGCATGCCCGACGTGATGTCCACGACCAGCGGATCGGAACGATAGGCATTGATGCCGGACCAGGGCTTGGGCTGGTTCAGCTCGGCGAGTTTCTGTTCGGTCCGGTTCATCTGATTCATGGGCCGGTTCTAGCGCAACTTTGCCGACCACGAAACGGGGCCAGGGAAAGATAGGATGCCGCACCCAAGTTTTCTGCGGAAGGGCCCGCGCAACGCTTGCCGTGCCGGGGGTCACGTCTTATAGAGCGAGCCACATTCCAGAGCGCAAGGGCGGCCCATGACCACTTTCCCGCATCGCCACCTGCTCGGCATCAAAGGTCTTACGGAGCAGGATATCACCTACCTGCTCGATCGTGCCGATGAAGCCGTCAAGATCTCCCGTCAGAGAGAGAAGAAGACGTCCACCCTTCGAGGGATGACGCAGATCAATCTCTTCTTTGAAGCGTCCACCAGGACGCAATCCTCCTTCGAGCTAGCGGGCAAACGGCTCGGCGCCGACGTGATGAACATGTCGGTCGGCAACTCGTCGGTGAAAAAGGGCGAAACGCTGATCGATACGGCGATGACGCTCAACGCCATGCACCCCGACGTGCTGGTCGTGCGCCATTCGTCCGCGGGTGCGGCCGCACTTCTGGCCCACAAGGTTTCCTGCTCCGTGGTCAATGCCGGCGATGGCCAGCACGAACATCCGACCCAGGCCCTGCTCGATGCACTGACGATCCGCCGCATCAAGGGCAAGCTCTCGCGCATCATCGTGGCGATCTGCGGCGACGTGCTGCATTCGCGTGTCGCCCGCTCCAACATCCTTCTGCTCAACCAGATGGGCGCGAGGGTGCGGGTCGTCGCACCGGCAACGCTGCTTCCCTCTGGGATCGCCGACATGGGCGTTGAGGTCTACCACTCGATGGCCGAGGGACTGAAGGATGCAGATGTGGTGATGATGCTGCGCCTGCAGCGCGAGCGCATGGCCGGCTCCTTCGTGCCTTCGGTGCGCGAATATTTCCACTACTACGGCCTCGATGCCGAAAAGCTCAAGGCAGCCAAGGACGACGCGCTCGTCATGCACCCGGGCCCAATGAACCGCGGCGTCGAGATCGCGTCCGAAATCGCCGATGGGCCGCAGAGCGTAATCGAGCAGCAGGTTGAAATGGGTGTCGCCGTGCGCATGGCGGTGATGGAAACGCTTCTTCTTTCGCAGAACCAGGGGCCGCGCGTATGACCAGACCGCTCGTTCTTAGGAACCTTCGCATCGTCGATCCGTCCCGCAACCTCGACGAAACCGGCACGATCATCGTCGGTGATGATGGCCGTATCCTGGCCGCAGGCAAGGATGCCCTCAATCAGGGAACGCCTGTTGGCGCCTTCGTCAAGGATTGCGACGGACTAACGGCCGTTCCGGGCCTCGTCGACGCGCGCGTCTTCGTCGGCGAGCCGGGCGCCGAGCACCGCGAAACGATCGAATCGGCCTCGCGCGCAGCAGCCGTCGGCGGTGTGACCTCCTTCATTTCGATGCCGGACACGGATCCTGTCATCGACGACATCGCGCTTGTCGAATTCATGCAGAAGACGGCCCGCGACAAGGCGCTCGTCAATGTCTATCCGGCGGCCGCGATGACCAAGGGTCTCGCCGGCGAAGAGATGACCGAGTTCGGTCTGCTGCGGGAGGCAGGTGCGGTCTGCTTCACCAACGGACGCAAGGCGATTCACGATACGCTGATGCTGCGCCGCGCCATGACCTATGCCCGCGAGTTCGGCGCGGTGATCGCGCTCGAAACGCGCGACAAGTATCTCGGCGCCAACGGCGTGATGAACGAGGGCCTGCTTGCCAGCTGGCTCGGTCTTGCCGGTGTGCCGCGCGAGGCGGAAATCATCCCGCTCGAGCGCGACCTGCGTATCGCCGGCCTCACCAAGGCCGCCTACCACGCCGCCAACATCTCGGTTCCCGAATCCGCCGAAGCCGTTCTGACCGCCCGCAACCGCGGCGCCAACGTCACCTGCGGCATCTCTATCAACCATCTGACGCTCAACGAGAACGACATCGGTGAATACCGGACCTTCTTCAAGCTCTCGCCGCCGCTGCGCCGCGAGGACGACCGCGTCGCGATGGCGGAAGCTCTTGCCAACGGCACCATCGACATCATCGTTTCCTCGCATGATCCGCAGGATGTCGACACCAAGCGCCTGCCCTTCTCCGACGCGGAAAATGGCGCGATCGGGCTCGAGACGATGCTAGCCGCAGCGCTTCGCCTGCATAACAGCGGCCAGGTTCCGCTGATGCGCCTCATCGACGCGATGTCGACGCGTCCGGCGGCGATCTTCGGGCTTGATGCCGGCTCGCTGAAGCCGGGTGCCAAGGCCGACATCACCGTCATCGATCTCGAAGAGCCTTGGGTCCTCTACAAGGAAGCGATCGTTTCACGATCGAAGAACACGCCATTCGAAAATGCGCGCTTTACCGGACGGGTTGTGCAAACCTATGTTGCCGGCAAGCTTGTGCATTCGGCATAAGCGACAGCAGTCGCGCGGGAGGAATCGGTGGATCTTTTTTCCTGGCAGCTTGGACTGCCTTCGACAGCCTTGAGCCTTGCCTTCGGCTATCTGCTCGGCTCGATCCCCTTCGGGCTGATCCTGACCCGCATGGCCGGCCTCGGTGACGTTCGCAAGATCGGCTCGGGCAATATCGGCGCCACCAATGTCCTGCGAACCGGCAACAAGAAGCTTGCCGCGGCAACCCTGCTGCTTGACGCCCTGAAAGGCACGGCGGCAGCCGCTATCGCATCGCTTTGGGGTGTCGAAGCCGGTATCGCCGCAGGTCTTGCCGCCTTCCTCGGCCATCTCTACCCGGTCTGGCTCGGCTTCAAGGGCGGCAAGGGCGTCGCTACCTATATCGGCGTGCTGCTGGGCCTCGTGCCCTGGATGGTTCTCGTCTTTGCGGCGATCTGGCTGGCGATGGCGAAAATTAGCCGTTACTCTTCGCTATCGGCGCTGGTTGCAACTGCAGTCATTCCGGTTGTACTCTACCTGACAGGACACGAGAAAGTCGCCCTGCTGTTTGCGGTCATGACCCTGATTACATGGGTGAAACATCGCGCCAATATCCAGCGGCTCATCGCGGGCACCGAAAGCAGGATCGGAGACAAGGGATAATGTTGAACGTCAGTGCAAAGCGAACCGGAGTTGCACTGACCGAACGACAGAAGATTTCCTGGCTGCGGCTGATCCGCAGCGATAATGTCGGCCCCGTAACGTTCCGCGATCTCATCAATCACTTCGGCACGGCTGACGCCGCACTTGACGCCTTGCCCGAACTATCGCGGCGCGGCGCCGGGGCGCGGACGTTCCGCGTCGCCACTATCGCCGAAGCGGAACGGGAGCTCGAAATAGCGCACCGCTTCGGCGCGACCTTCGTCGGTATCGGCGAACCAAATTATCCTTTCGCCCTTCGCCAGATCGATGGCGCTCCACCGCTTCTGGCGGTCAAAGGCAACCTCGACGCCGCGGCACGATCGTCTCTCGGCATCGTCGGCTCGCGCAACGCCTCGGTCAGCGGTGCCAAGTTCGCAGCGATGATCGCGCGCGATGCCGGTCGTGCCGGTTATGTGATCACGTCAGGGCTGGCGCGCGGCATCGACACCGCCGCCCATCGAGCAAGCCTGGAAAGCGGAACGATCGCGGTGCTTGCGGGCGGTATCGACCGACCCTATCCACCGGAAAATGTCGGGCTGCTCAACGATATCATGTCAGGCCAGGGCCTGGCCGTGAGCGAAATGCCGTTCGGCTGGGAGCCGCGGGCTCGCGATTTCCCGAGGCGCAACCGTCTGATCGCCGGCATCAGTCTCGGCGTGGCGATCGTCGAGGCAGCCAACCGCTCGGGCTCACTGATCACGGCCCGCTACGCCGCCGATTTCGGCCGACTGGTATTTGCCGTTCCCGGCTCGCCGCTCGACCCACGCTGCCACGGAACCAATGATCTGCTCAAACAGGGCGCGATCGTCACGACGACGTCGGACGATGTTCTCGACGCCCTTGCGCCTCTCAGCCAATACAGGCTGCCCTTGGCGGCAGGGGCCGAAGAGCCCGGCCATGCAGCCCCGTCGAGACAGCCGGTGCCGCTCGCTGACGGCGACCGGGCAACGATCATCGACGCGCTCGGCCCGACACCGGCCGAAATCGACGATGTCATCCGCCACACTGGACAGCCTGCAGCGGAAGTCTACCTCGTGCTGCTCGAGCTTGACCTTGCCGGACGCCTCAGCCGCCATGCTGGCGGACTGGTGTCGCTCAATGCGGAGCAATAAAACTTCTTGTTTGCGCACGATCCAGTCGGCAACCGGCAACACAAAAGCACATTCGCAGATACGAAGAAAACACGAGCGACTCAATCGGAAAGAGATATAATTATCTATTCTCGCAATGGCTGCATAACGCAGCCCTGTCGCTATTTTGAATGAAACCCCTTGACCCCGCTCGAATCCCTGTCCATTTCGGGGCATCGATATTCGGCGATGCTCAGTGCAAACCGCGCTGACGCAGGACCAAACCCGGTTGTCTCAGAAAAATGACGATGAATGTTGTAGTGGTGGAATCGCCTTCGAAGGCAAAGACGATCAACAAGTACCTCGGCCCAGGCTACAAGGTTCTTGCCTCGTTCGGCCATGTGCGGGATCTGCCTGCCAAGGACGGCTCGGTTCGTCCTGACGAAGATTTTGAGATGTCCTGGGAGGTCGACGCCGCGTCGGCCAAACGCATGAAGGATATTGCCGATGCCGTGAAGGCAGCGGACGGCCTCATCCTCGCGACCGACCCGGATCGCGAAGGCGAAGCGATCTCCTGGCATGTGCTCGATCTTCTCAGGAAGAAAAAGGTGTTGGGTGACAAGCCGGTCAAGCGTGTGGCCTTCAACGCCATCACCAAGAAGGCCGTGCTTGACGCGATCGCCCATCCGCGTGACCTCGATATTCCGCTTGTTGATGCGTATCTGGCGCGCCGTGCACTCGACTATCTCGTCGGCTTCAACCTGTCGCCGGTACTTTGGCGTAAGCTCCCCGGCGCCCGCTCTGCCGGCCGCGTTCAGTCCGTCACGCTGCGGCTGGTCTGCGATCGCGAAGCGGAAATCGAACGGTTCATCTCCGAAGAATACTGGAACCTGTCGGCGCTCTTGAAGACGCCGCGCGGTGACGAGTTCGAGGCACGGCTCGTTTCGGCGGACGGAAAGCGACTGGCTCCACGTGCGGTCGGCAACGGCGAGGAAGCCAACCGGCTAAAGACCCTGCTCGATGGCGCAACCTATGTCGTCGACAGCATCGAGGCAAAGCCGGTCAAGCGGAACCCCTCGCCGCCATTCACCACTTCGACGCTACAGCAGGCTGCGTCATCGAAGCTCGGCTTCTCCGCCTCCCGCACCATGCAGGTTGCGCAGAAGCTCTATGAAGGTGTTGATATCGGCGGCGAAACCGTCGGTCTGATCACCTACATGCGTACCGACGGTGTGCAGATGGCGCCCGAATCGATCGAGGCCGCACGTGAGGCGATCGGCAGCCAGTTCGGCAACCGCTACCTGCCGGAAAAGCCACGCCTCTACTCTACCAAGGCGAAAAACGCCCAGGAAGCGCACGAGGCCATTCGCCCGACCGACTTCAACCGGACGCCCGACCAGGTCCGCCGCTTCCTCGACGGCGATATGCTGAAGCTTTACGATCTTGTCTGGAAGCGCGGCATCGCCAGCCAGATGGCGTCTGCCGAGATCGAACGTACGACCGCCGAGATTACCGCCGATAACGGTGGCAACAAGGCTGGCCTGCGCGCCACCGGTTCGGTCATTCGTTTCGACGGCTTCATCGCCGCCTATACGGACGCCAAGGAAGACGGCGAGCAGACCGATGACGGCGACGAAGATGGTCGCCTGCCGGAGATCAACGCGCGCGAAAGCCTGGCAAAGCAGAAGATCAATGCTTCGCAGCATTTCACCGAGCCGCCGCCGCGCTACTCGGAAGCAACGCTGATCAAGAAGATGGAAGAGCTCGGCATCGGCCGTCCATCGACCTATGCCGCGACGGTAACGACGCTGCTCGACCGCGACTACATCACCAACGACAAGCGCAAGCTCGTGCCCCAGGCCAAGGGACGGCTCGTCACGGCGTTTCTCGAAAGCTTCTTCACGCGCTACGTCGGGTACGACTTCACGGCGTCGCTCGAAGAAAAGCTCGACCAGGTCTCGGCTGGCGAGGTCAACTGGAAGGACGTTCTTCGCGACTTCTGGAAGGATTTCTTCGCGCAGATCGAGGAAACCAAGGAACTGCGCGTAACCAACGTGCTCGACGCGCTGAACGAGGAACTGGCACCGCTGGTGTTCCCCAAGCGCGAAGACGGCAGCGATCCGCGCATCTGCCAGGTTTGCGGCACCGGCAAGCTGTCGCTGAAACTCGGCAAGTACGGCGCCTTCGTCGGCTGCTCGAACTACCCCGAGTGCAACTTCACCCGCCAGCTTTCGTCCGACGGCAACAGCGATGCCGAGGCTTCGGTCTCGAACGAGCCGCAGGCGCTCGGCAAGGATCCGCACACCGGCGAGGAAATCACGCTGCGCAGCGGCCGTTTCGGTCCCTATGTCCAGCGCGGCGACGGCAAGGAAGCCAAGCGTTCGAGCCTGCCCAAGGGCTGGACGCCATCCTCCATCGACCATGAGAAGGCCGTCGCCCTGCTCTCGCTGCCGCGCGATATCGGCGCGCACCCCGAAACCGGCAAGATGATCTCGTCGGGTCTTGGCCGCTACGGACCCTTCGTGCTGCATGACGGCACCTATGCGAACCTCGAATCGATCGAAGACGTCTTCTCGATCGGTCTGAACCGCGCCGTTTCCGTGATTGCCGACAAGCAATCCAAGGCCGGTGCCGGTCGTGGCCGTGGCGCCGCGGTCGCGCTGAAGGAACTGGGCGACCATACGGAAGGCGGCGCAATCACCGTCCGCGACGGCCGCTACGGGCCCTATGTCAACTGGGGCAAGATCAACGCGACCTTGCCGCAAGGCAAGGATCCGCAATCGGTAACGGTCGAAGAGGCGCTCGCCCTCATTGCCGAGCGTGCAGCCAAGAGCGGCACCGGCAAGGGCAAGGCGACGAAGGCAAAGACGACGAAGTCTTCCAAGGCTGCGACAGACGGCGCCACCAAGAAGACGACCAAGGCCAAGGCGCCTGCCAAGGCAAAACCAAAGACGGCCGCGAAGGCCAAGAAAGACTGACCTTGACCAGAATACCGCGCGACCCGACCGAAAGATCCGGAAAAGGCTCCGGCAGGAAAGAGGGCCGCGCGGCAAAGGCCGCGCCGGCGTCGGAGAAAACCTCGATCATCCACGGTGCGGTTCCCCCGCGCGATGTGCTGATGCGCTTCATCGCCGAGAATCCGGAACGCGCCTCCAAGCGAGAAATTGCCAAAGCATTCGGTCTCAAGGGCGACACGCGCGTCGAACTCAAGGCGCTGCTGCGTTCGTTGGAAGCAGACGGGCTGGTCGAGAAGAAGCGCAAGTCGCTCGTGCGTCCGGGCGCCCTTCCCCCGGTTACCGTGCTCGATATCACCATGCGCGACGTTGACGGCGAACTGATCGGCCGCCCGGCCGAATGGCTGGATGACGATGGCGTCGCACCGGCAGTGCTGATCAAGCAGTCGACTGTCGGCAAGGACAAGGGCAAGACGCCGGTCGGCGGCCTCGGCGACCGCGTGCTTGCAAAGATCTTCCCGGCCAAGGACCGTGGCGGCCCAGCCTATACCGCACGCATCATCAAGGTGCTCGATAAGCGCCGGGACGCCGTCCTCGGCGTCTTCCGCGCCACGCCGGGTGGCGGCGGGCGCCTGATGCCGATCGAAAAGCGCGGCGAGGAAATCCTTGTTGATCCGGACTTCGTCGGCGACGCCAAGGACGGCGATCTCATCGAAGTCCAACTGACGCGCCTTGGCCGCTACGGCCTGCCGCGCGCTCAGGTTCAAAACGTCGTCGGTTCGGTCGCTTCGGAAAAGGCGATCTCGATGATCGCCATCTATGCCCACGGCATCCCGCACGTCTTTCCGGAACGCGCTCTGAACGAAGCGGAAGACGCCGGCCCGGCCACCATGGCGCATCGGGAAGACTGGCGCTCGCTGCCGCTGATCACCATCGACCCGGCCGATGCGAAGGACCACGACGATGCTGTTCACGCGGAGCCGGACCCGTCGGAGGACAATCCGGGCGGCGTCATCGTCACCGTCGCGATTGCCGACGTCTCCTGGTACGTCCGGCCGAAATCGGCACTTGACCTCGAAGCGTTGAAGCGCGGCAACTCGGTCTATTTCCCGGACCGAGTCGTTCCGATGCTGCCGGAGCGGATCTCCAACGACCTCTGCTCGCTCAAGGAAGGCGTCGACCGGCCGGCGCTCGCCGTGCGCATGCGCTTTTCCAAGGAGGGCCGCAAGGCGGGCCACACCTTCCATCGCATCATGATGAAGAGCGCGGCCAAGCTTTCCTACCAGCAGGCCCAGGCCGCCATTGACGGCAATCCCGACGACAAGACCGGCCCGATCCTCGACACGATCCTGAAGCCGCTGTGGGAGGCCTATCGCACGCTCACGCGCGGTCGTGACCGCCGCCAGCCGCTCGAGTTGAACATGCCCGAGCGCAAGATCATCTTGAAGCCCGACGGCACCGTCGATCGCGTCTTCGTGCCGGACCGCCTCGACGCGCACAAGCTGATCGAAGAAATGATGATCCAGGCGAACGTCGCCGCCGCCGAGACGCTCGAGCAGAAGCGCCAGGTGCTGATCTACCGGGTGCACGACCAGCCGTCGCTGGCCAAGCAGGAGAGCCTGCGCGAGTTCCTGGCCACGCTCGACATCGCGCTGGTCAAGGGCGGCAACATGCGCTCGAACCACTTCAACGGCATCCTGTCCAAGGCCGAAGGCAAGCCGTTCGAAACCATGGTCAACGAGATGGTGCTGCGCTCCCAGAGCCAGGCGATCTACAGCCCTGAGAACATCGGCCATTTCGGCCTCAACCTGTTGAAATATGCGCATTTCACTTCGCCGATCCGGCGCTACGCCGATCTGATCGTGCACCGAGCGCTGGTCGCCTCGCTCGGTCTTGGCGAAGGCGGTCTCACGCCGCAGGAAGAGGCGGTGCTCGACGATATCGCCGCTGAGATCTCGACCTTCGAGCGCCGGGCCATGGCCGCCGAGCGCGATACTGTCGACCGGCTGATCGCCCATCATCTGAACGGCCGCATCGGCGAGGAATTCGAAGGCCGTGTTGCCGGCGTCACCAAGGCGGGACTTTTTGTCACCCTGCCGGCCTATGGCGCCAACGGGTTCGTACCTATATCTACGCTCGGACGAGACTACTTCATCTATGATGAAGCGCATCAGGCCCTTTCCGGCGAAAAGACCGGTCTCGGCTTTCGTCTCGGCGATCAGGTGCAGGTCAAATTGGTCGAAGCCGTACCGCTTGCCGGCGCGCTTCGCTTCGAGATGATCAGCGAAGGACGGAAAATGCCGACCGCCACGCGCTCCTTCCACAAATCGGGGCGTCGTGATCGCTCGAGCCCGCGCAAGACGCCGGGTACACGACCGCCGCGCGGAAAGCGCTAGAGCATGTCGCGCAAAAGTGTTCATCGCTTTTGCGATGACGGCATGCGCAAAAACAAGAGCTTAAAGCGCAGCAAGCGGATCTGAAAGATCGCGATGCGCTTTAGGCCACGACATGTGGCCGGCGGCTTCGACAAGGAGAGAATGCAGATGATGGCAACGGACAAGGAAACGCTTCACCTCGGTGGTCATGCAGCCGATGAACGTCCCGTCGGTCGATCCATGCGTCGCGGCTTTTTCGGCACGTGCCCGGCCTGTGGCAGCGGCAAGCTCTTCCGCAGCTATGTCAAAGCCGTCGATGCCTGCGCGGCCTGCGGCGAGCGTATGGACCACCAGCGCGCCGACGACTTTCCACCCTATATCGTCGTCACCATCGTCGGCCATCTGGTGCTTGGCGGCTACATGATGACCGACTTGATCCTGCCGCTGACGACGTGGCAGCACCTTGCCATCTGGACGCCGATTACGCTGATCAGTTCGCTTGCGCTGCTGCAGCCGATCAAGGGCGCTGTCATCGGCCTGCAATGGGCGCTGAGGATGCACGGCTTCGGTGGACAGGAGGACACGCCCGAGGACGTCCTGCCTGTGCGAGATCCCTCCGCATGACGTCAGGACGCGAAAGCGTCACCTTGGCCCCCGACACGCCTGAGCGGCGCGCAAGGCCGCGTGACGCAGCGTCGATCATGCTGCTCGACCGCTCCGGCGACGGCGTACGCGTGCTGATGGGCCGGCGCAGCAGTGCGCATGTCTTCATGCCCGATCTCTATGTCTTTCCCGGCGGGCGCCGAGACCCGACCGACCATCGCCTCGCGTTCTCCAGTGATCTCAACCCCGCCGTCCTGCAGGCGCTGAAAAGCGTCCGGGGGGCACCCGTAAGCGACTCTCGTGCAAGAGCACTGGCGCTGGCGGCGCTCCGAGAACTCTACGAGGAAGCCGGTGTTCCCTTGGGCACGCCGCATGCAAAGGCGGAAGCGCCACTGCCCTTTCTTCCAGATCTCGCAAACTTGCGCTATATGGCTCGGGCCATTACTCCTCCGGGACACTCGAGGCGGTTCGATACACGCTTCTTCGCGATCTTCGCGGACGAAGCCGAAGTCGATACATCACGGGTTCTGGAAAGCCGGGAGCTCCAGGATTTGCAGTGGATCGATGTCAACGACCTCCCCTCGCTCCGGATACCGGAGATAACCGCAATCATCCTTTCGGATTTGAGAAGCGGCCTTAACACGGACCCGACGCTACCCTATGAGCGCTCCGTGCCCTTCTATTTCGCGCGCCGTGGGCGGCTCATCCGCACGCTTCTCTAAGGACCACCGTCGCATGTCACAGCCGACGCCCGGGTGCCCAGCACCGGTTGAGGAAATTCACTGGCCGTCGCTGATCGCGGCGGTCTCCGCCATCAGCGCCGTCGGCATCGCCATCGGCCTCGGCCTACCGCTGCTTTCGAGCATCATGGAGAACCGCGGCATCTCGTCGACGCTGATTGGTCTCAATTCGGCGATGGCCGGCGTGGCCTCCATGGTCGCGGCTTCCTTCACGACCAAATTCGCCCATCGCCACGGTGTTGCGCCGACGATGCTCTGGGCCGTCCTGCTCGCCGCAATCAGCGCCTTCGGCTTTTACTACATTACCAACTTCTGGCTCTGGTTTCCGCTGCGGGTCGTCTTCCATGGCGCCATTACCGTACTCTTCATCCTCTCCGAATTCTGGATCAACGCCACCGCCCCGCCAGCGAAACGGGGCTTCGTCCTCGGCATCTACGGCACGGTTCTATCCCTCGGCTTCCTGAGCGGGCCGCTGCTCTTCTCGATCCTCGGCAGCGAGGGTGTCTTGCCCTTCGTGGTCGGCGCCGGTGTCATTCTGCTCGCGGCCGTGCCAATCTTCCTCGCGCGGGACGAGAGCCCTGTCATCGACGAAAAGCCCGACCGCCATTTCATGCGCTACATCTTCCTGGTGCCGACCGCGACCGCCGCCGTCTTCATCTTCGGCGCGGTCGAATCGGGCGGGTTGTCGCTCTTTACGGTCTACGGGACACGATCGGGGTTCACCGAATCACAGGCGGCGCTGCTGCTGACCGTGATGGGCATCGGCAATTTCATCTTCCAGATTCCGCTCGGCATGCTGTCAGACCAGATCAAGGATAAGCGCACATTGCTGACGGCCATGACCGTTATCGGCCTCATTGGCGCCCTCTGTCTGCCGATGCTGGTGGAAAGCTGGTTCCTGATGGCGATCATTCTGTTGTTCTGGGGGGGCTGCGTCTCTGGTCTCTACACGGTCGGCCTCAGCCATCTCGGCTCGCGCCTGCAGGGCTCCGACCTTGCCGCGGCCAATGCGGCGTTCGTTTTCTCCTATGCGGTCGGCACGGTGGCCGGGCCGCAGGTGATCGGCGCATCGATGGATGTGGCTGGCAACAACGGTTTTGCCTGGGCGATTGCCGGGTTTTTCGGCCTTTACGTCGCGCTTTCGGTTGTAAGGATCGTTTTGAATCCAAAACGGTCTTGACTTTTCGGCCGCGATTTGTAGTTTCGCGCCAACCTTGCCCGTGGCCCGCAACCGGTTGTCCACGGCTTTCAATTTCATAAAGGCAGGACGACCATGGCAAAAGCCACCACCATCAAGATCAAGTTGCTGTCGACAGCCGACACGGGTTTCTTCTACGTCACGACCAAGAACAGCCGTACGATGACGGACAAGATGACCAAGACCAAGTATGATCCGGTCGCCAGAAAGCACGTCGAGTTCAAGGAAACCAAGATCAAGTAAGATCTGACGTTTCGTGGGATCAAGGGGCGCCAACCGCAAGGTTTGGCGCCCCTTTCCGTTGGTGCGCCAAGAAGCGGCCGCCGACTGTTCGGAGGCCGTCCCGCCTGCGTGTGCGCACAGGCAAGAATCAAAAAGCGCTGTCCCTTCCGGAACAGCGCTTTGAATGGGGGTCGGCTGGCTACTGACCGCGGCACGAGGATTCCGCAGGTGTCAAAAGCCAACCGACCGACCCCACGACCCAGGAGATGCGGCGGACCTGAGCATCATGGGGTAACCGAAGCTGATGGAAGCTATGCCCCCGCATTTATCAGCATCACCTGAAAATAGAAAAAAATCAATGAATTCTTAATGCGCGAAGCGGTGTCGCTCGGCGCATGGTTAATTCCGTATCACATCGGCACATGTAAATGCTTGCGCGCCGCCGCTACCAAACCCCTCGGTAGCATCGTTGCGGCGGAGAATACAACTTTAAAGGCATATCGCAAGAGGGATCCGGAATTTCATCAAGCCACCAGCAGGTGGTGACAGGCTCGGTTCTTTCCGTCAGGCTGCAGCCGCCACCACTCTGTTGCGACCCTCGTTCTTCGCCTGGTAGAGCGCCATATCTGCGCGCTTCAGCAAAGCTTCTGTCGTGTCGCCTTCCAGTTTCAGGCCGGCAATGCCCATGGACGCGGTGATGACCAGCGCGCCGTCCGCATGCGGTATCGAGAATGGCTGACTCTCGATGATATGCCGCAACCGCTCGGCAACGGCGGCCGCCATCTCCGGCGGTGTGTCGGGCATGACCACGACGAACTCTTCGCCGCCAAAGCGGCAGGCCAGATCGGCGCCGCGGACGGTGGAGCGGATGCGGTTGGCAAATTCGCGCAACACCTCATCACCAACATCGTGACCATAGGTGTCGTTGACCTGCTTGAACCGATCGATGTCGGTCATGCAGATCGACAACGGGCGACCGCGTGCTCCCGCACGATCGAGCAGCAGCTTCAGATGATTGTCGAGATAGCGGCGGTTGTGCAGCCCTGTCAGGCCATCGGTGACCGCCAGCTCGATCGTCTGCTGCACGCTCTTTCTCAGCATGTCGTTGCAATGCTTGCGCCTGATCTGGGTCAACGAGCGGGCAACAAGCTCATTGGGATCAACCGGCCGGATGATGTAGTCGGTAATACCGAGATCGAGCGCACGCACGATCATCTCGTCATTGCCCTGCTCCGTGATCAGCAGGATCGGAATGAAACGTGTGCGCTCCAGCGATCGCAACTGCGAGCACAATCGCAAGGGATCGTAATCGTCGAAGTTGGCGTTGACGATGACGAGGTCGAAATTGTTCTCGGCCGCCTCGAACAGCGCCGCCTGCGGGTCGGAGATAACAGAGACATCGGCAATCGGCTTGAGCGTGCGCTGCAGCCGCTCCTGAGAGGAGCCGCGGCCATCGACCAGGAGGATATTGCCCGGCTCGTCCGGACGGTCCTGACGGGCCAGTTCCTGCAGGCCGATAGTCTGCGCCGTCTGGGCCCGCAGCCGCAATTCGTCGCTGACGTTCTTCAGGCGGACGAGGCTCTTCACCCGCGACATCAACTGAAGATCGTTGACCGGCTTCGTCAAGAAATCGTCGGCGCCGGCCTTTAACCCGCGAACCCGATCGGACGGCTGGTCGAGTGCCGTCACCATGACGACGGGAATATGTGCTGTGCGTGCATTGGCCTTCAGACGTTCGCAGACCTCGAAGCCGTCGATGCCGGGCATCATGATGTCGAGAAGCACCAGGTCGACCGGTGTCGTCTCGCAGAGCGTCAGCGCCGTATGGCCATCACCCGCCGTCAGCACATCGAAATACTCAGCGAGCAGACGCGCTTCGAGAAGCTTAACGTTGGCAGGCACGTCATCGACAACAAGAATGCGCGCAGTCATATCAATTTTCCCGCCAGTTAGGCATCGCCAAGGTAGGTCTTGATCGTCTCAATAAACTTTGGCACAGAAATCGGTTTTGAAACATAGGCTTCGCATCCGCCCTGACGGATACGTTCCTCGTCGCCCTTCATGGCGAAGGCAGTCACGGCGATCACCGGGATGACGTGCAACTCATCGTCTTCCTTCAACCACTTCGTGACTTCGAGCCCGGAGACCTCCGGCAGCTGAATGTCCATCAAAATCAGATCGGGGCGATACTTCCGCGCCAGCTCGAGCGCCTCCATACCGTTGCGCGTCTGGATCGTCGCGTAGCCGGAAGCCTCAATCAGGTCTCGGAAGAGCTTCATGTTCAGCTCGTTATCCTCAACAATCATTACCTGTTTGGGCATGTCGATCCCTTGCTGTCCGTCGTCTTCTTGCAAGTCTTCTCAAGACATCTAAGTTGCAGAACCAACGACTCGACCCATTTCCTCAAGTTCACCGATAAACCTATTTGGTTGAAAAATAGGTAATTCCGGGCGTAAAAACAGTAGGAGGCCAAGACATTGAAGAGCGCCGACGAAATCGCCATCGACATTCTCTCCTGGCTTGCCGGCGAGCCGGACCTGCTGTCCCGATTTCTGGCGCTGACCGGCACGGACCCGTCCTCCCTGCGCAACGCGATCGGCGAGCCGGGCTGCATGGGTGGGCTCATCGCCTTTCTTATGGACCACGAACCAACGTTGATCGCTTTCTGCGATGCAACAGGGACAGCCCCGCAGGATGTCGTGCGTGCGCATGAGAAGCTTTCCGGCGCCGCCGATCTGCAGGACAGCTGAGCTTGAGCAACACCGTCTTCGAAGATGAAATCCGCCTTAGCAACCGCCCGCTTGTTATCAGCGACATCGATGAAGTCGTGCTCGAATTCCTGGATCCATTCCGGTCCTTTCTCGAAAGCCGCGACCACGTCCTCTTGCCGCGCTCCTTCCGGCTGACCGGCAACATCATCCATCGCGCAACGGAGCGGGCAGCGAGCGAGGCTGACGTCAAGGACATGCTCGATGCCTTCTACGCCACGCAGGATCGCTGGCAGACGCCGACTGCCGGCGTTGTCGAGACTCTCCGTGAATTGTCCAAGCAGGCTGACATCGTCTTCCTGACGGCCATGCCACCGCGCCATGCGGCCGCGCGTCGTGCTCTGCTCGACCGGCTCGATCTTCCCTATCCACTGCTCGCATCTGAGGAACCCAAAGGGCCGATCGTTCAGCGCCTGCATGCCGGACGGGCGCTTCCCGTTGTTTTCATCGACGATATCGCGCGCAACCTGCAATCGGTGCAGGAGCACGCGCCATCCTGCCTGCTGATCAATCTGATGGCGAACGCCGAGTTTCGGGCGCTCGCGCCTCAACCGGCGGACTGCGTTCACATTGCTAGCGACTGGGTCGACGCTGCGAATGCCATTCGCGCGCATTTCCAGCGATAGCGGCACCCGGACCAGCAGATCGAGACCTGCAAGACGACGCGCAAAATCCGACCAGCGGCTTGGCGTCGGCAACCTGACATGCAAGGCAATTTCCAACGCGGCCTCCCTTGAGACTCGTTAGCGTAGAGCGTAAAGTCCCAATGTTCAACATTTGTTCCAGATATGCTCGACAGTGGTTCTCAAACTCCAGGCTTCTGCCGTGACTGCCTCAGGGAACAGACCGCGACGGCGCGACGCTGCCTTGCCTGCGGCAGCCCCCGTCTGTTGCGTCATGCCGAGCTCTACGACCTGACTCTAGCCCATATCGACTGTGATGCGTTTTACGCCTCCGTCGAGAAGCGGGACAATCCGGAGCTTGCCGACAAGCCAGTGATTATCGGCGGCGGCAAGCGCGGCGTCGTCTCGACGGCTTGTTACATCGCCCGCATTCACGGCGTGCGCTCGGCAATGCCGATGTTTAAGGCGCTTGAGGCCTGCCCGCAGGCGGTCGTGATCAAGCCCGACATGGAAAAATACGTTCGCGTCGGCCGCGAGGTCCGCACGTTGATGCAGGAGCTGACACCGCTGGTGCAGCCGCTCTCCATCGATGAGGCCTTCCTGGAGCTCAGCGGCACCCAACGGCTGCACCACGATCCCCCCGCGCGCACCCTCGCCCGCTTTGCCCGCCGTGTCGAACAGGAGATCGGCATTACCGTCTCCGTCGGCCTTTCCTACTGCAAGTTCCTCGCCAAGGTTGCCTCCGATCTGCAGAAGCCTCGCGGCTTCTCGGTAATCGGCCAGGCCGAGGCGCTCGAATTCCTGAGAGAAAGGCCGGTGACCTTGATCTGGGGCGTCGGCAAGGCGTTCGCCGCCACGCTGGAGCGCGATGGCATTCGCACGATCGGTCAGCTTCAGACGATGGAGGAAGCCGACCTCATGCGCCGCTACGGCACCATGGGCCAGAGGCTCTACCGCCTGTCGCGCGGCCTCGACGAAAGAACGGTCGAGATCGACGGCGAGGCGAAAAGCGTATCGTCAGAGACGACATTCAACGACGATCTCGCCCGCTACGACGATCTCGTCACGCATCTGCGTCGGCTGAGCGAACAGGTCGCCCACCGCCTGCGTAAATCCGAACTCGCCGGCCAGACCGTCGTTTTGAAGCTGAAGACTGCCGACTTCAAGACCAGGACTCGCAACCGCCGCCTCGACAGTCCGACGCGGCTCGCAGACCGTATCTTCCGCACCGGGCTGCAGCTTCTGGAGAAGGAAGTTGACGGCACGAAGTACCGGCTGATCGGCATCGGAGTCAGCGATCTTTCCAGCCCCGATCTCGCAGATCCCCCCGATCTGGTCGATCCAGCCGCAACCCGTCGTGCCGCCGCCGAGGACGCCATCAACAAGCTGCGCGACAAGTTCGGCAAGGCCAGCGTCGAAACCGGCTACACCTTTGGCAGCGGCAAGCGCGATCACTAGTGCGTTATCGGCGGCGGCTTGACGTATCCTGCAAGGATAAAAACATGCAGCAATTCAAAGTGCTACAGCGACCTTTGCGCGTCTAATAAGACGCGCGGCGCTGTAGGTCGATCGGGACAAATTCTTTAAAGATTTCAGCGTAAGCTTGTCGGCCAGTTTACGTGTTGGGATGAGTGTATGGTATTGCGTTTCGCTCTCACGGCCAGCGTCGTCGTCTTCTTGTTTTCGCCTGCGGTCGGCTTTGCCGGCAGCAACGCACCGCTGCAGATCATCGTTTCGAAGAACCAGCAATCCCTCGTCGTCTATGACGGCGACGCGGTGATCGCAACGTCGGCAGTCTCTACCGGCAAGGCCGGCCATTCCACACCGACGGGCATCTTCTCGATCCTTGAAAAACGCCGTCACCACAAATCCAACATCTATTCGAATGCGCCGATGCCCTTCATGCAGCGACTGACCTGGTCAGGCATTGCGCTGCATGGCTCCAATCACGTGCCGGCCTATCCGGCTTCGCACGGTTGCGTGCGCCTGCCGAGCAAGTTTGCCGCCAGCCTCTTCAAGATGACGTCGCGCGGCGTGCATGTCCTGATAACCGATCGGCAGGTCAGCCCCACCGAAGTGTCGAGCGCCGTGCTCTTCCAGCGCAACCCGGCGCCCGGCGAGAACCCCGCACCGCTGTCGGATGTGCCCCTCCGCCCGGCGATCAGCCAGACCGAGACCATGCCGGTCGAAGTGGCGATGACCGAGGCATCGACCGCCAACTCAGTCATCAAAGCAGAAGACCGCGAGCCGATCCGCATGCTGATCACCCGACGCGGCGAGCGCGATATCAAGCGTGCAGTCCAGTCGGCGCTGAACCAACTCGGCTATGTCGCCGGCGTGCCGGACGGCCACATCGGCCCGGACACGACCGCCGCCATCAACGCGTTCCAGACTGCCGAGGGATCGACCGTCGATGGCAAGCTGACGCCGGAGCTGACTGAGGCGATCTTCAGGAAAGCGGGCCGCGACGTTCCCCCCAACGGGGTGATCCTTGTCCGCCAGGGTTTCAAGCCGATTTTCGAGGCAGGCGTCACGATCGACAAGCCGGAGCAGGCGCTCGGCACGCATTTCCTGCAATTTCAAGAGATTGACGAGGGAAAGAGCGAAGGCAAGTGGTACGGCGTACCGCTCGAAAACCATCTGCCGTCATCGGTGAAGAAGCGCCTCGGGATCGCCGCCGACGCCGACGCATCAGCCTTCAATGCCGTCCAGCGCACGCTCGGGCGCCTGACGGTCTCCGACGACGTCCGCGAACGGATCGGCGGCCTGCTTGCAGACGGTTCGTCGCTGTCGATTTCGGACATGGAGAGCGGGCTCGAAACCGGCGACGGGACCGATTTCATCACAATCACCCGCGCATCCCCGCGGGGCTGATGCCCTGCGCAGTCGATCCGATACTCAAAAGCTGCGCTGCAGCCGCGCCTGACGTTCCGTATCTTTATACGCCGCCGGCTCAAGCAATCATGCAGCGCGGTCAGACGAGTTCAACGTCGACCACACCCGGAGCCGAGCGAAGTGCTGCGGCAATCTCCGGCGAAATCCTGAACTTCTCGTTGAGTTCGACCTCGATCTCGCGCTGGCCGTTATCCTTGATGACGATGAAGGAAACGAGACCCTCGCCCCTCGCATTCAAATGGGCGGCGATCGACTTCAGTGGTCCTGAATCGCGCACATAAACGCGCAGCGCCTTCTGCATCTGCAGCGATTCTTCCTCGAGCGAGCGCAGGGTCTGGATGCGAAGGCCGATGCCTTCCGGCCGCTCCTCCGCCTGAACCGTCATCACCAGCGATTTGCCGGGCTCAAGCAGGTCGCGATACTGGTGCAGCATTTCCGAAAACAGCACGGCCTCGAACTGACCGGACGAATCCGAGAAAGCGATGATGCCCATCTTGTTGCCGGTTCGGGTCTTGCGCTCCTGTCTGGAGGTAACGGTGCCGGCGAGACGTCCCGCCGTTGCGCCCTTCTTCACCGCTCCGGCGAAATCGCCGAAGGTCTGGACGCGCATCTTGGCGAGCAGCGGGTTGTAGGTGTCGAGCGGATGGGCCGAGAGATAGAAGCCCAGCACCTGAAACTCGCGGTGCAGCTTTTCTGAGGCGAGCCACGGCGTGTAGGTGGGAAGCGAGATCCGTTCCGGTCCGGTCGCGGCCCCCGCACCGAACATATCGCTCTGTCCGCTCGTCTTGTTTTCCTGCGCGCGCTGGGCAAAGCCGAGGATGCGATCGAGACCGCCGACCAGCTCGGCACGGTCGTAACCGAAGCAATCGAAGGCGCCGGCCGCGATCAGGCTTTCGAACACACGCCGGTTGAGCAGCTTCGGGTCGATCCTCAGGCAGAAATCCTCAAGGCTCGCAAACTCGCGGTCGCCGCGAACGGCAACGATATGCTCGACTGCCGATTCGCCGACACCCTTGATGGCGGCCAATGAGTAGTAGATGCGCTTGTCGCCGGTCTGGAAATGCCGGAAGGAGGACTGGACCGACGGCGCAATCACCTGGATGCCGAGGCGCCCGGCATCCTGACGGAAGTCGTTGACCTTCTCCGTGTTGGCCATATCGAGCGTCATCGACGCCGCCAGGAACTCGACCGGATAGTGCGCCTTCATATAGGCCGTCTGATAGGAGACGATGGCGTAGGCGGCAGCGTGCGACTTGTTGAAGCCGTAGTTGGCGAACTTGGCGAGAAGATCGAAGATCAGATCGGCCTGCGGCTTCGATACCTCGTTCTTGACCGCGCCGTCGACGAAACGGGCGCGCTGCTTGTCCATTTCCTCCTTGATCTTCTTGCCCATGGCGCGACGCAGAAGGTCGGCTTCGCCGAGCGAATAGCCCGACAGGACCTGGGCGATCTGCATCACCTGCTCCTGGTAGACGATAACGCCCTGCGTTTCCTTGAGCAGATGGTCGATCTTCGGATGGATCGATTCGATCTCTTCTTCGCCGTGCTTGCGGGCGTTGTAGACCGGGATATTCTCCATCGGGCCCGGACGATAAAGCGCCACCAGCGCAATAATGTCCTCGATGCAGTCTGGCCGCATACCGATCAGCGCCTTGCGCATGCCGGCACTTTCCACCTGGAACACGCCGACCGTCTCGCCGCGCGACAGCATCTCGTAGGTCTTCTCGTCGTCGAGCGGAATGCTGGCGAGATCGACCTCGATGCCGCGCAGCTTGACGAAGTCGACGGCGACCTTCAGCACGGTCAGCGTTTTCAGGCCGAGGAAGTCGAATTTTACCAGGCCGGCCTGCTCGACCCATTTCATGTTGAACTGCGTCACCGGCATATCGGAACGCGGATCGCGATACATCGGCACGAGCTTTGACAGCGGCCGGTCGCCGATCACGATACCGGCTGCGTGGGTCGAGGCATGGCGATAGAGACCCTCGATCTTCTGCGCGATGTCGAGAAGACGGGCGACGACGGGTTCCTTTTCCGCCTCTTCCTGCAGGCGCGGTTCTTCCTCGATCGCCTTTGACAGCGGCGTCGGGTTGGCCGGATTGTTGGGCACGAGCTTGCAGATCTTGTCGACCTGGCCATAGGGCATCTCGAGCACGCGGCCGACGTCGCGCAGCGCCGCGCGCGCCTGAAGCGAACCGAAGGTGATGATCTGGGCCACCTGCTCGCGGCCGTATTTCGCCTGGACGTAGCGAATGACTTCTTCGCGCCGGTCCTGACAGAAGTCGATGTCGAAGTCGGGCATCGATACGCGTTCCGGATTGAGGAAGCGTTCGAACAGCAGTGAGAACCGCATCGGGTCGACATCGGTGATCGTCAGCGCATAGGCGACGAGCGAGCCCGCGCCCGAACCGCGTCCCGGGCCGACGGGGATGTCCTGCTGCTTGGCCCATTTGATGAAGTCGGCAACGATCAGGAAGTAGCCGGGGAACTTCATGCGCTCGATGACGCTGAGTTCGAACGCCAACCGCTCGCGGTACTCTTCCTCTGTATAGCCGGGCGCCATGCCGAGCTTGCGCAACCGATCGTCGAGCCCCTCTTCCGCCTGCCGGCGCAACTCGCTGGACTCGGCACGCTCGGCCTCCTCCGGATCGTCCGAGGCGCCGGTGAAGCGTGGCAGGATCGGCCCGCGCGTCTTCAGCATGAACGAGCAGCGCCGCGCGATCTCGATGGTATTTTCGAGCGCCTCGGGCAGGTCGGCAAAAAGTGCCGCCATTTCCTTCCGGCTCTTGAGATAATGATCCGGCGTCAACCGGAACCGACTGTCGTCGGAAACCATGGCGTTGTGAGCGACCGCCATCAGCGCGTCGTGCGCGTCATAGTCGGATGGCGAGGGAAAGAACGCCTCGTTGGTCGCAACCAGAGGCACATCGAACTTGTACGCCAGATCGATCATCCGGCTTTCATGTCGGCGGTCAAAGTTTCCGTGCCGTTGCAGCTCGATATAGAGCCGATCGCCGAAGAGATCCTTTAGGGCTTCCAGGCGTGCCTCGGCCAAGGCCGTCGAGCCGGATTTCACCGCCATGTCGATCGGGCCGCCGCCTGCGCCCGAAAGGGCGATCAGCCCGTCGGTGCCGGCCTCCACGAGCCACGACCGCGTGATCCTCGTGACCTGGCTGCCTTCGCCGCCGAGATAGGCGCGGCTTACCAGATCGACCAGTCGTGTGTAGCCGTCGTCCGTCGCGGCGATCAGGACGATGGCCGGCAGCTTGGCGAGCTGCTGGGCATGGCTGCGACGTTCGCCGTCACCGTCGTCTTCCATGTCGATCGACAACTGACAGCCGGTCAGCGGCTGCAGGCCGTCTTCGGCCGCCTTCTGGGAAAATTCAAGGGCTGCGAAAAGATTGTTGGTGTCGGCGATACCGATCGCCGGCTGAGCATCGGCCACAGCCTTGCCGATCACCTTCTTCAAAGGCAGTGCGCCTTCGAGCAGCGAAAAAGCCGAGTGAACACGCAAATGCACGAACTGCGGATCCGCAGTCGTCTGATCGTTCCGTTCCCCGCTGCCGTGATCCGCCATCTCTACATCCTGATTCCTGTCAGGGTGTCAGGATATCCCGTTTATCACCCGCCATGTCCAGTTTTGCATCGTGGGCCGGCGTTCTTTTCAACGGTGCTGGTGTCGGGGGTGCTGTGCCGGGATAATATCGAGCGACCCCGCATCGGGGTCGCGCAGCATCTTGAGTATGCCCAGGGATCAAAGTCCGAGAGCGATGAAGGCAACGCTGGCGACAAACAGGCCCATCGATGTGAAGGCGGCGAGGTCACGAACAAAATCAGTCATAACATGGCTCCTTTTCCGTTATGTATCCACTTTGTTCTTTTTTTGTTCTCTCGTCAATCGCTGTTGAGCACACCGCCCGCTTTCCACCGCGCATGGTTAACCGCATCAACAAAGAGCGTTTGAGGTAATTAACCGAAACCTTGAGCGCTCCGTCCATCGCGCCTATGACTGGACCAACCACACGGAGCACAACGACATGACTGCACGCCTGACCCTGCCTCTCGTTTTTCTGCTTCCTTCCCTCGCCCTTGCCGCCGAGGCGATTGATCCCGGCCGCATTGTCCCGGCCGCGACAGGCGACTGGGACAAGAATGGTGCTGGCGATCTGGCGCTGCTGGTGAAGCCCGATGACGGGACAGACGAGAACAATGCCGTCTATATCTATCTCGCCGGCGAAGACGGCCCGCTGGCGCTCAAGTCGGCCGTTCCGAACAAGGTCTGGGGGCAATACGGCATGGCCGGCCAGGCACCGTCCGTCACGGCGCTTCCGAATGGTTCGCTGGTGATTACCACCCACAACGATTCGGTCGGGCGTGACCGTTGGGAACAGAAGCTGACGATCGCCTATCGCAATTTCGACTTTGTCGTCGGCGGCTACACCTACTCGTCCTATGACACGCTCAATCTCGACAATACCTCGCACTGCGACCTGAATGTGCTGACGGGCAAGGGCAAATCGAACGACAAGCCCGTCAGCGCCAAAGGCGAGCTTGTGCTTCTCGATGACTGGAACGACGACCGCGGCCAGCACGCCTGCGGCATCTAATCGAGCTATTTGTTCCCTTTTTGTTCTTTACATCGACGGAATGTCGCGGCATGCTGCCAGGGAACAAACAAGGTGTTCTCATGGCCAGCATCGAGCAGCTCAAAGACTTCATCGTGGAAGCCAAATCGAAGACATATGTCGGTGGCGGGATAACAAGCCCGCCATCGCGCGCGGGCTCGCGCGATATCGGCTACCAACGCGACCGGTGGCGGTATCTCGACAGTTACTTCGGTGGGACCGATTTCGCAGGACAGGAAACCGTCTGGTTCGAGGACGACACCCGCTGGGCCATGAATTATTTCGGCCGCGTCATCCGGCCCGATCTGATCGATGCGGAACGCGCCGGCATCGTCATCAAAGCCGCGCTCGATACCATGTATCGCGAGAAGCGGCACTTTCTCGGTGGAATGGAATATCGCCACGCCTACGGCTACTACATCGACAACAGCCGCGGCGACACCGGGCACTTTTCCGGACGTGAAGTCATCTTTGTCGACGGCGACGAAGCCTACGAACTCGACTATCGAGGTGGCCTCATCGTGCCTTAAACTAAAGGTTTCGCATCACATTGATATCGCGCGCTCCATTGGAAACGGGCTTTGACGCGAGCGTTATTTCAGCTCGACGACCTTGCCGTCCTCGATCGTCACCCGCCGGTCCATAAGCGATGCCAGCTCGTGATTGTGCGTGGCGATCAGGGCTGCAAGACCGGACTGGCGAGCCAATGCTTCGAGCGCTTCGAAGACGTATCCCGCAGTTTCCGGATCGAGATTGCCGGTCGGCTCATCGGCCAGCAATACCAAGGGAGCATTGGCAACGGCGCGGGCGATCGCCACGCGCTGCTGTTCGCCGCCTGAAAGCTCCGACGGGCGGTGATCGGCGCGGTGGCCGATACGCATGTAGTCGAGCAGCGCCCGCGCACGCTCGGCGGCCTCAGCCTTGCCAAGGCCGGCGATCAGCTGCGGCATCATGATGTTTTCGAGAGCGGTGAACTCCGGAAGCAGATGATGGAACTGGTAGACGAAACCGATCTCGTTGCGACGGATAGCGGTGCGCCTGTCGTCGTTGAGACCGTCGCAGGTCACGCCGTTGACCACGACCTTTCCGCCATCCGGCCGCTCCAGCAGGCCCGCAACATGCAGAAGCGTCGACTTGCCAGTGCCTGACGGCGCCACAAGCGCAACGGTCTCGCCGCTTTTCAGCGTGAAGTCCGCGCCCTTGAGGATCGAGAGGAAGGTGTCCCCCTGCCCGTAATTACGCTCGATGCCCGAAAGCTGCAGTGCCACGCGCGCATTCATTCAGATGATGTCCTTGTCATTCGTACCGCAGGGCCTGCACGGGATCGAGGCGCGAGGCGCGCCATGCCGGAAAGATCGTGGCAAGGAACGACAGGCTGAGGGCCATGACGACGACGAGGATCGTCTCGTCGGCGTTCATATCTGCCGGCAACTGGCTGAGGAAATAGAGCTCGGGGCTGAACAGCGTCGTGCCTGAAATCCAGGAGAAGAATTGGCGAATGGACTCAATGTTCAGGCAGACGACGACACCGAGCAGCACGCCGGCAACGGTTCCCGCCGCACCGATGGCAGCTCCAGTCATGAAGAAGATGCGCATGACGGAGCCGGAGGTCGCGCCCATCGTGCGAAGGATGGCGATGTCGCTCCCCTTGTCCTTCACCAGCATGATCAGTCCGGAAATGATGTTCAGCGCCGCGACCAGAACGATCAACGTCAGGATCATGAACATCACATTACGCTCGACCTCGAGCGCCGAGAAGAACGTCTTGTTGCGGTCGCGCCAATCGGTGATGAAGATCTGCCGCTCGGCAGCGTCCTCGACCGGCTTGCGCAAATCGTCGACCATATCGGGGTGCTCGACGAAGATCTCGATCTGCTGGGCCAAGCCTTCGGCATTGAAGAACAGCTGCGATTCCTCAAGCGGCATGAAGATGATCGACGCATCATATTCCGACATACCGATCTCGAAGATTGCCGAGACCGTATAGGCCTTGACCCGCGGGTTCATGCCCATCGGCGTGACGTCGCCGTTCGGCGATGTCAGCGTGATCGTGCCGCCCACCTGAATGCCGAGCTGCTCAGCCATACGTGAACCGATCGCCACGCCGGTGCCGGCGGCGAAGCCGACGAGATCGCCGGATTGAATATGGTCGGAGACCGACTTCATCTTGCTGAGGTCATCGGCGCGGATGCCGCGCACGAGCGCACCGGTCGAAGAATCGCCGACGCCCTGGGCCAGAACCTGGCCTTCGACCAGCGGGATCGCCATCGTCACACCCTTCACACCGGAAAAGCGGGTGGCGAGGTCGGGGTAATTGTTGAGCGGACCGTCGATCGGTTGCACGATCATGTGGCCATTGATGCCGAGGATGCGCGAGATGAGCTCGGTGCGAAAACCGTTCATCACCGCCATGACGATGATCAGCGTCGCGACGCCGAGCATGATGCCGATGAAGGAGAAGCCGGCGATCACCGAAATGAAGGCTTCCTTGCGCCGCGAACGCAGATAGCGCCAGGCGACCATGCGCTCAAAGGCGGAAAAAGGGCGGCTGGCGGACTTTGCAGACTGGCCAGCGGCCTGCACCTGATCTTCCGTCACGGCGGTCATCCTGCCTCCCCTTGCCTCACTTACTTCGTCGCGATCAGCTTGTTGAGGGCTGCCTCGACAGTCATGGTCTCGCGCTCACCGGTCTTGCGATCCTTGAGCTCGACTTCGCCGTTGGCGATAGAACGCGGTCCGACGATGATCTGGACAGGTACGCCGATAAGATCGGCAGAGGCGAACTTGGCGCCGGCGCGGTCGTCCGTATCGTCGAGCAGCGCATCGAATCCTGCGGCGCCGAGCTTCGAATAGAGCGTCTCGCAGGCTGCGTCGCAAGCGGCATCGCCCGCTTTCATGTTGATGATCACACCATCGAACGGCGAGATCGACTTCGGCCAGATGATGCCGTTGTCGTCATGCGACGCCTCGATGATCGCCGGAACCAGCCGTGTCGGGCCGATGCCGTAGGAGCCCATATGGACCGCGTGTTCCTTGCCATCCGGACCGAGAACCTTCGCGCCCATCGCCTCGGAATACTTGGTGCCGAAGTAGAAGATATGGCCGACTTCGATGCCGCGTGCCGACAGGCGATCGCCTTCGGCGACTTCGTTGAACGCCGCTTCGTCGTGCATTTCGGACGTGGCCGCGTAGCGCGAGGTCCACTTGTCGAAGATCGTCTTCAGACCAGCGACATCATCGAAATTGGTGTCTTCGCCGGGAATATCGAAGCCGAGGAAGTCCTTGTGGCAGAACACTTCGGATTCACCGGTTTCGGCGAGAATGATGAATTCATGGCTGAGATTGCCGCCAATCGGTCCGGTGTCGGCACGCATCGGAATGGCACGCAGCCCCATGCGCGAGAAGGTGCGCAGGTAAGCGGCGAACATCTTGTTATAGGCGTGCTCGGCACCTTCGCGGTCGAGATCGAAGGAATAGGCATCCTTCATCAGGAACTCGCGCGAGCGCATGGTGCCGAAGCGCGGACGGATCTCGTCGCGGAACTTCAGCTGGATATGGTAGAGATTGAGCGGCAGATTGCGGTAGGACTTCACGTAGGAACGGAAGACATCCGTGATCATTTCCTCATTGGTCGGACCATAGAGCATCGGCCGATCCTGGCGGTCCTTGATGCGCAGCATTTCCTTGCCATAGGCGTCATAACGGCCGCTCTCCTGCCAAAGCTCGGCGGACTGCAGCGTCGGCATCAAAAGCTCATTCGCGCCGGTGCGGTTCTGCTCTTCGCGAACGATCGCATTGACCTTGTCGAGAACCCGCTTTCCGAACGGCAGCCAGGTATAGATCCCCGAGGACTGCTGCCGGATCATGCCCGTCCGGAGCATAAGACGGTGGGAAACGATTTCCGCTTCCTTCGGATTTTCCTTCAAGATGGGCATGAAAAAGCGGGACAGGCGCATGACGGGTTCCAGAACTTGATGAACGTCGCACTATCGACGGATTCGGGCGAAATGACGTTGAGCTCAGGTACGCCGGTCTCGCCGAAAACAGGCAAAGGCGACCATTGCTTCTTGGGGTCGGCTCTCAAATTTCCGTCACCGACAAGTCGGCAGGAACCTTTCCGAGCCCTGCGTTCATAGCCGCTTCGCGCCCGGATGAAAACCCTGCTTGCAGAAGGAACCACACAGAGTGGATCGAGAGATTCGAAGGAGAACCGACAAGCCAAAAGCTGCGTCAAAAGAGCACGGTAGTAACAGTATTGCGACGATGCTTGTCAACGGAGAAATTTTATCCAACTGTAGCAAAAATGCAAAAAAATAAGGTGACATCGCCCAATGTTTGGGCTAATTTCGGCTCACAAAACAGGCATGAAGTCTAAATTCTTGCCGACTTTCGCGGTCAAGTCTTGGGAGGATAAGATCTTAGGCGCGCTTCGTCGCTGCCGCCGGAAACGGATTAAAGATCACGCGATACTTGAAAAACAAGGCTTTTAGCCTTGTTTTTTTTTGCCTTTCGCCAAGCGAACCCTCATCGGAGCACCCGGGCTTTCTTGAACTATGTCAATTTCGGGGCGGTCAATCGTAGGATTGCCCGGGTTTCGCGCAGAGAGGCACCCGAGAGAACTCTACGGGCCTGTGCAGCGGTAAATCGATAATACTTAACTGGGGATTGTGAGGAAGCGGACACGATCACTCGATATCCCTAGACGCCGAGCGCCCACATGCTTGCCGATGCTTGGCTCAATAGAACTTCGGATAGAAGCGCGGAATGCTGTCGATGCCGTAGCCGAGCCGCACCGACACAATGTACCAGGCAAGCTGGATGACCGCCGCGATTGCAGTTGTCAGCAGGATGACCCGTTTGGCACGGAACCGCGCCGGCGCGCTTTCGACAGTGCCGGGCACCACCTCGTTTTCCTCCGCCTGCGTGCGCACGCCAAGCGGCAGCACTGCAAACAGCGTCAGCCACCAGATAATGAAGTAGATGGCAAAGGTTGAAAAAAGCGGCATTTCCGGCTCCTGATGAAGACCTGTCCCGAACTGGCTACTGGCCCTCAACGGAACGATCCTCGCGATATTCTACTGCATAATTCCTTAAATCGGCATCGATTTAAGGAGAAAATTATGCAGCAAGTTTAAAGTGTTACAGCGTGCTGAGCGCGTCAAACTTGACGCGCGGCGCTGTAGCCCGCTTATAACGCCACCGGCGCGATCACACAAACCGGCATCGCGCGGTCAACTGTCACACCTGTTCAAGCTCGATCAACGTGCCTTGAAAATCCTTCGGGTGCAGAAAAAGCACCGGCTTGCCGTGAGCGCCGATCTTCGGCTCGCCGTCACCGAGAACCCGCGCGCCGGACGCCTTCAGCGTGTCACGGGCAGCAATGATGTCCTCGACCTCGTAGCAAATGTGATGCATGCCGCCGGACGGGTTCTTGGCGAGAAACGCCGCAATCGGCGAGGCATCGCCGAGCGGCTCCAGCAGTTCGACCTTGGTGTTGGGAAGCGCGACGAAAACGACGGTGACACCGTGCTCGGGCAAGGCTTGCGGCTCGGTCACCGAAGCGCCGAGCGTCACTCGGTAGCCCTCAGCAGCGGATGCCAGATCCGGCACGGCGATTGCCACATGGTTTACACGTCCAAGCATCGCGATCCTCCAACCTTCGGGCTGTTTTCAAGCCCCCGGACGTCTACAGCGCCGGGAGCCTGAAGGAAATCAGACTTTGGTGACGAACACGGTCACCACGGGCTTCTTGCCCCAGATCTGGTTGACGGTGCTACGCACGGCGCGGCGCACCGCCTCCTGCAGCATGGCCAGATCCTTGCGCTTGGCACGCGGGATGCTTTCGACAGCACCGAGCACGGCGTCATAGAGCGTGTCTTCCATGTCCTCGCCCTCGTCGTCGAACTCGGGCAAGCCGATGGCAACGAGGTCAGGATCACCGAGGAAATCGTAGCGGTTGTCGAGCACGACGTTGACTGAGACATGTCCGGCAAAGGAGAGCTTGCGCCGCTCACCGATGCCCATTTCCTCGAAATCACCGATCAGCGAGCCATCCTTGTAGATCCGGCCATGCGGCGCAGTGTCGATGACTTCGGCCGGACCTGGCGCCAGCCGCAGCATATCGCCGTTGCGAAGCCGCGGAACGCTGGCGATACCCGACTGCAGGCCAAGTTCGGCATGCGCCGTCAGGTGTGCGGCCTCACCATGCACCGGCACGAGGATCTGCGGACGGACCCACTGGTACATCTGCTGCAGCTCGCTGCGACGCGGGTGGCCCGACACATGCACCAGCGCTTCACTGTCGGTGATGATGTGAATGCCCTGCTCGATCAGGCCGTTCTTGATGTCGTTGATCGCCTTCTCGTTACCGGGAATGGTACGCGACGAAAACACGACCGTATCGCCGGCGGAAAAGGCGACGTTGCGCATCTCGTCGCGGGCGATCTTGGCAAGTGCGGCACGGGGTTCGCCCTGGCTACCGGTCAGGATCACCACGACCTTGTCGCGCGGCACATAGCCGAACTCGTCTTCGGCGAGGAAAGGCTTGATGCCTTCCATCAGGCCGAGATCGCGGGCGACGGCGACGACGCGCTTCATCGAGCTGCCGAGAAGCAACACCTCGCGGCCCGCCTCTTCCGCAGCTTCCGCAATCGAGCGGATGCGCCCGACATTGGAAGAGAAGGTGGTGATCGCCACACGTCCTTCAGACTTGGAGATGATCTGCGTCAGGCTTGCCGAAACCTCCTGCTCGGACGGCGAGACCCCGTCACGAAGCGCATTGGTCGAATCGCAGACCAGCGCCAGCACGCCCTCGTCACCGATCTTGCGGAAGCGCTGCTCGTCGGTCAGGGGCCCGAGCGACGGCTGAAGATCGATCTTCCAGTCGCCGGTGTGAACGATCGCGCCAAGCGGCGTGCGGATGATCAGCGACATCGGCTCGGGGATCGAGTGGTTGACGCCGACCGCTTCGATTTCGAACGGGCCAACATTGATGCGGTCGCCCTGCTTGAAGATCGTTATCGGGATTTCGCCGCGGCTCCTTTCGAAGTCGCGTTTCGCCTCAAGCATGCCCGCGGTAAACGGCGAGGCATAGACCGGTACGTTCAACCCCGGCCAAAGATCGTTGAGACCACCATAGTGATCCTCGTGGGCATGGGTGATGATGATGCCCTTGAGATTGCGGCGTTCTTCCGCCAGGAAACTGATATCGGCCAGAACCAGATCCACTCCCGGCAGCTCCGGCCCCGGGAAGGTGACGCCGCAATCGACCATTATCCACTGTCGATGACCGGGTTTGCCATAGCCATAGAGGCCGAGGTTCATCCCGATTTCACCGACGCCGCCGAGCGGCAAGAACACCAGTTCTTCTTCTTGCGCCATGTTTTTGATGCGCCCTTGTTTTGATTATCCGAAAAATACGTCGCCGGCGGCGATCGTCTGCATCGTGTCCGAGCCCGTATCGAGCATCAGCCGGCCGTCCTGATCAATACCGGCAAAGCGGCCGGAAAGCGACCGATCCGGCAGGTTCACCGTAATGGTCTCGCCGATGCCGCGCGCTGCCGCCCGCCATTGGTCTATGATGTGTGCCACACCCCTGCCCTGGTCCCAAACGGAGAGCGTTTCGGCCATGGTCAGGAAAAGGTGGGCAAACAAGTCGTCCGGCGATACCGACGCCCCTTCGTTGCGAAGCGAAGTCACCGGGTAGAGTGCCTCGTCGGGCATGACGGCGATGTTGATGCCGCAGCCGATGACCAGCGCGCGACGTCCGTCTGCAAGACTCTCGCCTTCAAGCAGGATGCCGCAAGTCTTCTTGCCGTCGATGAGGATATCGTTCGGCCATTTGATCTCGACCGGAGCGCCGGCCAGCGGCATTACCTGTCGGATGGCCCTGTGAACCGCCACTGCCACTGCCAGCGGCAGCGAGTGCAGCAGCTCGATCGGAGCCGGCTCGATCAAGAGGAGCGAAGCATAGAGATTGCCGGGCTCTGAAAACCAGGCCCTACCGCGTCGACCACGTCCACCTGTCTGGCGGGCGGCGGTGATCCAGAGATTTCCCCTGTCCCCCTCGCGCGCCCGCACCAGGCATTCGCTGTTGGTCGAACCGACTTCATTGAGAGCGACGTGCCGGAAATCGTCGAGCGAAACCCGGCCGCCGCCTTCAAGGCCTATCAAAAGAAGGTCCGAGCCGCGACTTCAGCGGCGTTGCCGAGCGGACCACCGATCAGGACGTAGCCAAGCACGAACAGGCCCGAGAGACCGAAAACCAGGCGAAGCTCGCCGGCCGTCCGGGCAAACTCGCCCTTGGCATCGTCGAACCACATCACCTTGATGACACGCAGGTAGTAGTAGGCGCCGACGACCGAAGCGAGCACGCCGATGATGGCAAGCGCATAGAGATGGGCTTCGATAGCCGCCATGAACACGAAGTACTTCCCGAAGAAGCCTGCCATCGGCGGGATGCCGGCGAGCGAGAACATCAGGATGGTAAGGACCGTGGCCATGAAGGGGTTGGTCTGCGACAGGCCAGCGAGATCGTCGACGCTTTCGACGTTCTCGCCATCCTTGCGGCGCATGGCGAGGATGCAGGCGAAGGTGCCGAGCGTCATGACCATGTAGATGAGCATGTAGAGCAGAACGCCGCGAACGCCCGCCATAGAGCCGGCGGCGAGACCGACGAGCGCGTAGCCCATGTGACCGATGGAGGAATAGGCCATCAGGCGCTTGATGTTCTTCTGGCCGATCGCCGCAAAGGCTCCGAGCAGCATCGAAGCGATCGAGATGAAGACGACGATCTGTTGCCACTGGACAACGACCGGCTCGAACGCGTTGATGACGATGCGAACGAAGATGGCCATGGCGGCAACCTTCGGGGCCGCGGCGAAGAATGCGGTGACCGGCGTCGGCGCACCTTCATAAACATCCGGCGTCCACATGTGGAACGGAACGGCAGAAATCTTGAATGCAAGGCCGGCAAGGATGAAGACCAGTCCGAAGATCAGGCCGAGCGACGGCGTGCCCGTAGTCGTCAATGCAGCGGCAATCTCGTCAAAGCCGGTGTGGCCGGTGAAGCCGTAGACCAGCGACATGCCATAAAGCAGCATGCCCGAAGACAGCGCGCCGAGGACGAAATACTTCAGGCCGGCTTCCGTCGAACGGATGCTGTCACGGTTGATGGCGGCTACGACGTAGAGCGCCAGCGACTGCAATTCCAGCGACAGGTACAGCGACATCAGGTCGTTGGCCGAGATCATCAGGAGCATTCCGAGGGTGGCGAGCACCAGCAGCACCGGGAACTCGAAACGATCGATCTGCGCGGAACGGGCATGGCCGACCGTCATCACCATGGCGGTGATCGAGCCGATCAGCGCCAGCACCTTCATGAACTTGGCGAAGGGATCGGACAGGAAGGCGCCGCCGTAAGCTTCGCCCTCGCCCGTCTTCAGGACGAGCCAGAGGCCGGCGATGATGAGAAGGGCAACCGCAAGGCCGGTGACGGTCGAGGTCGACTTTTCACCGGCGAACACGCCGATCATCAAGAGCGCCATCGCGCCGACCGCGAGGATCAACTCGGGGATCGAGAGCTGCAGGCTAGCGAGGAGGATTTCAGCAGTCATGTCCAATCACGTCCTGTGGTCATTGCACCGAAAGCGCAACGTTTTGCGCTGCCTGCAGGGCTGCGGAGTAGTTGTTGACGAGCAGATCCACGGAGGCTGCGGTCGCATCGAAGATCGGCGCCGGATAGACACCGAAGAAGATCGTCAGGATCACCAGCGGGTAAAGGATCGCCTTCTCGCGAGCCGAAAGATCGAGCAGAGCCTTCAGGCTTTCCTTTTCCAGCGCACCGAAGATCACTCGGCGGTAGAGCCAGAGCGCGTAGGCAGCCGAGAGAATAACGCCGCTCGTTGCAAAGAACGCAACCCAGGTATTGACGCGGAAGACGCCGACGAGCGTCAGCACTTCGCCGACGAAGCCTGATGTGCCGGGTAGGCCGACGTTGGCCATGGTGAACACCATGAAGGCGACGGCGTATTTCGGCATGTTGTTGACGAGGCCGCCATAGGCCGAGATCTCGCGGGTGTGCAGCCGGTCATAGACGACGCCGACGCAAAGGAAGAGCGCGCCGGAGACGATGCCGTGCGACAGCATCTGGAAAATCGCACCCTGAACACCCTGCGTATTGGCCGCGAAGATACCCATCGTCACGTAACCCATATGTGCGACGGACGAATAGGCGATCAGTTTCTTGATGTCGGTCTGCATCATCGCCACCAGCGAGGTGTAGATGATCGCGATGACCGACAGCGTGAAGACGAAGGGCGCGAAATAGTCGGACGCCAGCGGGAACATCGGCAGCGAGAAGCGCACGAAGCCGTAACCGCCAAGCTTCAGGAGGATGGCGGCCAGGATGACCGAACCCGCCGTCGGCGCCTGAACGTGCGCGTCGGGAAGCCAGGTGTGCACCGGCCACATCGGCATCTTCACCGCGAAGGAAGCGAAGAAGGCGAGCCATAACCACGTCTGCATCTCACGCGGGAAGTTGTAGGCGAGAAGTTCAGTGATGTCGGTGGTACCGGCCTGCCAGTACATCGCCATGATGGCGAGCAACATCAGCACCGAGCCGAGCAGCGTGTAGAGGAAGAACTTGTAGCTCGCATAGACGCGATCCTTGCCGCCCCAGACACCGATGATGAGGAACATCGGAATGAGGCCGGCTTCGAAGAACACGTAGAACAGCACGATGTCGAGCGACACGAACACGCCGATCATGAACGTTTCCAGGATCAGGAACGCGATCATGTATTCCTTCAGCCGCTTTTCGACCGAGAACCAGCTTGCGAGCACGCAGAACGGCATCAGGAAGGCAGAGAGAACGACGAAGAGCACCGAGATGCCGTCGACGCCGAGATGATAGGAAATCCCGGTGCCGAGCCATTCGTGCTTCTCGGTCATCTGGAAACCCGGGTTCGAGCTATCGAACTGGTACCAGATATAGACCGACACGGCGAACGTGAAGAGCGTCGTCAGCAGCGATACGTTCAGGATGTTGCGGCGGCCGTAGGCGCTGTCTTCTCTTGTCAGCAAGAGAAGCAGGACGCCGACGAGCGGCATGAAGGTGACCGCGGAAAGTACGGGCCAATCGGTCATCAGAAGGAACTCCCGAGCATCATCCATGTAACGAGCGCAGCAATGCCGATCAGCATGGCGAACGCGTAGTGATAGAGGTAACCGGTCTGCAGCCGGACCACACGATCGGTGACATCAAGCACGCGTGCCGCAATTCCGTTAGGGCCAAGGCCGTCGATGACCCGGCCGTCGCCTTCCTTCCACAGGAAGACGCCGAGGCGCTTGGCCGAGCGTACGAACAGGAAGTCGTATAGCTCGTCGAAGTACCACTTGTTGAGCAGGAACTGGTAGAGGCCGCGATGCTGTTCCGCCAGGTACTTCGGCAGCTCAGGCCGACGGATGTACATGTACCAGGCCGTGAAGAGACCAAGCGCCATGGCGCAGAACGGGCTCCACTTAACCCACAGCGGAACGTGGTGGTACTCATGGAGGATTTCGTTTTCAGCCGAGGTGAACAACGCACCCTTCCAGAACTCGGCATAGCCCTCGCCGAAGAAGTGGTCGTGGAACAGGAAGCCTGCGAGCAGAGCACCGGCAGCCAGGATGTAGAGCGGCACCAGCATGACCTGAGGTGATTCATGGACGTGATGCATGACATCCGACGAAGCGCGTGGCTTGCCGTGGAAGGTCATGAAGGTCAGGCGCCAGGAATAGAAACTGGTGAACAGAGCGGCGATCACCAGCATCGCAAAGGCAAAGCCCGAAACGATGCTGTGCGAAGCGAACGTCGATTCGATGATGGCATCCTTCGAGAAGAAGCCGGCCGTACCGATGACGGTGCCGGGGATGCCGACGCCGGTGAGCGCGATCGTGCCGATGAACATCATCCAATAGGTGACCTTAATATGCTTCCGCAGGCCACCCATATAACGCATATCCTGTTCGCCATCGACGGCGTGAATGACCGAACCTGCACCCAAGAAAAGGAGAGCCTTGAAGAAGGCGTGCGTGAACAGATGAAAGATGGCCGCGCCATAGGCGCCGACGCCGAGGGCCACGAACATGTAGCCAAGCTGCGAACAGGTCGAATAGGCGATGACGCGCTTGATGTCGTTCTGGACCAGACCGACGGTTGCGGCGAAGAAGGCCGTGATCGCGCCGATCAGCGTGACGACCGTCAGTGCAGTCGGCGACAGCTCAAACAGCGGCGACATGCGAGCGACAAGGAAGACGCCGGCGGTGACCATGGTTGCGGCGTGAATGAGGGCCGAAACCGGGGTCGGGCCTTCCATCGCGTCCGGAAGCCAGGTGTGCAGCAGGAACTGAGCCGACTTGCCCATCGCGCCCATGAAGAGCAGCAGGCATGCGGCCGTGATGGCATCTGCCTTGTCGAGGTGCATGCCGAACAGCGTAACAACCGCCTCCCCTGCTGCGGCACCTTCGGCCGGCAGGTAGGTCTGGGCTGCTGCAAAGATGGTTTCGAGGTTGACCGAACCGAACAGCACGAAGACGAGGAAGATGCCAAGCGAGAAACCGAAGTCGCCAACGCGGTTGACGATGAACGCCTTCATCGCCGCCGCGTTCGCCGACGGCTTCTTATACCAGAAGCCGATCAGCAGGTAGGATGCGAGACCCACGCCTTCCCAGCCGAAGAACATCTGCACCAGGTTGTCCGACGTGATCAGCATCAACATCGCGAAGGTGAAGAGCGACAGATAGGCGAAGAAACGCGGACGATGCGGATCGTGGTGCATATAGCCGATCGAATAGACATGCACGAGCGTCGACACTGTGTTGACGACCACGAACATGACTGCGGTCAGCGTGTCGACGCGGAACGCCCATTCGACGTCGAAGCCGCCGGACTGGATCCAGCGCAGCACCGAAACCTTGATCAGTTCCTGCTCGCCCATCGCGACGTCGAAGAAGACGTACCACGACAATGCGGCGGCGATGATCATCAGTCCGCTGGTGACATATTCAGAAGCCTTGGCGCCGATCGAAGTGCCGAAAAGGCCGGCGACCAGAAAGCCAATCAAAGGCAGGAAGACGATAGCCTTGATGATGGTATCCATAGCCCAATCAGCCCTTCATCATGTTGACGTCTTCAACAGCGATCGAGCCGCGGTTGCGGTAGAAGACGACGAGAATTGCAAGCCCGATGGCGGCTTCCGCGGCCGCGACGGTCAGAATGAACAGAGCAAAGACCTGGCCAGTGATGTCGTTCAGGAACGACGAGAAGGCGACCATGTTGATGTTGACCGCAAGCAGGATCAGTTCGACCGACATCAGGATGACGATGACGTTCTTCCGGTTCAGGAAGATGCCGAAGACACCAAGCGTGAACAGGATGGCGCTGACGGTGAGATAGTGGGAAATTCCGATTTCCATTTTTTGGTTCCTCGACCTCGCGTCCGAATTAAATGCCCTGCCCGGGCTTGACCGTGATCACCTCGACGGCGGTCTCGGGCGTGCGGGCAACCTGCTGCGGAATGCTCTGGCGCTTGATGTTCGTGCGGTGGCGCAGCGTGAGGACGATGGCGCCGATCATGGCGACCAACAGCACAAGGCCCGCGATCTGGAAGAAGTAGACGTAGTGGGTATAGAGCACGTCGCCGAGTGCGGCGGTGTTCGTCCGGTCGGCAACCGCCGGGATCGGCATCGAGATGCCCTTGGCAATCTCCGGCGAGAAGGTCGCGCCGCCGACGACGATGATCAGTTCGGCAGCCAGGATCAGACCGATCAGCGCACCGACGGGCGCATATTCAAGCACGCCGGCTCTGAGTTCGGCGAAATCGATATCGAGCATCATGACGACGAACAGGAAGAGCACCGCAACCGCGCCGACATAGACCACGAGCAGGATCATCGCCAGGAACTCGGCGCCAGCCAGCAGGAACAGGCCCGCCGAATTGAAGAAGGTCAGGATCAGGAACAGCACCGAATAAACGGGGTTCCTGGCCGCAATGACCATAAATGCCGATGCCACCGCGATGAAGGCAAAGAGATAGAAAAAAAGAACCTGCAGACCCATGATCGGTGCCTTTTTCGTCTTGCACGGCGTGAGGCTCTTGCAGCCCCCACTCCACTGGCAAAGCCGGACTGATGTCCGGCCTTTGCCCCAAACTGTTTCACATGTGCCGCCTTGAAGGGCGACACCACGCATCGGCCTCAGCGATAGGGCGAGTCCATTGCGATGTTGCGTGCGATTTCCCGCTCCCAACGGTCGCCATTGGCGAGGAGCTTGTCTTTGTCGTAGTACAGCTCTTCACGCGTCTCGGTGGCGAATTCGAAGTTCGGTCCCTCGACGATGGCGTCGACCGGACAGGCTTCCTGGCAGAAACCGCAATAGATGCACTTCACCATGTCGATGTCGTAGCGCACCGTGCGGCGGGTGCCGTCGTTGCGGCGCGGGCCGGCCTCGATGGTGATGGCCTGGGCAGGACAGATCGCCTCGCAGAGCTTGCAGGCGATGCAGCGCTCTTCGCCGTTCGGATAACGGCGCAGGGCGTGTTCGCCACGGAAGCGCGGGCTGACCGGCCCCTTTTCGAAGGGGTAGTTCAACGTCGCCTTCGGCTTGAAGAAGTAGCGCATCGACAGAAAGAACGCGCCGACGAATTCCTTGAGGAACAGCGAGCTGACGGCTTGCGAAAGACCGGCCATCATTTACCTCCAGACTTGCCGGCCTGGGAGCGGCCAGCGGTATGCAACCGAGCGAAAGCCAGCATCATGCAGCTCCCGTCAGCTTGAGAACGAATGCAGTGATCACGACCATTGCCAGAGAAATCGGCAGGAAGACCTTCCAGCCGAGACGCATCAGCTGGTCGTAGCGGTAACGCGGAACGAAAGCCTTCACCATCGCGAACATGAAGAACACGAAGGATGCCTTGAGAACGAACCAGATGATGCCCGGGACCCAGTTGAGGAACCAGACGTCAACCGGAGGCAGCCAGCCGCCGAGGAAGAGAATGGTCGTCAGCGCGCACATCAGGCAGATGGCGGCATACTCGCCGAGCATGAACATCATGTAAGGCGTGGAGCCGTATTCGACCATGAAGCCGGCGACGAGTTCGGATTCCGCTTCCGGCAGATCGAAGGGCGGGCGGTTCGTTTCAGCCAGCGCCGAAATGAAGAACACGATGAACATCGGGAACAGTGCGAGCCAGTGCCAGTCGAGGAACGATGCGGGCAGACCCAAGTTCGTACCGATGCCGTTGCTCTGCGCATTGACGATATCAGTCAGGTTCAGCGAACCCACGCACAACAGGACGGTGACGATGACGAAGCCGATCGAGACTTCGTAAGACACCATCTGCGCGGCAGAACGAAGCGCGCCGAGGAAGGGATATTTGGAGTTCGACGCCCAGCCACCCATGATGATGCCATAAACTTCAAGAGAAGATATGGCGAACACGAAGAGGATGCCGACGTTGATATTCGCGATCACCCAGCCGGCATTGAGCGGAATAACCGCCCAGGCGGCGAGCGCCAGCGTCACGGAGACGAGCGGCGCGAGCAGAAAGATTGCCTTGTTTGCGCCAGCCGGAATCACCGGCTCCTTGAAGACGAACTTCAAAAGGTCGGCAAAGGACTGGAAAAGACCCCAGGGGCCCACCACATTCGGACCACGGCGAAGCTGGACAGCAGCCCAGATCTTGCGGTCGGCCAGCAGAACGTAGGCGATGAAAAGCAGCAGCGCGACCAGCAGCAGCAGCGACTGGGCGACCATGATGATCGCAGGCCAGACATAGGTCGAAACGAAAGCGTCCATGATACTCTATTCCCTCGCGCTCATTCCGCCGCAGCTTTGAAGTTGTTGCGTGCCAAAGCCGAGCATTCGGCCATGACGGCGGATGCGCGCGCTATCGGGTTCGTCAAATAGAAGTCTTTGACCGGAGACGCAAACACGGATTTGCCCATCTCACCGGCTTTTTGAGCAAGTGCGGCAATTTCGTCGCCACTGCCGACGGCAATCGCGTCGACATCGGCGAAATGCGGCTGCGCGGCGTAAAGCTTCGAGCGTAATTCGCCAAGCGAATCAAAGGGCAGCTTCTTGCCGAGAACGTCGGAGAGCGCACGGATGATCGCCCAGTCCTCGCGGGCGTCGCCCGGAGCGAAGCCGGCACGGTTGCCGATCTGCACGCGGCCCTCGGTGTTGACCCAGGTGCCGGATTTTTCGGTGTAGGTGGCGGCGGGCAGGATGACGTCGGCAGCGTGGGCGCCATTGTCGCCATGCGAACCGATATAGACAGTGAAGCCGGACTTGCGGCCAGCAAGATCGATCTCGTCGGCGCCGAGCAGGAAGAGAACGTCAGTGGCCGAAACCATTTCGGCGGCCGTCTTGCCGTTCTTGCCCGGGACGAAGCCGAGGTCGAGACCACCGACGCGGGACGCTGCGGTGTGCAGAACGGCAAAGCCGTTCCAGTCGGCCGTCACTGCGCCGACAAGCTTGGCGGCAGCGGCGAGAACGGCGGCACCGCCCTCCCCTGCAACGGCGCCCTGGCCGATGATGATCATCGGACGCTGCGCCTTCTTCAAGGTCGCAGCGAACTTGCCCTTGCCGGACACGAGTTCGGCCAGCGTGTCGGTGCCTGCACCGAGGTATTCGTATTCGTAGCGCAGTTCACCCTGCTCGCCGATGACGGCGATCGGGAAATTGCCCATCCGGTAACGCTTGCGGATGCGTGCGTTGAGAACGGATGCTTCGAAGCGCGGGTTCGAGCCGATGATCAGCAGCGCGTCGGCGCTCTCGATCCCCTGAATGGTCGGGTTGAAGATGTAGCTGGCGCGGCCGAGCGACGGATCGAGCGCTGCACCATCCTGGCGGCAGTCGACGTTTTCGGAACCGAGCGAAGCAAGCAGTTCCTTCAGCGCGTACATTTCTTCTACGGAAGCAAGGTCACCGGCGATGGCGCCGATCTTGTCGCCGGAGGTCGCTGCAACGGCAGCCTTGACCGCCTGGAACGCTTCGCTCCACGTTGCAGCCTGCAGACGGCCGTCCTTCTTGACATAAGGACGGTCGAGACGCTGAGTCTTCAGGCCGTCCCAGATGAAGCGGCTCTTGTCGGAGATCCACTCTTCGTTGATGTCCTCGTTGACGCGCGGCATGATGCGCATCACTTCGCGGCCACGGGTATCGACGCGGATGGCCGAACCGAGCGCGTCCATCACGTCGATCGATTCGGTCTTGTTCAGTTCCCACGGACGCGCCGTGAAGGCGAACGGCTTGGAGGTCAGCGCGCCGACCGGGCAGAGGTCAACGACATTGCCCTGAAGCTCGGAGGTCATGGCCTGTTCAAGATAGGTAGTGATCTCGGCGTCTTCGCCGCGGCCGATCAGGCCGAGTTCGGCAATGCCGGCCACTTCCGTGGTGAAACGGACGCAGCGCGTGCAATGGATGCAACGGTTCATCACCGTCTTGACCAACGGGCCGATATACTTGTCTTCGACAGCGCGCTTGTTTTCCTGGTAGCGCGAACTATCGATGCCGAAGGCCATCGCCTGGTCCTGCAAGTCGCATTCGCCACCCTGGTCGCAGATCGGGCAATCGAGCGGATGGTTGATCAGCAGGAATTCCATGACGCCTTCGCGCGCCTTCTTGACCATCGGTGTGGTCGTGAAGACTTCCGGCGTCTCGCCGTTCGGACCCGGACGAAGGTCGCGCACACCCATGGCACAGGAGGCGGCGGGCTTTGGTGGCCCTCCCTTCACCTCGATCAGACACATGCGGCAGTTGCCGGCGACCGACAGCCGCTCATGGAAACAGAAGCGCGGAACCTCGGCGCCGGCTTCTTCGCACGCCTGAAGCAGCGTGAAATGATCCGGGACCTCGATCTCTTTTCCGTCGACTTTCAGCTTTGCCATCTTCGTACTCAATCCTGTCTTCCATCCGTCCACCTTGAGGCGACGGACAATTCCAACACAGCCATGCTGCTTGCCGGTGGCGACCTCTGCCGGTCACCGCCTCTTATTCTTTTGCGCCTTTCAGCGCCTTTGCCTGCTTTACCCAGTCGTCGCGCAGAATACGTCCGCCAAAGCCCAGTTCGTCGTCGAAGCGGGCAATGTCGGCGTCACTCCAGGCGGCGATATCGGCGAACCGGCGAATGCCCTTGCCGTTCAGGACCTGCTCGAGCTTCGGGCCGATGCCGGAAATCCGCTTGAGGTCGTCGGCGGTGCGGGTCTTGGACCGCGAAGCTGCCGGCGCCTTCACGCGCTCCGCCAGCTTGTTCTCAGCCTTCGGCTTTGATACCGCGCCTTTCTTGGCGACTACCGGCTTCACCGTCTCTTGCGGCATTGCTTCTGCCTGAACCGGAGCTGCTTGGGTCGGAACGACCTCAGCCGGGGCGTCTGCCTGCATCTGGCCAGCCAAGGCCGAGCCCTTCTGCAGCGCTTCGACGGCGCCCTGCATCGCGCCGAACATAACGCCGGCGATGTGGCTCGACAGACCGAAACCAAGCGCGGTGGCAGCTGCCACGGCGCCTGCCGGATGCGCCATCAGCGGATGCAGCGGCACTTTGGGCATGGTCTTCATCCATTCGGCCATGCCGAACGGATCGGCCGGATCACTGCCAAGCGGACGTGCGGACGGAATGCCGCTCTCGGCCTCTCCCCTCACCTGTCCATCCTTGCGTGTGCCGGCCATGGCCCGTTACTCCGCCGCTTCCAGCACCGCGCCGTGCGACGTCGCGTTGCGGGTGTATTCGTCGATGCGCTTTTCGATCTCCGGACGGAAGTTGCGGATCAGGCCCTGGATCGGCCAGGCGGCCGCATCACCCAGAGCACAGATCGTGTGACCTTCGATCTGCTTGGTGACGTCGAACAGCATGTCGATCTCGCGCTTCTGGGCGCGGCCCTGCACCATGCGTTCCATCACGCGCCACATCCAGCCGGTGCCTTCGCGGCACGGCGTGCACTGGCCGCAGCTCTCGTGCTTGAAGAAAGCCGAGATGCGGGCAATTGCCTTGATGATGTCCGTGGAGCGATCCATGACGATGGCAGCCGCCGTGCCGAAGGACGATTTGACTTCACGAAGCCCGTCGAAATCCATCGGGCAGTCAATGATGTCTTCCGCCTTGACCACCGGGCACGATGCGCCGCCGGGAATGACCGCCAGCAGGTTGTCCCAGCCGCCGCGAATGCCACCGGCATGCTTGTCGACGAGTTCACGGAAGGTGATGCCCATCGCTTCTTCGACCGTGCACGGCTTGTTGACGTGACCGGAGAGCATGAACAGCTTGGTGCCGACGTTGTTCGGACGGCCGATCGACGAGAACCAGCCAGCGCCGCGGCGCAGGATCGTCGGGGCAACTGCGATCGACTCGACGTTGTTGACGGTCGTCGGGCAGCCGTAGAGACCCATGTTCGCCGGGAACGGCGGCTTCAGGCGCGGCTGGCCCTTCTTGCCTTCAAGGCTTTCGAGCAGCGCGGTTTCTTCGCCGCAGATGTAGGCGCCGGCGCCGTGGTGGACGTAGATGTCCATGTCCCAGCCCAGCTTGTTGTTCTTGCCGAGCAGGCCGGCGTCGTAGCATTCGTCGATCGCAGCCTGCAGCGCCTCGCGCTCGCGGATATATTCACCGCGCACGTAGATGTATGCGGTGTGCGCACCCATGGCGAAGCTGGCGATGACGCAGCCTTCGATCAGGGTGTGCGGATCGTGACGCATGATGTCACGGTCCTTGCAGGTGCCCGGTTCGGATTCGTCGGCGTTGACGACCAGATAGTGCGGACGCCCGTCGCTTTCCTTCGGCATGAAGGACCACTTGAGACCGGTCGGGAAGCCTGCGCCGCCACGACCGCGAAGACCCGAAGCTTTCATCTCGTTGACGATCCAGTCGCGACCCTTTTCGAGGATCTGCTTGGTGCCATCCCAATGGCCGCGGCTCATCGCGCCCTTGAGAGACTTATCCTTGAGGCCGTAGATATTGGTAAAGATGCGATCTTCATCTCTGAGCATGGTTCACCTCTTTACCGCGGCTTCTTGCCGAAAACTCTGATGTATTCGGCTTCGCCACCCTTGGCGAGCGCCTTGGCCTGCTTGACCCAATCGTCACGTTCGATCCGGCCCTTGAAATTGAGATAGCTGTCGACCCATTCGCGCTCGGCCTTCTTCCACGACGCGACTTGCGCGAACGTGTAGATGCCGAGTTCGTGCAGCGTGCCTTCGATCTTCGGGCCAACGCCGGAGATCAGCTTGAGGTCGTCGACAGCCGCCGGCCTAGCGATGCCTGCCGGGCGGTTCTTGTCTTCAAGCGACGGCTTGCCGGAAACGTCGGCCGCCCTGGCGGGCTTCGACTTGTCGGCGGTGTCGCCCTCGACCTTGGCGTTTGCCGCCGCTTCCTTCTTCGCCGTCGCCGGCGTCTTCACGGCGGCGTTGGTTTCGCTGGCAGCGGTCTTTGCCCGTGCAGCGTTCGATGGCGGAACGCTGACAACAGGCGCATCGCTGACCTTCTTCGCGCTCGCGGGAGCCTTCCTGGCCGGCGCGTCCGGCGTCATGAGCGTGGTCGGGCCACCTTCCGGCGCCGAGAAGACACGATCGATCTGCGGACCGGTGGCGACTTCGGCACCCTTGCCTGCATCGAAGCGGTCGATGATCTGCTCGAGCTGCTCGGGCGTCAGGTCTTCATAGGTGTCCTTGAAGATCATGACCATCGGCGCATTCACACAGGCGCCCTGACATTCCACTTCTTCCCAGGAAAGCGTGCCGCTCTCGTTGAGGGTGAAAGGATCGTGGGCGATCTTGCTCTTGCAGACCCGGATCAGGTCTTCGGCGCCACGCAGCATACACGGCGTCGTGCCGCAGACCTGCACGTGAGCGCGCGTTCCGACCGGCTTCAGCTGGAACTGGGTATAGAAGGTCGCAACTTCGAGCACGCGGATATAGGCCATGCCGAGCATGTCAGCGATCGATTCGATCGCGGCCTTCGTTACCCAGCCGTCCTGCTCCTGCGCCCGCATCAACAACGGAATGACCGCGGACTGCTCACGGCCTTTCGGATACTTCTGGATTGTCTTCTTTGCCCAAGCGGCGTTTTCGCGATTGAACGCGAATGCGGCCGGCTGAACATTGTCTTCGGCTAGTCGACGAACAGACATTCTTCACGACACCTTATCAGTTAATCGACCCACACCGCGATTTCGTCACCGAAACGAATTCGCAGGCATAGGCTGACTGGTCTTTTTGTAAAAATACGATGTAGCGCGTGCCGTTGGCCACGGCCGCCTTGATCTCGTAGCCCTTGGCCACGAGATCGGCCATCGAGCCCCCACGCATCGCGGCAGACGCTTCGCTGTTGACGGAATCCTGTGCGGATGCCGCCGTCGCAAGCATAAGAAATCCTGCCATTGCCAGGGGCGCGAAACGCATCAGCGATCCACCTCACCGAACACGATATCGAGGGAGCCCAGCACGGCTGACACGTCGGCAAGCTGGTGTCCGCGACAGAGGAAGTCCATCGCCTGCAGATGCGCGTAGCCCGGGGCACGGATCTTGCAGCGATAGGGCTTGTTGCTACCGTCGGAGACGAGATAGACGCCGAATTCGCCCTTGGGCGCTTCAACGGCTGTATAAACCTCGCCGGCCGGCACGTGGTAGCCTTCGGTGTAGAGCTTGAAGTGGTGGATCAGCGCTTCCATCGAGCGCTTCATCTCACCACGTTTTGGCGGAACGATCTTACCGTCCATCGACGAGACCGGGCCAATCTTGGCATCGCCGAGCAGACGGTTCACGCACTGACGCATGATCTTGGCCGACTCGCGCATTTCGATCATGCGGATGAGGTAACGATCGAAGCAGTCACCGTTCTTGCCGATCGGAATGTCGAAATCCATGTCCGAATAGCATTCGTAGGGCTGCGAACGGCGCAGGTCCCAGGCAGCGCCGGAACCGCGAACCATCACGCCCGAGAAACCCCAGGCCCAGGCGTCTTCCAGCTTGACGACGCCGATGTCGACGTTGCGCTGCTTGAAGATGCGGTTGCCAGTCAGAAGCTCGTCGATATCGTCGACGGTCTTGAGGAACGGGTCGATCCACTTGCCGATATCCTCGACCAGCTCATGCGGCAGATCCTGGTGCACGCCGCCGGGACGGAAATAGGCCGAGTGCATGCGCGCGCCGCAGGCACGCTCATAGAACACCATCAGCTTTTCGCGCTCCTCGAAGCCCCAGAGCGGCGGCGTCAGCGCGCCGACGTCCATGGCCTGCGTGGTCACGTTCAGAAGATGCGACAGGATACGGCCGATTTCCGAATAGAGAACGCGGATCAGCTGGCCGCGGATCGGAACTTCGGTTCCGGTCAGCTTTTCCACTGCAAGCGCAAAAGCATGCTCCTGGTTCATCGGCGCGACGTAGTCGAGCCGATCGAAATAGGGAATCGCCTGCAGATAGGTCTTGGTTTCGATCAGCTTTTCGGTGCCGCGATGCAGCAGACCGATATGCGGGTCGACACGCTCGACGATTTCGCCATCAAGCTCGAGCACCAGACGAAGAACGCCGTGCGCCGCCGGATGCTGCGGACCAAAGTTGATGTTGAAATTGCGGACGTTATGTTCGGTCATACCGATTACTCCAGGCCGGACGGCGCCCTCAAAGGGTCGCCGCGGGCCGACTTAGTCTCACCGTGCTTTCGCCCTCTCGTCGCCGGGCAGGACGTATTCCGTCCCTTCCCACGGGGAGAGGAAGTCGAAGTTACGGAATTCCTGCTTCAGTTCAACGGGCTCATAGATGACGCGCTTGGCTTCGTCATCATAGCGAACCTCGACAAACCCGGTGACCGGGAAGTCCTTGCGCAGCGGATGCCCTTCGAAACCGTAGTCCGTCAGGATGCGACGCAGGTCCGGATGGCCGGTAAACAGAATGCCATACATGTCGTAGGCTTCGCGTTCGAACCAGTCGGCGCCCGGAAAGACGCTGGTGGCCGACGGCACAGGCTCGCCTTCACCGGTCGCAACCTTGATGCGCACGCGGAAATTCTGGCGTGGCGACAGCAGGTGGTAGACGACATCGAAACGGTCCGGCCGCTGAGGCCAGTCGACACCGCAAACATCGACGAAGTTGATGAAGGCGCACTGCACGTCGTCGCGCAGGAACGTCAAGAGCTCGATCAGGTTTGCAGCCGTCGTCGTCAGCGTCAGTTCGCCGTAGTTGATGGCGGCATCCGAAATCAGCTGGCTGCGCGTCTCGCGCAGATAGGAGGCAAGCTCGTTCAGGGCTTCACTCATGTTAAGGACCCCCTACCCTTAGCGTTCGATCGTGCCGGTCCGGCGGATCTTCTTCTGCAGCAAAAGCACGCCGTAAAGCAGCGCTTCTGCTGTGGGAGGACAGCCTGGCACATAGATATCAACGGGCACGACACGGTCGCAGCCACGCACGACGGAATAGGAATAGTGATAGTAGCCGCCGCCATTGGCACACGAGCCCATCGAGATCACGTAACGCGGCTCCGGCATCTGGTCGTAGACCTTGCGGAGCGCTGGCGCCATCTTGTTGGTCAGGGTGCCGGCGACGATCATCACATCGGACTGGCGCGGTGAAGCGCGCGGCGCGAAGCCGAAGCGCTCGGCGTCGTAACGCGGCATCGACATCTGCATCATCTCGACGGCGCAGCAGGCAAGACCGAAGGTCATCCACATCAGCGAACCAGTGCGCGCCCAATTGATGAGCTCGTCGGTCGACGTAACCAGAAAACCCTTGTCGGCGAGCTCATTGTTGATCTCGCCGAAGAATGCATCATTGCTGCCGATCGGCTTGCCGGTCGAGGGATCGATGATCCCCTTCGGCTTGGGCGCAACGAGCGTGGTGCCGGATGCTAGTTCCATTCCAGCGCTCCCTTCTTCCATTCATAGATAAAGCCGATCGTCAGCACACTGAGGAAGACCATCATGGACCAGAATCCGAACCAGCCCAGCTGGTGGAACGAGACGGCCCACGGAAAGAGGAAGGCGACTTCCAAGTCGAAGATGATGAAGAGGATCGACACAAGATAGAAACGAATGTCGAACTTCATTCGAGCGTCGTCGAACGCATTGAAACCGCATTCGTAGGCCGACAGCTTTTCCGAATCAGGCGCCTTGAACGCGACGGCGAAGGGGGCAATCAAAAGTGCCACGCCGATCACAAGTGCGATTCCAATGAAAATCGCGATCGGAACATAGGAACCGAGAAGTTCAGTCATTGTTATCCGTCCCTGCCTGCGGGAGGGCGCATGGGAGAGCGCCAAACAACAAATCTCGCAGGCCGAAAAATATGTTGCAACGCCAGAGTGGTTAGCGCAGCCCGCGCTTGCGCGCAAGCCTTCGAGGGCCATTTAAACCGGTTCGCGGCACAGGATTGGACGACGTGTCGCGGCAAAGCGCTGATTTGCAGGCACGGGCAGACTTTACGGTAAAAGCGACGCCAGAAGGACAGATTGCCGCACTGCAAAAAACAGAATTTGCAGTGACGTTGTATCGGAGGAATCAAGAGGTAAATGGCGCGAGTGACGGGGCTCGAACCCGCGACCTCCGGCGTGACAGGCCGGCACTCTAACCGACTGAGCTACACCCGCGCATATGACCCAAGGGGTCAGTATTACCACCATCGGCGCTTCGTGAGAATGCCTCAAGTCAAACCATGTCAAGAATGGCGCGAGTGACGGGGCTCGAACCCGCGACCTCCGGCGTGACAGGCCGGCACTCTAACCGACTGAGCTACACCCGCATCATCTTGAAGTGGCTGGAGCGTTTCCGCCCCGGCACCGAGCGGGCTTGCCCGTTCGATGAGCGGCTAACTAAGCGGTTCGCATTTGGGTGTCAAGCGTGTTTGGAGACAAATCCATAACGGAGCCAATTTTGATCCACAGGCAATGTCAAAGCCGCCCTCGACCTCCCCTTAAGAGAGAGGGCCCCTGCCCTTTGCGCAGCAGCCGGCTCTGGCGTGAGGAAAGACAATGCACAGATACATGCCAGCGACTGATGGATTCGGATGAAAGTCGTCGCGTGGCCAATCACCTTTTTCCACAGTCGCCGCTCTCCGCTTTTTTCCACAATGTGAAAACCCGGCAACTCCTGCACTTTTGTCGCCTCGTGCAAAAAAAATCAAAAAAACGACGGAAATGCTCTTGCGGTTTTTTTCGGTTACGCCTAGATCACGGCCACCGACGCGGCGGACACATCCGGTCCGAACGCTGAAGGGCGATTAGCTCAGTTGGTAGAGCGCCTCGTTTACACCGAGGATGTCGGGAGTTCGAGTCTCTCATCGCCCACCATTTTTTCCTTGGAACTTCCACCGCCGACTCAACAAGCGCATTTGCGTTCATGTTTTCACTGTCGAACTGTCCGTGGCCAAAATTCTGCGCTTCCTGTGTTCAGGCGTTCATCAGATCGAGCTGTCGGTACCGTGACCCAAGGCAAACGCCCGCACAGGCTTCGACGATAGAGCGACCTGCGCCTTTCGCGCGATGCAACCGAATTTGTTGAAAGCGATCCTTACGCCACGTGCGCTGTGAACGCGCTGGCGACAGATTCGTCACGAATCGCAAAGCAGCAGACGAGCAAAAGAATCAGCTAGCTGCCGCGATACTGTTCGTCGGTGACATGCTCCAGCCAGTCGACCGCCTTGCCGTCGAGCGCTTCCTGGATGGCGAGGTGAACCATGGCCGTGTCAGGCGCGGCACCGTGCCAATGTTTTTCGCCTGGCGGAAACCAGACCACGTCTCCCGTACGAATCTCACGCACCGGCTCGCCCCAGACCTGCGCCAGGCCTCTGCCCGATGTCACCACCAGCGTCTGCCCAAGCGGATGCGTATGCCATGCGGTCCGCGCGCCGGGCTCGAAGGTCACGTTGACGGCGCGCACACGGGCCGGCTCTGCTGCCTCGATGACGGGATCCTGCCTGACTGTCCCGGTGAAGTAGTCGGCCGAGGGTCGTGTCGACGCTCGCGATCCGCTGGGTATGATTTCCATCTGCCGTTCCTCCGGGTTTCCGTCACGATCATTCGCCGACGGCATGTCGGCATCATAACCTGTGGATAGTCACTTCCGGGCACGCCGTTCGGGCAATATCGCAAAGATGCTCGTGGTGCGTCAGGTAGATCACCTGCCCGACGCGGGCCATATCCGCCATCAGCTCGAAGGCGCGACCGGCGCGGCCGTCGTCAAACGTCTCCATGATGTCGTCTGCGATGAAGGGCAAGGTTTCGCGCGCCGCGGCGACCTCGTGATAGCCGGCGATCCTGAGCGACAGATAAAGCTGAAAGCGCGTCCCCTTGGAAAGATCGCGCGCCAGCTTGGACCCGCCAGTTGCGGCGTTGGCAATCAGGAATTCCTGACCCTTGTCGGCCTGCGCCGACAGGCTGGAATATTCTCCACCGCTGATGCGGCTGAAGGTTTCCGAGGCGCGCCGCATCATGCCGCTGCGATGGCGCTCGCGAAAGAGCCGGAGTGCCTGCTCGGCGGCGATCAGGCCGGCTCTCAGCTTGAGATAGCCGAGCGCCTTGGCCTCGATCTCCAGAAGCAGCGTGCGGCGACGCTGATCGAGTGCTGCGACAGCGTCGTCGCCGGCGATATTGGCGAGCGCCCCTTCCTTCGTCCGCATGTCGGCGTGCAATTCACTTACATCACGGTCGCTCTCTTCAAGCAGCGCCTCGACGCGAGCCAGTTCCAGCCGCACCGCTTCGTCGTCAAGCGCAGCCAGCAACGCCTCGGCGTCTTCGCTGCGGGCGACACCAAGGCGCTGCGCAAGGTCGGCCTCCGATTCGGCAATGCGCTGGCGCAGCCGTTCCTGCTCGCGGGAAGCGTCGAGCCGCAAGCCGGCTTCATCCAATGTCTCGCAGTCGAAGAAGTCGAGGACCAGACGTTTGCGGGCAATGTGAAGATCCTGCTCGGCAGCAACGCTGCGTTTCTCCTCCTCAAGGCGGGCAAGCTCCGTCAACAGCGTAGCGCGCCGATCCTCCTGCTTTTCAGCCTCTGCGGCACGCGCCTTCATGGCGGCGAAAATCGCAAGCGTATCTCCGGTGTCGGGCACACCGGCAAGATTTGCGATCGCCGCTTCAAAAGCCACTTGATCCTTGCGCATGCCGGCGACGCGGTGATCGAGATCGGCCTTGCGCTGCACCAGCTTGTCGAGATCCTGCAAGACCGCGAGCATGGGGGCGATTTGATCCGGCAGCAGCTGTTCCGGCCGACCGGCAAGCCAGGTGGTTGAGAGCAGATCGTCCCATTGCTCCCGCCAGGAGCACAGGGCGTCCTCGGCTTGCGCCAAGATCGACTTACGCTGCTCCAGCGCGTCACTGGAACGTCGGACCGCCTCGCGCGCCGCCTTGCCGGCAGAAAAAGCCGCCTGGGCCTGCCCGACAGCATTCTCGGCAAAGGCCATGAGATCGTCGAGCCGTTGCGGCAAACGCTCGGTCACACCGATCTCGGCAAGTGAATCCTTCAGAACATCGCGCGCGTCATTCTCGTCGGCCTGGGCGCGATCGAGCTCCAGCCGCGTAGAACGCTGTTGTGTGCGGACATCGAGCGCCGCGAGCCGGGACACGAGCCAGGCTTCCAGCTGCGTCAACTGCGTGACGTCAGGTAAACCGCTTGCAGAGGCTGTTGCTTTGACCGCCTGTGCAAGTGCAGACGCCTCCTCGGCGAGCGAGCATTGTTGTCGCCCAAGCTCATCAAGACGCGCCCGGCGCTCGGCGATCGACAAAGCGAGCGAGCGCATATCCGCGACCTTTGCTGCCTCGGCGAGCCGCAATGCCGTCGCATCGTCGTCGCGACCCAACGCGTCCTCAAAGATTTCCGCAGTCGTCGCATCCAACCGGACCTTGTGCCGCTCCCAGGCGTGTTGTCGCTGCTGGCGAATCTCGATGGACGCCCGGTCGTCAAGGGCGCCGCCCGAAGCAATCAGGGCCGCGAGGCGAGCTTCCTCTCCGGCCAGTTGTTCAGTTTCGCTCGCGACGCGGTCGGCAAGGCGCAGGCGCCTTTGGTCCTGCGCCGCCGTGTCGCGTCGCCAGGTCTCGATCGTGCCGGCAGCGGGCACAGTCAGGCCAAGCAGATCATCGGCGCTGCCTGAATAGGGTTTCAAAGCCGCCAGCTTGTCGGCAAGCTCTGCATCCAGGCGTTCGAGCACTTGTCGGGTGGCCTGCAGGCGCAGGGAGCAATCATCCTGCCGAACACGCCGCAAGCGCTCGACAAACGCGCTCGGATCGATGGCCGAGCTGCGTTCGGCCTGCAGCCGCGCCAGCTCGTCTGTCGCCTCCCGCTCCATCCGTTTTGCCCCATCCGCCTCCTGTCGAGCCGATGCCGCACGCTCCTGCAACGCGGAATGCCGCCGTGAGAGTTCCTGCAGGCGAGCGCCTGTGGCCGTCGGCAACAGCAGCGATGCCGGATCCTGGTCGCCGCGCTCGCCGAGCCTAACGAGGCAGGCAGAAATTTCGATATTTGTCCGCGACAGTTCGTCGATCCGTGCGGGCATGTCGCGCGCGGCTGTGACGTAACGCGCATCGAGCGCCGTCTCCTGCAGCGCGTTCAAACGTTCCACCAGGATGAGGGCCGCCTTGTCATGCGGCAGGACCTCCAGCTCTTCCTGCCGACGGCGACTTTCGTCCGCGAGTTGACGCAACCTGGTCGCAATTTCGATGTCGCGCCGTCGCAGTGCGGGCAGTTCTGCGGCCCACTCGGCCGGCGCTGGCGGCAAGGCCGGCGCCTTTGCCAGATCAATGCGCAAGCCACACAGGCGCCGGAAGAGCGGCAAGGCATCGATCTGCGCTCGCAGGCGATCGCGCTCCACTCGCAGTTCGACGCGCCGCGCCATGGCCGCGTCGTGGCGCTCGCGGGCGGCAAGAAGCGTCTTGCGCAGCGATGCATATTCACGCGCATTGACGTCCAGCCCGTTGCGCTCGACTTTCAACGCATCGAGTTCGGCCTTCAGCTCGGAAAGCTGATGCTTGCGTGCCTGGGGTCGATAGAAGGCATCCGCCTCGGCGCGCAGGATAGACAGGATCGCAGCGCTGTCCGGCAGACCTGAACTGGCGGAAAAGAGCAGGGAGCCGAGTTCGCCCTCGCTCTTCAGGATCGCCTCCCCTCCCTGCTCGATACTGTCGTCGTCGAGCGAGAACATCATGCGGTAGGTCGCGCGGTCGATCGAGCCGAGCGCGGCGGAAAACAGATTGTCCGGCAACGGCTGATCGTCGGCACCGACCAGCGTGTTGGTCTTGCGCTTTATCCGGAAGGCCTGATGGGTGCGGCCGGCCGCCTCGATCGTGCCGCCAACCCGCATCGTCTGATAGGCGTGCAGAAAGCCGTAGGAGCTGTAATGCTCGATGCCGAAGAGCAGGTCGAGGAAGCCCGAAAACAGCGTCGACTTGCCGGCCTCGTTCGGGCCGTAAACGATATGCAGGTCTGGCCTACCTGATATCGCCGGACCGAAGTCGAGGCGCCGCTCGGTAAACTTGCCGTACCGCACCAGGTCGAGTTCGCGCAGCCGCATCAGCGTGAACCCTCGCCTGCATTGCCATGAAGGTGTGCGAGCACCTCCGCAGCACCGGAGACACCGGCATCGAACGCCAGTCTTTCGACCGCCGCCTCATCCGGCGCCAGAACCTGGCGCAGGTCCGGCGGCAACTGCTGCAGCAATTCCTCGACCGCAGAGCGCACTTCCTGACGGAAACCGTGGGCCGGCAGGACATCGCTGCCGACAAGGGCCGCCAGTTCGTCGACCGGATCAGCCATAACCGCCCCCGCCTCTGCACCAGGACTGCGGCAATCGAGCTCGATTTTCTCGACCCAGCAGCCGCCGTTGCCCGCAGCCACATTGTCGATCTCGGCCCGGAGCAGATCGCCATCACGGCGCATGCGCCAGGAAAGCGGCGTCGCGCCAGTCAGTGTCAGGCGGAAGATCACATTGTCGGCAGCGGTCGTCTCGCGCGACTGCAAGAAAGCGTTCCCGACCGTATCAAGCATATCGCCCCACTCGGAAACGCCGGTGAGGTCAAGGCTGATCCGCTCGAAGGTGGCAAGGCCGATTGCCCGCTCCTCGATCGAAACCCGCCCTTCGTCGGTCACCGTCACCAACGTCACGCCCTTGCTGCCGGCTTCGTTGATGTCGCGCCCCTGCGGCATGCCCGGCATGACGACGAAAGGTTCGCTGGCATGGACCTGACGCTGATGGACATGGCCGAGCGCCCAATAGTCGAAGCCGTGCGCCTGGAGATCCGCCACGCTGCAGGGAGCATAGAGGTCATGGCCGGCAGCGCCGGCGAGGCTCGTGTGCAACATGCCGATATTGATCGCGTCGGCGACCGGTGACTGAAAGGACGGCAGCAAGCTTTCCGACGCATGGGGGTTCGCAAAGCTCACACCATGGATATAGACATCGCGGCCGCTCTCCAGCGTCTTTGCGAGGACTGCCTTGCCGCGGCCCTTGAAGACGTGTGTCGATGGCGAGAGCGTCAGCTCGTTCGTCACTTGCGATTGGGCATCGTGATTGCCGCGGATGATGAAGACCCGGATGCCGGCCTCGTCGAGCCGGCGCAGTTCGCCAGCGAGAAACAGCGCGGTGTTCATCGAGGTCTGGCTGCCATCATAAAGGTCGCCGGCGATCAGCAAGGCATCGACCTCTTCGGCAAGGCAAAGATCGACGATCCTCACAAGCGCTTGCCTGGTCGCACCGCGCACGATGTCGGCGAGCTCGGCATTTCGAAGCGCAAGGCTGCGCAGCGGGGAATCAAGATGAAGATCGGCGGTGTGAACGAAGCGGAAGGACATGGCCGACCATGGCCCGTGGGAGCAGCACCCGTCAATGCGCCGGACACCGTCATCCACGCGGATGCGCCCGTCACTCGCCGTTATTTCAGGGCAGTTAAGTAAAGCCAGCGCTCATACGTAATGACTGGAGTTTCGACTTGAAACGTTCTGCCGCAAAAGCGCGCGCCCCTATGTGCAAATATCAGATTATACTCACTTTAATCGATTAGCGCTTTTGTAAGAACTTGTTGGCTAGGTTCCGCTCGGCTGCATTTTGCGTGCGGCCAAGCACAGGAATGACTCCCTGCTTCGGCATCCGCTCCGTCATGACGATCAAGAGCCGGAACGACTTATTCATGCACAAGCTTTTACGGACGCCGTTCCTCCGGAGTTATTCATGTCGCGCCTAAAGATATCACACACCCTTATTGCCCTTTTCCTGATGGTTGGCCTCATCGTCACCGTTCTGGCCGTCGCCTCGCTTGGCGGCATCAAGATGATGAACGAGCGCAACAACGAGATTGCCACCACGTGGCTGCCGCGTGTCTCGCTCTCGCGCGCACTGGAAACCCAGCTTTCGGACACACGCATGTCGTTTGCCCGGCACCTGATCTCGCTGACCCCCTTCGAGAAGAAGGCGGCCGAGAAGGTCATCGGCGAAACCGTAGATGGCTTCAACAAGCTTTCGGACGAATACGCCGCCCTGATGGTCAACGACGCCGACAAGGCAGCACTTGAAAAGGTCAAGAGCGCCTATGAGGCCTACCTCTCGGTTTCCGCCGGCATGGTCAAGCTCTCCAACAATCTCGAGAATATGAAGGCGCAAAGCGTGTTCAAGGTCGAGATGCGCGAGAGGGAACAGCAGGTCGACCAGGCGATCAAGGAAATGCGCGCGCTCAATCTGGCCGGCGCCGACGCTGCCGTTGCTGACAGCTCCACCACGCACGACCAGATCCGTATGATCGAAATGGCTGTCATCGCGGTTGCGGCTCTCATCGTCCTCGGCGCTATTTTCTACGCAATCCGCGGCATTGCCCGTCCAATCCAGATCATCACCCGCTCGATGGCAGGTCTCGCAAATGGCGATACGGCCACCGCCATTCCCTATGGCGTGCGCAAGGACGAGATCGGCGAGATGGCGCGCGCCGTCGAGGTCTTCCGCGAGGCGGCCATCTCCAATCTTCAGCTCGAGGAAGATGCCAAGGTCCAGCGTTCGCAGGCAGAGGCCGAGCGTCACCGCGTGACCGAAGAGGCCGAGGCGGCCGCACAGCTCCGTCTGCAGGAAGCGACAGCCGGCCTTGCAACCGGTCTTCGCCGCCTGGCGGCCGGCGATCTCGCCTTCCAGCTCAACGAACCTTTCGCACCGGATTTCGAACAGCTGCGTCACGACCTCAACCAGGCCGTTGCCCAGCTGGCCGATACACTGGCTGCCGTCTCCTCCAGCTCGGGCAGCATCGACAGCGGTGCACGCGAAGTCAGCCAGAGCGCCGACGATCTGTCACGTCGCACCGAACAGCAGGCCGCGTCGCTGGAAGAAACGGCAGCCGCCCTCGACCAGATCACGGTCAATGTCGGCAGCTCGTCCAAGCGCACCAACGAAGCCCGCGCCATTGCCAGCCAGGCAAACGAAAGCGCCCACAAGTCCGGCGCCATCGTCTCCGGCGCAATCGACGCCATGGGCCGCATCGAGCATTCGTCGAGCCAAATCTCCAACATCATCGGCGTCATCGACGAAATCGCCTTCCAGACCAACCTGCTGGCGCTGAATGCCGGCGTGGAAGCAGCGCGCGCCGGTGATGCCGGCAAGGGATTTGCCGTCGTCGCCCAGGAAGTGCGCGAACTCGCACAGCGTTCGGCCAATGCCGCCAAGGAGATCAAGGACCTGATCCGCAATTCAGCGGTGGAAGTGCAGAGCGGCGTCAAACTCGTGCGTGAAACCGGCGAGGCTCTGCGCACGATCGAAGGCTTTATCGTCACGATCAACCAGCACATGGACGCGATCGCCGTTTCGGCACAGGAACAGTCCGCCGGGCTTTCCGAGGTCAACACCGCCGTCAACCAGATGGACCAGGTGACCCAGCAGAACGCCGCAATGGTCGAAGAGGCGAACGCCGCAAGCGCGACGCTGGCACAGGAGGCCGGCCGTCTTCGCGAACTGATCGCTCGCTTCACATTGGCCCAGGATTCGGGCCACGGTTACGCGCCTTGGACCGGCTCATCGCGCCGGGCAGCATAGTCCGAACGGGTGAAATTCTTGGCACTACAAGTGAAACGGCCTCCGGAAACGGAGGCCGTTTCTTGCTTGCGGAGGTCGTTACCGTGAAATTGCAGAGGTTTTAGTCGACAAATGTAGCAATTGTAACTATCAATAATGTTGCTGCCATTTGACATGGCACCTCACAATTTTCCAACGATGATCATGAAGAAGACATTCGAAGTTTCCGACAGACTGTTTGAGCTTTATCACCGCGTCCACCGGCTCGTGAACGAGTCGATGACGGAGGAAGGCGTTTCGCTGGCGCGGAGCAAATTCCTGTTCTTCCTGAGCAAGCTCGGCCCCTGTCGCTCGACGGATATCGCCTGCGCGCTGAACTTTGCGCCGCGCACCGTCACCGAAGCGATCGACGGCCTCGAGCGCGACCGATTGGTGATGCGCAAACCCGATCCCGAGGATCGCCGCGCCAAGATCGTCTCGATCACCGACACGGGACGCGTGATCCTGGAGGCAGCCGAACACCCGCGCAAACAGCTGATCGAGGAGATCTTCTCCGCGCTCGACGACAAGGAGCTCGGTCAGCTCTTCGATATCGTCGGCAAACTCGTCGACAAGACCGACGAAATTCGCAAGCGCAAGGATGAGGCCGAAGCAGCACAGATTGCGGTCGCTCGCTAGGCCCGCCCTTCCCCCAGCCTTTACAGATAGCCGAAACAGAAAGAGGCCGGGACGTCATGTCCCGGCCTCTTTCGTTTTTCTCCTGGCCCGACGATTACATCGCGTCGATGGCACCGATGGAGAAGAACAGTGTCTCGCCGGAGGAATCGTCGACGCCGTCATTGTCGGTGACGACATAGCCGTTGCCGGCGGCATCGACGGTGAAGCCTTCGACCTTGTCGACGACGTAACCCTTCAGGGCCCTCAGATCGGGAAGGAGGTCGCGAACCTCTTCCTTCTTGACGACAGGAAGCTCGCCGCCAAGGGCTGCCGGCTTCAGGTCGGCAAGGGCGACACGGTAGAGCTTCTTCAGCTTGGCTGCCTGGCCGATCAGGTTGTCTCGCTCGATGATATAGGCATAATCGCCGTGGACGGAGATTTCCGACAGGCCGACCCAGCCGCCATCCGCCTTCTCGAGCGGATAACGCACAGCACCCCATTCCTCGCTCGACGGCTTGTAGGAGACGAGCTTGACGAAGCCCTTCTCGTCGTCCTTCCATTCGCGCTGGACGGCCATCCAGAGAACCTGATCGTCGCCTTCGCCGACAACCGTTACACCCTCGAAGCCGAAGCGGCTCTCGCCTGCACGCAGAGTTTCGGGCAGGGCGATCTCCTTCTTGATCTCGCCCTTCTTGTTCACACGCAGCAGCGCGTGGCTGTAGAGCTTGTCGGCGTTGCCTTCCGAAGCGAGCCAGAAGCCCCCTTCCCCATCATTGGCGATGCCTTCGATGTCGAGCTTCTGTGCCGGGGCGCCATCGCGGGTGATCCGAAGCGTCTCGGTGATCAACGCCGGCTTCTGCGTCGCATCGATGGTGAAGATGGTCGGCTGCGATGCATAAACCGAATCGTTGACTGCGCGCAGGAAGCCCGGCTTGTCGGCAACGGCTGCGAGGCCCGACAAGGCTCCGAAGCCCACCGGCAGACCATCCTTGTCCGCCGAACGGATCTGCGGATAGGCGGCTTCACCTTCGCCACGCTCGTAGATCATCACATGCGAGCGAGCGCCGCCGTCTTCGCCGAGATCGACCTCGTTGGCGGTCGCAAGCAGATTGCGCGACGGGATCGCGACGGCACCCTCCGGCGAGATGCCCGACGGCAGCAATTGCAGCAGTTCCGGCTCGGCGCCGGTGTCCTTGTAAACGCCGACGACGGATGCACGTTCGGCAAGCACGAAGAACAGATTGTCTTCGCCGAACTTGGCAGCCTCGAGGCCTTCCGGCTCGACGCCCTTGGCCGACGAGCGCTTCTCGGGATAGTGGCCGATCGAAGCGATCTCGTGTTCGAAACTCGCACCCGATTCGAACAGGACCTTACCGGCCGTATCGAAGATGGTGAAGCCGCGCGAACCGCCCTCATAGTCACCTTCGTTGGCGACGACGATGCGATTGTCGTCGAGCCACTTGACGGCGTCAGGCTCGCGCTTGCGGCCCGGTTGCTCGTCCATGAAGGCGATAGCGCCGTCACGCTTGGCGTCGATGTCCCTAAGGTCGACCGCGCCAGCGGAGAAATGCGTCTTTACCGTCGCCGACTTGCCGTCGATGATGACGATGTGGTTGTTCTCCTGCAGCGTCAGCGCAATCTCGTCCTTGCCGTTGAAGGACACGAATTCCGGCTCCGGGTCGTCGCCTGCAACCTCGGCAAGACCGGTGAGGGTCACGTGCTTGATCGTCGCGCAATCGGCACCACCATCCTTCAGAGACAGGATCACCAGGTCGCCGGCAGGCATCTGCGGGATCTTGCCGTCGTTGACCTCTTCATCGCGCTCATTCTCGATCGCGATCGCAGCAATGGTCCGGTCCTTGTTGACCGCGACGGAGTCCGGCTGGCCGCCGAGATCGCAGGTCGACTCGACCTTCTTCGAGGCAACGTCGACGGTAGCGAGAAAGCCGGAAGGCTTGGTGAAGCTTTCGCGTGTGTTGACCGCGATCAGGGCCTTGGTACCGGCGACGGTTACCGAGGTCGGCTCGCCATCGAACGACACGATACCGGCCGCCTTCGGCGCCTTGGCGTCGGTGATATCGATAAGGCCGATGCGCTTGCCCGGGCTATCGGAATAGATCAGCGTATTGCCGTCTTCGGTGGCGGTAATGATTTCCGCGGATGTCGCGTCCTTGCGGGCATCGCCCTCCGGCAGATTGTCGGCAACGGCGAAGGACGCAATACGATTGAACACCGGTTCGGCGGCAGCCGGAAAGGCAACGGACGCAAGAAGTATGGCGGCAAGTGCCGTTCTGCATGATGAAATGGTCATGAAAAATCCCCCATGTCGAATATTCAAAACAAGGGGGTTCTGCGGGATGGCGATGACAGGCGCATGACAGTCTCGCGCCTTTGTTGTGCAGCGTTGTCTTACGCGGTCGCGCGCTCGCGTTTCATCTCGTTGCGCATGATGAAAAGCGAGGCGCCGAGGATCAGGACCGCCCCCAGCCACAGATAGCCGCTCGGCGCATAACCGAAGACGAGCCAGCCGGCGAGAACGTTGAGCGGTAGCTTGAGATCGTCGAAAGGCTGCACATACGCTGCGTCTGCGACGGTATAGGCAAGCGTCAACAGATACTGTGCCACCACGGTCAAAAGCCCCGCCAGCACCAATAGCGCAAGGATAGTTCCACTCGGCACGACAAACCCTGCCGACAGCGCCAGCACACCATTGATCGGCGTCAGAAGCACGAGCAACCAGACCGTTATCGTCTCAGGGCGCTCGATGCCTGTCAGGCTCTTGGTGATCAGCGACGCCGCCCCCCAGAGCAGCGCCGAGAAAACCGGCAGCAGCGCTGCCCAGGTGAAGCTTTCCGACCAGGGCTGCAGGATGATCGTGGCGCCGGCAAAGCCGACTGCCGCCGCTGCCCAGCGTGCCGGACCAACGCGTTCGCCCAGGAAGAGCCGCGCACCAAGAATGATGAAAAATGGCGATGTCATCACCAGCGCGATCGCCTGCCAGATCGGAACAGAAGCCAGGCCCGAAACCCAGGCCCCTACGCCGAGCGCCGCAAAGGCAACGCGAATGACGTGACGCCAGGGGTAATCGGTGCGCATGGCCGACAGGCCGGCGCGAAACAGGAACGGCAGGGAGAAGACGAGTGCAAATGCATATTGCCAGAAGGCAGTCGAGGTGGCGGAAAAGCCGAGTTGCATCGTCATCCATTGCGTGACGACATTCAGGAGAGCAAAGGCGACGCCGGCCAGTATCATCCAGGCCGCACCGGCCATGGCACGGGAGGTGAAAAGTGCTTGGGTCGTCTCGCTCATGTCCTTCATCCGCAAACAGGGACCTACACAAATCAGGACACATGAGCGCAGGATGCGACGACGGACCGCCCGCCCGTCGCACCCACGATCATTCTCTTTCATCCGGACTGTGACCGTCGGCTCCGGAATCGCACCGGATCTGCTAACCTTCCGACACGACAGCGCCTGAAGTGCTCGCGGGCTTGGGCCTGCTGCATAATTCCTTAAATCCAATCCGATTTAAGGAGAAAATTATGCAGCAGCTTTCAAGTGTCACAGCGTCCGTTGCGCGTCATATTTGACGCGCGGCGCTGAGCCCTTACCGCCGGTGGGGAGTTTCACCCCGCCCTGAGAACAGGGCTGAGCCGTAGACCAAAGACCGCGCTGCTGCAAGGGCAGCCGAAACGCAAAAGGGTCCGGCGTGAACCGAACCCTTCAAGACTTGGACGGCCGGCCTCGTATCCGGCCGTCAAGCAAACCTATCAGCCGTTAACGGCATCCTTCAGGCCCTTGCCGGCCGTGAACTTCGGAACGTTGCGTGCCGGGATGTCAACTTCAGCGCCCGTGGACGGGTTGCGGCCCTTGGAGGCTTCGCGACGCGAAACGGAGAAGTTGCCGAAACCGACGAGGCGAATGTCGCCACCGTCCTTAAGTTCAGCCTGGATGGTCTCGAAAACTGCATCAACTGCGGAAGATGCGTCGGTCTTGGAAAGTCCGGCCTTCTCAGCAACGGCAGACACGAGCTCATTTTTGTTCATGTTTCCACCCCTTTCAAAATGGTTCGAAACGACTGTGTTTTTAAGCCGCGGCGGCTTGCGCATCGCCCGCGTCTTGCCATTCCCAATTGCGCCTAATCCCTTGGAATGCAAGGCTTGCAGCATGCTTTTACAACAAAAAAGACCGGCCAGAGGCCGGTCTTCCTTGTTTTTCTGCCAAATGGGCCTGACGGGAACACAATTGCACCCGCCCGGTCCTGTCAATCAGTGGGCGATGGAAGCGCCCGCTTCGTCCTGCGAATCAACCGCGGCGACGGTTGCCGGCTCATTTGCCGGGTCCCATTCGATCGGCTCCGGGACGCGGACCAGAGCGTGCTCGAGCACTTCACCCATCCGCGAAACGGGGATGATCTCCAGCACGTTCTTCACGTTGTCCGGGATCTCGGCGAGATCCTTGGCGTTTTCCTCGGGGATCAGCACCTTCTTGATGCCGCCGCGAACGGCCGCCAGCAGTTTTTCCTTCAGTCCTCCGATCGGCAGCACGCGGCCGCGAAGGGTGATCTCACCCGTCATCGCCACGTCCTTGGAGATCGGAATACCGGTCATGACAGAGACGATCGCTGTTGCCATGGCAACACCGGCCGACGGGCCATCCTTGGGCGTCGCGCCTTCCGGCAAGTGCACGTGGATGTCGCGCTTGTCGAACAGCGGCGGCTCAATGCCGAAGTCGATCGCCCGCGAGCGGACATAGGATGCCGCCGCCGAAATCGATTCCTTCATCACGTCGCGCAGGTTGCCGGTGACGGTCATGCGGCCCTTGCCGGGCATCATGACGCCTTCGATCGTCAGCAGTTCGCCGCCGACCTCGGTCCAGGCAAGACCTGTGACCACACCGACCTGATCGTCGCGTTCGGCTTCGCCGTGACGATAACGCGGTACGCCAAGGTAGTCCTGGATGTTGCCGGCAGTGACTGCCACTGCCTTGGCCTTGCCCTTGATGATCTCGGTTACCGCCTTGCGGGCGAGCTTCATCAGTTCGCGCTCGAAGTTACGAACGCCGGCTTCGCGTGTGTAGGTCTGGATGATCGCCATCAGCGCACCGTCGGTGACCGAAAACTCTTTCGGCTGCAGCGCGTGATCGCGGATCGCCTTCGGCAGCAGGTGCCGCTTGGCGATTTCCAGCTTTTCCTCTTCGGTGTAGCCGGCAATACGGATCACTTCCATGCGGTCCATCAGCGGCGCCGGAATGTTCAGCGTGTTCGCCGTGGTGATGAACATCACGTTGGACAGATCGTATTCGACTTCAAGGTAGTGATCCATGAAGGTCGAGTTCTGTTCTGGATCCAGCACCTCCAGCAGAGCCGAGGACGGGTCGCCACGGAAGTCCTGGCCCATCTTGTCGATCTCGTCGAACAGGAAGAGCGGGTTGGACTTCTTCGCCTTCTTCATCGACTGGACGACCTTGCCGGGCATCGAGCCAATGTAGGTGCGGCGGTGACCGCGGATTTCGGCTTCGTCACGAACGCCACCCAGCGCCATGCGCACGTATTCGCGGCCGGTCGCCTTGGCGATCGACTTGGCAAGCGAAGTCTTGCCGACGCCCGGAGGGCCGACGAGGCACAGGATCGGGCCTTTGATCTTCGTCGAACGGGCCTGGACGGCGAGATATTCGACGATGCGCTCCTTGACCTTGTCGAGGCCGAAGTGATCGACGTTGAGCACTTCCTCGGCATGGTTCAGATCGGTCTTGATCTTGGACTTCTTGCCCCACGGCATGCCAAGCAGCCAATCCAGATAGTTGCGCACGACGGTTGCTTCCGCCGACATCGGGCTCATCTGGCGCAGCTTCTTCAGCTCGGCGTCGGCCTTTTCGCGCGCTTCCTTGGAAAGCTTGGTCTTGGCGATGCGCTCTTCGATTTCGGCCATCTCGTCGCGGCCGTCTTCACCGTCGCCGAGTTCCTTCTGGATCGCCTTCATCTGTTCGTTGAGGTAGTACTCGCGTTGGGTCTTCTCCATCTGGCGCTTGACGCGCGAACGGATACGCTTTTCCACCTGCAGGACGGAGATCTCACCTTCCATGAAGCCGAGCGCCTTTTCCAGGCGCATCTTCACGCTGGTGGTTTCCAGCATTTCCTGCTTTTCGACGATCTTGATCGATAGATGCGATGCGACGGTGTCGGCAAGCTTCGAATAATCTTCGATCTGGCTCGCGACGCCGACGACTTCCGGAGAAATCTTCTTGTTGAGTTTCACGTAGCTTTCGAATTCGGAGACGACCGAGCGGCTGAGCGCCTCGATCTCGACCGGATCTTCTTCCGGCTCGTCGAGCGCCTGTGCGGACGCTTCGTAGAATTCTTCGCGCGGCGTGTAGCTGTCGATCTTGGCGCGCGTGCGCCCTTCGACCAGCACCTTGACGGTGCCGTCGGGCAGCTTCAGGAGCTGCAGGACATTGGCAATCGTGCCCACCTGGTAGATCGCCGAGGCTTCCGGATCGTCGTCCGTCGCGTTGATCTGGGTGGCAAGCATGATCTGCTTGTCGGTCCCCATGACTTCTTCAAGCGCACGGATGGACTTTTCACGGCCGACAAAGAGCGGCACGATCATGTGCGGGAAGACTACAATGTCGCGAAGCGGCAAGACCGGATAGGTCGCGCTTTCAGTCGCCGGAGACGTTTTGCTCGTCATGTCATTTCCTTTCCGTCCCGATTTCGGGCCCGTTCCCGGGAGCCACAGCGGCACTCCCGGTTGTCATATTTTCCACATGAAAGTGGAGTGCTAGAGAGTCCTTTTCAAGGCTCGCCGCAACATCCACCATCAGTGGCCGGGTCCTTCTGACTACGCTTTATTGCTGTTGCGTACCTTGCGACGGAAAACGAGGCTTCAAGGATATGCAACGGCCGAGGCCCTCTACTGAATCGTCACATCATTGCGTTGTTAAGACACTTTAGCAACAACCGAATTGTTAAATCGTCCCCCGCGCAAGCCATCTCAACAACTAAGTGCAAGGCCATGAAAAAGCCCGCACGAGGCGGGCTTTTTCAGGTCCGATCTGTGGGCCTGCGATCAGGCCGAAACGTTCGCCTTCTCTTCCGAGCGCTCGGAATAGATGTAGAGCGGCCGCGCCGCACCCTTCACCACCTCGTCGGAGATCACGACTTCGCGAACGCCTTCGAGCGTCGGCAGCTCGAACATCGTGTCGAGCAGGATCTTTTCCATGATCGAGCGCAGGCCACGGGCGCCGGTCTTGCGCACGATGGCGCGACGGGCGATCTCGCGCAGCGCGTCCTCGTGGAAGGTCAGTTCGACGTCCTCCATCTCGAACAGCCGCTGGTACTGCTTGATCAGAGCGTTCTTCGGCTCGGACAGGATCTGGATCAGCGCGTCCTCATCGAGGTCTTCGAGCGTTGCCAGAACCGGCAGACGGCCGATGAATTCCGGGATCAGGCCGAACTTAACCAGATCTTCCGGCTCGAGTTCGCGCAGAACTTCGCCGACGCGGCGATCTTCCGGCGAGCGAACCGTCGCGCCGAAACCGATCGACGTCTTCTCGCCACGGGCGGAGATGATCTTATCGAGGCCGGCGAAGGCGCCGCCGCAGATGAACAGGATATTGGTGGTATCCACCTGCAGGAATTCCTGCTGAGGATGCTTGCGGCCACCCTGAGGCGGCACCGAAGCAACAGTGCCTTCCATGATCTTCAAGAGCGCCTGCTGCACGCCCTCACCGGAAACGTCACGGGTGATCGACGGGTTGTCGGATTTGCGCGAGATCTTGTCGACTTCGTCAATGTAGACGATGCCGCGCTGGGCGCGCTCGACATTGTAGTCGGCAGCCTGCAGCAGCTTCAGGATGATGTTTTCGACGTCTTCACCGACATAGCCGGCTTCCGTCAGCGTCGTCGCATCGGCCATCGTGAAGGGCACGTCGATGATGCGTGCAAGCGTCTGTGCGAGATAGGTCTTGCCGCAACCGGTCGGGCCGACGAGCATGATGTTCGACTTCGCCAGCTCCACATCGCTGCCCTTGGCCGCATGGGCCAGACGCTTGTAATGGTTGTGCACGGCGACCGAAAGAATGCGCTTCGCCTGCTGCTGGCCGATGACGTACTCGTCAAGGACCTTGATGATTTCCTGGGGGGTCGGAACGCCATCGCGGGACTTGACCATCGAGGTCTTGTTCTCTTCGCGAATGATGTCCATGCAGAGCTCGACGCATTCATCGCAGATGAAGACCGTCGGTCCGGCAATCAGTTTGCGGACTTCGTGCTGGCTCTTGCCGCAAAACGAACAATAAAGCGTATTCTTCGAGTCACCGCCGTTGCTACCGCTGACCTTGCTCATTTCCATTTCCTTCCAGCACGCCGGACATCTTCGGAAAAGATATCACGGACCACTCAATTCGCCCCGCGCAAAGACCTGCGCCGCATTAAGAGGGCTTCCGGGAGTACTCACCGTATCAGGGCATTTTGCCCAAGATTCGGCCGCAACGACTCTCCCACCTAACTCTGAACCCTATGTCTTCACAGCTCAATAGAACATTAAGGGGTCATCTTAGCGGCTTTACCCCCTCGATAAAGCCCTTTCACCATTACAATTGTGTCACAATTGCATCTATCGTGACACAAAAGCGCGTTATCACGCCTGCTCTGCAGCCTCGATCGCTTCGCGCGACGTGATGACCTTGTCGATCAGACCCCAGTCGAGCGCTTCGTCGGAACTCATGAAATGGTCGCGATCGAGCGTCTGTTCAACCTCTTCGTAGGTCCGGCCGCAATGCTTGACGTAAACCTCGTTCAGGCGCCGCTTCATCTTGAGGATGTCCTTGGCGTGACGCTCGATATCAGAGGCCTGGCCCTGGAAGCCACCGGACGGCTGATGCACCATGATGCGCGAGTTCGGGGTGGCGAAACGCATGTCCTTGTGGCCGGCAGCCAGCAGGAGCGAACCCATCGAGGCGGCCTGACCGATGCACAGCGTCGAAACCGCCGGCTTGATAAACTGCATGGTGTCGTAGATCGCCATACCGGCGGTAACGACGCCACCCGGCGAATTGATGTAGAGAGCGATTTCCTTCTTCGGGTTTTCTGCCTCGAGGAAAAGAAGCTGGGCGCAGACGAGCGTTGCCATCTGATCTTCGACCGGACCGGTCAGGAAGATGATGCGCTCTTTCAGAAGGCGCGAAAAGATATCGTAGGAACGTTCGCCGCGGTTGGTCTGCTCCACAACCATCGGCACCAGCGCCATGGCGGTATCAACTGGATTTCTCATATCGAACCTTCATCAATCGGGCCCGCAATGCCTTTGCGAACCGGGAATCACAGGATTAGCCTTCTGCCCCTACATAGAGTGTCAACACCCTTCACTTCAAGTCGCCAACCTCCGATAACCTTAATCGGCGGCGCCCTTCCAGCCTAAGAACAGCGGTCCTCCACACGTGATTGCTGATAGAACATTTTTTCGCCGCCGCCTTTGCCAACGCCCTGGCTTTTGCGCTTTCCGCACAGCATTCGCCACCGCTGGGTAAACGGACGGTAAACGGCGCGCGCGCCACGGCGGACCTCAAAGCTGCGATTCGATCGGCAGGATACGGATGATCCCGGCGATAACGCGCCTCAGCAGGCTGGCGTCGGGCTCGCGCCGCAGCCGCCGCTCGGTCCCGTTGGTTCGGTCACGCCAGACGAGCCGCGCACCTTCAAGGCTTAGCCGATAACTGACGGACGGGGCCGTCTCGTCCTCAAACATCGTGGCGAGTTCGCCGGCAAGTGCTGCATCCACAAACACAACGCCCATTTCGGTGTTCAGCGATGCCGACCGCGGGTCGAAATTCATCGAACCGACGAAGCCGTTCAGACCATCGACCACAAAGGCCTTGCTGTGCAGGCTCGCATTGCGCCGGCCAAACAGCGACATACGATGACTCTCGACCGTATCGCCCTGCTCTTTCAGTTCGAAAAGCTCGACACCGGCGCGAACGAGGTTTCGACGGTACTTCACATAGCCACCATGAACGGCCGCGACGTCGGTCGCAGCCAGTGAATTTGTCAGCACCGCGACGCGGATGCCCTTTTTCACAAGCGCCGTCAGTTCGCGCGTCCCGGCCGTGCCGGGAATGAAATAGGGCGAAATGATGCGCAGATCGTTCTTTGCCGCCTGGATCAGCGGGAAGAGTTCGCGCAGCAGCCAGTTCTGCCGCTTTTGCATCAGCGCCTTCTCGGGCGGGTCGGCCTCAAGGCGAACGTTGTCGATCCAGTACAGCCTTCTCGAGCCGCTATAGAACGTCTCTTCGGCCATCGCGTCAGTCACGCGCTCCAGATAGAAACGGGCGGCAGGCGTGCGCGCATGGGCATCGAGCGCCTCCCTCAGCGCCGGCAGATATTGCTTGCGGGGGGTGCGCAGTTTGGCGATCGGCAGCACGGACGTGCTGTTCCAATAGCGATCGAACATTGCCGTTGCCTGATCGACCACCGGCCCGATCATCCAGAGATCGAGGTCACGAAAGTTTGAAAGCTCGGCCGCGTCGAAATAGGCATCGCCGATATTGCGCCCGCCGGCGATGGCCAGGCGCGCATCGGAAACCCACAGCTTGTTGTGCATGCGGCGTGTGGCGCTGAAAGCGCGGATGGCCATCTCGAAACCCCGGCGGATACGATCGGTGCGGGCACGGCTTGGATTGAAGAGCCGGACCTCAATGTTCTCGTGGGCATCAAGCGCGATGCACATCCGGTCGTGGATGCCGGCGTTGATATCATCGAGCAGCAGGCGGACGTGGACGCCGCGGTCGGCAGCCGTCAGGATTTCACGCGTGAGCAAGAGACCGGTCAAGTCATCCTTCCAGTAGTAGTATTGCAGGTCGAGGCCGCGGCCGGCCCTGCGAGCCGCATGCGCCCTGACGACGAAAGCTTCGATGTTGTCAGAGACCAGCGATATGCCGTTCTTTCCGGAACGGGTGCGAAGCAGCGGGCCTATGGCCCGATCGAGTTCGGTATCGGCGTCAGCGACAGGGAGTGCAGCAGACGGGTCTCCATGGGGACGCCGACCGAAGCGGCCATAGACATAGAAAATCGCCGCACCGAACGCGCCGCCGATGGCGACAACGGCAACAATGACAAAGGACAACATCACCTGCCCGCCAGAAAGTGTCTCAGGCCGATCCGGCCCGGCTCACTTCAATCCGTTCGTTGTTATGGTCTTCCCGCTTGCCGACCTTCAGATCGATCGATGCCTTGACCGGCAAATGATCGGAAGCGATGCGGGCCAGAGGAGAATCGTGCACTGCGACCGATGTCACCAGGCTGTGCGGGTTGCCGAGAACGCGATCGAGCGGCAACAGCGGAAAGCGAGAGGGAAAGCTCGCGACGGTCGCATGCGAGGGGTCGAAGACGGGGCTAAGGAAGGACAGCGACGACCGTTTGCCCATGCGCCACTCGTTGAGGTCGCCGATCAAAAGCGTGGGTCGCCCGCCCGCATCGGAGGCCGCCTCGATGATCGCCTCGGCCTGTTGCGCGCGGGAATGACGAAGCAATCCGAGATGGGCGGCGATCACGCGCAGCGGCCCCATCCTGAGGTCAAGATCGACAACGAGCGCTCCGCGCGGCTCGACACCCGGAAGTTTCAGTTGCTGTACGTCGGAAACCGCACCTTCACGCAGAAGCAGCACATTGCCGTGCCAGCCATGCCCCTTGGTGGAGAAGCCCGAGATCGGAACGGATACGAGATGCGCTTCGCGCCGCAGATGTTCCAGATCGAGGAGCCCTGCCCGCTCACCGAACCGCTGGTCGGCTTCCTGAAGGGCGACGATATCGGCGCCGAGTTCGCCGATCACTTGGGCCGTGCGGCCCGGATCAAAGCGGCCATCGGTGCCGACACATTTGTGGATGTTGTAGGAAGCGATGACGATATCACCGCGGTTGACCGCCGCCTCACGGCTGACGACGGTGGGTCGCCGCTTGCGGATTGCCGCTACGATGCCCGCCGATAGACTGGTCTGGTTTTTTGCCATGCCGCTCCCTGCTTGCTGCCGCATCATGCGCAAATAGGTCGCCGGACGCCACTGAAAAAGGCTCCAGACCAAAACTTGTTCCGTTCGAAATGGCGGCAGTGGCGCTTTTTCGAACTGCTCCACAGTCATCGGCGCCGCTCAGACCTCAAGGCACAGGTAGACTGTTTCCCGCATTTTTGAGGGCTGGAGAATGACGGCCGGCCGCCGGGCCACCCGCCGTTGCGCAAACGCGACCTTCAATCCGCCGGACCGGCAAAGAGGATCAGATTGCCGTCGGGATCAAGGACGATGAAGTTCCGCGCACCCCAAGGCTCGGTCCGCAATGTTTGGTGAAAACGCACGCCGGCGGCCTGATAGTCGAGGAACAGGCGCTTGAGCTCATCCGATGTGGCGACGGTCAAGGAGGCGGAAAGCAGATGCTCCCGCTCTCTGATGTCGCCGACGAAGACAGGCTCGCAGACCAGGCGCAATGCGAGCAGCGCATTGTCGCGTTTCACCTGGCCATAGAAGGGTGGATCGCCGTAGACGAAGTCGACGGCAAAACCGAGTTTGTCGGTGACGAAGTCGCAAGACGCCTTGATATCGGCGACGAACAATTGTGCCGAAGTCGATTGCAGAACAGGGCGCGGTGCTGCTTGTTTTGCTTGCATGGTCATTGTCAGGGCTCCTGATTTGAGCGCCTGCCAGCCGTCAAAACCCATCTGGCGTGCGACCAGTTCCTGGGCGTCGGCGAGCTTGAAGTCTGCCTTCAATATTTCCCGATCATCCAGGTCGGGCCTGCTTCTTGAGGTTTTCGAGGTTCGGCATGGGCGCAACTAAGGTCTATCTACCGTAGGTGGGCGTTGCCCTTTCGACCTTGCACCGATGCGCCCTACGCAGCGTCAGAACATTGACTCGCGGTGAGCTATCTTGTCAACGCGCTGATACCGCAAGCCGATGACCCGTTGCGACAACCACTCAGTCGCGCTGTCGATCGGTCAGGGCTCTGCAACTTGTACTCTTGCGGGGCGAACCCGGTCGCCCTTAGAAATAGCTGTCGCACCCGCCTTGCAAAGAGCCAGATCATGCCGCCCAAGCCCGCCATCATCATCGACAGCGCCAAGCGAAGCGTTTCGATCGACGTGCACGACCCGGATTTCTACCGTGCGCCACTGTCGGCTTACGCGGAAATTCACGCCCATTGCCCGGCATTTTACTGGAGCGAGCGCGAACAATGGTATTTCGCGGGCTACGACCAGGTGAACGCGTTGCTACGCGACCGGCGTTTTGGCCGGCAGATCCTACACGTGGCGACACGCGAAGAACTCGGCATGCCGGCACCGAAGCCGCATCTGAAGGATTTCGACGCACTTGAGGAGCATTCGCTACTGGAGCTCGAACCGCCGACCCACACCAGGCTTCGCACCCTCGTCAACCGCGCCTTCGTCTCCCGGCAGATCGAACAGTTGCGGCCGGACATCGAACGGCTTTCGCATACGATCATCGACGGTTTCGAGCAGGACGGCGAAGTCGAGCTACTGAAGACCTATGCCGAAACGATCCCGGTCACGATCATCGCCAGGATGCTCGGCATTCCCGTCGACGCCGCGCCAAACCTGCTCGATTGGTCGCATCGCATGGTGAGAATGTACGTCTTCAATCGGAGCCACGAGACCGAGTTCGACGCCAACCAGGCCTCCGCCGACTTCGCCGACTACCTCAAGACCATCATCGCCGAGAAGCGCCGCAAGCCGGCCGACGATCTGCTGACACATATGATCACGTCGGAGAAAGATGGAGAGCGATTGTCCGAGGCAGAGCTGGTTTCGACGGCCGCCCTGCTTCTCAACGCCGGCCACGAGGCGACCGTCCATCAGATCGGCAACGCGGTCAGAACGATCCTGCAGTCGGACCACGCGCCGGGAGATCTGTTCGCAACGGAGGCGACGACCGATCTTGCGATCGAGGAGTGCCTCCGATTTGCCGCACCGCTGCATATCTTTCAACGCTATGCGCTGTCGGATATCGAACTCGACGAAGGGATTGCGCTTCGCAAGGGCGACAAGATCGGCCTGCTTCTTGGTGCCGCCAATGTCGATCCGCGGAAGTTCAGCGACCCTGACCGCTTCAAGCCTGCGCGCGACGAGGGCGTCAACGTCTCGTTCGGTGCGGGCCTGCACTTCTGCATCGGAGCGCCGCTCGCCCGGCTCGAACTCAAGCTGTCGCTGCCGATCCTGTTCCAGCGCTTGCCCGGGATGCGGCTGAAACACCCGCCGGAAGTGAAGGACAGTTTCCATTTCCATGGCCTGGAGCGGCTCGATCTCGTTTGGTGAAGGGACACCCCTGCCCGGTCTGCGCAAAGCAAACGGCTTCGACGCAACCGCCGAAGCCGTTTGATCCCAATTGCAGAGGCGAATGCGTTGGGGTTTAGACGGCGGCGGCCGTCTGTTCGACACCGTAGCGCGCCGCCGGCCTGTCATGCGAAAGATTGGGCGACAGCACCATGCGCGCCTTTGTGAAGGCGTGCCAGTCGGCAGCGTCGGGCAACGATGGAATGGTGACCAGTTCTCCCTGGTCGAAACCGGCAAGTGCCGCGTCGACGAGATCGGTGACGTCCATCACCATCGAAGGGTCGAGCCGGTCGATCGAGCCGCCGGCCCGGTCAAAGATCTCGGTGCGGGTCAGCCCGGGCAGCACCGCCTGAACCCTGACGCCCTTGTCTGCCGCTTCCACGTTGATCGATTGCGTCAGGTTAAGCACAAACGCCTTGGAGGCATTGTATGTGCCGTTGAACCGCTCGGGCACCAGCGCGACGACGGAGGCGATGTTGATGATCGCTCCCTTGCCGCGCATCGCGAATGTCTGGGCGGCGGCAATCGCCAACCGGTTCACGGCGACGACGTTCAGCTCGATCATGGCTTCGAGATAGTCCAGGTCATCAGTGAGCAGCGGTCCCTTCGGACCGATCCCCGCGTTGTTGACAAGGAGTTCGATTGCCTCGTCTTCGCGCAGGCGCTTCTCGACCAGCCTTACGTCATCCCGTAGCGTCAAGTCCGCCTTGAGCACGTCGACCGTCACACCGTATTGCGCCGACAGCTTGGCGGCAAGATCGGAGAGACGCTTTTTATCGCGTGCCACCAGAACCAGGTCATGGCCGCGTTGCGCCAAGCGGTCCGCATAGGTCGCGCCGATGCCCGACGACGCGCCCGTCACCAGCGCCTTACCCCTTTTCTCCACTGCACGCATTGTCGGTTTCCTTGTTCGGATTTCAATCTAGTGGTATATGCCACTAAATATACAGCAAACTGGACGCTGCGCAAGAGTGGCGCTACCAAAGTCGAAAATGGGCGCCGCAGCTCCCGACGGAGGAAACGATGGACGACACGCCGAAGGGAATCTGGGACTTCTGCACCAACAGTGCGCTGAAGCGCGCCTCGCGACAGTTAGGACAGCTCTATGAGGATGTGCTCGCACCAAGCGGATTGCGCGGCACGCAGTATTCGCTGCTGAGCCAGATCGCCCATAGCAAGAATGCGTCGCTGCGCACGCTCGCGGATCTGTTGGTGATGGACCTGTCGGCGCTTGGTCACACGCTGAAGCCACTCATCCGCGACGGCTATGTCGAGCTTGTGCCCGACGCGTCGGACCGGCGAGTGAAGCGCGTTCAGCTGACGCCCTTCGGCGCCAAGAAGCAGCGGGAGACGACGGATCTCTGGCGCAAGGCGCAGGCGCGCTTCGACAATGCTCTCGGTAAACAGGAGGCCGAAGCCTTGCGGCGGGCGCTGAACGGAATCTCGGAAGCCTCGTTTGCCGAAGCGTTCACCCGGGCATCGGACGGTACCGAGCCGGGCGCAAAGGGATAACGGGTCGATCAGAGGCGGATGACGTAATCCTTGCGGGTCGTCTCGATGACCTCCCACGTTCCCTTGAAACCGGGCTGGAGGATCATGCTGTCGCCGGCGCGCAGGTGCACCACTGCGCCGCCGTCGTCGGTGACGACCGAGTAGCCCGACAGGATATGGAAGTACTCCCATTCGTCATAGGCGATGCGCCACTTTCCGGGCGTGGATTCCCAGACGCCGGCATAAATCCCGCCATCGGCCTCCTCGACGTTCCAGGTGCGGAACCGAGGCGTGCCGGAAATCAGCCGATCGGCCGCAGGCCCGCCGACTTCGGGCTCGATCGCCGCCAAGTCGAATTTCTGCATCTTCACCATCACGCACCAACTCCATAAGGGGACGGAAGGTCCGTCCCCTCTTTTTCATATCAATATCAGATCTTTGCGAGCGACTGCTCGAGATCGGCGATGATGTCGGAAACGTCTTCGATACCGACAGACAGGCGCACGACATCGGGACCTGCCCCCGCCGCAACCAGCTGCTCCGGGGTCAGCTGACGATGGGTGGTCGAGGCCGGGTGAATGACGAGCGAACGGGTATCACCGATATTGGCAAGGTGAGAGAACATCTCGAGCCCCTCGACGAAGCGCTTTCCTGCCTCGTAGCCGTCCTTGAGACCGAAGGTGAAGACGGCGCCGGCACCCTTCGGTGCATAGCGCTTTTGCAGCGCATTGTTCGGATCGTCCTCAAGCCCGGCATAGTTGACCCAGGACACCTTGTCGTGGCCCTTCAGCCACTTGGCAACGGCGAGCGCATTGTCGCAATGGCGCTGCATGCGCAGCGGCAGCGTCTCGACGCCAGTCAGGATCATGAAGGCGTTGAACGGCGAAATCGCCGGCCCGAAGTCGCGAAGCCCGAGAACGCGAGCAGCAATCGCAAAGGCGAAATTGCCAAAGGCCTGATGCAGCACGACGCCTGCATATTCCGGGCGCGGCTCCGACAGCATTGGGTACTTGCCGGACTTCGACCAGTCGAAGGTGCCGCCATCGACGATGACGCCGCCCATCGAATTACCATGACCGCCGATGAACTTGGTGAGCGAATGCACGACGATATCCGCACCGTGCTCCAGCGGACGCAGCAGGTAGGGTGTCGCCATCGTGTTGTCGACGATCAGCGGCAGGCCATGCTTGTGTGCGACCTCGGCAATCGCGGCGATATCGACGAAGGTACCACCCGGATTGGCGAGACTTTCGATGAAGATCGCCTTGGTGCGCGCATCGATCTTCGCCTCAAAGCTCGAAGGATCGCCCGGATCCGCCCAACGAACCTGCCAATCGAAGGACTTGAAGGCATGGCCGAACTGATTGACCGAGCCACCGTAAAGACGGTTGGCGGCGACGAAATTGTCACCCGGGCTCATGATCGTGTGGAATACGAGAAGCTGGGCCGCATGCCCGGAAGCAACCGCCAGCGCCGCAGTGCCGCCTTCCAATGCGGCGAGGCGCTCTTCCAGCACCGCCTGCGTCGGGTTCATGATGCGGGTGTAGATATTGCCGAACTGCTGGAGGCCGAAGAGTGCTGCCGCATGGTCGGTGTCGTTGAAGACGAAGCTGGTCGTCTGGTAGATCGGCGTCGCCCGGGCGCCCGTCGTCGGATCTGGTTGCGCTCCGGCGTGGATTGCGAGCGTGCTGAAACCAGGATTGTCTTTCGTCATTCGTCCCTCCCATGACCGCGCCGCACCTCCCATGGAGGCGCCAAACGCACCCTATCCCTTTGATTCCAGGCATCGTGCGCGTCGAAGAACAGCTTCGATTTCGGCTTCATGCGCTGGAGCGGCGGCACTATCCCAGAGCCGCCACGCGTGGTCAAAGAAAGATTTTTTCAAAACTGACGGTTGCACGAAACATCGCTGTGGCCGATGCCGTGTCAGCCGATCAGACGCGGATACTCCATCGCCGGACAGCGATCCATGACGACCTTGATACCGGCGGCCTCCGCCTTGGCAGCAGCGGCGTCGTGCCTCACCGACAGTTGGCCCCAGATCGCCTTCGGCAAGGTCTCGAGCGCCAGGATCTCGTCGACGAGCGCCGGCAGTGCATGGGCCGCGCGAAAGACGTCGACCATGTCGATCGGCTCCTTGACGTCGGTGAGCCTGCCGACGACGGGCTGATCGAGGATCGTCTTGCCGACATGACCCGGATTGATGGGGATGACGCGATAGCCCTTGCGCAACAGGAAGGCCATGACCCGATGGCTCGGCCGCTCGGCGTTCGGCGATGCACCGACGAGGGCGATCGTCTTTGTCGAACGCAGGATGTCGGCGAGGTAATAATCCGGGTAGGCGTCGTGGTTCATGTTCTGATCCGAACTCATCTGTTATACGCGTGTATAGTTCGCACGGTGGCGGCGGGTGTCAATCGAGCGCCCGATGGCGGCGGCGGAACGGCTGTAGCGCCGCACAGGCATCCTCCCGCCAATTTCCGGTTGCTTTTCCCGTACAGTGGCGCGACAACGCTGGCAACGGCCTGCCCCATTCTCCACTGAGGTTTCACCTTGCCCCTTGATGTCATTGCGCTCGTCCTCTTCGGGGCGCTGTTGCACGCGACCTGGAATGCGCTGGTCAAGGCGGGCTCGGAGAAATCGCTCGATGCGGCAATGATCGCACTCGGCGCGGCAGTCGTGGCCATTCCTTTCCTGCCGTTCCTGCCATTGCCGCAGCCGGAAGCCTGGCCGTTCATCCTGGTTTCGGCGCTTTTCCAGTTTGCCTATTTCCAGCTGGTCGCTGCCTCCTACCGTGCCGGCGATATCGGGCTAGTCTATCCCCTGATGCGCGGCGTCGCGCCACTGATCGTCGCCTCCACCAGCAGCGTCATCATCGGCGAGCAGCTGACAACCGGCGCCATGGCGGGTGTGTTGACCATCAGCGTCGGCGTGCTGACGCTCGCCTTCGAATCGCGAAAAGGCGGCAAACACGCGATCATCCTGGCGCTACTCAATGCCTGCGTGATTGCATGCTATACCTTTGTCGACGGCATCGGCGCGCGGGTGTCGGGCAACGCGATCTCCTACACTTTGTGGATGGCGCTGCTTCCGCCGGTGTTGCTGTTTACCTGGGCCTTTGCCCGGCGGGGCATCAAGCCGGTCGCCCGCCACGTCTACAAGAACTGGTGGCGCGGCCTCATCGGCGGCGCCGGCTCCATTGGCGCCTACGGCCTGGCACTGTGGGCGATGACGAAGGCGCCGGTCGCGACCGTCGCAGCGCTGCGCGAGACCGCGATCCTGTTCGCTGTCGTTATCTCCGTGGTGTTTCTGAAGGAGCGCGTCAGCATCTGGCGCATCGCCGCCGCCTGCGTAATCGCGCTTGGCGCCCTGCTCCTGAAACTGGCCTGACCGCTATTCCCAATCCCAATTATTCCCTATCCCACTCCGGCATCCGCTTGCCGAGGAAGGCGCCGATGCCGTTCTCGGCGTCGCCTGCCAGCATATTTTCGACCATGACGCCGACCGCATAATCGTAAGCCTCGGGAAGGCTCATTTCCGCCTGGCGATAGAACGCTTCCTTGCCGATCTTCAGCGCCTGCGGCGATTTCGAAGCAATGACGGCTGCATATTTGTCGACGACCTGGCGAAGATATTGCTGGGGCACGATGCGATTGACCAGGCCGAAATCCTTGGCGGTCGATGCATCGATGGTCTCGCCTGTCAGAAGCATTTCCATCGCCTGCTTGCGATGTGCTGCCCGCGACAGCGCCACCATCGGCGTCGAGCAGAACAGGCCGATATTGACGCCCGGCGTGCAGAAGGTGGAGCTGTCGGTGCAGATCGCCAGATCACAGCTGGCAACAAGCTGGCAACCGGCTGCCGTCGCCAGGCCGTCGAACTCGGCGATGACCGCCTGGGGCAGCCGCGTGATCTTGATCATCAAATCTGCAGCAAGGCGGATCGTCGTTTCGAAGAAGGCCCTGCCCCCGTCGGCATCGGCCCGATGTGCCGTCATTTCCTTGAGGTCGTGGCCCGCGGAGAACAGCTTGCCGGATGCCGCCAGCACGACAACTCTGATGTCCTTGGAATGGGCAACGGCATCGAGCGCCGTATGCAACGCCTCCATCAGCTCGATCGAAAGCACATTGGCTGGCGGGTTGTTGAGCGTCAGCCGAAGCACCGGTCCCGAAAGCTCGCGCACCAGCAATGCACTCGGCTCTTCCTTCCGAAATGAAACAACGTCCGCCATGCTTTTCTCCTGCTGTCCTGTCTATCCCCGTAAATGGGCATCCGTGGTACGCCGCCTCCTGCAACCTTTCAAGTCAGTGGTAGCTGTCGCGACTTAGACCTTTTTCCGCCTTGCGCAAAAACGCATGTCGGCTTCACTAAGTGTCGATGTTAGCGCAAAGGAATACCTGCCGATGAAGATCCAGCCCATCATGACGGTCGAGGAGCTGAACCGGTTTCTCGACACGGACTTTCCTCAGGTCCACACGGACGGCAAAGTGTTCCATGTCACCGAGGCCGGCCCCGGATTTGCGACGATGCGACTCGATCCGAACGAGCGTCATATCCGGCCGGGCGGCACCGTATCGGGCCCGACACTTTTCGCGCTTGCGGACGTTTCGGCTTATATCGCGCTGATCGCCCATATCGGACCTGTGGCGCTTGCCGTCACCACCAATCTCAACATCAATTTCCTGCGCAAGCCGGAGCCGCGGCCGCTCGAATGCACCTGCCGCATCCTCAAGCTCGGTAAGCGATTGGCCGTTCTTGACGCCGCTATCGCAATGGTCAGCAGCGACGATCTCGTGGCGCATGCGACAGCGACCTATTCGATTCCGCCTCAGTAAATTGAGGTATCAATGCACCACATTGCTAAGTCGTTGTTTTCGCAATACTTTATTTCGACCTTGCAAAATTCACGTTGTTGACGCCGGTTTAGGGCTTGGGTATAAGCACCCTCAGATCGCGGTCCCTCTCGGGCCGCTTTCTTCTTTTGGCTGAGTTTCAGTCAAAACCAAGCAACAAGAAACGCCCAGCGGTTCGCCGTTCGGGTCCAGAGAAAGAGTTTTGTTATGGCAACCTTCGTTCAGAAGCCTGCAGAGGTGGAGAAGAAGTGGATCATCATCGATGCCGAAGGCCTCGTTGTCGGTCGCCTCGCTTCCATCATCGCGAACCGCCTGCGCGGCAAGCACAAAGCCACCTTCACGCCGCATGTTGACGATGGCGACAACGTCATCGTGATCAACGCCGAGAAGGCCGTGCTTACGGGCAAGAAGTACACCGACAAGAAGTACTACTGGCACACCGGCTACCCCGGCGGCATCAAGGAGCGCACCGCGCGCCAGATCATCGAAGGCCGCTTCCCGGAGCGCGTCATCGAGAAGGCCGTCGAGCGCATGGTTCCCCGCGGCCCGCTCGGCCGTCGCCAGATGAAGAACCTGCGCGTTTACGCAGGCACGAACCATCCGCATGAAGCACAGCAGCCGGCCGTCCTCGACGTCGCCAAGCTGAACAGCAAGAACACAAGGAGCGCCTAATGGCCGACCTTTCCGCTCTCAAGGAAATCGCCACGACTGCGGAACCGGCAGCTCCGGTTCACGTCAAGAAGGTCGATGCACAGGGCCGCTCCTACGCGACCGGCAAGCGTAAGAACGCTGTCGCCCGCGTATGGGTCAAGCCCGGCTCGGGCAAGATCACCGTCAACGGCAAGCCGTACCTCGACTACTTCGCTCGTCCGGTTCTGCAGATGATCCTGCAGCAGCCGATCGTCGCAGCTGCCCGTGATGGCCAGTTCGACATCGACGCGACGGTCGCCGGTGGCGGTCTCTCCGGCCAGGCCGGTGCCGTTCGTCACGGCATCTCCAAGGCGCTCACCTACTTCGAACCGGGCCTGCGTCCGGTCCTGAAGAAGGGCGGCTTCCTGACCCGCGACAGCCGTGTCGTCGAACGTAAGAAGTACGGTAAGGCCAAGGCCCGCCGTTCGTTCCAGTTCTCCAAGCGTTAATCGCTGGAAGACACTGCATTTTGGAAGGCCGGGTTCGCCCGGCCTTTTTTTGTTTCAGATCGGCAGCTCGGTCGTCGACTTCAACTCGCGCAGCACGAAGCTTGAAACCACCGTGCGCACATGCGGATTGCGCATGAGATAGCGCGTCATGAAGGCGTCATAGCTGTCGACGTCGTTCGCGCGGATCTTCAGCATGTAGTCGAAGGTTCCCGACAGCGCATAGCACTCCATAATCTCCGGCCGATCGCGGACAACCGCCGAGAAAGAGGCGATGGCCTCGTCATGATGATCCTCCAGCGTCACATGGGCGATGATGCAGAGTTTCAGATCCAGTTTCGACGGATCGAGCAGCGCCACCCGCTTGCGGATCACGCCGTCGGCCTCCAGTTCCTGCAGCCGGCGCCAGGCGGAGCTTTGCGACATGCCCGCGCTTTCCGCGAGCTCCGACAGCGACTGGCCGCTGTCGGCCTGAATCAGCCTCAGCAGCTTGCGCAATGGCTGGGAAGTTTCCTTCAAATCCGACGACATTTTGAAATTTCCTCCCGCATCAGCGGCTTCCGCCGGCAACTGTGAAACAAATACTCGCTCCATTCGCGATACAATTGCAACAACCGGATGTTTTGACGAATGAGGAGACGTCATGCCCAAGGAAAGCAGCTACACCGCGAAACTGCCGGAGCCCGATGGCAGCTACCACTACACGCCCGAGGAAGATGCGATCTGGGGCGAACTTTACCAGCGACAGATGGCACTGCTCGCCGACAAGGCCTGCGACGAATATCTGGAGGGCGCGCGCAAACTTGGCCTTGGCCCTGACCGCGTGCCGCAGTTGCAGGACGTCAACCGCCGCCTGCAGGAAACCACCGGCTTCGGTGTCGAAGGCGTACCGGCACTGATCCCGCCATCGCGGTTCTACGAACTTCTGTCTGAGGGCAAGTTTCCGCTCGCAACCTTCATCCGCAGGCGCGAACACATCGACTATATCGAAGAGCCTGATATTTTCCACGAGGTCTTCGGCCATTGCCCGCTCCTGACCAACCAGAGCTACGCCAACTTCGTCCGCCGCTTCGGCGAAAAGTCCGTCGCACTTGGCAAGGGTTATTCCTGGCATATGTTCCGGATCTTCTGGTTCACTGTCGAGTTCGGACTGATCAACACGCCGCAAGGTCGGCGCTGCTTCGGTGCCGGCATCGTGTCGTCGCCGAACGAGACCCGCACGGCGATGGAGCCGTCGGCGAGTGAATTTCGCCCCTTCGACCTGATGACGGTGCTGCGCACCCCCTATCGCATCGATATCGTCCAGCCGATCTACTACGTGATCGACAGCTTCGCGCAGCTCGAGTCCATCATCGAAGAGGACATCGGCGCGCGCATTACCGAGGCCAAGGCGCTGGGTGACTTCGCGCCGACCTTCGAAGCCAAGGCGTCCTGACAGCATTACAGCGCCGCGCGTCAAATATGACGCGCGAAGGACGCTGTAACACTTTGAACCTGCTACATATTTTTATCCTTAAATCGGAATCGATTTAAGGAACTATGCAGTAGAATTCGCCGGCAGGGACTTGCCTTGCCGGCGACGATTGTCCAACGTTCCGCCATACACGGGAGACGGGATATGGCGAACAGGACGATCGATCACGCGCTAACGGCGCGCTCACTCACATCGGCGGCATCGGACCCGACGCATGCCGGCATTCTCTCCTTCATGCGGCGCAAATACTCAAAGCAGCTGAAGGACGTCGATGCCGTCGTCTGGGGCATCCCGTTCGACGCCGCAACCTCCAATCGTCCCGGCGCCCGCTTCGGGCCGCAGGCCATCCGCCGCGCCTCGGCGATCTTCGACAACGATCCGCAATACCCGTTCGAACGTGACCTCTTTGCTGAAATGGCAACCATCGATTACGGTGACTGCCTGCTCGACTACGGCAACCACTCGAAAACGCCGGCGACGATCGAGCGCGAAGCGGCAAAGATCCTGAAGAGCGGCGCCTATCTGCAGACGCTTGGCGGCGACCACTTCATCACCTATCCGATCCTGAAAGCCCATGCGGCCATCCATGGCCCCCTCGCCCTCGTCCAGTTCGACGCGCACCAGGACACTTGGCCGGATGAACGCGGTCGTATTGATCATGGCTCGTTTGTCGGCCGTGCGGCGCGGGCGGGCCTGATCGATACCGACGCATCGATCCAGATCGGCATCCGCACCCATGCGCCCGAAGACTGCGGCATCCGCATTCTCTATGGCTACGACATCGAGGAAATGAGTGTTTCAGACATTGCCGACGCCATCATTCAGCAGGTCGGGGAACGCAAAGCCTATCTGACCTTCGACATCGATTGCCTCGACCCTGCCTATGCGCCCGGCACCGGCACTCCGGTCGCCGGCGGCCCATCCAGCGCCAAGATACTCTCGGTTCTACGCAAGCTCGGAGCCCTGACTGTCGTCGGAAGCGATGTCGTCGAAGTCGCGCCTGCCTATGACCACGCGGACATCACCGCCATCGCCGGCGCGACGGTCGCCATGTACATGCTCGGCCTGCACGCCGAAAAGCTGGCGGAGCGTTCGACGCTTCGCTGATTTCCTGCTCCGTCAATCGAGATTGAGCAGACCGGCGTCCTGACGCTGACGGAGATGCTGATCGACGAGCGCTCGATCAGGACACGCGTGATAGCGCCCCTCGCAAGCATCGCGTAGTCGTGCCAACGCCTCGAACGTCGGCGATGTCGGCAAGCCCGCAGCCTCGATCAGGCTTGCGGCAAGGAAACCGACGTCCAACGGTATGGCGAAAGGCCGCATATCGATATCGCGCCCGTAGCCGTGCACAGTGTAATAGGTCTTGTAGGCAATCGATCCCAGGTCGGAAAAGACATTGTTTCCCGGGGTACCGGCGGCAAGGTAGTCCTTGGTGGCAACCGCCTGGTGATCGCCGAAATCGAGCACGATCGTGCCATTGGGGCCTGGCATCCGTTCACGCTCGCGCCGAAAATCCTGCAGGTCCTGTTTGGACAATGCAACACGCCGCAGGTATTCGTCAACCTGGGCATCCGGAGCGAAAGCCTTGTCCGGCAAGGCGTCTTGCGGCACCAGCGTCATGTCGTAAGGGCCGTGCGGGAAAAGGGTCTGCATGGCAATGAACAGTGGTCGCCGATCCTTTTCGCGGTGCTCGCGCACAATTCGTTCTACGACATCGAAATAGAAACGATCGCGCACGAAGTGCGACTCCGGTTTCATTGCGTCGAAATCGACGATTTCCTGGAATCCGATCGAGGTCAGGAACGGCCCTTCATTGACGAAGCTCGCCTGCATCGGCATCACGGCGATGGTGCGATAGCCGCAGCGTGCCATGAGGCTCGGCAGGCTCGCCTTGACCCGGCCTTCCAGGATCTGCGTCACATAGGGGCTCTGCCAGCCGAAATCTGCTCCGGAGAGCCCCGTCATCACGGAGAAATTCGTGACCCATGTGCCGCCGCCGAACGTCTCGACCTGCATCGGATGCACCCGGCCGTCCTGTGATTGGAACGACGCACTCATCCATTCAGGGACCGTTACCTGCGGGAAATAGCTGGGGCTGGTCTGGCTCTCGCTGAGAACGAGAAACAGGTCGGGCTGGCTGGCCGCCACGCCGCAGCTGATGTCATCGCTGAGCTTCCCCTCCGCTTCGACATTTTCCAGTCGACCGGCAAGGACGATCCGCCCGAGCGGAAACTCAAGATCGCCGATCGACACGAAGAAGGACGAGGCGTCATAACCGGAGATGTAATGGACGTAGTCTGGCTCGCCGTTCTTCTGCGGATAAAGAGCGACAACACCGACTGCCGCTATGACAAACAGGCAAGCGCGCACGACAAAAGAGCGAGCCGACCGGCGGTCGCTCCTGAATGCCACGACCAGGAACACGAATGCTGCGGCCAGCGCAGCCAGTCCGGCAATCAACAAATTGAAGTAGGAGCCGACCAGAAAGGAAAGCGCAGATCGATCAAGGCCGGTAAAGGCGAAATCGAAAACGTGCAGGGAAAAACCCTTGAGGCGGAACTTGACCTCCGACATCGCCGCAATGAGCAATACCGTCAATCCCGCTGCCCAGAGCGAAAAAGTCGGCCGGCGCGACAAGAGGAACAGCAGTGCGGCGATCGCCAGCGTCACGGCGACGAGGAAGGGCACGAACCGCCACCGCGTATCGAAATAGTGTAAGGCCTGGAGCAGCGTCAGGAACGCCAGCGAGATAGGCAGCGGATGCCTGAGCACGCGCCCGGCCTGCTCGATCACGTATTTCACCCTCTGCTCCCATATGACAGTTTTATGACAGCGCCTCAGATGCAGAATTACCGACGACAAGGCAACCTCTGGGTTGTAAATCACAATTCATGGTTAAGCGTGGAATGCGCGGCGCGGCGTCGCCGGCCCGTTGCTTGCGCGGGCCGCCCAGTTGCGGGCTCCGGCCGCTGCTTATATATGAACACCACCGCGCCACCGGGCGGGCGCTTCACGCGCGAACGGGGCGTTGAGAAACTGAATCAAATCTGTGTCAGATTGATTCCGGAATGACTCGTAACCTTCTGGACGAACGGGAAAATCATGAAACCGAAGATCTTCATCGATGGCGAACACGGCACCACCGGGCTGCAGATCCGCACCCGCATGGCCGGCCGCAGCGATCTCGAACTCCTGTCGATACCGGAAGCCGAGCGACGCAATGCCGCGATGCGCGAAGATCTTCTGAACAATGCCGACATCGCAATCCTCTGCCTGCCGGACGACGCATCGCGCGAGGCCGTCTCCATGGTTGCCGGCAACAACCGGGTACGCATCATCGACACGTCGACCGCGCATCGCATCACTCCCGACTGGGCCTACGGCTTTGCGGAGATGGACAAGACACAGCCCGCCAAGATCCGTGACGCCCGCCACGTCGCCAATCCCGGCTGCTACCCGACGGGTGCAATCGGCGTGATCCGGCCGCTGCGTCAGGCCGGCATCCTGCCCGATGGATACCCGGTCACGGTCAATGCCGTTTCCGGCTATACCGGCGGCGGCAAGCAGATGATCGCGCAGATGGAAGACGAGGCGAACCCGGATCACATCAGCGCGCCACATTTCCTCTATGGGCTGACGCTCAAGCACAAGCACGTGCCGGAGATGAAGATGCATGGCCTGCTCGACCGCGCACCGGTATTTGCGCCATCCGTCGGCAAATTCCCGCAGGGCATGATCGTTCAGGTTCCGCTCTATCTCGACGATCTCGCCTCCGGCGCGACGATCGAGAACATTCATGCGGCGCTCGTCGAGCACTATGCCGGCCAATCGATCGTCGACGTTGTCCCGCTGGCCGTCAGCGAAAAGCTCGGCCGCATCGACGCCACGGAACTTGCAGGAGCAGACACGATGAAGCTGTTCGTGTTCGGCACGCCTGGCGGAACTCACGTGAACCTCGTCGCTCTGCTCGACAATCTCGGCAAAGGGGCCTCGGGGGCCGCTGTCCAGAACATGGATTTGATGCTGTCCGCCTGATCGGTTACAGCAATTGCAAACGAAAAAACCCGGCGAGACGTTCGCCGGGTTTTTCTTTGCGATTGTGGGTTTTAGTTGCGCAACTCGATTGCAGTCGGCTTCGGATATTCGCCGATGAAGCCGCGCCAATGGGCGATGGCAAAGCCGAGCACCACCAGCGCACCGCCCTGATGCAGGACGCCCCAGCCGACCGGCACCTGCAGCAGGAGCGTCGTGATGCCGATGATCGCCTGGACGCAGACGAGCACGAACAGCAATACCGAGCGGCGCGCATGGGTCGATTCCGGCGCCGCCCGCACCGAGGCGATCACGTGCATCAACGCCAGCGCAAACAGCACGTAGGCGCCGATCCGGTGGATGAACTGCACGGTCTTCGGGTTCTCGAAGACATTGATCCACCAGGGGTGCTGCAGGAAAAGATCGGACGGGATCCACGCGCCATCCATCAGCGGCCAGGTATTGTAGCTGAAGCCCGCATCGAGCCCGGCAACCAGCGCGCCGAGATAGATCTGGAACAGGCTCATGATTGCGATGATGGCGGCCATCCGACGCGAACGATCCGTCGGCGCCGCATCATCGGAATGCGGACAAAGGCCGCGCTGGATCCACATGCAGGCGGCGAAGATCAAACAGGCGATGACGAGGTGGGTCGCCAGCCTGTATTGACTGACTTCGGTCCGCTCCACCAGACCGGACGAAACCATCCACCAGCCGATAAAACCCTGGAAGCCACCGAGCGCCAGAATGCCGAGCAGCGGCCAGCGCAGCCGGCGTTCGACCCGACCCGTCAGCCAGAAGAAGGCGAGCGGCACGGCGAAGATGATGCCGATGGTGCGCGCCAGCAGCCGGTGCGCCCATTCCCACCAGAAGATCGTCTTGAACTCGCCGACGGTCATGCCGTTGTTGAGCTGTTGGTATTGCGGAATGCGCTGGTAGAGCTGGAACTCCTCCTCCCACTCCTCGGCCGTCAGCGGCGGGATCACACCGTGGATAGGTTTCCACTCCGTGATCGAAAGGCCGGATTCGGTCAGGCGCGTCGCGCCGCCGACAAGCACCAGCGCAAAAAGCGTAAAGAGAACGACGACGAGCCAGCCGCGGATCTGCCGGCGGTTGCGATCGGTCCTGCCAATCTCGCTTCGGAGCATCTGTTCTGTCGCCAATTCGACGCCTGCCATGGCTTTCCCTCTGGTATCGCGGGGTTGGCGGCGAGCGGTTCATCGCCGCGCCTGCCGGAAAGCCGTTGATTTGCACCAGAGCGGCATGCAAAACAAGGCCGAACCCTTTGCGGCATGCCGTCGCGGCCGGATCTCGCGCCATTTGAAAGAATTGAAATGCCCGTACGTCTCAGAAAGCTGATCGGTACGATCCTGATCATCATCCTCGTCATCGTCTATGCGCTCGCCGCCGTCACCTTCGCGTCACTGCTGCTCGGCGCTGCGCCGTGGTGGGTGCATCTGATGTACTTCTTCTTTACCGGCCTGCTCTGGGTGCTGCCGGCGATGCTGATCATCAAGTGGATGGAAAAGCCGGCGAAAGACCGCTGAGCCAAGGGGGACCTCGATGAAGGTTGCGATCATTTCCGATATCCATGGCAACGACCTTGCACTCGAGGCGGTGCTTGCCGATATCGACGCGCTGGGGATCGCCGATATTGTCAATCTCGGCGACCATGTCAGCGGTCCGCTCAATGCGGCGCGCACCGCCGATATCCTGATGGCGCGCAACATCCCCTCGATCTCTGGCAATCATGACCGATACCTGCTGACGCTCGATCCCACCGGCATGGGGTTGTCCGACCGCGCGGCCCATGCGGAATTGCAGCCTCGGCATCTTGAATGGCTAGCGACCCTGCCGGCCACCCTCGTCTATCGCGATGCATTCTTTCTTTGCCATGGCACGCCTGCGAGCGACGAGGCGTACTGGCTCGAAGCATTGACGGCGGAGGGCGTGGTCCATCTGGCAGCGCGCAGCGCCATCGAAGTCCTCGCTACAGGCATCAAGCAACCAGTCATTCTCTGCGGACACACGCACACTCCCCGAGCGATCCGCCTTGCGGACGGCCGGCTCGTAGTCAACCCCGGCAGCGTTGGTTGCCCTGGATATGACGCCGACAGCCCGGTCGCCCACAAGGTTGAAGTCGGCTCGCCGGATGCGCGCTACGCCATCGTCGAAAGCGTTGGCAATGATTGGAGTGTCACGTTCCGCACAGTTCCCTACCAGCACGAGACGATGGCAAGGCTTGCCGCGCAGCGAAACCGCCTGCAATGGGCGCAAGCTCTTGCAACAGGTTTTCTCGGTGGGTAGCAATCCGGGCTTCATGCTTTGCTAACTGCATTCGCCGGTTGTTGCCCGGAGGTCGCAGTCATATTTCAGGAATTAAACGGATTGTAGCGGAGTTGCCGTTGAATGGCAGCCGCAACCAGCATCCGGACGGCCTTGCCGATGACGAACACAGATCTGACCATCGGCCGGCCGGGCCATCGAGACGCACACGCTGCGTCCCGGTCTGATGCCGCCATGAGCCGATTCGAGATCTCCATCCATGATACGATGGCGCCGCTGGAGCAGGAATGGCGGTCGCTGGAAGCGCTGTCTTTCAACTCCCTGCATCAAGGCTACGACTGGTGCGCGGCATGGGCGCAGGCTCATGACAGCGAGTTGCAGGTCGTTCGCGGCGCCCTTGATGGCGAATTGCTGTTCATCCTGCCTCTTGAATTCGTGCCCGGTCGCCTGTTCAACACGGCGCGGTTTGTCGGTGCGCCCCACAGCAATCTCAATACCGGACTTTTCGCGGCAGATGCGCTGACCCTTCCCCGAAACGACTTCGCTGACCGACTGGCGCGCGAACTCACTCATCGGCTGCGCCATAAAGTCGATCTCGTGGCGCTCGAAAAGACGCCGCTTGCCTGGCGCGGAACCGCAAGCCCGTTTGCGAACCTACCCGGCATCAAGAACCAGAATTCCTCGTTTCAGCTGCCGCTGTTTTCGAGCTTCGAACGCACGCTGGCACAGGTCAATGCCAAACGGCGGCGCAAGAAGATGCGGATCTCCGAGCGGCGGCTCGAGGCTCTCGGGGGGTACGACTACGTCATTGCGCAGGATCCCTGCGAAGCGCGGTCGTTGCTCGACGTCTTTTTTCGCCAGAAGGCCACTCGTTTTGCAGCTCTCGGACTTCCCGATGTCTTTCAGGGCGCCCCGACCAGAACGTTCTTTCACGCAGTCGCGGGCAGTTGCGGCGCAGCTGACGAACGACTGCTCGAACTCAATGCCATCCGCCTTAAAGGCGAACATGGCGGGCGGATTGTGGCCGTCGCCAGTCTGTCGCGAAAGGCCGATCATGTCATCTGTCAATTCGGCTCCATCGACGAGGAATTGGCAGGCGACGCCAGCCCGGGCGAGCTCTTGTTCTACAGAATGATCCAAAGGCTTTGCGGCGAGGGCGCGGCGCTCTTCGACTTCGGCGTCGGAGACCAGCCCTACAAACGCTCGTGGTGTACAGTCGAGACGCCGCTCAGGGACATCGTCCTGCCGCTGACGGTGCGCGGCCGGTTTGCAGCCGGCTACCACCGGGCATTGGTGCAGGCGAAAGTGGCGATCAAGGCCAACAGGGCCGCCTATTCATTCTTCCAGCGGGTGCGGAGCCGCAAGCGGAAGACCGATCGACAGACCGGCGAGATCGATAGCGAATAAGCAGCGCCGTTAGCGCGCCTCGGCTCAGGCCGCGTGGCGGTCGGGATAATCCGGGCCGGGTTCACCCCGCCCAGTCATCAACACGATGTCCCGGTAGCCGGCCTCGCCGAAGCCGGTCAGGACTTCAATGATTCTCTCTTCGCTAACCGCCGGCGCCGACAGGATGATTTCCGCGCCGTCGCGGCGGGCAATCTTGTCGACGGCTCCCTCGTCGGCCGGTCCGCATTCGACCAGCACCAGATCATAGGCATTGGTCAACGCATCGATGATCATCTGCAGGCGCTCGATGCCGCGCATTGCGAGCCGCGGATCGGCATCGCCTTGCGGAATGATGTGCGCGTCGGAGAACCGATCGGCATGAATGGTTTCGGTGAACGCCACCTCGCCGGCCAGCAAGTTGGTGATGCCAGGCAGTTGCGCCGAACGCGCCATCAGGCGGGTCGGGCAGGCCGAACCTGTGAGGTCGATCAACACGACCTTGCGATCTTCCTCCGCGATCAGACGCGCCAGCATCACCGTCGCCGTCGACCCCTCGTCGCCACCGGGCGAAACAGAGATTGCGATCCGCACTGCGTTTTCACGCAGGTGATCGGCAACCGCCTCGATCGAGAAATCCGGTTCGGCCGTCTCGCCGCTCGGGTCGTCGACAACATCGTCCGTCTCGTCCTCGGCCAGTGGCGCCAACGGTGGCAGATCGATGGCGTCGTTCAATGCAGGCGAGATGTTGAGCTTCTTCTCATCGAAACCATCAGCAGCAGCGACGGCGGCAATGGCCGGCCGCGAACGTGCCGGCGGCCGCTCGGCACCGACTGACACCGGCCGCAGTGCACGACCGCTGAACAACTCCCCGAGCATGATGATGATGCAGCTCAGAAGAAAGGTCGCAAGTGCCGCAACGATGGTGATCGGCATCACCTTCGGGAAGCTGGCGCCGGTGGGGACGACCGCGCTTGAAATGACACGCGCATCGGCGGGCGTTGCATTCTCGACCGTGCGCGACGTCGCTTCGCGATAGCGCGCCAGATAGGTCTCGAGCAGTTGCCGTTGGGCGGTCGCCTCGCGCTCGAGTGCACGCAGGCCCACCTCTTCCTCGCCGGCCTGGGCCGATTTGGCCTTGAGCGCGTTGAGCTGCTGCGTCAGCTGTTGCTCGCGCAACTCGCCGACCTTCGCCTCGTTTTCCAGACTGCTGAGGATCTTGCGGGTTTCTGAGCGGATCTGCGCCCTGATACCTTCGACCTGCGATTTCAGGGCCTTCAGCCGCGGATGGCCGTCCAGAAGCGTGGTCGAAAGGTCAGCCACCTGCCCTTGCAGGTTTGCTTCCGTCTCCTTGAGGCGCTGTATCATCGGCGAACCAACGACGTCGGCGATGGTATCAGCCTCGCGGCCGCTCGCCAGCGCCGCCCGCACACCTTCGGCGCGCGCCTCGGCATTAGCCCGCTCGCCACGCACGCGGGTCAGCTCGGTCGAGATATCCGTGAGTTGCCGGGTTGCGAAATTCGTGGTCTCGCCGGTTGGCAACAGATCGGACGACGAACGATAGGCCGCCACCTTGGCTTCGGCATCCCGCACCTTCTCGCGCAGATTGGCGATCTCCGGCTCAAGCCAACGGCTGGCTTCAGAATTGGTGTCGAGCTTCGCGCCGCTTTGCAGCGAAAGGAATACCTTTGCCATCTCGTTCGGGATCGCAGCCGCCAACTGTCGATCCTTCGAGGTAAAGGCGATCGCGATCACGCGCGACTTCTCGACCTGATAGACCTGCAGTTTCGATGTGAACTCCTTCAGCACCCGCTCTTCGGGCGGCATTTCCAGTGGGTTCTTCTTCAGGCCCAGCATGACCATCAGGTCGGAAACCGCCGAAGGTGCGGCCGAAGGATCAAACTCCTTCTGCTCGTGTAGCTTCATGTTGCGCGCGACCTGCTTGATCAGGTCGGCCGAACGCAGCACCTGAACCTGGCTCAGAATGCCGGATTCGTCGAAGACGCGGTCGGACCCTGTCTGCGCGTTCTGGTTGGAGCCGCTGAATTCAGGCTCCCGCGATTCGATGAGGACGCGCGTCTCGCTCTGATAGTCCGGTGCGATCATCTTCGCGGCGCCGAAAGCGAGCGCTGCAACACACGCAGTGGCGAGCAATACCTTGACGCGTCGATCCCACACGGCGCGGAACAGCCCGCCGAGATCGATATCCACATCCTGTTGTCCGCTGCCGTTTCCCGACATGCTTCTGGCTCCGAACCTTAAAATCTCGCTGGAAGGTAAATGAACATGGTAACGCAAGGGTTAATGGCTGCTCAACCTCTGGGCGATTTCGCCCCTCCTCTGCCGCAGGTCCCCCGTTGAAAATTCTACCGCGAGTTTACCAGCTATTAACCCTAACGGATCGATAACGGCGAGAGAGGTGGTCGTTTCCGGAGCCGAAGAGCAGCATGTCAACCGCAGGTATGAAGACGGGTCTCGCTATTACGGTGGCAGCACTGTCGATGTTGCTCGGCGGCTGCACAAGCTATCAGCCGGCACCCAAAGCGTTCAGCGAAGCAACGATCCAGCCCTATCGGCTGGACAGCGGCGACCGGCTGCGCATCAACGTATTCGAGCAGGCAGGCCTAAGTGGTACCTACACGGTCGATCAGGCAGGCTATGTTGCCTTTCCGCTGATCGGCACCGTCGCCTCGCGCGGCCACACGCTGCCCGAACTCGAAGGCATGATCGCCGCAAAGTTGAAACAGGGCTATCTGCGCGATCCGGATGTCACCATCGAAGTCGATCGCTATCGCTCGGTCTTCATCATGGGCGAAGTCGGCCAGGCAGGACAATATGCCTATGTGCCGGGAATGACGATACAGAACGCGATTGCGGTTGCCGGCGGCTTCTCGCCGCGGGCCAACCAGGCCAGCGCCGACGTCACGCGTAAAATCAACGGCCGGATCATCACCGGTCGCGTGCCGATTACCGATGCCGTACTGGCTGGCGATACGATTTACATTCGCGAACGGCTGTTCTGATCTCGATGCAGCCGCAGCGTCCCTTGCGCATCATTCACTGCTTCAGATCGCCCGTCGGTGGTATTTTCCGCCATGTGCGCGAGCTGGCGGAGGCGCACGCGGCGGCGGGTCATGAGGTCGGCATCCTCTGCGACAGTACCACTGGCGGATCCTATGAGGATTCGCTCTTCGACGGAATCCGGCCCTATCTGGCGCTGGGCCTCGTCCGCATGCCGATCCATCGCTCGATCGGCCCAAGGGATTTTGCCGCGCTCTGGCGCTGTTACAAGGAAATCAGAAGTTTGCAACCGGATGTGCTGCATGGGCACGGCGCCAAAGGTGGCGCCATAGCCCGCCTCATCGGTTCAGCCTTGCGGGTCAACAGGTATCGCGTAGCCCGCCTCTATTCCCCGCACGGTGGCAGTCTCCACTACAGCCCGAAGTCGTTTGTCGGGCGGATCGTCTTCCCGCTGGAGCGGCTTCAGGAACGCCTGACCGACGCGCTCGTCTTCGTCTGCGACTTCGAGCGCCAGACTTATTTTTCCAAGGTCGGCGAGCCGCGCGAGCACTACGAGCTGATCTACAACGGCATCGACGATCGCGAGTTCGAGGCCGTAGAGGCGCGGCCGGATGCGGTCGACTTCCTCTATATCGGCATGATGCGGGACCTGAAGGGTCCCGATCTTTTTGTGGATGCCTTTGCCCGCACGGAACGGCTTGTCGGGCGGCCGCTCTCGGCGTTGATGGTCGGCGACGGCCCACAGCAGCAAGAATACCGCGACCTCACGTTCGAGCAGGGCCTCGGGCGACGGATCACCATGCGCCCTGCCATGAACGCCCGCGAAGCCTTTGCGCTGGCACGAAACATCGTCATTCCATCCCGGGCAGAATCCATGCCCTATATCGTGCTCGAGGCGCTCGCGGCGCAAAAGCCGGTGATTGCCAGCCGCGTCGGCGGCATACCGGAAATCCTCGGCAAGCACAGCGCAGCTCTTGCCGAAGCGGCAGACGCGCAGTCACTTGCCACGATCATGGCTTCTGCAATCGTCGAGAAGGACTGGTCCGCGCGCGTGATGCCCGACCCGAAGACATTCAAGTCCCGCTTCGCGGCCTCGGTCATGACGGCGGAGGTGCTGCGGCTCTACCGGGATTTGTGCCGGGACCAATCGGCTCCGATAAGGCCTCAGGTTGCAACGTAAGCGTTTCTTAGTGGCTTTCTGCTATCCCGTGCGGACTTCAGTGCCGGAAGGAAGCCATGAACGAGTTTAAGCGGTCGGAAGCCTTCGACCCCGAAGCGCTTCGCAAGAAGATTTCGGAGATCCGTACCCGTGCGCCGGACGAAAAAGCCGGTGACGAACCGTCGACGGAACTCAACCCCCTCGCCCGACAGATTGCCGAACAATTCCGCGCAGACACCTATTCGCCCGCCATGATCATGGGCCTGATGCGTCTTTTCGAGTTCTGCGCACTGTTCGCCATCGGCTATGCCATCAATGCGCTTTATGTGCAGCCCGGCTTCGATCAGCTGCCGCTTTACCTGACGATCCTCGTTGGTGGCTCCGCACTAGCCGTTGCCGCGATGCAGATCGCCGACACCTACCAGGTCCCTGCTCTTCGCGCCTGGTTGCGCTTTACTCCGCGTATCCTCGCCTCTTGGGCGATCGCATTCGGCGGCATTGCCATCGCGCTTTTCTTTCTAAAGTCCGGTCATCAATATTCGCGTGTGTGGTTCGGCGGCTGGTTCGTCGCCGGTGCGCTCTTCCTCGTGGCAGAACGCGCATTCATTGCCTATTCCATCCGGCATTGGGCCCGCAACGGAACGATGGAGCGTCGTGCCGTCGTCGTCGGCGGCGGCCAGCCGGCCAAGGATCTGATCCGCACACTCGAACATCAGACCGACAACGACATCAGGATCTGTGGCATCTTCGACGATCGCGACGAACGTCGGTCTCCGAATGTCATCGCCGGCTACCCCAAGCTCGGAACGGTCGACGAGCTGGTGGAATTCGCGCGCCTGGCGCGCATCGACATGTTGATCATCTCGCTGCCGTTGACGGCGGAGAAACGCATCCTGCAGCTCCTGAAGAAGCTCTGGATACTGCCGGTCGACATCCGTCTTGCAGCGCACGCCAACAACCTGCGCTTCCGGCCGCGCAGTTATTCCCACGTCGGTGAAGTGCCGATGCTGGATATCTTCGACAAACCCATCGCAGACTGGGATTCCGTCGCCAAGCGTGGCTTCGACATCTTCTTCAGCATCGTCGCCCTGGTGTTGTTGTGGCCGGTGATGCTGGGGGCTGCGATCGCGGTCAAAGCCACCTCGCCCGGCCCCATCATCTTCAAGCAGAAGCGCCACGGTTTCAACAACGAGACCATCGAGGTCTACAAGTTCCGCTCGATGTACACGCATTTGAGCGACCCGAGCGCCCGCAACGCTGTGACGAAGGGCGACCCCCGCGTCACGCCGGTTGGGCGTTTCATCCGCAAGTCCTCGATCGACGAACTGCCGCAGATCTTCAACGTGCTCAAGGGCGAGCTCTCGCTCGTCGGCCCGCGCCCGCATGCCGTGCTAGCGCAGACGCAGAACCGCACCTATTCCGACGTCGTCGAAGGCTATTTCGCCCGTCACCGCGTCAAGCCCGGGGTCACCGGCTGGGCGCAGATCAACGGCTGGCGCGGCGAGATCGACAGTGACGACAAGATCCGCCTGCGCACGGCCTTCGACCTCCACTACATCGAGAACTGGTCGCTGCTCTTCGACCTGAAGATCCTGTTCCTGACACCGTTCCGGCTGCTCAACACGGAAAATGCCTATTGAGCACCGTCGACACACCACCGCCGATCGTCTTTAGACCCCAGCTTGCCGCGCTTTCGCTCTTCGGCTCATGGCTGGTTGCGCTTGTGGTGTTTCTGTCGGGTTTCGTGATTGCCGAACCAGCGCCCTACGAGCTATTCCTGGTGGTCCTCATTGGGCTCTGGGCGCTCTTCGGCCTGAAAATCTCGCGCTATGTCGCGCCGCTTCTTACTCTGCTCACCCTGTTCATGATCGGCGGGATCCTGTCGCTGATGACGATGGTCGACCTGACCAAGGGGCCGATGTACATGGCGGTCTCCGGATTTCTGGCGCTGTCGGCGGTCTTTTACGCCGCCATCATCGAGGATCGCTATCAGCGGCTCCGGCTGATCTTCAACGCCTGGGTCACGGCTGCCGTCCTGACCGCCCTGCTTGGTATTCTCGGCTACTTCGGCGCAATCCCGGGCGCTGAAAACTTCACACTCTACGACCGGGCCAAAGGCGCCTTCCAGGACCCGAACGTGTTCGGCCCATTCCTGTCGGTTCCCGCACTCTATCTAATCCACGGGTTGTTGACGCAGCCGATCCACAAGGCCCCGCCCAAGATCGCCGCGCTTCTGGTGCTGGCGCTCGGCGTGTTCCTGTCGTTCTCGCGTGCTGCATGGGCGCTCAACCTTTTCTGCGTGGTTGCCTTCGTCTTCGTGATGCTGCTCAAGGAGCGCAACGGCCTCTTCCGCCTGCGCATCCTCGTCGTCGCCCTGGTCGGCGGTGTCTTTGTTGTCGGCGCCCTGCTGGCCGCGCTGCAATCGGAGCAGGTGGCAACGCTCTTTTCCAGCCGCTCGCAGCTCGTGCAGGACTATGACGGCGGCCACCTCGGCCGCTTCGACCGTCACCGCATCGGTTTCCTGATGTCGATGGAGAAACCGCTCGGCATCGGTCCGATGGTCTTCAGCACGATCTTTCCCGAGGACGAACATAACGTCTGGCTGAAGTCGCTGACATCCTACGGCTGGCTCGGTTTCGTCAGCTACGTCACGCTTATCATCTGGACGCTGTCGCTCGGTTTCCGCTTCCTGCTGCTCGAGCGCCCCTGGCAGGTTTATCTGATGATCGCCTGGGTCGCGCTGATCGGTCATGTGGGCGTCGGCAATGTCATCGATACCGATCACTGGCGTCATTTCTACATGCTTCTCGGCATCATCTGGGGATGTGCCGCCCTCGAATACCGCCATCGTCGAACAATGCGGGCCGGATGGCAGCAATGAACATGGAATATCCTTTGCCAAATCGCACCGCCGCCGCGCCGCTGCGCCTGCTCGAAGTCCTCGAGCCGAGCGGTGGCGGATCGGGCCGGCATTTCATCGATCTCTGCCGCGGCATGCATCTCCGCGGGCATCACGTCGAGGCGGTCTACTCACCGGTGCGAGCCGAGGAAAGTTTCGTGCGCGAGCTGAAGGCTATTGGCCTTCCCGCTGTTCACGCCGTCGACATGAAGCGTGCCCCAGGGCCCACCGACATCCCAGCCTTCCTGACGCTGCGTCGTATTATGCGCGATCATGGCCCTTTCGATATCGTTCACGGCCACAGCTCCAAGGCCGGAGCGTTGACGCGCCTGCGCTTGCCCGGTCGCCATTTGCCGCGCATCTACACGCCGCACGCTTTCCGTACGCTGGATCCGACACTGGGACGCGGCGGCAGGCTGATCTATGGCGCGATCGAATGGGGTCTCGCCTGGTTCTATACCGACCATCTCATCTGTGTGTCCGACGACGAGCGCTCCCACGCCGTTTCGCTATACATGCCGGAGGAGCGGATGTCGGTGATCGTCAATGGCGTTGCTCCGCCCTCACGGGATATGGCAACGACCATAAGGGCTAGTTTCGGCATTGCGCCGAACGCATTTGTCTTCGGGTTCATCGGCCGGCTGACCGCGCAGAAGGCACCCGAACGGCTCGTTGCCGCCTTTAAGAACATCGCCGCGACGGTGAAAGACAGTCATCTCGTCATGGTTGGCGCCGGCGAGCTCGAAGGCACGGTTCGCACCGCCATTTCCGAGAGCGGCCTACAGAACCGGATGCATCTGACATCCGCATTCACAGGTCCGCAAGCGGCCCCTGCCTTCGATGTGCTGGTCATGCCGAGCCGCTACGAGGCGATGTCCTACGTCATGCTGGAGGGGGCGGCGGCCGGAAAGCCGATCATTGCCAGCGATATCGGCGGCGCACGAACCGTGATCGAGGATGGTCACAACGGCTTCATCGTGCAGAATACCGACGATATCTCGGAGCTTGCCAAGACTATGGCTGCGTCCGCTACGCCAGCCACCTTCAGGAAGCTCGCGGCGGCAGCCGACAGCGTCAAGGAGCGCTTCACGCTCGACGCGATGCTCGACCAAACCGAGATGCTCTATTGGAAGCTGGCGGAACGACGACGTATCAGGGTAACCGCCTGATTACATAACACGGTTTTGGGACGACGACCTGCATGACGACATGTAGGCATACCGCAAACATTGCGAAACCGTAGCTTTTCATCTAAGTCGAAATAATATCTGGAAGCTATACTGGGGCGGGAATGGCCGAAATCAACTATCCCTTCAGGGCTCAAGCCGACGCGACTTCGATCGCTGACAGGGGGGTACTGGAGCGTCTCTCCACTTGGTATGAAACGCTGAAGGTCGAACGGCGCGAACGGCGCAAAGCGACATCCGTTAGCCTGCGTTGCGTCAGTCATCACGGCCAAACGTCACTATATCCCGACGAACTTCCGCTTGTTTTCCTGACGCACAACGACGCAAAGCTGGTTCCCGCATTCCTTTCGCACTATCGGCAGCTAGGTGTAACGCGCTTCATTTGCGTGGACGACGTCTCCACGGACGGAACAAGAGAATTCCTCCTCAAACAGGACGATGTGGACCTGTGGGTTTCGCCTGTCCGCTACAAGGACGCACGCCGCGGCCGAGCATGGCGCGAGACACTTTTGGGCCTCTATGGCGGCCCAAGGTGGTACGTCAATGTCGATTCCGATGAATTCCTCGTCTATGACGGGTTCGAAACCAGGACACTCTGGTCTGTTATACACTGTCTTGAAAAGGCAGGCGCGCTGAGACTGCCGGCGCCCATGCTCGATATGTATCCCATCGACCTATCTAAAGCGGACGCCAATCTGCTGAGCTCGCGCGCGCCTTGGGAAATCGCGGACCACCTCGATAGCTCCGGGTACACGCTGTCTACAACCAAACGGGCGATTTCAATCAAGGGCGGAGCGCGCAAACGAGAATTCGACGCAGACCTCGAACTCATCAAGTACCCCCTGATATACTGGGACGATGACTGTCGCTTCGGCCCCAGCATACATCAACCGCTTCCATATCGGAGAAACTTCGCGAGCATGATGGGCGCCCTGCTCCACTTCAAGTTTTTCTCAGACTACGAGAAGGAAATAACGGAGGCTGCACGCGACGGGCAATATTTCGACAATGCGGCTGCGTATTCGAAGATGACGGATGTCATCGCGAAAAAAGGGACGCTGCAGCTACAGTCCGACGACTCATTGAAGTTTACCGGCTCGCAGCAGTTGCTCGACCTTGGCTTCATTACGCCAATTGCTCCAACTGAGCCCAGACGGTAACACGTGTAGCCATGCCTGAAAAATCCAAGATCGTCGTCGTCTTTCCGGTCCACAACGGCGCAAAAACGCTTGAGCGAAGTCTGCAGAGCATTGCGGACCAATCCCTGTCCGATTTCAGGGCACTTATCCTGGAAAATGGCTCGACCGACGACACCTTAGAGATCGCCAGAGCATTTTGCGCAAGGGATCCGCGATTTTCCGTTATTCAGAACGCCAATTTTCTGAGCGCGCTCGAGCAATTTGCCAAGGCGTTCAGAATAGGCGCATGCGAAGGCGAATACTTCTGCCTTCGCGCGTGCGACGACACGTCAACACCCGACTTCCTGCAGGAACTCGTCGCATCGCTGGATGCGGATCCAAGTAAAATGCTGGCCGTGGGCAACGTCGAGCGCGTCGACGGCACAAAAGTAAAACACGCCAAGCCGAACCAGGACATTTTCCGTTTCAAGGAACGCTACGTACGCGGCCGAGCCCCGCGGAATCTCATGTATCCGTCCGAGTGGATCTACGGCGTCTTCCGGTCTGCTGCAGCCGACGAGATCGTTCTCAAGCGGTGGCACGAAGGCGCGGTCTGGGCGCTCAGCTCCTATGTCGTCACGGAGTTCGTCGTTCGCGACCTCGTCGCCTACACCGACGGCCCTGTCTACGAATTCACCGAGGGATCCGGTTCGGACAAAAAATACATGGTGACATCCATCACAGCAAAAATTCGAGCTCGCTGGCAATACACGATCGGCTGCTACAAGCTCAAAGACAAGCTTCCTCCCGCATCCCTCTACAGCCGATTGATGCTATTCCGCATGTGCTGGAACGATGCCAGGCGTAAGACCAGGTATCGGATTTTCGGCCTCTGACGCTCAGACGGGTGAGTTGGCGGCGCCGTATAGCCGCCTAGTTGGCGACAACGGAAAATCAACAAACGAAGGAATTTATCAATCACCCCTTGGGGGCTTGGTGATTGAAATGGTCGGAGCGGCGGGATTCGAACCCACGACCCCTTGACCCCCAGTCAAGTGCGCTACCGGGCTGCGCTACGCTCCGGACCGAGGAAATCCCTATATTCTCAACGCTTAGAGCGCAAGCGGGAATTTCGGGCCCGGCAGGAAAAAGGAACAAACGGCGTGGATAAGTGGAAAATGGGACGAGAAGTCCCACAGGTCAAAACTTTGCGATTGTCGGTCTAGAATACACTCCATGTGAACGCGGCGGTCACTGCCGGCAACGGTTGTCGCCACACCGCCGCTTCGCCCCTCCCTTCACAGGGCTGGCAACCCAGCTAGGCCCGTCTTTCTGCAGCGCAAACGAGCGATTGGTCTCCCGCAGAATTAAGCCGTTGACTTCTGACCAGCATCAGAACATTTGTAGAACAAATTGGAGGCTTTGCCATGTCAGAGAAATTTATCATCATGCCCTTTAAACGCGTTCGCGGTGGGCTCGCGCCCGGCGAGATGCGTGCCGCCACGACCGCGGCTGGGGCAGAGAAGGTTGCGGCGGCTATGGCGCCGAGGCATGTCGGCGTCGCCGCCTATGCTGTCCAGGTGGACGAAGAAAGCGGCGACATGAGTAGCCCTCGCCTATTGGTCCAGTTCGGCGAGATTGCGGATCTGAACGCTGCCTGACATGCAGGACCGCTTTCCGCCTATCCGCGATCTTCCAGAACCATCAGGACCTCGCGCAAAATAGCTCAGGCCCTGGGGTCCCTTTGCGATCAGCTCTCGCTCTCAGGCGAACGCCGACGGGTGTACGTCGAATGAGTCACGGCTAAAGGCCCGCCGCAGCCCCCTTGAATCACCGTCAATTTAAGGAGTTGTGCAGTCCATCAAAGGACACCCAAAGAACACCCTTAGCGCGCACCTGCATCGGTGAAGTGATTCGACTATGCGACAGGATCGAGGCGTGCTTCATCAGCTCGGGACCGGCGTAGTTGCCGTAATCCTCCGGCGTGACCTGCACAGCCCCTCTACTTTCGCGGCCTGCGCCTCTGCCTCGCCGACGCGCAACCTTCGCTGCCGAATCAGCAGGCGCCAGTTACCGCGCCTGATCAAGCAAACGCTTGCATTCCAGGAGATCGTAAAGCGCCTCTTGAAGCAGCGCCCGATCTTCCTTGCCGACGGAGGAGGACTTGCCGAGAGAGATTTCCGGAACGTCGTCATTGCCGCCGCCGAAGGAGAAAAAGCGGCGGCTGGCTGGCGCCTTGGCGCGACCGACGATCTGATCCTCGTCGGACAAGCCGGCCTTCGGCGGTAGCGGCTCCTCGTTGCTCGAGGCGGCCAGGGCCTCAACCGTCGCCAGATCGCCGCTGGCGATCGCCGCCACGAATTTGTTGCCGTTGGCCTTCAGCAGCTTCTGCACGCCTTTGATCGTGTAGCCATGATCATAGAGCAGGTGACGGATGCCCTTCAGCAGGTCGACATCTTCAGGGCGATAATAACGCCGGCCGCCACCACGCTTCATCGGCTTGATCTGCTGGAAGCGTGTTTCCCAGAAGCGCAGGACGTGCTGCGGCAGATCGAGATCGTCGGCGACCTCGCTGATGGTGCGAAAAGCGTCGGGGCTTTTTTCCATTTCGTTCCCATTCCATGTCATGCGACTCAGGGCAAGCCTAAGCGCAATGAACCGATGTCGTGCGATGATCGCACGAATCGGCTCCATTTCAACGGCTTATGGATGGGTTTTCAACCACATTGTGGTTGCCGACCTCCGCTTACGATACGGGAGAGGCCGGCTTCAGCTTGGCCTTGCGGCTCAGATGCGATTTCAACACCCGCTGCTTCAGGACGTTAGACGCCTTGAAGGTCATCACCCGCCGCGGCGAAATCGGCACTTCCTCACCGGTCTTCGGGTTGCGGCCGATGCGCTCGTTCTTATCGCGAACTTGAAAGGTCGCGAAGGAGGATAGTTTCACACTCTCGCCACGCACGATTGCGTTGCATATTTCGTCAATGACGGTTTCCACCAACTCGGCAGACTCTGTACGAGACAGACCCACCTTGCGAAAAACCGACTCAGCCAAGTCTGCTCGTGTTACTGTTTTTCCGCTCATCTTCCCCCACCGATGTCTGGCACGCCGATCAGCGACCGAAGACTATTGCCCTTGCCTTTTGCGGTCAAGCGCCTGCGTTGCCTCAGCATTTTTTACCAGCGTATCAGAACGGAGCCCCATGTGAAGCCACCCCCCATGGCTTCAAGCAGAACGAGATCGCCCTTCTTGATCCGGCCGTCCGCCGCCGCGGTGTTCAGAGCCAGCGGAATGGACGCGGCAGAGGTGTTGCCATGGAGATCGACTGTTACCACAACCTTATCGAGCGGGATGCCGAGCTTCTTGGCCGAACCATCGATGATACGGCGGTTGGCCTGGTGCGGCACGAGCCAATCGATGTCTTCCGCCGTCGTTCCCGTGGCCTCGAAGGCGGCCTCGATCACGTCGGTGATCATGCCGACGGCATGCTTGAAGACTTCGCGGCCTTCCATCTTGAGATGGCCGACGGTACCCGTTGTCGATGGTCCGCCATCGACATAAAGCTTTTCGCGATGCGCACCATCGGAGCGCAACTTGGCAGTGAGCACGCCGCGATCGGCAATCGTGCCCTCGCCTTTCTGGGCTTCCAGGATGATCGCGCCAGCGCCATCGCCGAAGAGCACGCAGGTCGTGCGATCGGACCAATCGAGAATGCGTGAGAACGTCTCGGCACCGATCACCAGAACACGCCTTGCCAGCCCACCACGGATATAGGCGTCCGCCGTCGTTACCGCGTAGATGAAGCCCGAACAGACCGCCTGCAGATCGAAGGCCGCGCCATGGTGCATGCCGAGCCGGTTCTGAATGTTGACCGCAGTTGCCGGAAAGGTGTTGTCTGGCGTTGACGTCGCCAGAATGATCAGGTCGAGATCAGCCGCCGTCAGCCCGGCATTGTCCAGTGCTGCGCGTGCAGCGGCCTCGCCAAGCGACGCCGTGGTTTCGCCTTCGCCGGCGATGTAGCGCTGGCGGATGCCGGTGCGCTGCACGATCCACTCGTCTGACGTATCGACCTTGGATTCCAGCTCCTGATTGGTGACAATGCGCTTCGGCAACGCTGCACCGAAGCCGCGAACGACGGAACGGATCATTTATTCAAACCTCATCATTCATGCCGGCGGGAAGCGCGCTCGGCGGCTCGGCGCCATGGTACTTCGCCAGATCGATCTCGATCTTCGCCTTCAGGCCATTTTTCACCATGTCATAGCCGACGTCGATAGCGGCCGCAAAGCCCTCGCCATCGGCGCCACCATGGCTCTTGATCACGACACCATTGAGGCCGAGAAAGACGCCGCCATTAACCTTGCGCGGGTCCATTTTTTCGCGCAGGCGGTCGAAGGCACCTTTGGCCAGGATGTAGCCGATCTTGGCCATCAGCGTGCGCGACATGGCCGCGCGGAGATATTCGGCGATCTGTCGCGCCGTTCCTTCGGCGGCCTTGAGCGCGATATTGCCGGAGAAGCCCTCGGTGACAACTACGTCGACGGTGCCGCGTCCGATATCGTCGCCTTCGACGAAACCGTAATAATCGAAGCCTTCGATATTGGCGTCACGGATGAGGCGCCCGGCTTCCTTGACTTCTTCCTGGCCCTTGATTTCTTCGACGCCGACATTGAGCAGGCCGACGGTCGGGCGTTCTATCTCGAACAACGCTCGTGCCATGGCGCCGCCCATCAGCGCGAAATCCATGAGCTGCTGCGCATCGGCACCGATGGTGGCGCCGACGTCGAGCACGATGCTCTCGCCCTTGAGCGTCGGCCAGATCGCGGCGATCGCCGGGCGCTGGATGCCCCGCATCGTGCGCAGGCAGAAGACCGACATGGCCATCAGCGCGCCGGTATTGCCGGCCGAGACGACGACGTCGGCCTCACCGGCGTTGATCGCATCGATCGCCCGCCACATGCTCGACTTGCCGCGGCCGCGCCTCAGCGCCTGGCTCGGCTTCTCATCCATGGCGACTGCGATCTCGCAATCGTGGAAGGTGCTATTGGCCTTGAGCTTGGGGTGTTTGGCCAAGATATCAGCGCATTGCGCTTCTATGCCGAACAGGACAAACCTTATGTCCGGATGACGTTCAAGCGCCCGTGCGGCGCCCGGGATGACGACTTCAGGACCATAGTCGCCGCCCATCACGTCAAGAGAAATTCTGACCACGCGTGTCTTATCCTTTTTTCCTGCCACACAACACGTGCTGCCGTGGCGCACGCTTTCGAACGCAACGACGATACATATTGCTTCTGACGCTTGAGCCAGGCACGCGGCAGGTCGCTGCGGCGGCTCATTTGGCCGGAGTCGGGCCAAAATACTGCTTTTCGCCCGCGTGACAACCGAATTGTAGGGGAGGCTTTGGCGGCCTCAGTCCTTTTTCCAGTCCTTCAGCGCTGCAAACGGGTTCGGCTTCTCGTCGTCGGCCGCCGTGCTTTCGATGCGCGCACCGAAAGTCACGCCCGGTTTGCGCGGATAAGGTTCGATCGCCAGCGCCACATGCTCGCTGACGACGACGCCGGCATCGATCGTGTCGCCGGTAAAGGTATCGGGGATATCGGGGCCGTCGGGGCTGAGGATCATCTCACCGCCATCATTGCTGGCCTGGCGGGCGAGCCTCGATCCTTCCGGTACGAGGATAGAATCGATGGATTCCTTGATATCGGCCTCGACTGGCTCGAGGGTCACGACGCAGGACTGCACGATCCGAGCGGTAACGTCACCCTTGATCTTGACACCGTCCTTCTTCCAGCGCGCGATCTGCAGATCCGCTGAAAGCGACAGGACTTCGCGCACATCCCAGAGTTCGGCAAGCGCTTGCCGTTCGCTCTCGTTTGCCGAGAGCCGCACGGTCACGGCATTGGCCGAGATATGCCCGACCTTCACCGGGTAGGAGAATGCCGGTCGGCTATCGTCTTTCATGATCAGATCCTTCCTCGCGCGGGCGCCGTTGCCGGCACGCTCTTCGCGGATAGTGCCGCACGCCAGGTTCAAGGGCGCACGGGCATCGATGGCGTCTCTTACTCTCCGGCGGTGGGGATGCGCAACTGGCCGGTTTCGACGCGCTCTTCCGGTTCAGTCGCGAGCCGCTCCTCGACAGAGAGGAGATAGGCAGCCAGGCCATCCATCCCCGGCTCACCCTGATCGCCCTTCGGATAGAAGTTACGCTTCAGCGCCGCAGCAAGCGAGGACGCATCTCGACCTTCGAGTGCCGCCGCATAGGATTCGAGCCGGCCATAGAACATTCCGGCCAGCTTCTTCATCTTCTTCGGCACGCCGGCATCACCGACGCCAAGCTCGCGGATCGAATGGTCGACATCCTCGAAGAAGGCGTCGACGATCTCCTGAGCGATCTCCTGGCCGGCGCGCGCCGACCCGCGCGTGCGCCGGAAATAAAGGATCAGCACGGCCGACAGCATCTCGAAACGCCCCATCACCGTGTCGGGCACGTCGAGGTCCGTATAGAGGTGCGGCTGACGTGCCGCCGCGGTCAACAATGCATATTGCCGTTCGACAATCGCAATATTGCCGCTTTTTCTTTTGAACAGTCCAAAAATCATCACAAAGCCCAGCTTTGGCTTTCTCGAAATGCGCGCAAGCGCCCATGACGTTGTTGCATGATAGCCGAAGCTGGTTTACCGAAGCATGCACGAATTGCAATGGCGGATATGCCATCGTTACTCCAAAGGGAGCTGTCGTTGACGAAGCGGTTTTTCAGAACAAATTTGAAGGTCCTAGGCCGAGTTGCGGCCGTAGCGACTGTTAGCACCATTGCTCTCTCCGCCTGCCAGTCCGCTAATGTCGGTGAAGTTCTCCACCAGGGTTATGTGGTTGACCAGGAAACGCTAAATCTCGTTCCGGTCGGTTCCAGCCGTGAACAGGTCATGCTTTCGCTCGGCACACCGTCGACGACCGCGACCTTCGACAACGAGGTATTCTACTACATCTCGCAGACCCGCAAACGGCCTGTCGCGTTCATGAAGCCGCAGCTCGTCGACCAGTCGATTCTTGCCGTCTATTTCGACAAGGAAGGCACGGTCAGCCAGCTCGCGCACTACACGCTCAAGGACGGCAAGGTCTTCGACATGCTGACGCGTACGACGCCGACCGGCGGCAAGGAAACGAGCTTCCTCGGCCAGTTGCTGACCGGCCCCGGCGCCGGACAGGCTGCAGCGCGAAGCCTGTTCAAGGACTTCGGCAACTAAGTTCACCCGATCGCAAAGAAAAGGCCCGCGGAACGATGTTCCGCGGGCCTTTTGCGTTTTGGGGATAGGATCAGGCAAGGACTGCCAGAAGCAGCAACGCCACGATGTTGGTGATCTTGATTGCCGGGTTCACCGCGGGGCCTGCCGTATCCTTGTAGGGATCGCCGACAGTATCACCGGTCACCGACGCCTTGTGCGCTTCGGAGCCCTTGAGGTGCCGAGTGCCGTTCTTGTCGACGAAACCGTCCTCAAAGCTCTTCTTGGCGTTGTCCCAGGCGCCGCCGCCCGAGGTCATCGAGATCGCCACGAACAGGCCATTGACGATCACGCCAAGCAACGACGCGCCAAGTGCCGCGAAAGCGGATGCCTTCGAGCCGGACAGCAACAGCACGCCGAAATAGACGACGAGCGGCGCCAGAACCGGCAGCAGCGACGGAACGATCATTTCGCGGATCGCCGCCTTGGTGAGCAGGTCGACCGCGCGACCATAGTCCGGCTTTTCCGTGCCGGCCATGATACCCGGCTTTTCGCGGAACTGGCGGCGCACTTCCTCGACGATCGAACCTGCCGCACGCCCGACGGCCGTCATCGCGATGCCGCCGAAGAGATAGGGAATGAGGCCGCCGAAGATCAGTCCGGCAACGACATAGGGGTTCGAGAGATCGAAGGAGATCTGACCGACATCAGCGAAGTACGGATATTTGTCGCCATTGGCGGCAAAGTAGCTGAGGTCGTTGGCGTAGGCCGCAAACAGAACCAGCGCGCCGAGCCCGGCCGAGCCAATGGCATAGCCCTTGGTTACGGCCTTCGTCGTATTGCCGACGGCATCGAGCGCGTCGGTAGACTTGCGCACTTCCGGTGGCAGATGCGACATCTCCGCGATGCCGCCCGCATTGTCCGTCACCGGACCGAAGGCGTCGAGTGCAACGATCATACCGGCAATGCCAAGCATCGCGGTTACGGCAATCCCGGTGCCGAACAGGCCGGCCAGTTGGTAGGTCGAAATGATGCCCCCGACAATGACAATCGCCGGCAATGCCGTCGATTCCAGCGAGACTGCAAGGCCCTGGATGACGTTCGTGCCGTGACCGGTGACCGACGCCTGCGCGATGGAGTTCACCGGGCGCTTGTTGGTGCCAGTGTAGTATTCGGTGATGACCACGATTAATGCGGTGACCACGAGGCCGAGGATACCGCACAGGAACAGGTTCCAGCCGGTAATATCCTGGCCCGCGACGGTGCCGATCGAACCCCAGCCGATCGTCAGCGATGTGGCCGCACCCAGGCCGACGATCGACAGCGCACCCGTCACGATCAGGCCGCGGTAGAGAGCGCCCATGATCGAGTTGTTGCTGCCGAGCTTGACGAAGAAGGTGCCGATGATCGAGGTGATGATGCAGGTCGCGCAAATCGCCAGGGGGTAAGCCATCACGGTCGAGAGCACTGGCGTGCCGGCAAAGAAGATTGAAGCCAGCACCATGGTTGCGACCACCGAGACAGCGTAGGTTTCGAACAGGTCGGCCGCCATGCCCGCGCAGTCGCCGACATTATCGCCGACGTTGTCGGCAATCGTCGCAGGGTTGCGCGGATCATCTTCCGGGATTCCGGCTTCCACCTTACCGACGAGGTCGCCGCCGACATCAGCACCCTTGGTAAAGATGCCGCCGCCGAGACGGGCAAAGATCGAGATCAGCGATGCGCCGAAGCCGAGCGCCACCAGCGCGTCGATCACTTCACGCGAACCGGGCTCGTGACCCAGACCTGCTGTCAGGATGAGGTAATAGACCGATACGCCGAGCAGGGCGAGGCCTGCGACGAGAAGGCCGGTGATCGCGCCGGATTTGAAGGCAATATCGAGGCCGGATGCGAGGCTGACCGAAGCCGCCTGCGCGGTGCGCACGTTTGCGCGAACGGAAATGTGCATGCCGATGAAACCGGCAGCGCCCGAAAGCACTGCCCCAACGAGAAAGCCGAACGCGGCTGCGGAAGAAAGTAGAACCCAGGCGCCGATGAAAACGACGACGCCGACGATGGCAATGGTTCTGTACTGACGTGTGAGATAGGCCTGCGCCCCCTCACGAATGTAGCCTGCGATTTCTTGCATGCGGGCGTTCCCCTGGTCGGCGGCAAGCACCGACCGTGTTGCCCAGATGGCATAAGCCACCGCGAGCAACCCGCATGCGATAACGCCCAACAAAATGGTCATTTCGCATTACCCTCCGTTTCAACCCGCGGACTCACTCCCGGCCGCAGGCCCCTCAAATCCGCGAATCACGCACCACCTCCTCAAGCAGCACCCCTCACGGCGCGGCCAGAGTGCGGTTGCAACGAAAGATCGTCAAGCCCCGGAAAACTAACTACCGGCGGACCTTTGCGAACGGAAGATTTTGGAGAAAAGCGGTGGCTCAGGCCGCAACGCTGGGACGAGTACGCATCAGCAAGAAGAGCAGAAGAAGGCAGACTGATGTCACCGGCCAGACGACGGCGTTCAGCATATCCCAGCCATAGACCGAGAGAACCTTGCCAGAGGCAAAGGACGAGAGCGCGACGGTGGTAAAGAGGATGATGTCGTGGAAGGCCTGCACCTTGTCGGCCTCTTGTGGGCGATAACTGCCGGCAACAATGGCGGTCGAGCCGATGAAACCGAAATTCCAGCCCAGACCGAGAAGCACCAGAGCGCCCCAGAAGTTCCAGAGTTCCAGACCCATGTGGGCGACGGCCGCGCAGGCCATGAGCAGCAGCAGCCCGCAGGCGACGATGCGCTCGGCGCCGAAGCGTGTGATCAGCCACCCCGTAAAGAAGCTGGGCGCAAACATTGCGAGCACGTGCCACTGGATGCCGAGCGTGGCAAGCTCGGTGGAAAAGCCGCAGCCGACGACCATGGCGACCGGTGCACCGGTCATCATGAATGTCATCAGCGCGTAGCTGGATATGCCGCAGACCATGCCGGTGATGAAGCGTTGGTTGCGAACGATCTCACTGAGCGAGCGGGCGGCCTGGCCATGATGCTCGCTAGCCACGGTCCCCTGCTCCGGCAGACGCAATGGCGCGAAGAAGAATGCGGCCAGCAGGCAGACCGGCAGCAAGGCGATGAAGGCCCCGACAAAGGCAACGGGCGCGAAGAGATCACCGGCGAAAATGACGATCTGTGGGCCGAGAATCGCGGAAACGATGCCGCCGCCCAGGATCCACGATATCGCCTTCGGTTTGTAGAAGGACGGCGCAGCATCGGCGGCCGCGAAGCGCAGCTTTTGTGTAAACCCGTTGGAGGAGCCGAGAATGGCAAGACCGAAGGCAAAGAGCCAGAAGCTCTCGCGGAACAGCGCAACCGCGGCGATTGCGGCGCCTACCGACGCAATCCCGGTGCCGACCATGAAGGCGAAGCGTCGGCCGATGAGGCGCGAGAGCGTTGCCACGAGAATGACACCGAGCGCCATGCCGACGTTGTAGGCAGTCAGAGGTGCTGTCGCCAGCGACTTGTCGTCTGCCAGCAATTGATAGCCGGCAACGCCGCCGACGGCAAAACAGATCGGGCCGACGACGCCAAGGATCGCCTGCGCCGCCGTTAGAAGGAAAACGTTGCGGCGCGCTTCGCGAAGGGCAGAGCCCATATCATCGACGGCAGCCGCAACCATGGCCGCGCTACTTCTTGGGTTCGCCGCGAACCTGCCGGGCAATTCGGTCAAGAACGGCGTTCACCAGCTTCGGCTCGTCGTCTCCGAAGAAAGCCTTGGCAATTTCGACATATTCGGTGACGATCACCGCAACAGGCACGTCCTTGCGCTCCAGCATCTCGAATGTCCCGGCGCGCAAGATGGCACGAACGGTGGAATCGAGCCGCGACAGCGCCCAGTCGTCCTGCAATGCCGAGCCGATCAGCGGGTCGAGCTTGCGCTGATCGCGCACGACGCCTGCAACGATCGAGCGGAACCAGGACGCATCAGCCTTCAGATAGGTATCGCCGTCCAGTTCCTGGCCGAGGCGGTGCATTTCGTATTCAGCGACGACTTCGAGCACGCCGGTGCCGCCGATATCCATCTGGTAGAGCGCCTGCACGGCCGCGAGACGCGCCGCGCCGCGTTGGTTAGCCTGTTTCAACGGCTGATCCGAGGGGGTGTTCGTCACTGTTCCGTGCCCAATTTGTTCTTCAGTTCAATCATCGTCAACGCAGCGCGCGCTGCAAAGCCGCCCTTGTCGCCTTCCGACCGGCGCGCCCGCGCCCAGGCCTGATCATCATTTTCGACCGTCAGGATGCCGTTGCCGATGGCAAGGCTTTCGCTGACGGCGAGGTCCATGATCGCACGCGAGGATTCGTTCGCGACGATATCGAAATGATAGGTCTCGCCGCGAATGACCATGCCGAGCGCGACGAAGCCGTCGTAGCCCGTGCCGCCGTCGTCCGCGCCATCGAGCGCCATGGCGATTGCCGGCGGGATTTCGAGTGCGCCGGGAACTGTCACGATATCATAGGTCGCGCCGGCTGCATCCAGCGCATGTTTGGCGCCATCGAGCAACGCGTCGGCCATATCGTCATAGAAGCGTGCTTCCACAATCAGGATGTGGGCAGCCTTGGTCTTCGCCATGGGTCACCTGTCTTGAGATTTCTGCGCCGGTGCGACCGGCTGAGGCGGCGGTCAAACCATGACCGGCGTCGAATGGCAAGCAAATTCCGCTCTCGGCGCCCTTTTGCCGCGTCGCACGCCGGTAGCGCCCTGCCCGCTCCAGATGGGGCGGTACGCTTGTGTCACGCTTGAGGGGGTAGCCAGGCGTTGCCGACAATGACAATAATCAAACCTTACACAACGCCTGGCCGGAGAGAAAGCCGGCCCGGACAATGGAAGTCGAGCGAAGGTTGTCCCTAATGCATGATGTCGATCCGTCGATATCTATTCGTCTGCCCAGTATGCCTCAGGCCGTCGTCTTCGACATGGACGGCCTGCTCTTCGATACCGAGGCACTCTATCGCGACGCGATGCTTACGACTGCGCAGGCGCTCGGGCAGATCATGCCGCTGTCGCTTTATCTCGCGACCATAGGGCTTTCCGGCGAAGCGACGCGACAATCACTCAGCAGACATTTCGGAGCAGACTTCGATCTCGACGGGTTTTGGCGGCAGGCGTCCGCCACCTTCCATACCCTGACAACGACCGAACTGCGGTTGAAGCCGGGTGTGGTCGAACTCATCGACCTATTGGAAGACCTCGGCATTCCCTTTGCGATCGCCACATCGTCAGAGCATCACGATGTCGAGCGAAACCTCGGCCTTCATGGATTGTTCGACCGCTTCCCTGTCGTCGTCGCTCACGGCGACTACCAACTGGGCAAGCCGCATCCCGAACCTTTCCTGACGGCTGCTCGGCGGCTCGATGTCCCGCCCGAGCTTTGCCTTGCGCTTGAGGACAGCCATAACGGCGTGCGCTCGGCATCATCGGCCGGCATGATGACGATCATGGTGCCGGATCTGCTGGCGGCAACGGAAGAGATCCGCAGCCTTTGCGTCAATGTCGCCGCCCACCTCGGCCAGGTTCACCACGCGCTCCTCAACCATTCGCGAGGCGCCCATGCCCCTGCCTGAAGACAGAATTGCCACGCGCCTTTCTTCACGTTTCGAATGCAAATTTTCCCGTAAGAACGAATGGCCGCCGCCGGACACCTGACCGATTGTCGGCAGACCAAAAATCAAGCGCGACACGGAGGAGCCACTAAGGTCGCCCCGTGCGACGCCGATAGCGCCAGGGAGGAATACATGGCGGACACCAACAAACCCATCATCAACCCGAGGGATCTTGCCCTCGACCATTGGTCGGAAGGCACGTTTTTCGAGTCACGCGACGCGTCTTTCGGCGGCCGGCTGGGGCTGAAAGACCTAGGCATCGGCTATGGCGAAGTGCCACCGGGCAAATCCGGTTGCCCGTTCCACAACCATCATGTGGAAGAGGAACTGTTCGTCATCCTCGAAGGCGAAGGCACCTATCGGTTCGGCGCCGAGCGCTACGCTGTCGGGCCTGGGGACATCCTGGGCGCACCTGCCGGCGGCCCCGAGACGGCACACCACCTGATCAACACCGGAACCGTGCCGCTCAAATATCTCTCCATCTCGACGATGGCCGCAACCGAGATCTGCGAATACCCGGATTCCGGAAAGTTTCACGCCAGGACGCGCACGGCCGGCGGCGAACGCCGGTTCCAGTTCACCGGCAGGCCTGAAAGTGCCGTCGACTACTGGGACGGCGAGCCCGGCATCTGATCCCCTTTCCAAACCAATAGCAGTGGATAAAACATGCACAGTGTTCCTATCATCGAGACCGAACGCCTGGTCCTGCGTCCCTATCGACGTGACGACTTCACGGCCTATGCCGCCCTGTTTGCCGACAGTGAGGTAACGCGTTTCGTCGGCGGCGTTCCCTACACGCGAGAGCAGTCCTGGACGCGGTTCCTGCGCCAGGTCGGCATGTGGCACTATTTCGGCTTCGGCTTCTTCGCCATCCAGGATCGAGCGACCGGCACCTTTCTCGGAGAAGCGGGTTTTCATGACGTTCATCGGCTGATCACGCCATCGCTCGAAGGAACCATGGAAACCGGATGGGCGCTTTCGCCCAAGGCACATGGCCAGGGGCTTGCAACCGAGGCTGTTACCGCCGCGCTCGAATGGGCCGACCGACAGTTTCCGAAGTTGCGGAAGACCTGCATCATCGATGTCGGCAACAATGCTTCGATCCGCGTCGCAGAAAAGCATGGCTTTAAGGAATTCTGGCGCACGTCCTATCACGGAACCCATGTGATCATGTTTGAACGGCAACGACCGCTTGCTGGTGCCACGGCCCATTTGGGGCAAATGCCTGCGAATTTGGCAACGTAAACAATCCTGAATTGCCAAACGCCTAGATCGCAAGTAAGGTTGCTGGGCCTCGGGTGGAGGCGAATTATAACCTTAGGCAACACCACCTGATCAGTCGACGTCCAACAAATTTCGCTGCGGGTAAGTCACCCGTAATACAGCCCGCTGGCGACTGCCATGCGCATCCCCAGCAGGCCCGCCAGAAACCCGCACTGGGTAATATGTTCGGGTATCAGGTTACCGGTTACTGCGCCGCAAACAACCAGGGAGCATGACCATGAATCGCATTGCCAAGCTATCAATCATTGCTGCTTTCTCTTCCCTCGCCTTCGCAGCTATCCCCCACGCTCAAGACGCCAAAATGGAATGGCCGGCTGAAATCGAGAAGACGGTGCAAGAGTTCAAGGGAGACAACTTCACCATCGTCGATGTCGGTACGCTGAGCGAACAAGATCAGACACGCATGTGGATCGAGCATGCGACGCCAGAACAGCGCGCCGCCTTGCAAGCGGCGGTCAACAGCAACGCTGGATTAGCCGCCGCGCTGAAGGCCAAGAACGTCGAAATGGGCAATATAGCGGGCGCTGTGCAGAGTGCCAACGGAAGCCTCACCCTATACGTGCGTTGAACCGCGCGCGGTCAACCTAAAAAGGTGCACCATCTCCACATTCGAGGTGGTGCACCTTGTCGGGTCTCGGCGGCTGCGATCGCCTATTCAGCCTTCGGCGCGGGAAACTCCGCAAGGCGGGCGGCGTAGCGCGCCATCGTATCGACTTCGAAATTGACGAAATCGCCAGCCTGGCGTTCGCCCCAGGTCGTCACCTCAAGCGAATGCCGGATCAGCAGCACGTCGAACTCGGCGCCATCGACCTTGTTGACTGTAAGCGACGTGCCGTCCAGTGCGACGGACCCCTTGGGCGCAACGAACTTGGCCAGATGCGCTGGTGCACGCAACCGGAACCGGACAGCATCACCTTCAGATTCGATCGAGAGAATCTCGGCCTTGTCGTCGATATGACCGGAAACGAGATGGCCGCCGAGTTCATCGCCGATCTTCAGTGACCGCTCGAGATTGATGCGTGTGCCCTTCTTCCAGCCGGCTATGGTCGTCAGCCGCAACGCCTCCTCCCATGCCTCGACCTCGAACCAGCGCTCGTTGCTGCCACCATCAGGCAAAGCCGTGACCGTCAGGCAAACGCCGGAATGGGCGATGGACGCCCCCATGTCGATGGTCTTCGGATCGTAATTGGTGGCGACGCGCAGCTTCACGCCTTCCTTCAGCGGCGTAACGGCGTCAACGGTACCGATATCAGTGACAATGCCTGTGAACATCAGTTCTCTCTTTCGTATTCTTCGAAAAGGTCGTCGCCGTATCGTGCGGAATTGACGAGCGTGAAGCCGGCAGGAACGGACTTCCGATCAAATGGGGACGCGATACCGTTTTCGCCAATCTGTTGCGGACCGGTATAGATCTGGATGCGATCGACGAGGCCACTCTCCAGGAAAGCACGAGCGGCAACGGCACCACCCTCGACGAGCAGCGAGGAAATGCCGCGAGAACCGAGCGCTGTCAGCAGATCGGCGACCGATCCGGTTTCCAGCACCTCGACACCGGCGGCCTCCAACGCCGCGCGGCGGCCAGCCCGGTCGCCAGCCGGCTCCAGTTCCGGTTGCCCCGACGGCTCGCCGGAGACGACAATCAGCGGGACATCGCGTGCTGAGCGCACGAGCTTCGATCCGGGAGAAAGGTCCAAGCGTCGATCGAGAACGATGCGGACGGGCGAGCGGTCTTCAAGTCCGGGAAGACGCACGGTCAATTCCGGATCGTCGGCGGTCGCCGTACCGATGCCCACCAGGATCGCGTCGCTTTGCGCCCTGAGGATCTGAACCTGCGCCCTGGAAATCGGACCGGTAATACGGACCTGTCCAGCCCCTTTGCGGCCGATCATGCCGTCGGCAGAAATGGCAAGCTTGAGAGTCACATGCGGACGTTTGCTGACCTGCCGCATGAGATAGGCTTCGAGCGCGCGATGCCCCTCCTCCGGCAGTAGGCCGATATCGACCGTGATTCCAGCATCGCGCAAACGCACGACGCCGCGGCCGGCAACGCGTTCATCGGGGTCGAGGATCGAGATGACGACACGGGCAACGCCGGCGGCGACAAGCGCATCGGCGCAGGGCGGCGTCTTGCCGTGATGCGAGCACGGTTCGAGGGTGACATAGGCGGTCGCGCGCCGCGCCCGTTCTCTGGCTTCGGCAAGCGCCTGGGCTTCCGCATGCGGACGACCGCTGCTGGCGGTTACCGCCCGTCCGACGACAATGCCATCCTTCACGATCAGGCAGGCGACCGATGGGTTTGTGGATGTCTGTCCGAGATGATGGCGTGCCAGCCGCAGCGCCGCCGCCATAAACCTCTCGTCCTCACGGGTGGGATTGGCCATGGCGATCCGGGCGCTTTCCTATTCGCCGGGGTCGCGCGCAATCTTGGCGCTGATCTCGGCGATGACCTTCTCGAAATCTTCGGCGTGGGAGAAATCCCGATAGACCGATGCGTAGCGGACGAAAGCGACATCGTCGAGGCTCTTCAGCGCTTCCAGCACCTGCAGGCCGATCTCTTCCGAAGGGATCTCGGTCTCGCCGGAGCTTTCGAGCCGTCGCACGATGCCGGAAACTGCCCGCTCGATGCGGTCGCGATCTACAGGGCGCTTTCTCAGTGCGATCTCGAAAGACCGCAGTAGTTTGTCCCGGTCGAAAGGCACCTTCCGACCGGTCTTCTTGATGATCATCAGCTCACGCAGCTGCACCCGTTCGAAGGTCGTGAAGCGACCACCGCAATCCGGGCAGATACGGCGACGACGAATGGCGTTGCCGTCCTCTGCCGGACGGCTGTCCTTCACCTGGCTGTCTTCGGAACCGCAATAGGGGCAGCGCATGATGAGCCGATCACATGTAGCCGTACATCGGGAAGCGTTCGGTGAGCTTCATCACCTTCTCGCGCACACCCGCTTCGACGGCAGCATTGCCTTCGTCGGAGTTGGCGACCTTGAGGCCGTCGAGCACTTCGACGATCAGTTCACCGATTTCCTTGAATTCGGCTTCCTTGAAGCCACGCGTCGTGCCGGCCGGAGTGCCGAGACGGACACCCGACGTGACGAACGGCTTTTCGGGATCGAACGGGATGCCGTTCTTGTTGCAGGTGACATAGGCGCGGCCAAGGGCTGCCTCGGCGCGCTTGCCGGTCGCGTTCTTCTTGCGCAGGTCAACCAACATCAGGTGGTTGTCGGTGCCGCCGGAAACGATGTCGAGGCCGTTCGCCTTGAGCGTCTCTGCAAGCGTGCGGGCGTTGTTGACGACCTGGGCCGCATAGTCCTTGAAGGACGGCTGCAGCGCTTCGCCGAAGGCAACGGCCTTGGCGGCGATGACGTGCATCAGCGGGCCACCCTGGAGACCCGGGAAGACCGCCGAGTTGATCTTCTTGGCGATATCCTCGTCATTGGTCAGGATCATGCCACCGCGCGGGCCGCGCAGCGACTTGTGTGTGGTCGTCGTTGCAACGTGGCAATGCGGAACCGGCGACGGATGCTGGTCACCGGCAACGAGGCCGGCAATGTGCGCCATGTCGACCATCAGATAGGCGCCGATTTCGTCGGCGATCTCGCGGAAACGCTTCCAGTCCCAGATGCGGGAATAGGCGGTGCCGCCGGCGATGATCAGCTTCGGCTTATGCTGGCGCGCTTTCTCGGCGACGGCGTCCATGTCAAGCAGGTGATCGCTCTCGCGAACGCCGTAGGAAACCACGTTGAACCACTTGCCGGACATGTTGACCGGCGAGCCGTGCGTCAGGTGACCGCCCGAATTGAGGTCGAGACCCATGAAGGTGTCGCCTGGCTGCAGGAGTGCCAGGAACACGGCCTGATTCATCTGCGAGCCGGAGTTCGGCTGCACGTTGACGAACTTGGCACCGAAGAGCTTCTTGGCACGCTCGATCGCCAATTCCTCGGCGATATCAACGAACTGGCAGCCGCCGTAATAGCGCTTGCCCGGATAGCCCTCGGCATATTTGTTGGTCATGATCGAGCCCTGGGCCTCGAGCACGGCGCGCGAAACGATGTTCTCGGAGGCGATCAGTTCGATCTCGTGGCGCTGGCGACCCAGCTCCTTTTCGATCGCACCGAAGATTTCCGGATCGCTGTCGGCGAGAGAGCGGGTGAAGAAGGCATCATTGTTCTGTGCAAGCATCGGGCGAGGCTCCTCTCAAAGGTGGCAGTTCTTTAGCTTCCTCGCACGGCGAGAGCAATATCCGCTGTGCGGTTTGCGTCATTTCCCCCATCTGCCGCGCCTAAACATCGCAGCCATGGACCAACGAAAAAGCCGCACTGCCAAGGCAAGCGCGGCTTTTTCAAATTATTGTCCCGACTTTGCTTATTGCGGCAGAGCGTCCTGCTCGACCGAGCCGGAGGACTGCTCGACGCCATAGGGCGTCTGCAGTGCAAGTTCTGTCGCGCCATCGCGCTGATAGATGTCGTCGCGGAACTGGACGACGCCATCTGTCGCCGACCAGGCGGTGATGTAGGTGAAAAAGACCGGAACTTCTTCGGCCAGCGTGATCGGAGTGTTGACGCCGGTCTTGATCGTGGCTTCCATCTGCTGGCGCGACCAGCCGGGTGTTTCCTTCAACAGCCAGCTCGAAAGGTCGCGAACGTTCTGGACGCGAACGCAGCCGGACGATTCGAAACGCATCAGCTTGTTGAACAGGCCCTGCTGCGGCGTATCGTGCATGTAGACCTGATGCTCGTTGTGGAAGTTGATCTTCGTCGACGACATCGCGTTGATCTTGCCCGGATCCTGACGGAACATCAGGTTCGGCGCCTTCTCGGCATTCCAGTCGACCGTTTCTGGCGACACTTCGCCACCGCTGCCATCGAACAGGCGGATGGCATTGCGCTTCAGGTAGGTCGGATCCTTGCGCATCAGCGGCATGATATCCTTCTGGATGATCGAGCGCGGCGCGGTCCAATAGGGGTTGAGAATGACCTCGTAGATCTTGGAATTGAGGATCGGCGACTGGCGGTCGATCTTGCCGACGATGGCGGTGTGGCGCAGCGCGACGCGGCCGTTCTCCACAGCTTCGATGTAGGCAGCCGGGATGTTGACCATCACGTAGCGGCGGCCGAGGTCACCGGACATCGACTGCAGGCGCACGAGATTGGTCTGCAACTGGCCGAGACGGGTGGTCGCCGGAACGTTGATGGCCTTCAGCGTGTATTCGCCAATGACGCCGTCCGCCGGGAGGCCGTGGCGGGCCTGGAAGCGCTTTACGGCGCCGTCGACGTAGGAATCGAACTGCGACGAAATGCCGGCCGAACGCGGCAGGTCGCCGGAAACCATCAGGCGCTGGCGCAGTTGCTGCACCGAAGGATCGGTAACGCCGATCTCGAGCTTGAGGCTGGTTGCCACCATCGGCCAACCGCCTGACGAAACGATGTTCTGATAGTCGAAGATCGCCTGCTGGACATGGCTGATCGTCTCCGGGCCGAAGACCGGCGTATTGGACACGACCGTGGTCGCCGTGCGCGATGCCTTGGCGTCGTACTGGTCGTCCCAGGAGCCGCGGCGTGGCGAATTGATGATCTCGTTCAGGGCGTCCTGTGCGCCCGCGGCTCCCGCGCAAGCGACGGCACCGAAGGTTGCGGCCGAGCGCAGAAATGCACGGCGCGAGAATGCATCAATTCCATTCTTTTTCGACATATTCCTACCATCCCAATGCGTTGGCACGCGCCCTATGCGCAGGCACGCATGTTGCCGGAGCCCTAACACGATCGTGGTTAACAAAGGTCAACCAACGAGCCACCCTGCCCTCGCATTTCACGATACCGCGAGCGAGGTCCCTCATCCGGCAGGCGTACGCGAAACGAAACCACATCGATGAAAACACGTGGGCGCACCTACCGCATGCTCTCGTCGCTGTCACACCAATATGGCCAATTCGTGTCTCGGGCGGCGGCCGAAGGCATGTGGCACGCCTCTTGCTTGGGCCCACTGCGGCCTTTCGGCAACATCGCCGGGACCGAAAAACGGCAAAGGCCGGACACGCAAGGATTGCGTCCGGCCATTGAACTGGAGGTAAGCGACGCCGATTACAGGCGGTACATGATCGAGTCGTTCCAGAAGCGATCGAGGCGCTGCAGCAGCTTGTTCATCTGGGTGAACTCATCTGAACCGATGCCGCCAACCTTCTGGATCGAGCCGATGTGACGCTCGTAGAGCTTGGCGACGGTTTCGGCGATTTCCTGACCGTCTTCCGTCAGGCTGATGCGGACCGAACGACGGTCGACCCGTGAGCGCTGGTGGTTGATGAGACCGAGGTCGACGAGCTTCTTGACGTTGTAGGAGACGTTCGAGCCGAGGTAGTAGCCGCGGGAGCGAAGCTCGCCGGCGGTCAGCTCGGAGTTGCCGATGTTGAACAGCAACAGAGCCTGGACGGCGTTGACATCGTCGCGACCCTGACGGTCGAACTCGTCCTTGATAACGTCGAGCAGACGGCGGTGCAGACGCTCGACGAGGTGGAGGGATTCCATGTAGAGACCGCGGATGGTTTCTTCCTGAGGGTCTCGGGGCGCAGCGACCTGCGGCTTCATCTTCGTGTTCATTTGACTGCCTCACTGTTTTGTTTGGCGGTGTCTGTTTGTCTTCCCGCCTTGAGTGAGACCCTATCGAATACGTCTAAAATTCTACTTAAACCGCAGCCTTAACATGAGCTTACCATTCGGCGAGTCTGTCTCAGGGTGAATCAACTCTTACCTGTCTCGCCTGCCGGTAGCGTTGATAGAACAGCGCGGCCCTGAAAAGGATGAAGGTAACGGCGACGGCCCCGTGCAGCGCAATCAGCAACGGACGGGCGCCGAAACTGACGGGATAGAACTCGTACATCGCGATTTCGATCGCTGCCGCTACCACCCAGACCACCGGTCCCCAGGAGACCAGCAGCCACAGCCCGAGGGCAGCCACGGGGTAGACCACGGCAAGCGCGGTAGCCGCTGCCCGCCACTCCGGCGTCAATAGATCGAAACGGCCGGCACCGCCATGGGAGAAGCCGATCAGCATGGCCCAATAGTTCAGCGCGAACCAGAAGCACGAGGCCGACACCAGCCGCAGGAACAGACCGAAAAGGATCTCGGTCAGCGATGGTTTCGGCACATGGGCAGAATCATGAAGCATGGGCGGCAAGATAGGGCGGGTCGACGCCATCCGCCAGCACGAAGGAAGCCCCTCCCCCCCTTTGTCGATTGGCGACGGGGAAGAAATGCCGCAGGCCGGTCGTGCGCGGCGCGGTTTCCAAGCGTGGCCCCCACATGATAAAGCGCATGCCACCTCACAGTTTCCAAGGAAAGGCGCGGCGCGATGAACGACAGGACGAATCTTGTGGACAGGATTACCGGACACCGCCGCATGCGCCGCAACCGCAAGGCCGATTGGACGCGCCGGCTGGTGCAGGAAAACCGCCTGACGGTCGACGACCTGATCTGGCCGATCTTCATCGTGCCGGGCAGCAACATCGTGCAGCCGATCGATGCCATGCCTGGCGTCAACCGCATGAGCATCGACACGGCGGTGGAAGCGGTGAAAGAAGCCGCCGATCTCGGCATCCCGGCAATCGCCACCTTTCCCAATATAGATCTGTCGCTGCGCGACGAGACCGGCTCCAACAGCCTTGCCGCCGACAATCTCATCAACCAGGCGACGCGCGCCTTCAAGAAGGCCGTGCCCGAGATCGGCGTCATAACCGACGTGGCGCTCGACCCGTTCACCAGCCACGGCCACGACGGCATCCTGCGCGATGGCGAAATCGTCAACGACGAGACGGTGGAGACGATCGCCAGGGCCGCTGTCGGCCAGGCCGACGCCGGCGCCGATATCATCGCGCCTTCCGACATGATGGACGGTCGCATCGGTGCGATCCGCCAGGCGCTCGACGCGGCGGGCCACCAGAATGTCGGCATCATGGCCTATGCGACGAAATTCGCTTCCGGCTTCTACGGTCCCTATCGCGAGGCGATCGGCACCGGCGGTCTGCTCAAGGGCGACAAGAAGACCTATTATATCGACCCGGCCAACGGCACCGAGGCGATCCGCGACGCCGCACTCGACGTCGAGGAAGGCGCCGACATGCTGATGGTCAAGCCCGGCCTGCCCTACCTCGACATCTGCTGGCGCATGAAGGAGGCCTTCGGCCTTCCGGTTTTCGCCTACCAGGTGTCGGGCGAATACTCTCAAGTCAAGGCGGCGGCCGCCAATGGCTGGATCGACGGCGAGAAGGTGATGCTCGAAACGCTGCTCGCCTTCAAGCGCGCCGGCTGCGACGGCATCCTCAGCTACTTCGCCATCGAGGTCGCAAGGATCCTGGCCAAGGGGCGGTAACGCCCTCACCTTTGCAAACTGCAGGCGGCGCGTGGCGGGCAATCCTTGTTTTGCACGCAATGCCAACCCATATCGAGCTTACAACTATGCGGGGCCTATAGAGATGACGATGCACAACGAAGAACTGCGGCTGCCGAGCAATGACTGGCGCGCCTATCAGGGTGTGCTGTCGCGGCGGGTGTTCGCCTTCATTCTCGACTATGTCATCATCGCGCTCTTGTGGATCCCGGCCGCCGTCGTTGTGTTCTTCCTCGGCATCCTGACGCTCGGCCTCGGCTTCCTGCTCTATCCCGTGCTTTTTGCGCTGGTAGCGATGCTCTATTTCGGCGTGACCGTGGGCGGCCGCGAGCAGGCATCGCCCGGCATGCGGATGATGGGACTGGCGATTGCGCGCACTGACGGACGACCAATGGACTTCCTGACGGCGATCGTGCATCTCGTCATCTTCTGGATCGCCAACGCGCTGTTGACGCCGCTGATTCTGCTGATCGGACTGTTTACAGATCGCAGCCGCCTGCTGCACGATCTGCTGATTGGCACCGTAACGGTCCGTCGCGACACCTACTGAACCCTGCCGAAGCAATCGACGACGAACAATCCGCGCGCAAGGGGCGACCGCCCCAAACGTGTGAGTTGACGTTTTCCATTCTTCCGCCATGCTACTGTCATGAACAACCGCGCGAAGAGTGACCGCCGCACTCGATGAACACACAGACCACACCGTCTCCGCAATTCTATCTCACTGCACCGGCAGCCTGCCCTTATCTGCCGAATGAGATGGAGCGAAAGGTGTTTACCCACATGGTGGGCGAGCGCGCACCGGAGCTCAACGACCTCCTGACCCAGGGCGGCTTCCGCCGCTCGCAGAACATCGCCTATCGGCCCGCCTGCGAAACCTGTCGCGCCTGCATTTCCGTTCGAATTCTCGCCAACGAATTTTCGCCGAGCCGGTCGATGCGCCGCGTGCTCGCGACCAACAGCGACGTGATCTCATCGGAATATCCGGCCGAGCCGTCGAGCGAACAGTACAACCTCTTCCGCCGCTATCTCGACCGACGACACCAGAAGGGTGGCATGTCCGACATGTCGGTTCTCGACTATGCGATGATGGTCGAAGACACCCATGTGCACACCAAGATCATCGAGTATCGCTTAAGGACCGAAGGCGACGGCATCAGCGAGAGAGCGCGCGGACCGCTGATCGCGACAGCGCTGACCGACCGCATGGGTGACGGGCTTTCGATGGTCTATTCCTTCTTCGACCCTGCGCATGAGGAGCGCTCGCTCGGCACCTTCATGATTCTCGATCATATCCGGCGCGCCAAGGAGCGCGGCCTCCCGCATGTCTATCTCGGCTATTGGGTCAAGGGGTCGCGCAAGATGGGATACAAGACGAAATTTTTGCCGCAGGAGCATCTTATGCCGCGCGGCTGGGAGCGCTACGATGGTCCTGACGCTCCTTCAGAAATGCCCTCGACGGAAACGGATTGAAAATTGAACCCTTCCACTGATGCCGCGCTGCACCGGCGCGGACTTGCGATCACCGGCCTTGGCGGCCTTGCTCTCTCCTTCGACATTCCGCTCATCCGATCCGCCGGCGGCGAGGTCTGGTCGCTGCTCGCGGTGCGCAGCCTTTCGACTTTCTTCATCGGCCTCCTGGCATGGTTCGTGCTCAATCGGCTGCTTCGCCGCAAGATCTCACTCATTCCGGGCAAGACCGGGCTGGTCGTCGGTCTGTTTTACGGCATCAACTCGTGCACGTTCCTGCTGGCCGTCTTCAACACGTCAACGGCAAACGTCGTCTTCATTCTTGCCTTCACGTCGATGTTCGCGGCACTGCTTTCCTGGATCTTCCTGAAGGAACGCCCTTCCAACGCAACGCTCGTGACGATGGCAGCCATGGTGATCGGCGTGGGGCTGATCGTGCAGGACGGGCTTGAAAGTGGCCATATCTTCGGCGACGCGATGGCGGCAAGTTCCGCCTTCCTGCTCGCCAGCGCCATCACCATCAGCCGGGCAAGCGGCCGCGACATGGCTTTGGTGCCGCTGGTGACCGCCATCTTTCCGGCCGCAGTCGCGCTTCTGCTCTTGCCTGCCGGCGGCTTCGCGATCGCGGCTCCGCAATACATCCTGTTCAACGGCCTGGTGATGATCCCGCTTGCCTTCTTCTGTCTGGCAACAGGGCCGCGGTTCCTGTCGGCACCGGAAGTGGGTATGTTCTATCTGCTCGAAACCATCCTGGCACCGATCTGGGTCTGGCTTGTCTTCGCCGAAAGCCCGACGACGCAGACGCTTGCCGGCGGCGCCGTCCTTATCCTTGCGCTTATCGGCCACTCTCTCTGGCAGATGCGCAGCCGCCCCGTCCGCGCGGCTCTGCCCTGCCCCGAATAGGTAGCGGCCGTCCGCAAGGCGGCGAAATAACGATTGTCAGCGAAGGTTCGTCAGGCTGACGTTCTACCGCCCTCCAAAGAGTACGCCACTTGGCTGTGCATCGACCAAAGCGCACGGTTCATGTCGATCCAGGCGGCAGCGACATCAAGAGGTGCGGGATTGCCGCACACGGCCTCGCCATCACGGGCAGGTAGACGCGAAACCAGGCTGGCTTCCTCAAGGATGCGCAGGTGCTGCTCGAGTGCATCCGGCGTCACGGCGACGGCGGCGGCCACCTCGACAACCCGCGTTTCTCCGCCGAGCAATATCTCGAATATCCGCCGGCGAACCGGATTCGCGAGTGCGAGCAGAATGTCGTCAAGGGCAGCAGAATTTGGCATGGTCTTCATCCTGTTGGACGATTATTGATCCACGACCGCACGTTGCTTTCAAGCGCCGAAAACGGGGCATTCTACTAAATTTCAGATTGCTTTAGAAGCAGATGGGTATCGGCCTGCGCAGCCAAGCCGCGCAGGCAGCGATGGATCAGCCGCTGAACTTGCCGCTGCGCGGGAAGCCCTTGGGCACGACGCGACCGGCAGAGGCGCGATCGGCCAGCCACTCAATCAGTTCGTCCTTGCCCTTGGTGAAGACGCGGCCGGCGCTGTCTTCCCAGACGAGGCCGTCTGCGATTGCAAAGCAGCGGATATCGGAGATGCCGCCATCCTTGTAGCGCTGCAGCCGGACGCCCTTGCCCCGCGCCATTTCCGGAATCTGCGCCAGCGGGAAAACGAGCATCTTGCGGTTTTCGCCGACAACGGCGACATGGTCGCCCTTGACGGAAACAACCAACTTCGCCTCATCGTTGTTGGCGACATTCATCACCTGCTTGCCCTTGCGGGTATTGGCGACGATATCGCTTTCCGTCACGACAAAGCCGTTACCGGCAACAGAGGCCACGATGAGCTTTCTCGCCGGGTCGTGCACGAATGCCGTCAGCACGTCCTGGTCATTTTCCATATCGACGATGATGCGCAAGGGTTCGCCATGACCGCGACCGCCGGGCAGCTTGTCGCCGCCGAGCGTATAAACCTTGCCGCCCGTGGTGAAGACGAGGATCTTGTCGGTCGTCTGCGCTGGGAACGCCACCTTGAGCGCATCCCCCTCCTTGAATTGCAACGTCGAGGTATCGGAGATGTGGCCCTTCAGCGCCCTGATCCAGCCCTTTTCAGAGATGACGACGGTGATCGGTTCCTTCTCGATCATCGCCTGCTGGATGGCTTCGATGTCGGCGTCCGGCGCATCCGCAAAGGTGCTGCGCCGCTTGCCGATCTCGGTCGCCTTGGCAAACTTTTTCTTCACCTCGCCGATTTCCCAGGCGACAGTCTGCCACTGCTTCTCCTCGGAAGCGAGCAGCGCCTCGATCTCGGCCTTTTCGTTCGACAACGCGTCGAACTCCGTGCGAATCTCGAATTCTTCCAGCTTGCGCAAAGAGCGCAGCCGCATGTTGAGGATCGACTCGGCCTGGAGGTCGGTGAGCGAAAACCGCTCCATCATCACGGCCTTCGGCTCATCCTCCTCGCGGATGATGCGAATAACCTCGTCGATATTGAGATAGGCGACGAGATAACCGCCAAGAATCTCGAGGCGCCGCTCGATCGCAGCCAGGCGGTGGCGCGAACGACGCTGCAGGACGTCGCGGCGGTGAGCAAGCCACTCCGTCAACACTTCGTTGAGCGCCATGACGCGCGGCACGCGTCCCATCGACAGCACGTTCATGTTGAGCGGGATGCGGCTTTCAAGCTCTGTCAGCTTGAAGAGCGATTCCATCAGGATGCCGGCATCGACGGAACGGCTCTTCGGCACCAGCACAATGCGGATATCTTCCGCCGATTCGTCCCGGATATCCTCCAGCAGCGGCAGTTTGCGCGCAACGAGCAGTTCGGCGATCTTCTCGATCAGCCGCGACTTCTGGACCTGATAGGGGATCTCGGTGATGACGATCTGGTAGCCGCCGCGACCGAGCTCTTCCGAAACCCAGCGCGCCCGCACGCGAAAGCCACCGCGACCGGTGCGATAGGACTCCGCCATGCTCGCACGGCTTTCGACGATGATGCCGCCGGTCGGGAAATCCGGCCCTTCGATCCCGCCCCGCTGCGGATTGGCAGGATCGTAGAGCAGATCCTCGACGGTCGCCTCGGGATGGCGGATCAGATGCAGCGCTGCGTCGCACAGTTCATGGGCGTTGTGCGGCGGGATCGATGTCGCCATGCCGACGGCAATGCCGGTCGCACCATTGGCAAGCAGGTTCGGGAAGGCGCCGGGAAGCACCGCCGGCTCCTGGTCTTCCTCGTTGTAGGTGGGACGAAAATCCACCGCGTCCTGATCGATGCCCTCAAGCAGAAGCGAGGCGACGTCGGTCATCTTCGCTTCGGTGTAACGCATGGCAGCGGCGTTATCGCCGTCGATATTGCCGAAGTTGCCCTGCCCGTCCACCAGCGGATACCGGATCGCGAATTCCTGGGACAGGCGCACCAGTGCGTCGTAGATCGAGGCGTCGCCATGGGGGTGGAACTTACCCATGACGTCGCCGACGATGCGGGCGCATTTCTTGAACGAGGTGTTCGGCCTGAGCCCCATCTCGCTCATGGCATGAACGATGCGTCGATGCACCGGCTTCAAGCCGTCGCGGACATCAGGAAGCGCGCGATGCATGATGGTCGACAAGGCATAGGCGAGGTAACGCTCTTCCAGCGCCGCCTTCAGGTCAACCGGCCGAATATGATCATCCCCGCCAGACGGGGGAGTAAGGCTTTGTCCCATATGTTCTTGCTAGCGCAACAAACCCGGAACATCAAGGATTTCAGGGGATCGCGCTGTGGAGAACCACAAGTCGCCGCCGGCGCGCTATTGAACGGCGCAGACCGGGCGCTGCAATGTTCATGCAACGCTTAGACGGTTATGCCATGGATGAGCGATCGCCACCAGTAACGCCCTGGAAAGCATCCGGGCGCGGAAGCTGTGTGATTTCATCAAGCGAATATAATTTCGCCCTGTTTCGTATTAGGTTCGGCTGCTGTTGATTTGGATGATTTGCGAGGGGGACATTGCGGGACGCGAACTGAGGGGAGATGGAGCCATAGGCACGGCATATTTCGTCGGCCGACACGGCTGTCCACCTCAGTTGACGCAGCTTGCCGATATGAACCAGATTAGCGACACCGCTTCTTCAACACAGCTAAACAATCAAATATTTTCACGAAGGAACTCCACAATGATGCATACGCGCAAGATCCGCCTGATGATGGCCAGCGCCGCACTCCTGACCCTGACCGGCCCGGCCTTCGCGCTTGATGGTGCGGACATGATGAAGAAGCTCGATGCGGCGACGAACTCGAACGGCACCACGCTCACCTTCGACAAGGCCGAAGTCAGCGGCGACACCGTCACGGCCTCGGGCGTCCAGGTCAAACTCGCGGGCCAGCCCGGCGACGCGCTGAAGATCGGCGACATCACTTTTGAAGGCGTCGAAGAAACCGAAGGCGGCGGCTACTATGCCGAGACCGTCTCCTTCCCCGACGTCAATGTCACGCAGGACGCGGGCAGCTTCGCCGTCAAGGATATTCTCGTTTCGGGTCTGTCGATCCCCGCCAACCCGGCCGGCGGCACGATCAACGATATCCTGCTCTACGAGAGCGCCAGCACCGGCCCGATCACGGTCAGCGCCAAAGGCAAGGAAGTTTTCTCGCTCGAAAGCAGCGAAGCAAACCTCGCCCGCCAGGAAAACGATGCCGGCTTTGACTTCGACGCAACGGCTGCCGGCCTCAAGGCCGACCTTTCCGAAGTCGAAGACCCCAAGACCAAGGACGCCATCGAGAAGCTCGGCCTGACCAAGCTTGATGGCGCCGTGACCATGAAGGGCAGCTGGGAAATCGAAAGCGGCAACGTCGCGCTGGAAGAATATGCCTTCGACTTCAAGAATGTCGGGCGGCTGAACCTCGCCGTCGACATCTCGGGCTACACGCTTGCCTTCATGAAGTCGCTCCAGGAAGCCATGAAGACCGCAGAAGCCAACCCGAACAAGGAAGAGGCCAATCAGGCCATGGGCCTTGCTATGATGGGGCTGATGCAGCAGTTGACCTTCAACAGCGCCGAGGTCCGCTTCGACGACGCCTCCATCACCAAGAAGGCGCTCGACTATGCGGGTTCGCAGCAGGGCGTTACCGGCGATCAGCTGGCCCAATCGCTGAAGGGCCTCGTTCCATTGATGATGGCGCAGCTCAACGTGCCGGAACTGCAGAATCAGGTATCGTCCGCGGTCAACACCTATCTCGACGGCCCGAAGAGCCTGACGATCAGCGCCGCACCGGAAAAGCCGGTGCCGTTCCCCATGATCATGGGTGCGGCAATGGGCGCGCCGAACACCATCCCTTCGGTGCTGGGCGTCAAGGTGACGGCGAACGATTGATCGCTAAAGTCATAGTCTGACAATCGCCGCCGGCGACTTCGCAAGACACTGTTGTCATCGAAGTCGCCGGCGTTTTAGCATCGGCGCCCGGTGCCGGCGCTGCCGGTTAAACGGACGATCAAGCCGGCCGGCGCGTACTGGAATAGCTGTTGCCCCGCGCTTTTCGGTTGAAAACCCGCATTTCCGCGCGCCGTTTTATTTCGCCTGCCTTGCTTCCCCATGTCCGCGCAGCCACTATTACTGGCGCGCCTCTCGCGGGCGACTGCATCTTTTTTCAGCATGACTTGCAAGCGTAAGACCTGAATGGCGCTTTGCCTGACACCTCTTTCTGCGCGACTTTTTCGACCGCATACCGATACCGACAGCCAAACAAATCCACGCTGACGACTTCGATCCAAGGAAGAACAGCTAAGAATACAAGCGGCGGATTTCCTGTTTGGAGAGCCGTTTTCTTGCGAACAACCAGCTGAACTGAACGCCGAACGCAGAAGTAATCATCTCTCTTTTTTCGACAGATCGGACGTCAATGGCTGGGTGGTTCCATCAACCGGTAAAGTTCAGGGAAGAGCTGTCGGAAGAAAAATTTGAGCCTGCGCGCGCCGAATATTATGCAGGCCCACCAGGCAAGCCCCTCAGACTTCTGCTTCAGGCGAGAACAGATTTCCTATCCATCTGGCGAAACAACGACTTTACCGAGAAGGTTTCCCAGATCCGGCTGATCGGCCGGCAGGTCATTCTGGTCAACTCGCCCGACCTCATCCGTCAGGTCGTCGTCAAGCGTCATGAGAACTTCGAGCGCAAGAGCCCGCAGATGCGCCGGGCGCTCGAGTTCCTTTTGGGCGACGGCCTCTTCATCTCGGACGGCGAAACCTGGAAACAGCGGCGTCCCCTGGTCGCCGACATCGTGCATGCCAAAAGAGTGCCGGCCTTCGGTCCGGTGATGGAGCGCACGACCACCGAATTGGTCGAGCGCTGGAACGGGATGCCGGACGGCACGCAAGTCAACGCCCTGCACGAAATGGCCGGACTGACCGCCGAAATCATTGCCCGCAGCGTTTTTGGAAACCAGCTCGGCGACGACAGTGCTGCGGCGGTCACCGACAGCTTCACGAGCTACCAATCGCTGGTCGATTCGATCAACCTCGGCTACTTCCTCGGTTTCGACGACGGGCTACCGATCTTGCGAACGCCGACGCTTCGCCGCTCGGTCAAGCGTATCCATCAGATCATCGACAAGGTGGTCGAGGATCACCTGGAAGGTCGCGGCGATCACAATTCGATGGTTGAGCTGCTGATCCGTCGACAACAACGAAACCCGGAGTTGAAACTCGACCTGGTTGCCCTGCGCAACGAAGCGGCGACCATCTTCATGGCGGGCCATGAAACGACAGCCGCCACGCTGACCTGGGCCTGGTATCTGCTGTCTCGCGCCAAATGGGTGGAAAAGGCGCTCCATGAAGAGATTGGCCGTGTCTGCGGCGATCGCGTTCCGACGATCGACGACGTACCGCAACTCGAATGGTGCAAGGCCATCATTGAAGAGACCCTTCGCCTCTATCCGCCCGTCCCCATTCTCGCGCGCCAAACGCGCCAAGCCGAAATGATCGGCGATATCGCCGCTGAACGCGGATCGCTCGTTCTGATCGTCCCGTGGCTTCTCCACCGAACGGAAAGCCTGTTTGAGGACCCGCACCATTTCCGCCCGGACCGCTTCATGGGCGGACGTCGCCCGACGCCCTATAGTTACATTCCGTTTGCAAGCGGACCACGCGTGTGCCCGGGCTTGCATTTCGGCCTGACCGAAGCAATCCTGTGCCTGGCGATCATTGCACAGCAGTTCCGGGTGACCGTCGTCGACGGCCACAAGGTCGAGCCCATCTGCCGCCTGACGCTGCGGCCAAAGGGCGGGCTTCCGGTGACCCTTCATCGACGGCAGAAAGCATCCCATGACCACTGAAGAGCCGAGCCAGGCCGAAAGAATCGCCAAGCGAAAGGCGTGGACATTCGCCAGCGAAGGGCGGCCCTCCTTTGTGGATGCCCTTTCCGGCCGCGAAGGCTTCCGCGCCTTCTGGCGCTATTGGGTGACGGACAATCTCTGGAACCTCGCGCACCTCTCCGGGCATTTCGGGATGAAACTCCTGCCGATGGACGCCTGCTCCAACCTTGGTGCAGCCCTTGGTCTGTTTGCCGTGCCGCGTTTCCACAAGGTGGCATCACGGCGTGCGCAAGAAACGATCCGCGCACTGCGACCCGATCTCAACGAGGCCGAGCAGGCGGCGCTCTTTCGCGAGAACTGCCGGGCACAGGGTCGGCTGATGACCGAATTCTCCGTCGTGAACCGGTTGCAAAACAACCGTGACCGCCTGACATTGCACGGCCTCGACATTATCGGCGAAGCGGCCAAGGCCGGCCCGGTCATCATCGTCGGTATGCATCTTGGCAACTGGGAAGTTGGTCCGACTGTACTGCAGAGCATCAATGTCCACCCCCATGCCTTCTACCTCCCGCCCAAGGGCCGCGCCAAAGCCTGGATCGCCGAGCGCGTCCGCAGCAAGGCGGGCTTGCGGTTCCTGCCGCCGGGCGCTGAGGGCATTCGGCCGGCGATCAAGATCCTGAAGAATGGCGGCGTCGTCAGCACGTTCTGCGACGAAGGTTTTGGCGGCTTCATTCGCGGACCATTCTTCGACCGCAAGCCGCATCTCGAAGGAAACTTTGCCATTGCCATTCGTCTGGCACGCATGACCGGCGCCACCATTTGCCCGTGGTACAATCTGCGCACCGAGGGTTTCCGCTTCGAATGCCGCGCGCTGGCGCCTATCCGGCTCCCGCCCGAAGAGCGCCCCGGGGCACGCCAGCTTGACGATATCCTGATGCTGAACAACGCCATCGAGCCGGTTATCCGGGCAAATCTCGACCAGTGGTACTTTCTCGACAATTCGCTCCGACCGGAGTGACCCGAACCGGGCCATGGCAAGTATAGCGACTTCCGCCGGGCTTTTTCGCGCGCGTGCGTTCCATGTTATGATCGTATCTGCTTGATGCCCGCGAGCAGTCGCCTATCTACATCTGTCTGAAGACAAGACTCCATCCCGCATTCCTGACCGATCACACGGAAGGAGAACGCCATGGGACTGAAACACGCGGATATCACCGCCATTCTTGGCCCGGTCGACGAAACGCTGATGGCAGAGCTGCTGGCTACCGGGGCCAGTGCGGCCGAACTCGCCGAAGCGATCGCCTGGGTCAACAACGACGAAGCGCTGATCGGCGAAGGACGACATCTGCCGGCCGGGCGCGTTGCGGCTTTGATCGACATCCTGACGCCGGATGACGGCGAGGAATGAACTTTGGGGCGCTGAGGAGACGCCCGACGAGGCAGATGTAATGACCAAGACGTCAGGAGCCATCTCGTGATGGCTGGCCACGTGACTGCGAGTTTCGTGTTGAGGGAGGCCGACTATGACAGCCAAGGAAGTCAAGTTCAGTAGCGATGCCCGCGATCGCATGCTGCGCGGTGTCGATATTCTTGCCAATGCCGTGAAAGTGACGCTCGGGCCAAAGGGACGAAATGTCGTCATCGAAAAGTCCTTTGGCGCCCCGCGCATCACCAAGGACGGCGTGTCCGTCGCCAAGGAGATCGAGCTCGAAGACAAGTTCGAGAACATGGGCGCGCAAATGCTGCGCATGGTGGCGTCACGCACCAGCGATGTTGCCGGCGATGGGACAACGACGGCAACCGTGCTCGCGCAGGCGATCGTGAAAGAAGGCGTCAAGGCGATTGCCTCCGGCATGAACCCCATGGACCTCAAGCGCGGCATAGATCTCGCCGTCGACGCCATCGTCGCCGAACTTAAGGTCCGCGCCCGCAAGATCGCCAATAATGAGGAGATCGCCCAGGTCGGCACCATCTCCGCCAACGGCGATACGGAGATCGGCCGATATCTCGCCGAGGCGATGGCCAAAGTCGGCAACGAAGGCGTGATCACCGTTGAGGAAGCCAAGACCGCCGAGATCGAACTCGAAGTCGTAGAGGGCATGCAATTCGACCGGGGCTACCTTTCGCCCTACTTCATCACCGACCAGGAGAAGATGCGGGTCGAGTTCGAAGATCCCTACATCCTCATCCACGAAAAGAAGCTCTCCAACCTGCAGGCGATGATCCCGATCCTCGAATCGGTCATCCAGGCGAGCCGCCCGCTGCTCATTATCGCCGAAGACGTCGAAGGCGAGGCATTGGCGACGCTGGTCGTCAACAAGCTGCGTGGCGGGCTCAAGATCGCCGCCGTCAAGGCACCGGGTTTCGGCGACCGGCGCAAGGCGATCCTTGAGGATATCGCGGTGCTGACGGGCGGGACGGTGGTTTCCGACGACGTCGGCATCAAGCTTGAGAATGTCACGCTGGAAACGCTCGGCCGCGCCAAACGCGTGATGATCGAGAAGGAAAACACCACCATCGTCGATGGCGCCGGCACCAAGGCCGACATCGGTGGCCGCATCAGCCAGCTCAAGGCGCAGATCGAGGAGAGTACCTCCGACTACGACCGGGAGAAGCTGCAGGAACGGCTTGCTAAGCTCTCGGGCGGTGTTGCCGTGATCCGCGTCGGCGGCTCGACCGAGGTCGAAGTGAAGGAAAAGAAGGACCGTGTCGATGACGCGCTGCATGCGACGCGCGCGGCCGTCGAGGAAGGCATCTTGCCGGGCGGCGGCGTCGCCCTGCTTCGGGTCGTCAACGCGCTCGACAATATCAAGACTGCCAATGCGGAACAGCGCGTCGGCGTCGAGATCGTCAGGCGTGCAATCGAGACGCCCGTGCGCCAGATTGCCGAGAATGCCGGCGCCGAAGGCTCTATCATCGTCGGCAAGCTGCGTGAGAAAACCGATTTCGCTTACGGCTGGAATGCTCAGACCGGCGAATACGGCGATCTGTTCAAAATGGGCGTCATCGATCCGGCCAAGGTCGTGCGCGCCGCTCTGCAGGACGCAGCGTCAGTCGCCGGGCTCCTGGTCACAACCGAGGCGATGATCGCCGAAAAGCCGAAAAAGGATGGCGCCGCGCAACTGCCGGGCGGACCCGGAATGGATTTCTAGGATCAACGGGCTAGCGCCATCGGCTGCGAGTTGGCGTGGGTCAGACCGAGGAATCGGACGGCACCGAGTTCACCCGGGGCGTTCGCGACGCGCTCTATGCCCAGCCGTAAGCCCTTGGATTGCCGAAATGAAAAAACCCGGCAGCGAGCGCTGCCGGGTCCGTTGCTTCTTTGATCGCTTCGGACCTTAGTCCTTCTTCTGCGGGATCGGGCGAAGCGCCAGTTCGCGCAGTTGGGCTGATGTCGCCTCGGACGGCGCGCCCATCAGCAGATCGACAGCCTGCTGGTTCATCGGGAAGATCGAGATCTCGCGCAGGTTCTTGGCGCCGACCAGCAGCATGACGACGCGGTCGATGCCGAAGGCCATGCCACCATGCGGAGGCGCGCCGTACTGGAACGCTCGGTAGAGACCACCGAACTGCTCTTCCACTTCCTGCTGCGACTTGCCGGTCAGCTCGAACGCCTTGACCATGACTTCCGGCAGCTGGTTACGGATCGAGCCGGACGCGATCTCGAAGCCGTTGCAGACCATGTCGTACTGGTAGGCCTTGAGCGACAGCGGATCTTCGCTGTTCAGCGCCTCGAGGCCACCCTGCGGCATCGAGAAGGGGTTGTGGGCGAAGTCGATCTTCTTTTCGTCTTCCAGCCATTCGTAGAACGGAAAGTCGACGATCCAGCAGAATTCAAAGCGGTCACGGTCTACGAGGTTCAGTTCCTCGCCTGCCCGCGTGCGGGCTTCGCCTGCAAACTTGTAGAATTTCGACGGGTCGCCGGCGACGAAGAAGCAGGCATCGCCATCATCGAGGCCGAGTTGGGTGCGGATCGCATCGGTGCGCTCCTCGCCGATGTTCTTGGCAAGCGGACCGGCGCCTTCGAGCTTCTCGCCTTCCTTGCGCCAGAAGATGTAGCCGAGACCCGGCTGGCCCTGGCTCTGGGCCCAGGCGTTCATGCGGTCGCAAAACGCGCGCGAACCACCGGTCTTGGCCGGGATGGCCCAGACTTCGACCTTCGGGTTCGAGGCGATCATGTTGGCGAAGACCTTGAAGCCTGAACCGGCAAAGTGCTCGGTAACGGCCTGCATCTCGATCGGGTTGCGCAGGTCCGGCTTGTCGGAACCGTATTTGCGGATCGCCGTGTCGTAAGGAATGCGCGGGAACTTTTCCGTCACCGGCTTGCCGTCGGCAAACTCGACGAAGATGTCGCGGATCACCGGCTCCATCGTCGTCCAGACGTCTTCCTGCTCGACGAAGCTCATTTCGAGGTCGAGCTGGTAGAATTCGCCCGGCAGGCGGTCGGCGCGCGGGTCTTCATCGCGGAAGCACGGCGCGATCTGGAAGTAGCGGTCGAAACCGGCGACCATCAGCAGCTGCTTGTACTGCTGCGGCGCCTGCGGCAGCGCGTAGAAGCTGCCGGGATGGATGCGCGACGGCACGAGGAAGTCGCGTGCGCCTTCCGGCGACGACGCCGTCAGGATCGGGGTCGTGTATTCGGTGAAGCCGACGTCGCCCATGTGGCGGCGCATCGACGAGATGATCTGGGTGCGCTTGACGATGTTCTTGTGCAGCGTGTCGCGGCGCAGGTCGAGGAAGCGGTACTTCAGGCGCACGTCTTCCGGATAGTCCGGCTCGCCGAACACCGGCAGCGGCAGTTCCTTGGCGGCCGAGAGAACCTCGATCTCCTGGGCGTAGAGCTCGATTTCACCTGTTGGCATGCCCTTGTTGACGGTGTCGTCCATACGGGCCTTGACGAGGCCATCAATACGGACAACCCATTCGCCGCGGACGGTCTCGGCGGCCTTGAAGGCAGGGCTATCGGGATCGGCGACGACCTGGGTGATGCCGTAATGATCGCGCAGGTCGATGAAGAGCAGGCCGCCATGGTCGCGGACGCGGTGGACCCAGCCGGAAAGGCGAACGGTGGAGCCGACATCCGACTTGCGGAGGGCGGCACAGGTGTGGCTGCGGTAGCGGTGCATGGTGTTATCCCGGAATTGCAAAGCGCCGCGCAGGCTCGCCGGAACGGCGCGCGGCAACATGATCAAAATCGGGCGGAAAAGCGCATGATGCGCCGGCTTTGTCAAGCCGAGACCTCCGCGCTCCCCGAGGGAAGCGCCGCTCAACCGGGACAAGTTCGACCCTATTCATGGGCTTGAGACAAGTGCATTCGCCCAAACGGCGCGAAAAGAACGGATATCGTCACAATTCGCGACTGTGCGCCACGGGAATGCGCCGCTACACATAATGGGTCCGCCTTATCCGACTCGCGAGCACCATTCGGAAGTCGCCTGCCCCATGTCGCAAATTCGTCCGCTCATTCCGCTTCTCGTCACCGCAGGCATCCTCATCGGTGGCAACGGACTACAAGGCACCTTCATTTCGCTGCGGGCGCTGGAAGAAGGCTTTTCGACCTCGCTGATCGGTGTCATCGGCGCCGGCTACAACATCGGCTTCGCGCTCGGCTGCGTCTATGTCACGCGCATCCTGCGCTCGATCGGCCATATCCGCACGTTCTCGGCGATGGCAGCGATCGCGTCGGCGGCGGCGATCGCCATGGTGCTGATCATCAATCCGTTCATGTGGTTCCTGATGCGGCTCGTCGCCGGTATCGCTTTCGCCTGTCTTTTTGCGACCGTCGAAAGCTGGCTGAATGCCAGCGTCACCAATACTAACCGCGCGCGCACGCTTTCCGTCTATCGTCTGGTCGATCTCGGCTCGGTCACCGCGGCCCAATATATCATTCCCGGCGTCGGTATCGGCGGCTTCGAACTCTTCGCGATCATCTCGATGGCATTGACTTTGTCGCTCGTGCCGATTTCCTTTGCCGACCGGTCGAGCCCGGTGGCGCCGGAAGCGAACCGCTTCGACGTCAAGGCGCTCTGGAACATCTCGCCGCTCGCGACCGTCGGCTGCATCGTCGTCGGCCTCACCAACGCCGCCTTCCGCTCGCTAGGCCCCATCTACGCGCAGGGGATCGGCCTCTCGGTGACGGCAATCGCCACTTTCATGAGCGCCGGCATCATCGGCGGCGTGGTGCTGCAATATCCGCTCGGCCATTACTCGGACCAGATCGATCGGCGCCTGATCATCCTGATCGCCACCCTCGGATCATTGCTCGCCGGACTTTTCCTTGCGTTTGGCGCCGGCAATGATGAGTGGCTCAATTTCGCCGGTATCTTCCTCTTCGGCGCCTTCGCCATGCCGCTCTATTCGCTCTGTTCGGCCCATGCCAACGACCATGCGGCGGAAGGTCAGCATGCGCTGGTATCGGCGGGCATGCTGTTCTTCTGGTCGCTCGGCGCCATCATCGGCCCGCTGTTTGCCTCTTTCCTGCTCGAAATTTTCGGTCCGCAGGCGCTGTTCATCTATACCGCCGCGATCCTCTTCCTCTTCATGCTCTACACGGTCAGGCGCATGACAGCGCGCAGCGGCGTTCCCGCGGAAGCGCGCGTCATGCCTTTCCGCAACCTGCTGCGGACCTCATCGTTCTTCAACAAGCTCGCCGGCGGCAACCACGCCCGCAAAGACGACTGATACCAACCTGCGGCAAGATGTGCCTGCGGCAAAGAATTGCTGATTGCGGCGATCAGGTTTAAAAACCGAGCAGTCGTCCTATCCAGTTGCCGAGATTGCCAAAATGTCCCTGATCAGCCGCCGTACGTTCCTCCAGGGCTCTGCCGCTTTGGGAGGCGCCTTCGCATTCGGAGCCGGCATGGCGGCACGCGCCGGTGCGGCACCGGATCCGCAGGTCCTGACGGCACAGCTGACGCAGGCACAGATCGCCTCAGATGGCGTGACACCCAAGGTGATGACCTACGGGCTGGGCGATGCGACCACTAACGGCATGCCGCCTGTCTTGCGGATGCGCATGGGCGAGCCCTATGCCGCAAGACTGATCAACAAGCTCGACGAACCGACGACTGTCCACTGGCACGGACTTCGCATACCCAATGCCATGGACGGCGTGCCCGAGATGACCCAGCCCTATGTCTATCCGGGCGATCCCTTCGACTACATCTTCACGCCGCCGGATGCCGGCACCTTCTGGTATCACCCCCACTGCAATACGCTGACGCAGATGGGAAGCGGGCTGACCGGCGTCATCGTCGTCGAGAACCCGGATGATCCAGTATTCGACGCCGAGATCGTCTTGAACCTGCGCGACTGGCGGCTCGGCAAAGGCGGCGTTTTCATCGACCCGTTCAAACCGAGGGACGCTGCGCGCGGCGGCACCTACGGCACGGTTCGCACCGCAAACTGGCAGCAGGAGCCGAGCTACGACGCGCCGGCCGGCGGCCTCGTGCGGGTCCGTATCGCGGCGACGGATGTCACGCGGATATATACGGTCGGCCTGGAGGGGGCGGAGGCCATGGTCGTCGCGCTAGATGCAAATCCGGTCGACAAGCCCTTCCCGCTCGACCGCTACGACGTCGGCCCGGGCCAGCGCATCGACCTCGTCGTCAGGATGCCCGACAACGAAGGTGCGACGGTGAAGCTCGGCAATCTGCGTGGCTCGCATCCCTGGACGATCGCCAATTTCCGCGCAACGGGCCAATCCTTGAAGCGCGATATCCGCGATGTGGCTGCCCTTCCCGCCAATCCGATCGCCGAGGCGGACCTGTCGGTTGCCACTCGCGTTCCGATCGATCTGACGGCCACGGCAGAACACAAGGCGACGCCGTCGATCTGCGGCTCGCTCGGCTACACCTTCTGGGCAATCAACAAGGTACCGTGGCCGGGCGACACGCCCGATCCGATCGCGCCGATCGAGGAGATGAAGCTCGGCAAGAGCTATGTCCTGCAGATCGCCAATCGGACGCCGCATGCCCATCCGATCCACCTGCATGGCATGAGCTTCCGAATTCTCAATTCGAACAAGCGGACCTTCCTGCCACCACCGACGGACACCATCCTGCTTTTGCCCGACGAACAGGCGGAAATCGCGCTCGTCGCCGACAATCTTGGCGATTGGGTGTTCCATTGCCACATCATCGAGCACCAGAAGACCGGCATGACCGGTTATTTCAAGGTGGTTTGAGATTTTCGATTGTGACGGATGGCATGAAGGGCTACACGAAAAACCTAGCCGCATTTTTGCCACAGTGATTTAAATCCGATGATTGAAACAACCGCAGATCTAGAGGCCGCCTGCCAGCAGCTGGCCCGCTCAAGTTATATTACGATAGACACGGAATTCCTGCGTGAGACCACCTTCTGGCCAGAGCTTTGCCTGATCCAGATGGCAAACCCGGATATGGCCGTCATCGTCGACCCGATGGCCAAGGGCATCGATCTCACGCCGTTCTTCGCGTTGATGGCCAACCCCGACGTGATCAAGGTCTTCCATGCCGCGCGCCAGGATATCGAGATCATTTTCCATCTCGGCAATCTGATTCCGCATCCGATCTTCGACACCCAGGTTGCGGCCATGGTCTGCGGCTTCGGCGACAGCGTCTCCTATGACCAGCTCGTCAACCGCATCAAGGGCGAGCAGATCGACAAGTCCTCGCGCTTCACCGATTGGAGCCGGCGGCCGCTGACCGAGAAACAGCTCGATTACGCGCTGGCCGATGTCACGCATCTGCGCGACATCTATCAGTACCTGAATGCGCAGCTCGAGCGCGAAAGCCGCTCGCTATGGCTTTCCGAGGAAATGGCGATCCTCGAAGCCCGCGATACCTACGACCTGCACCCGGACGATGCCTGGCAGCGCCTGAAAATGCGCGTCAAGAAGCCGATCGAGCTTGCCGTGCTGCAGAAGGTCGCAGCCTGGCGTGAACGCGAGGCACGCAACCGCAACGTTCCGCGCGGGCGTATCATCAAGGACGATGCGATCTATGAAGTCGCGCAGCAGCAGCCGAAGGACACCGAGGCGCTGGCGCGGCTGCGAACCATTCCGAAGGGCTGGGAACGATCGAGCGCCGGGGCTGCGCTGATCGAGGCGGTCAACGAAGCGCTCGCCATCCCCAAGACCGACCTGCCACGGCTGCCGCGGCAGAGCCATACACCTGAAGGCGCAGCCGCCGCCACCGAAATGCTGAAGGTGCTGTTGAAGCTGATCGCCGAGAAGCAGGGCGTGGCTGCCAAGATCATCGCCAACAGCGAGGATCTCGACAAGATCGCCGCCGAGGGCGAGAACGCCGATGTCGGCGCGCTCAAGGGGTGGCGGCGCGAGCTGTTCGGCGATACGGCACTGAAATTGATCAATGGTGAAGTGGCTCTGCGCTTCGTCGACAAGAAGATCGAAGCGATGGAAATCGGTGACTGAAAAACGGACGGGCGGACAACAACTTTCCGCCCGAATCCGGCTCTAGCCAAGGCCCTGCAGCGGGACTGATTCGCAATCGCGTCGAGCAGACATCAGAGCGCTGACGCGTGACGCGACAACCAGGGTGTCCGACGCGTTTTTTCTTCGTTGTCCGGGTTCGAGGCTCTTCCGCATGCGCTGGCGTTTCTCCATGTTCGAGGGAATTTTGCTGCTGTTGATCGTCAGTAGCGCCGGCGCCATCTATGCGACGATCGCCTTCGACGGTGGCGGCGGATTGATCGGCGCCACGTACGCATTGTGCGTCTGCGTCCCGATCCTCGCCTTTGAACGGCGCATCATTCTCCGGCGTCTCAACCGCAAGATCCATTCCTATTCGACGCCCGCTTTCTTCCTCGCTTCGATCGCCGTCTATCTGGTGTTTATCGAGCTGGGCTACGGCGTCGCCGGCTTCCTGATGCAGATGAGCGGGCAAATAGACGCGGATTGGAAGGACGCGGTCGTCCCCTCAAGCACGGCGCTTCTGTTCGCCCTGGCGGTCTCGGGCTCGATCGTTTTCGCGCTTCGCGTGCGCGAACTGTTGGGCCGTGACGTGTTTCTGAGCCTTTTGACCGGGCGCTATCGCAAGCCGATGCAGGAGGAGCGCGTCTTCCTCTTCATCGATCTTGCCGGCTCCACCGCCTATGCCGAGCGATACGGCGATCTCAGGATGCAGGAATATCTCAGCAAGCTGTTTGCAACACTTGCCGACCCCGTACTGCGCTATCGCGGCGCGATCGACGACTATGTCGGCGACGCGGCCGTGATTACCTGGCCCTTCGACCGTGCTGTCAAAAACGCCGCCTGCGTGCACTGCGTTTTCGACATTCTCGAAGAGATCGAAGCCGGCGCCCACCGTTGGCGCAAGGAGTTCGGCGAGGTTCCGCGCCTACGGGCAGCGCTTCATGGCGGCACCATCGTCGCCGCGGAAATTGGCGTCGACAAACACAAGATCACCTATTTCGGCGACACGGTGAACACCACCGCTCGCCTCGAAGGCCTGTGCAAGTCACTGAACCATCAGGTGCTGATTTCCACCGACCTCGCCCGCAAGATGCGGCTGCCGCACTATGTCCGCGTGGAAGATCTTGGCGAGCACGCCGTGAAGGGACGCGGGCAGAAGCTCGGCGTCCTGGCGCTTCGGGCCGGGGGCACGCCTGCACCGCCAGTGGCTGTCAATTAGCCGTCAACCGTGCAGTTTTGCACCCTTGGTGATCTTGTCGACCAGCTTCTTGTCGGCATGAATGGCGATGCCGGCGACCTTCGCGCCGTCGGGTCGCGTTTCGGCGAAGACCGCGCGGTTGGCACTGTCGTGGCCGGTCGAAAACATCGCATCGACATAAACAGAGGTTTGTATTTCCCTTTCGATCGCACGGCGTTGAATATTGCCAAGCGTCGCACCATCTGCCGATAACACGATGATCGGCTGAACGCTCAGAGCGTTGTAGATGTGGCCGGCGCCGTCGCGATAGGGTTCGCCGATAATCGCCGGTTTCTGCCCGGCGATGCCGGTTGCCAGAAACGCGGTGACGTTCAGCTTCTGCCAGGTGGCCAGATCGTCGCGCAAAACGATCGCAAACTTGGTGTCGAACATGACGGGTATCTCCATTTCAGGACATCAGGGCGTGCCCAAGGAGGCCTTAACCGAGGACGCAGCGATCAATCTTGAACGATTGTGCGGATCGCCGGGCGATGGCATCCGCGTCGCGGCACCGGTGGACGGCATAGAGCGCATCGAGGCCCGGCTGCACGGCAAGGTCTTCGAGCCGCATCGCCACGACACCTATGCGCTTGGCGTGACGCTTGGCGGCATCCAGACCTTCCAGTATCGTGGCGAGAGCCGCTACAGCACGCCTGGAAGCATCATCATCATTCACCCCGACGAACTGCACGATGGCGGCGCGGGCACGGAAGCGACGCTTCGCTACAGGATGATGTATCTGCAGCCGGAGCGATTGATCGCGGCGCTTGGCGACAGTGGCGGCGCCTTGCCCATCATAGCCGCCCCGGTTGTTGGTGACGTGGCCCTGCGCCAGGCGATCGGCGAGGCCGTCATGGATCTCGACGGCGGTATTGACGAACTCGCGCTCGACGACATTCTTACACGCATTGCAGAAGGCTTGTGCCGCCATGCCGGCACGACAAGCAAGGCTGCCGGCAGGTCGGCCAAGCGGGCGGTTTCGAGGCGACGGACTATCTCAAAGCCAACCTCGATCGCCCGGTCGACTCGCAGGAACTCGAGGCCGTCAGCGGCCTTGATCGCTTCACCCTCGCCCGCCAGTTCCGCAAGGTTCTCGGCACCAGCCCGCACCGCTACCTTCTGATGCGGCGGCTGGAGCAGGCGCGCCGGATGATTGCCGCCGGTCACAGCCTGGCAGGTGCCGCGCTCGAAACCGGCTTTGCCGACCAGGCCCATTTCACCCGCCATTTCAAACGTGCCTACGGTGTAACGCCCGGGCGCTGGGCGAGCCTGGCGCTCGCCGGCTGAAGCACCGGCGCCGCTGGGTCGTTGCGGCCCGGAACCAGTGTCCGGTCACGCGCAACAATTCGAACTCGGCGAGTTTCTCCCCTCGGGCGCAGCGCCTTTCGTCTGTCATCAAAGCTTCACCAGCCTGTAAGCCAAGCATCACCCAACCGTCATCAAAGCCGCCTATCGGGTTCCCGTACTTTGGCATCCAACCCACGGTGACTTTCATGACCAAAACGCTTCTCGCCGCTGCGGCGCTCACACTTTTGATGACGACGACCGTCCTGGCCGAGGAAAAGGCCTTTCCCGCAACCCTGAAGGCACATGCGATCCTACCGGCAAACACGATCCTGGCAGCACCGTCCGACGCACCGGAATACCTGAAGACATCGGGCAAATTCACCACGGCGGACCGCAAGCGCGCTGACGCGCTCGGCACCGTGCCCGGCAAGGATGGCGTGCGCCCGACCGGCCTTTCACTGCCGTTCAACGGCCAGCCGATGCAGGGCTTCTCCGGCATCAGGGCCATGGAAGACGGCACCTTCTGGAGCCTTTCCGACAACGGCTTCGGCAACAAGCTGAACTCAACCGATGCCATGCTGATGCTGCACCACGTGAAGATGGACTGGGACGCCGGCAAGGTCGAGGCGCTGAAAACACTGTTCCTCACCGACCCGGACCGCAAGGCCCCCTTCCCGATCGTCATGGAAGGTTCCGACAAGCGCTACCTGACCGGCGCTGACTTCGACGTTGAGTCGATCCAGCCGGTCGCCGACGGCTTCTGGGTCGGGGAAGAATTCGGTCCCTATATCCTGAAATTCGATGTCGACGGCAAGCTGACCGACGTCATCGCGACAACAGTTGACGGCAAGCCGGTTATGTCGCCCGACAATCCGACCCTGACACTGCAGGGCGATCCGTCGAAGAAGACACCCGCCTTCAACCTGAAGCGCTCCGGCGGCTATGAAGGCATGGCACTGTCGAAGGACGGCTCCAAGCTCTACGGTCTGCTCGAAGGGCCGATCTGGACCGACAGCGAAACCGTGGAACAGGCCGATGGCCGTCCGACACTACGCGTCATCGAACTCGATGTCGCAGCCAAGGCCTGGACGGGCCGCAGCTGGCTCTATCCGCTGGCCGAAGGCGGCGAGGCAATCGGCGACTTCAACATGCTCGACGACAAGACGGCACTGGTGATCGAACGCGACAACGGCGCGGGCACGCTCGACAAGGCCTGCGCCGATCCGAAGGATCCGAAGCCGGATTGCTTTGCCGTCGGCTCGAAGGTGAAACGTGTCTACAAGATTGCCTTCGATGACAGCAATGTCGGCAAGGCCGTCCGCAAGATCGGTTACATCGACCTCCTGAAGATCGCCGACCCCGACAACAAGAAGCGCCAGGGCGGTGGTGACGGCTATTACGACATGCCGTTCGTGACGATCGAAAACGTCGATCGCGTCGATGACACGCACATCATCGTCGGCAATGACAACAACCTGCCGTTCTCGGCCGGCCGGGCGCTTGATAAGGCCGACGACAACGAGTTCGTTCTGCTCGAAGTCGGCGAATTCTTGAAAGCCGAATAATCAAAAAAGGGCGCGCGGATTTGCGTCCGCGCGCCCCTTCGTCAAAGATCTGAGTGCGTTCAGCTCTCGAACTGGAACGCCAATCTTCTGCCGGTCAGCTTGCCGAGCTGCTGCAGCCGTCCGTCGAGGCGCTCGCCGGCAAATTCCGAATAGGCCGCAGGCACGACGATCTCCAGATCGACATCCGGCAGGGACGATTTGCGGAAGGTCAGATTCCTCGCCACGCCCGGCATCGACGCCGAGAACAGATAGGCGACGCGCAGCAGGCCGCCGAGCAGTTTCGCCAGTTCCAGCAGTCGCGGCGTGGTAATGCCGGTCAGTGCGCCGGTCGCGCCATCGTCGTTCAGGCCTTCGAAGCGATAGTAGTTGGCGAGCGCGATATAGGCCCGCCCCGCATGGGTGATGCCGGAGAAGGTCGAGTGGGCGATGATGTTCAGCGCCTGCAGACCGCGATAGTCCGGATGGGCGCGCCAGCTGATATCGGCGAGCAGGCAGGCAGCCTGGCGATAGCGGCTTTCCTCTTCGGTTTCCTCGACGCCGAAGAACGGCACCATGCGGCCGGTCCAGTCGGCAAGTTCGCGGGCATGCTCGGGGGAACGCGCCCGCAGGATGGCGATTTCGCCGGCGGCGGTCAGCAGCGGATCCTGCGCACGCTCGCTCTCGTTCAGCAGAGAGAAGAGATAGCCTTCGCGCACGCCGAGCGCCGAGAACGAAATCCGCTCCGGCTTCATGATCGACAGTGCTTCCTGCATCGCGATCGCGCCAAAGGGAAGCAGGCTGCGGCGGCTTTTGGAGATCGTCGCATAGGCCGATGGCTTGATGTTCCTCGGCTCGATCACCTCCGGCAGCAGCGCCATCGCCTCGTCGTAGGAGATCTCGTAGCCTTGCATCATATGCAGCGGATAGTTTCGGATTTCCATGTGCAGCTTGGCGATCGAGCGCCAGGTGCCGCCGACGGCATAAAAGGTGCGGCCGGTGCCGGTCTTCAGCACCGGCGAGCTTTTCATGAATTTGCGCACCCAGGTGCGAGCCTTCGGCAGCGAGCCGCCGCTATGCTCGAAGAGGCGGATACCCCCGAGCGGCAGGGTGATGCCCTTGCCGATCTTTGTGCCGCTGACCTCGACAAGTTCCAGCGAGCCACCGCCAAGGTCACCGACCACTCCATCAGGGTCGTGATAGCCGCTGACGATGCCCATGGCGGAGAAATAGGCTTCCTCTTCGCCGGTGAGGATGCGCACCTTGTGGCCGAGGATCGCCTCGGCCTTCTCGATGAAGGCAGGTCCGTTGCTCGCCTCGCGAGCGGCTGCGGTGGCCAGAACATACATGGAGGTCGCACGCGCCTGCTGCGACAGCGCATGAAAGCGATGCAGCGCCCGGAGAGCGCGCTCGACGCTCTCCTCGTCCATGCGTCCGGTGGCATCGATGCCCTTGCCCAGACCGCACATGACCTTCTCGTTGAACAGCATGGCCGGAGCGCGGCTCAGGCCTTCGTAGACGACAAGGCGAATGGAGTTGGAGCCGATATCCACAACGGAAACCGGGCGGATGCCGGGCAGACGCCCCTGCGCTTCAGATTCGACCATGCAATTCCGTTTTACTTGTGCCAGCTGCTCTTCCAGCCGGCAATCAGCTTCGGTGCACTGGACTTCAGGGCTTCACCCCGGCCGGAGAGGCTGGGATTGGTCATGAAATAGTGCTGCGCGTTGAAAGGTTCGGCGTCCTTGCCGACTTCCATCCGGCGAGACGTACCGTCGGGAAGAATTTCGTAGCTCTGCTGGTTATCGATGAGATTGCCCAGCATGATCTGCGAAAGTACCTGTTCGTGCACAGTCCGGTTGATAAGAGGCACAAGCGTCTCAACCCGCCGGTCCAGATTTCGCGGCATCATATCCGCCGAGCCGATATAGACAAGCGCATTCTCCGATGGAAGGCCGTGACCGTTGCCGAAGCAGAATATGCGGGAATGTTCAAGGAATCTGCCGACGATGGACTTGACACGAATATTGTCGGACAGCCCCGGCACCTGCGGCCTCAGGCAGCAGATGCCGCGTACCACCAGGTCGACTTCAGCCCCGGCACGGCTTGCCTTGTAGAGCGCGTCTATGATTTCCGGATCGACGAGCGAGTTCATCTTCATCCAGATCGCCGCAGGCCGGCCGGCCTTGGCGTGCTCGATCTCCTCCTCGATATGCTTGAGGATGCGGGGGCGAAGCGTGTGCGGCGAAACCGCCAGCTTCATGCCGGCTTCCGGCTCGCCGTAACCGGTGATGAAGTTGAAGATGTTCGCCATGTCATGGGCGATGACCGGGTTGCAGGTGAAGAATGACAGGTCAGTGTAGATCTTCGCCGTGACCGGATGGTAGTTGCCGGTGCCGAGGTGGCAATAGGTGCGCAACCGGCCCTCTTCGCGACGCACCACCATCGACATCTTGGCATGGGTCTTGAGTTCGATGAACCCGAAGACCACCTGCACGCCGGCGCGCTCCAGGTCGCGCGCCCAGCGGATGTTGGCTTCCTCATCGAAGCGGGCCTTCAGTTCGACCAGCGCCGTCACGGACTTTCCGGCTTCGGCAGCGTCGACAAGCGCGCGCACAATCGGACTGTCGTTCGAGGTACGGTAGAGCGTCTGCTTGATGGCGACCACTTCCGGATCGCGCGCCGCTTGCAGAAGGAACTGCACCACGACGTCGAAGGACTCATAGGGGTGGTGGACCACCATGTCCTTTTCGCGGATCGCGGCAAAACAATCGCCGGCGTGTTCGCGCACGCGCTCGGGGAAGCGCGGATTGTAAGGTTCAAAGCGCAGATCGTCGCGCGGCGCCTTGGTGATTTCCGACAGCGTGTTCAGCGCCAGAAGCCCCGGCAAAACGGCGACGCGGTTTTCCGGAACGCTGAGTTCTTGAACGACGAACTGGCGCAGCGAAGCGGGCATTTCCGAATCGAGCTCGATGCGGATCACCGATCCGCGACGACGACGCTTCAGCGCCGTTTCGAAGAAGCGCACCAGATCTTCGGCCTCTTCTTCGACTTCGATATCGCTGTCTCTGATGATGCGGAACGTGCCCGAGCCCTTGACCTCGTAGCCTGGGAACAGCCGTTCGATGAACTGACTGACCATGTCTTCGAGCGTGATGTAGCGGATGACGTTCTTGAAATCGGGCAGGCGGATGAAGCGGTCGAGCGCCACCGGCAGGCGCAAGAGCGCCGTCATTGGCTCACGGCCGGTCTTGCTGACGAGCTGCAGGCCCATCGAGAACCCGAGGTTCGGGATGAACGGGAACGGATGCGCCGGGTCGATCGACAGCGGCGTCAGCACCGGAAAGATCGCCTGGTCGAATTCGTTGGCAAGCCAGCTTTTGTCCTGCGCCGACAAGGACGCCGGGCGGACGATGAGGATATCTTCCTTGGCCAGATACTGCTGCAGGACGGCGAGCGACGCCTGCTGCTCCATCTGCAGGTTGTCGATTTCCTTGAGGATGTCTTCGAGCTGTTCGGCCGGCGTCTTGCCATCAGGCGACCGCATGGCGAGCCCCTGCCGCACCTGGCCCTCGAGGCCGGCGACGCGCACCATGAAGAACTCATCAAGGTTGGCGGCCGAAATCGACAGAAAGCGGACACGCTCCAGGAGCGGATGCGCCGTGTTCAGGGTCTCCTCAAGCACGCGGCGATTGAATTGCAGCCACGAAAATTCGCGATTGATGAACCGTTCCGGGCTGGAGAGCAGGTCTAGCTCCTCCGCGGCCTGTTTGTTCTCATTCACCGCAGACGTCGCATTATCCATTACCGGTCAGACCCCATTTCTTCGCATGCAGGAACTATAACAGTTTGACGACGGAACTGTGACAATCAATCGGAATGGCGTTGATTTCCAAGCTCTTCCAGGACTTCGGCGGCAAGCGATCGGGTCAGCTTGACGCCGCGGGCGAGTGCCAGCCTGTCGATGCGTTCGACGATCGTCTGGGCAGCCTCGAGCGAGCGTTCCATGCGCTGGACGATATAGCCGACGAGCCTTTCGTCGATGAAAAGCTGGCGATCGGCAAAGAGCTTGATCAATACCTGCGTCAACAACTCATCGTCGGGCTCGCCGATCTCGACGACGGTTGCTGCTTTCAGGCGCGAGCGCAGGTCCGGAAGAACGACCGGCCAGGACATCGGCCACAGGCGCGAGGTCATCAAGAGGCCCGTGCCATGCTGGCGAACGCTGTTGATGACATGAAACAGGGTGGTGTCGTCGAACCCCTGACGGTCGGCATCCTCGAACAGCACAGGACCGTTGGCGGCGATCAACGCCACATCCGAGTCCGCAACCGGGTGGATCGCCCGCGCGCCCGCCCTCTCCTTCCAGATGCTGGCGAGATGCGATTTTCCGGAACCGATCGGGCCGGCGATGATGACAACCGGCGACGGCCAGTCTGGCCAGTGATCGACGATCGCGATCGCCGCGCTCAACCGATCGGAAACGAGCAGATCCTCACGACCCGTTGCCGGGTCGTGGTCGAATGCCAGAGGCAGTTGTTCGAAGGGACGTTTTGTCATGCTGTACTCGGGACAAGGATGGGACTATCAGCCGGGCTGACTGCCCTTTGCCTTCTTCGCCGCGACCTTTCCATGCCCATGGTAGAGATCGCTATCAAGGTATCGCTGGATGCCGAAGCGAACAAGCACGCCGATGGCGGCGGCCGCGGGAACCGCAACCAGAAGCCCGACGAAACCGAAGAGGGCACCGAAGGCAAGAAGCGCGAACATCAGCCAGACCGGATGCAGGCCGACGCTCTTGCCCACCAGCTTGGGCTGCAGGATGTTGCCTTCGAGGAACTGGCCGCTGAAGAAGATGGCAGCGACAAGCCCGATCCAGAGATAATCGGGCCAGAACTGTACAAGCGCGACGCCGACGGCCAGCACCAGACCGACCATCGATCCGACATAGGGGATAAAGCTGATCATGCCGGCAAAGAGGCCGATCAGCAGGCCGAAATTGAGACCGACGAGCGACAGGCCGATGCCATAGTAAAGGCCGAGGATGATGCAGAGCGAGCCCTGGCCGCGAACGAAGCCGGCGATCGTCGTGTTCATGTCCCGGGCGATCTGGCGGACGACGCTGACATAGTCGCGCGGAACCCAGCTATCGACCCGGTTGACCATCCGGTCCCAGTCGAGCAGCAGATAGAAGGCGACGACCGGCGTGATCACGAACAGCGACAGAATGTCGAGCAGCGCCATGCCAGAGTTCCAGAGCTGCTGGAACAACGTGCCGAGGAAGCTCGCGCCCTGCTCCAAAAGCTTGGCTGAATTCTGCTTGATCGCCGTCATCTGGTCCGCCAGCCATTGTGGCAGCAGCGTCGACTGGCTGTCGGTCAACAGCGCCTGCAGCTTGGAGATGTAACCGGGCATCTTCTGAATGAAGTCGGCGGCCTGGGTGAAGATCACCGGGATGATGATCATCAGCGACAGGGCGAAGATCACCACGAAGCCGATGAGGATCACCACCGTCGCCATCAGCCGACTGAGGCCGAGGCGCTCAAGGCGGTCGGCGACCGGGTCGAGGAAATAGGCCAGTGCCATGCCCGCGAGGAACGGCAGCAGGATCGAGCTGAAAACCATCAGGAAGGCGATGAAGGCGGCGAGCACCAGCAGCCAGAAGATAACCTGGCGCTGTAGTCCCGAACCGCTGACTTTTATGTCCATGGTGTTCCCCGTAACACGCCAAGCATGCCTTTACCGCATCATATTCTGTATGAGGAGATAGGTGGCGTGGCGCGCACCGGTCAAGTCCGCGTGCTTCTCAGCCCGGTAAATTGAACCCTCCATACCGTTCTTGCCGGTGGGATATGGGCAAAATGTTGAAAAAAGGCCGAGAAGGCAGGCTGTCGGCTTGCACTCCCTTGCCCATCGTGCCAATCGCATCCGCAAAATACCTGTCGCGCGACCAGCCTTGGAGAACCAGCATGAGCCAGTCGGGAAAGAACGGCCTCACCTACAGTGACGCAGGCGTGGATATCGATGCCGGCAATCTGATGGTGGAGAAAATCAAGCCGCATGTGCGCTCGACCCGGCGCCCGGGTGCCGACGGCGAGATCGGCGGCTTCGGCGGCCTGTTCGACCTGAAGGCCGCCGGTTTCACCGACCCGGTGCTCGTTGCCGCCAATGACGGTGTCGGCACCAAGCTCAAGATTGCCATCGACGCCAACAAGCACGACACCGTTGGCATCGACCTCGTTGCCATGTGCGTCAACGACCTGGTGGTCCAGGGTGCCGAGCCGCTGTTCTTCCTCGACTATTTCGCCACGGGCAAGCTCGATCCCGATCAGGGTGCCGCAATCGTTGCCGGCATTGCCGCCGGGTGCCGCCAATCCGGTTGCGCATTGATCGGTGGCGAGACCGCGGAAATGCCGGGCATGTATTCCGGAGGCGACTATGACCTTGCCGGCTTCGCTGTCGGTGCGGCCGAACGCGGCCAGCTGCTTCCAGCGGGTGACATTGGTGAAGGCGACGTCATCCTCGGCCTTGCATCGTCAGGCGTTCACTCCAACGGTTACTCTCTCGTTCGCAAGATCGTCGCGCTGTCGGGTCTTGCCTGGGATGCACCTGCCCCGTTTGGTGAAGGCACGCTTGCCGATCTCCTGATGACGCCGACGCGCATCTATGTGAAGCCGCTCCTGAAGGCGATCCGCGAAACCGGCTCGATCAAGGCGCTGGCGCATATCACCGGCGGCGGGTTCCCCGAGAACATTCCGCGCGTGCTGCCGAAGCATCTTGCAGCCGAGATCGATCTCGACGCCATCAAGGCGCCGAAGGTCTTCTCCTGGCTTGCCCAGACCGGCGGCGTCGCGGCCAACGAAATGCTGCGCACGTTCAACTGCGGCGTCGGCATGATCGCCGTCGTTCCGGCGGAAAAGGCGCAGGACGTTGCAGCCGTGCTGGAAGCCGAGGGCGAAACCGTCTTCACGCTCGGCCGCATGGTTGCCCGCGCCGAAGGCGCGCATGGCACGATCTACAAGGGCAGCCTCGCCCTATGATGAACGACGTGACGGCAGGCAGGAAAAAAGTCGTCGTCTTGATCTCGGGCGGCGGCTCCAACATGCTTTCGCTGGCCAAAGCTGCCGCCGAGCCTGGTTTTCCGGCCGAGATCGTCGCAGTGATTGCCGACAAGGCCGATGCCGGAGGCCTTGCCAAGGCTGCAGCGCTCGGCATCCCAACCTATGCGTTCCTTCGCAAGGATTTCGACAGCAAGGATGCGCACGAGGCGGCGGTCCTTGCCGAACTCGAGCGGCTGTCTCCCGATATTATCTGCCTTGCCGGCTATATGCGGCTGTTGTCGGCGAACTTCATCCAGCGCCACGAAGGCCGGATCATCAACATTCATCCGTCGCTTCTGCCGCTCTTTCCGGGTCTCCACACCCATCAGCGCGCCATTGACGCCGGCGTGAAAGTGGCGGGATGTACGGTGCATTTCGTCACCGAGGGCATGGATGAGGGTCCGATCGTCGCGCAGGCGGTCGTACCGGTTGTCGACGGCGACACGGCCGACACCCTTGCCGCTCGCGTGCTGACGGTCGAGCACCGCACCTATCCGATGGCGCTCAGGCTGCTGGCGGAAGGCAAAGCCTGGATGGAAGACGGACGGGTCGTCACGCAGGGCATCAGTCCCGTGCCCGCGTCTTCAACTCTGATTTCGCCGGCCGTATAAACCACCACTACTTTGCCGAAGCCAACCGCCGGTCGAGCGCGTCGAGCACACGCCGGGTCAAGGCGGGATAGTCCTCGTCGAAATGGTGACCGCCTTCGATCGCGACGACATCGACGCCCGCGCCCTTCAGGTCAGGGCAGGCGTCGTCTTCTTCCTCGGTGCCGTGAATGCACTGCACCAAAGAGGGGTCGATGTGCTTGATATCGTCGAGCGGATCGCCGCCATCGCCCTGCCCGGCCGCGCCGAGCCAGCCAAGCACCGAAATCTTGTAGTCGACCTGATGCGATAGCGCCATCAGCGTGACCTGCCGCACATGGGCGCGCTCTGCGGGCGGGAGCAGATTGAAAGTGCGTGGCAGGATATCGGCACCGAAGGAGTAACCGATCAAGAGAACATTGCGGACGTTCCAGCGCTTGCGATAGTAGCTCATCACCTTGGCGAGATCGTCGGCCGTCGCCTGCGGTTCGCGCTCGGACCAGAAATAACGCAGAGAATCGATGCCGACGACAGGGACACCTTGCTGCTGCAGGACGTCTCCGACCTGCTTGTCGATATCGCGCCAGCCGCCATCGCCGGAATAGATCACCGCCATGGTGTCGCGTGTCGGCTTGGTATCGAGCACCGTCAGGGGCAAGCCGAATGGATTGTCTGCCGCGCTCTCGCTGTCGATCAGATCCGTCAGATGACCTGATAGCGCCGCATAGGCTTCGTCGTCGCTGTCTTCCTGCGTGATATCAGGGTGTTTTTCGATGAGTTTAGCCACATGGCTTCGGCCGTCGTCGGATGCCGTCGGCGTAAAGACGACGGAGATCGGGTCCGGCAGGGCACCGTCCGTCAGGCCGTACACCATGCGATCGGCCTTCAAGGTCTTCTCCGCCGGCGTGCAGAGCTGCTTCGTCAGCGCAACGCCTTCCTCCGGATCGACCGCAAGCGTCTGGCCGATGGTCGCAGCCGGCGTCTGTGCGGCGATGGCCAGCGCCATGGCCCCGCCCGCTCCGACCCCGGCCACAATCGGCGGGAGGTAGGCATCGCTCTTGAGGACGCGCTGGACCTGCTGGCTCAACGCTTCGATATCCGACACCGTGTAGATGCAGTCGCCGTCGTCCTTGGCGAGCGAGGCAAGATAGGCCTTGAGGTCGATACCGATGACGACCGCCTTGTCGTCGACAAGGGCGCGAGCGACCGCATCTTCCTTGTCGCTCCAGCCATCCGCATTGGACAGCAGAACTACAAGGGCGGATGCCTTGTCCTTCGGGACGAGGATATGGGGTGCCGGGATCATGCCGGTGTCGTAGGTCGCCGCCGTCTCCTGCCCTAAAGCCGGTGCAACCGTCGCGATGGCGAGAAGGGCGGCACCTGCCAGAGGCTTCCAGATCATCGGGATCCGCATCATTTCTTCATCACTCCCTTGAGGCCGCCGCCGATCAGGAATGTTACATCCATCAAGGCAAGGATCGGATTGATGCCGCCGCTCGCCACGAGATAGCGCGGCTGCCAATGGGGGTGGAACTTCGACTTGAAGGCGCGAAGTCCCTTGAAATTGTAGAAGCGTTCGCCGTGCTCGAAGAAGGTTCGCCCTGCCCGATCCCAGACCGGCGCGATCTGGCGCGAGGACATACCAGACAGCGGCGCCATGCCAAGATTGAAGGTCCGGTACCCCTCGGCCTTCAGATATTCCATCACCTTCGCGAACAGGAAATCCATCGATCCCTTGGGGGCATCCGGCGAGAAGCGCATGAGATCGACGGTGCCTTCCTGCTTGGTTGCCGTCACCAGGATATTGGCGAAGGCGACGATCCGTCCCTCGTAGGTGAGGATCGCGACCGGCTGTTCGGCCAGATACTCAGGATCGAAAGCCCCAAGCGAAAAACCCTTTTCCTTGGCATTGTGATGGGCAAGCCATGCATCGGAAATCGCCGTCAATTCGCCCATGATCGCCGGAACGTCTGCTGGAGCCACCATTTTGAACTCCAGCCCGTCGCGCTGGGCGCGGCTGACCTGCTGGCGCAGATTGGCCCACTTGCCGCCCTTCATCTCGAAACGGGCGAGATCGACATGGGCGAGCTCGCCGAGCCTGAAGGCGCGAAGTCCCGCATCGGCATAGTAGGCGAGCCCAAGTGGCGAAACCTGATAGAACACCGCGCGGCAGCCGCTGGCGCGGGCCCTCTCGAAGAACTGCCAGATCAGTTCCGGCCAGGCATCGACCGGCCCCACCGGGTCGAACAGCGCGATCCACGAGCGGGCGCGCTGGCCATACATGATGAAGGCGCGACCATCGGCGGAAAACATCAGGCTCTTGTCTCCCATGCGCACCAGATTGGCATCGGACATGTCCTGCGCCTCGACGATCGCCAATGCCCGCTCCATGGCATCGTCGGTTGCCGGCTCCGCGCCTGAGGCCGCCGGGCGCATCAGGCTCCAGATGGCAACAGCGCTGGCGCCGATCGTCACACCCAGAAGCGCACGCAGGCCGCGCGGCGCCTCGGCAGAGAATTCGAACTGCCACCAGAGTTCATGGCTGTATTCGACGTCGCGATAGACGAACAGCAGGACGACCAGCCCACCCAGGCAGATCACCCCGAGTGCCGTCAACCACGGCAGCGTCAGCGCCTGGCCGAAGAGCGAAGCCGGCCGAACAAACAGACGGCGGCTGGCGAGGAGACCGACGAGAAAGAAGGCAAGCATGCCGGCCTCGACCAGCGCGATCGCCTTGATCAGCGAAAGCAGCAGTGCGGCAACGGCGATTGCGACCGACGCCCACCAGGCGCCATCGAGCCGCTGTGCGAGCCCGCGCGAGACGATGACGAGCGCAAGGCCGAGCAAGCTTGCCAGAAAGTGCGCGCCCTCGACGATCGGCAGCGGCAGCAGACCCTCGAGGAAGGCGAGATTCTCATCCGGCGTCGGCGTGACGCTCGACAGCACCAGCATGATCGCCAGCACGATGCCGAGTGTTGCCAGGAGAAGCGGCGTGATACGGCCGCCGATACGGCGCACGCTGGAGGCGACGGGATGGCCGGAAAGCTGACGAAGCTCGGTGCCGATGACAACCGCGATCGCGATCAGCAGCGGCAGCACGTGATAAATGACACGGTAGAGAACCAGCGCACCGAGGATCGTGTCGACATCGGCGCTGTGACCGAGCGTGGCGATGATGATCGTCTCGAAGACGCCGAGCCCGGCCGGAACATGGCTGAGAACGCCGATACCGACGGCAAGCGAATAGATCGCCAGGAAGGCGGGCCAACCGATTGTGCCCGCCGGAAGCAGCACGTAGAGCACCGTCGCCGATGCCGCCAGATCCAGCGCCGTGACGAGGAACTGGCGCGAGGAGGTGCGCGAATCCGGCAGGCGCAGTGTGAAGCGCCCGAGGCTGACCTCATGACCGTCACGCGCCTTGACGAAGACAGCGAGCACGACGCCGAGAATGGCAACCGCGATCATCCGCAGCCAGAAGGGGTTAAGACCCGTCAAGGGCGCCACATATTCGCCGACGGCGAGCAGGCTCAGGCACGTGACCGTCAAAAGCCCAAGGCCGAAGGCGAGCGTCACGAAGGCGATGATCCGGGCGATGTTTTCCGGCTCGATGCCCAGCCGCGAATAGGACCGGTAGCGGATGGCGCCGCCACTCAAGGCGCCAAAGCCGGCCGTGTTGCCGACCGCATAGGCGCAGGCCGCCGTCAACGCGACATCGGCATAGGGCAGCTTGCGCCTGACGTAATCAAGCGCGCCGACATCGTAGAAGGTGAGCGCGAAAAAGCTCAAGGCGGTGAAGAACACCGCCGCGGCGACAGAGGTCCAGCTGGTATCTGCAAGCGCCTGGACCACGTCGCCGTACTGCACTTCGGAGGTCAGATGAAAGATCGCCAACCCGAAGAGGGCGATCACCAGCAATGTCGCAAGTGCCTGCAGATAGCGCCGGTTACGGCGCAGAAAGGGTCTCCATCCTACCTCGATCTGCTGATCGTCGTTGGCTGCACGTTCCGTAAGGGAGGACGTCATGGGTTGCCCATGTCATTGATGAAGACATCAGCGCTGTAGCCTACCCGAGAACGATCAAAAAGTGAAATATCCGTAATGTATTGTTCTCTTATAAAACAAGGTCTTATGCCGTGAGCTTGCCGCGGTTCAGCTGGGCCCACTGCAGCAGCATGATGGTTTTGGCATCGCAGATCTCGCCGGTCGCGATCATGGCGACCGCTTCATCAAAGGGAATTTCGAGAACCTCGATATCCTCGCCCTCATGCGCCAGGCCGCCGCCATCACCGGCCTTTTCTGTGACATCAACAAGCCCAACGAAGAAGCTGGTGCGCTCGGTGAGCGCGCCGGGGCTCATATAGGCATCGAAGAGGTGAGTGGCCTTGTCGACATGGTAGCCGGTCTCCTCCAGCACCTCACGGCAGATCGCGACTTCAGGCGTATCGTCGTCGAGCAGGCCGGCCGGCGCTTCGATCATATAGGCGGGATCGCCCTGCAGCAGCACCGGCACGCGCAGCTGGCGGACGAGCACGACGCTCTCACGCCTCGGATCGAACAGCAGGATGGTCGCGGCGCTGCCGTGATCATGCACTTCACGCGTGAGCGTCGCCGTGCCGCCGCCTGACATGTCCTGCTCAAGGGTGATTTCTTCCAGATGAATGAAACCGTCCGAGAGCGTGCGCCGCTCGATGATCCTGACACGGGGATCGTGGTGGTTCGTCATGGCGGGGTCCTTGGTCGGGAGAGGAAAGGATGTGGTCGCAGTCGACCGTCAGTGAATGTGTTCCGAAGGGGCGCAGCTTTCGCGTTCCATCTGCAAGGTCGTGTGGTGCAGGTCGAACTCGTCGCGCAACCGTTGTTCGATCGCACGCCGCACCGTCTCGCCGTCGGCCTCTTCCGCCAGAACGACATGCGCCGTCAGCGACGGCTGGCTCTGGGTGATCGCCCAGAGATGCAGATCATGCACCGAGGCAACGTCGGGCACGGTCGTGATTGCCGCATGGATATCGGCCAGGCGCATGCCAGGCGGCACGCCTTCCAGCAGAATGTTGACGCAGTCCTTCAGCAGCACCCAGGTGCGCGGAAAAACCATGAAGCCGATACCAACGGCGAGCAACGAATCGACCCATTGCCAGCCGGTAAACCAGATGATCGCCGCGCCTGTTATCACCGCCAGCGACCCGAGCATGTCCGACCAGACCTCGAGATAGGCGCCCTTGACGTTGAGGCTCTCGTCCTTGTGGCTGGTCAGAAGCCGCATGGAGATCAGGTTGACGACAAGACCGATGACGGCAATCAGCAGCATGCCGCCCGACTGGATTTCCTGCGGCAGCGACAGGCGCTGCCAGGCCTCGTAGAGAATGTAAAAGGCGACGGCGAGCAGCAGCAGGGCGTTGAAGGCCGCCGCGAGAATCTCGAAGCGGGCATAGCCGTAGGTGCGCAGCAGATCCGACGGCCGGCGGCCGACATGGATGGCGACCAGCGCGATGGCCAATGCCGCCGCGTCGGTCAGCATATGCATCGCATCCGAGATCAGCGCCAGGCTGCCGGTCAGAATGCCGCCGACGACCTCGGCCAGCATGAAGCCGCCCGTCAGCCCGAGCGCACCCCAGAGACGCGAGACTGGCGTGTTGCTGACATCCGCATGTTGATGGTCGCCGCTCATGAAGGCATCCGGTGGCTAGAGTCAGGGTGCCGGTTTCACCCAGACCCTGTTGTCATGGAAAGCCGCGCCGCCATAGGGCGCAACTGCATCGGCGCCAGTAAGCACATTGATGCCCTCCCCGTCGAGATGGGCGCCGTTCGGCCACAGGCCTTCAGCGATCACCACGCCGCGCCGCGCGCCGCCGCCGACCACCACATGCAGGCGCACTTCGCCGCGTTGGTTGCCGAGCTTGACGATATCACCGTCGCCGACGCCAAGTGAGGCGGCGTCATCCGCATGCATCATTACCATCGGGCGGACTTCCTTCTGGATCGACGACGGGGTCTCGGCGAAGGTCGAATTGAGGAAAGAGCGCGCCGGCGAGGTAGCGAGACGGAAGGGGTGTTTCGCATCCGTGACCTCGATCAGGTCGACATGATCAGGGAACTCAGGCAGTGCCGCATGCGGCCCCTGCAGACCCATCGACTTCGGGGGACGGTTCGGCGCCGGCGTGCCGGTCCAGTCCGCCTTGAAGCGGAATTTGCCGTCGGGATGACCGAAGCCCTTGAGATAATGCGCGTCCTCGAACGCCGGCTGACAGTCGAGCCACTTCTCGCGCTTCATCTCGTCATAGCCGATGCCGTAGTTGGCAAGCAGCCGGTCGATATGCTGGCGCTCGCTCAACCCAAAGCCGGCATGATCGGCGACGCCGAGGCGCCTCGCCAGTTCCTCAATGACGAAGAGATTGGTGCGCACGGTCGATGGCGGCTCCACCACCTTCGGCCCAATCAGGATGTGTTGATGGCCGCCGCCGCGATAAAGGTCGTCATGTTCCAGGAACATCGTCGCCGGCAGCACGACATCCGCAAGCTGCGCCGTGTCGGTCATGAACTGTTCGTGCACCGCGACAAACAGGTCGTCCCGCAGGAACCCGCGTTTCACCAGCCTTTGTTCCGGGGCGACGTTCACCGGATTGGTGTTCTGGATCAACATCGCCGTCACCGGGCCGCCATGGCGCAGCGCCTCGGCATCGCCGGTCAGCACCCGCCCGATCTGCGACTGGTCGAGCATGCGCACATCAGGATCGTGGAATGCGGTGCCGACAAGCTCACGCTTGTCGAGCTTGAAGATGTCGTTGTTGGAATGAAACGCCCCGCCGCCTTCGTGCTTCCACGATCCAAGAACCGTGGCAACGGAGGCGGCTGCATGGATCGCCACCGATCCGTTGCGCTGGCGGGTAAAGCCGTAACCGAGGCGGAAAAAGCTCTTCGGCGTCGTGCCGACGAGTTTCGCGAACGCCTCGATCTCCTGGACGGACAGACCGGTGATCGCCGACGCCCATTCGGGGCTGCGCGACTTCAGATGCGTTTCGAGCCCGGTCGGGTCATCGGCGAATTCGGCCATGTAGGCGCGGTCGGCATAACCGTCGCGGAAGGCGACATGCATCACCGCGCAGGCGAGCGCCGCATCCGTGCCCGGTCTCAGCACCAGGCCCATATCGGCCTGCTTGACCGTGGGATTGTCGTAGATGTCGATGACGACGATCTTGGCGCCGCGATCCTTGCGGGCCTTCACCGCGTGGGTCATGACGTTGACCTGGGTGGCGACCGCGTTTGTCCCCCAGATCACCACGCAGTCGGACTTCGCCATCTCGCGCGGGTCGGGGCCGCGCAGCGAGCCGGTTGCCATCGAGAAACCGGTCCAGGCCATATTGGTGCAGATCGAGCCGAAGAAGCCGGAATAGCGCTTGGCGTGGCGCAACCTGTCGATGGAATCGCGTTGCACTTGCCCCATGGTACCGGCGTAGAAATAGGGCCAGATGGCTTCGGCCCCATGCTTCTGCTCGGCCCTGACGAACTGGTCGGCGATCTCGTCGAGTGCCGCCTCCCAGGAAATCTCCTGCCAGTTGCCGCTGCCCTTCGCTCCGGCGCGCCGCTGTGGCACCATCAGCCGGTCAGGATGATAGATGCGCTCGGAATAGCGCGCGACCTTGGCGCAGATGACGCCAGCGGTGTATGTGTTGGCGGCGGCACCGCGCACGCGGCCGATGCGGCCTTCGGCCGTCAGGTCCACTTCCAGCGCGCAAGCCGAGGGACAGTCGTGCGGACAGACGGAGTGGCCGATCGACTTTTCTGCTTTGATGGGGGTCGCAACGTTCATGGCTTTTCTATATGGCATCGACAATCGGGCTCAAAGAGCCAAACGCGCATCCATCGAAACAATTGATCACAGCCATCGGCGGCCCTCATGAACTATCGGCATATCTATCACGCGGGCAATTTCGCCGATGTTCTCAAGCATGCGGTGCTGGCACGGCTCGTCACCTATCTCCAGCAAAAGGAGAAGGCGTTCCGGGTTCTCGACACCCATGCCGGCATCGGTCTCTACGATCTGTCGAGCGAAGAAGCGCAGAAGACCGGCGAGTGGCGCGACGGCATCGGCCGGCTGCTCGAGGGTGATCTGCCAGCGCCGGTCGCAGCTATTCTCGAACCCTATCTGGCGACCGTTCGCGAGCTCAACACCGGTTCGGAGCTGACGCGTTATCCCGGCTCTCCGAAGCTGGTTCGCATGCTTTTTCGCCCGCAGGACCGTCTGTCGGCGATGGAATTGCACCCTGATGACTACGAGACGCTGCACCGGCTCTTCGACGGCGACTTCCAGAGCCGGATCACCGAGCTTGACGGCTGGCTGGCGCTTGGCGCTCACCTGCCGCCCAAGGAAAAGCGCGGCCTCATCCTGGTCGACCCGCCCTTCGAGATCGAGGGAGAATACGAACGGCTCGCCGACGGCCTCGCCAGGGGTTATCGACGCTTTGCCGGCGGCACCTTCTGCCTGTGGTACCCCCTGAAGAAGAATGCGCCGATCAAGGCCTTCCATGAGGCACTCAAGGCGCTCAACATCCCGAAAATGCTCTGCGCCGAGCTTGCCGTGCGCAGCGACCGCGACACCACGGGATTGTCGGGTTCGGGCCTGATCATCGTCAACCCACCCTTCACGCTCAAGAGTGAACTCGACGTGCTGTTGCCCTTCTTGAAAACCCGGCTCGGACAAGACCGTTTCGCTTCGGCACGCTGCTTCTGGCTGCGTGGGGAAGAAGCAGCAACTCGGGGCCTTGACTGAAAGGCTCTTAAAGCCGCAATCTTGCGAGACGATCCAGGGAGACGCCCATGACTCGCAAGCTCGCCGCAACGCTTCTGGCCTCGCTTTCCTTCGCCGCCACGACAGCGCCCGCCGCTTCGGCGGCCGACTATCTCGGGACCTACCGCGACCAGCCGACGTCCTATAGCGCGGGCGTCTGTGGCGACGCCTCGGTTCTCGGCTTCATCACCTCGCGGTTCGAATACAAGGCGGCGAACTATCTGCACGCCAATCTCTCGATCGCCGAGATCCGCAACATGGGCCAGAACCGGCTGGAACTACGCGACTACACGCACCGCGTCGAGCGCGAGTATTGCCGCGCGACTGCCGTCATGACGGATGGCGACCAGCGGCCGCTCTATTATCTCATCGAGCGCAACTGGGGCTTTGCCGGCATCGGCCGGAGCATCGAGTTCTGCGTCGGCGGCCTCGATCCCTGGTATGTCTACGGCGCACATTGCGCTTCGCTTCGCTGACCATGCCGAGGTATTGCCGACAGCGCCGGCTCCTGCCGGCGCTTTTCGTTGTGTTGGCACTTGTCGGCTGCAGCGAAGACAGCGCCGAGAAGAAGCCGCCATTGCAAACTGCAGGCCACACAAAAACGGATGTCGCCCTCCCCGTCGGCCAGGGCTTTGATTTCTACGTCCTCTCACTCTCTTGGTCGCCGACTTGGTGCGATGACAACGACCCATCAGGCAAAATCGGACAGTGCAAGATCGGCAGCAACCGCGGGCTGATCGTACATGGGCTGTGGCCGCAGGATGAGCGAGGGTACCCCGATTTCTGCCCGACGCGCCAATCCGATCGTGTGCCGGAAGCGCTCGGCCGCCAGTATCTCGATCTCATTCCTTCGATGGGGCTGATCGGCCATCAATGGCGCAAACATGGCACCTGCTCGGGCCTCAGCCAGCAGGACTATTTCGCCGTGACACGTGCAGCGCGCGAGCGCGTTGCATTGCCGGCGGAACTCGGTGCTGCGCGTCGCGAAAATTCGATGTCCGTCAGCGCCATCGAGGCCGCGTTCGTGGCCAGAAATCCGGGCATGACGACAAACGCCGTCGCTGTTACCTGCGAGGGCAAGCGGCTGGAGGAAATCAGGATCTGCTTCGACAAGGCGCTGAGCTTCCGGCCCTGCCCCGAAGTGGATCGCCAGGCCTGCCGAAGAGACACCGTGACACTGCCTCCAGCATCCTAGGCCGATACCTTGCCAATGGGTGCGGGAGCCGCTCCTATGTTTTGAAACTGCGTGTGGCCTTCCGTACTCGATTTCGGGCGGTGCGCGCGAAAGTGAAAGATGCTCGATGAGAATACTCTACTCGCCCACATCCCCCTACTCCAACAAGGTCCGCATGGCCGCGCATTATGCCGGGTTTGCGGTTGAAAGCGTGCTGACCGATACCAATGCCAACTCGCCAGAGCTTATCGGCAGCAATCCGCTCGGCAAGATTCCGACGCTGATTACCGGCGATGGCAAGTCTATCTACGACAGCCGCACGATCATGCACTTCATCGACCGGGGAACGAAAGGCAAGCTCTACCCGAAGAATGCCGGCAAGCGCTTGGATATCGAAATCCTCGAGGCGCTGTGTGACGGCATTTGTGACTGCCTGCTGGCGATCGTCTACGAGAAGCGCATCCACCCGCCGGAAAAGGTCCATCAGCCCTGGATCGACATGCAATGGACGAAGATCGAACGCGGCCTCGACCATCTGAACGAAAACCTACCCAAGACCGGAGCCAAGCTGCATGCGGGGCATTTCGCGCTCGCGGCACTGCTGCGCTACATTGAGCTGCGCTTCAGCGGCGAATGGCAGCGGGGTCGCGCCAAGCTCAAGAACTGGCCGGCGAAGTTCGAAAAGCACTTTCCGGATTATTCCAAATTCAAAGCATAAAAAAAGGCCGGGTCACCCCGGCCTTCTTTCTTTGATCCGGCAGAAGCCGATCAGAACTTCACACCCATACCGACGCGAACGCTCTGCTCATCGTAACCGGTCGAGACGCTCGTACCGCCCATATGGAAGTCCTTCGAGCCGTAGTCCGTGTAGCGATACTCAACGCGGGCGGTGATGTTGTCCGTCACGAAGGTTTCGGCACCAGCACCAGCCGTCCATCCGACCATGGTCTTGTCGTCGGCGCCAGCCTGAGTTCTAACTTTGGCGTTACCGACGGCGAGACCGGCCGTGCCGTAAACCAGGACCGGGTTCAGATCGACACCGACGCGGCCGCGGATCGAGCCGTTCACACCTTGCGTAACGCTGCGGTTGCTGGAATGAGAATCGTTGCCGGCGTAGCCGATATCGGCTTCACCACCGTAAACCATTTGGCCGCTCTGAACGTTGTAGCCGCCATAGAGGCCGCCGCCAAATCCAACCGCGGGGTTGTTGCCGGTCGCGTCGGCTTCGCCATGGCGCCAATCAACGGTACCACCGACATAAGCGCCCGACCAGTTCTTCGCAGCCGGCTCGGTGTATTCAGCCGCCGGAGCCGCCGGAACTTCGTCGATCGCGTCTGCAGCGTGGGCGGCCTGGAAGGCGATGAGGGATACGGCCGAAGCCATGAGGGTGGTGGTGAACGTACGCATAAATATTCTCCTTTACGAACCGATGCCTCGAGGGTTGGGATCCCGCAATGAAACATCGGACAACTTCAATTAACCCGCCCGGTTGAGCTGAAATTGGCCAGCAAATGAGGATTCACAAGAGCCAAAATGTGAAATTTTGGTGGCACAATCACGCCCAAAGTTTGATGTTGCTTTCACGCCACAGGAGTTTTATTAACCATCTTTCAAGATTAACGAAAGATATACTATATGGCTTCAAAATAATACAATTTACGCGAATTCCATTAATTTTTGCGAAATGAATCGTCAGGGAGAGTTTCAGGGCGGCGTTTCTTGCCTATATCTTCGTCCGCTGGCGCGAAGATTCGAAAAGCGGGATGAAACGTGAAGAAATCACTGAAGGCGGCACTCGTAACCGGTGGCGCCAAACGGATCGGCAAGGCTATAGTTGAAGACCTCGCGGCGCACGGCTTCGCGGTCGCAATCCACGCCAATGGCTCGCTCGATGAGGCGGAGGCGCTTGCGGCTTCGCTTGTCAAAACCGGGGTCGCAGCCGTTGCCGTGAAGGCGGACCTTACCGACACACAGGAAACCTTGGCGCTGATGGCGCAAGCCAACGAAGCGCTCGGACCGATCGACCTGATCGTCAACAATGCCTCGCTGTTCAAGAAGGATAGCCTCGACGCTTTCGACGAAGCCGTCTGGGACCGGCATTTCGCCCTGCATGTAAAAGCACCCTCCCTGCTCGCCCGCGATTTTGCCCGCCAGCTGCCACGCGGCGTCTCCGGCCTCGTCGTCAATGTGATCGACCAGCGCGTCTGGTCTCCAAACCCGCGTTTTTATTCCTATATGTTGTCCAAGTCCGCACTGTGGACGGCAACACAAACGATGGCTCAGGCACTTGCGCCGGATATTCGCGTCAACGGCATCGGCCCCGGGCCGACACTGCCGAACGAGCGGCAGGATCCTCGCGATTTCCAGGCTCAGGTCGATGCGGTGATCCTCAAGCGCGGTCCGGCGCTCGGCGAATTCGGGCGGACGATCCGATTCCTTTTCGACACGCCGTCGATTACCGGACAGATGATCGCGCTGGATGGCGGCCAGCACCTCGCCTGGGAAACGCCTGATATCAGGGAGATAGTGGAATGAACGGACGCGTGCCGACTGACGGCGGCATCCTTTATGACGGCAATGACATCGAAGACGACGACGACCTGATCGAGGCGCCTGAAGGCGTGCCCGCAGGCCCGGCGATCGAGTGGGCGGAGAATCGCAACGAGGTCGTGGGCCTCAAGGGCGCCGAACTGATCCAGGCCTTCGTCAAGCGGCTGCCGAACGGCCCTGGCGTCTATCGCATGTTCAATGAGGCCGGCGACGTCCTTTATGTCGGCAAGGCACGCAGCCTGAAGAAGCGCGTCGGCAACTACGCCCAGGGGCGCGGCCACTCCAACCGTATTTCGCGGATGATTCGCGAAACGGCGAACATGGAGTTCGTCACCACCCGCACGGAGATCGAGGCGCTTCTGCTTGAAGCCAACCTGATCAAGCGGCTCCGGCCGCGTTTCAACGTGCTTCTGCGCGACGACAAGTCCTTTCCCTATATTCTGGTCACCGGCGACAGCCGTGCGCCCGCCCTTTACAAACATCGCGGCGCACGCAGCCGAAAGGGCGATTATTTCGGCCCCTTCGCATCGGCGGGCGCCGTCGGACGCACGATCAACTCGCTGCAGCGCGCCTTTCTGTTGAGAACTTGCACCGACAGTGTGTTCGAGACACGCACGCGTCCTTGTCTTCTGCACCAGATCAAGCGCTGTTCGGCGCCCTGCACGGGCGAAATCAGCAATGAGGGTTATGCCGAACTTGTGCGCGAGGCCAAGGACTTCCTCTCCGGCAAGAGCCAGGCGGTGAAAGCGACGATTGCGGCGGCGATGGGCGAGGCTGCGGAAAACCTCGACTTCGAACGTGCCGCACTTTATCGCGACCGGCTCGCAGCACTCAGCCACGTTCAAAGCCACCAGGGCATCAACCCGGCCGGCGTCGAAGAGGCGGACGTCTTTGCGATCCACCACGAGGGCGGAACCTCCTGCATCCAGGTGTTCTTCTTCCGCACCGGGCAGAACTGGGGCAACCGCGCCTATTTCCCGAAGGCGGACCCATCGCTGCCGACGGCAGAGGTGCTTTCGGCCTTCCTCGCGCAGTTCTACGACGACAAGCCCTGTCCGCGGCAGATCCTGCTGTGCGAGGCAGTCGAGGAGCAGGAACTGCTCGGCCAGGCGCTCAGCGAAAAGTCGGGCTACAAGGTGTCGATCCAGGTGCCTCAACGCGGCGAAAAGAAGGATCTTGTTGATCACGCGCTTGCCAACGCCCGCGAGGCGCATGGCCGCAAGTTGGCTGAAACCGCGTCGCAGTCGCGACTGCTCGAAGGTTTTGCCGAAACGTTCAAGCTCGAACGCGCCCCACGGCGGATCGAGATCTACGACAACTCCCACATCATGGGCACCAATGCCGTCGGCGGCATGGTGGTCGCCGGCCCTGAAGGTTTCGTCAAAGGCCAGTATCGCAAGTTCAACATCAAATCGACCGACATCACGCCCGGCGACGACTTCGGCATGATGCGCGAGGTGATGACCCGCCGCTTCTCGCGCCTGCTCAAGGAAGAAGGCAAACCGGACCGGACTGCCGAGGTCGCCGAAGATGCAGCCTTCCCGGCCTGGCCGGACGTCATCCTGATCGACGGCGGCCAGGGACAGATGACGGCTGTCCGCACGATCCTGAGGGAATTGGATGTCGAAGACTGCGTGACGGCGATCGGCGTCGCCAAGGGTGTCGACCGCGACGCCGGGCGCGAGCGTTTCTTCGCGCTCGGGCGCGACAGCTTCACCCTGCCGCCGCGAGATCCGGTGCTCTATTTCATCCAGCGCCTACGGGACGAGGCGCACCGTTTTGCCATCGGCTCCCACCGCGCGCGGCGCAAGAAGGAGATGGTCAAGAACCCGCTCGACGAGATTGCCGGTATCGGGCCGACGCGCAAGCGAGCATTGCTCACCCATTTCGGTACCGCCAAGGCCGTTTCCCGCGCCGGCATGAACGACCTGATGGCGGTCAACGGCATTTCCGAAGCGGTCGCCCGGCTGGTCTACGAGCATTTCCATGAGGACGCGGCAAAATGACCGTTGCAGCGCAGCATGTCGAAGAGGACACGCGGAAGACGCTGTAATGGTTCAACCTTGCCGCATCGTTTCGCCCCCCGATCGATACCGATTTAAGGAATTATGCAGTGGCAATTCACCGGGCGTTCAGGTGAGATGCGCCAATTATGACAACCTTCGCACAATGATTTGTTGACCTGAGGGTCGCAAAGTCATTCTGTACCTCCGAGGAAGACAGAGAACCCGAATCCATGCCCACGCCCGTCGCCTACAGCATCCCCAACCTGCTCACCTATTTCCGAATCCTGATCGTGCCGCTGATCGTGCTCTGCTTCTTCGTCGAAGGCCGGCTGCACAGTTCGGATTTTGCGCGCTGGACGGCGGTCACTCTCTTTGCCATCGCCTCGATCACCGACTTCTTCGACGGTTATCTCGCCCGCATCTGGAAGCAGACCTCGAACATCGGCAAGATGCTCGATCCGATCGCCGACAAGCTGCTGGTCGCCTCGATCCTGCTGCTCGTTGCCGCCGACGGCACGATTGCCGGCTGGTCGATCTGGGCCGCCATCATCATTCTGTGCCGCGAGATCCTCGTTTCGGGTCTGCGCGAGTATCTGGCAGCGCTGAAGGTCAGCGTCCCGGTTACCCGCATCGCCAAGTGGAAGACGACGATCCAGATGGTGGCGATCGTCTTCCTGCTGGCCGGCCCCGCTGGCGACAAGATCCTGCCCTATACGACCGAGGCCGGTATCGTTCTGCTGTGGATTGCCGCGGCGATCACGCTCTACAGCGGTTACGACTATTTCCGCGCCGGCCTGAAACATGTGGTCAACGAATGAGCACCGTCAATCTCGTCTACTTCTCTTGGGTGCGCGAACGCATTGGCAAGGGTGAGGAAACGCTGGAAGTCCCGGCCGACGTCGTCACCATTGCCGATTTGCTTGCGCATCTGAAAACCCTTGGGGAAGAATACGAGACGGCGCTCGAGCACCAGAACGTCATCCGCGCAGCGATCAACCAGGAGCATGTCGAGCATGGCGAACCGATCGCCGGCGCGCGCGAGATCGCTCTCTTCCCGCCGATGACCGGTGGCTGACGCCATGGGCGCGGCCGTCACCGTGCGCGTGCAGCGCGAGGACTTCGATCTTTCGGCCGAGGTTTCCAAGCTCTCTTCCGGCCGCCCTGACATCGGGGCGGTTGTGACGTTTTCGGGCCTCTGCCGCGACGAAGCGGGCACGCTGACCGCTCTCGAGTTAGAGCATTATCCTGGAATGGCCGAAGCCGAAATCGAACGCATCTGCAGGCTGGCGGTCGAACGCTTCGGGCTGCAAGCGGCAACGGCGATCCATCGCTACGGCAAGATCAATCCCGGCGAAAACATCGTGCTGGTGATCACCGCCTCGCCGCACCGGCAGGCGGCTTTCGATGGCGCCAACTTCATCATGGATTTCCTCAAGACCTCCGCTCCCTTCTGGAAGAAGGAGCACTCGAGCGACGGAACGGCCGGCGGTTGGGTCAGCGCCAAGGATGCCGACGACACGGCGCGTGATCGCTGGAAACGCTGACATCAGGGGATGATTTTCTCCTGCCGCGTCACCGCGAGCACGATGACGAGGAAGCCGAAGATCGCGAAATCCCGCCAGAGGATCGGGCCATACGCGCCCCAGAGCGTTTCGAGCAGGCCGATCGCTGCTGCACCGAGCGCGGCACAAAGCGGCGAGGTCTGGCCGCCGATCGCCGCGATGAACAGCACCTTGACCCCGAAGGTTAGCCCGGTGCCGAAATCCATGTTGCCATAGTAGGACGCGGCCAGGATGCCACAGCAGGCGGCGATCAGCGACGCGGCGCCATAGGCGGCGATATAGACACGCGCCGCATCGATGCCGCACAGGGCAGCAGCGCCACGATCCTCTGACACCGCTCGCCACGACCGCCCGGCGCGACTATGCGCCAGAAACCAGTGACCGCTCGCGACCAGCGCCACCATCAACAGCGTGTTGAGCAACTGGATCACCGTCAGCGTCACCGGGAACTTGGCATCGGACCAGAAGACGATGTTGCCGTTCAGAAACGGTGGCAGCCACAGGCTCTTCGTTTCCGACGCCAGCCGCGCGGTCTCCATCAGCACCAGAAGACAGCCAAGCGACGCGACGACGACAGTGTTGGCCGACGAGAATGCAAGCGGGCGCATCACATAGCGCCCGGCGACAAGCCCTGCCCCGACGCCGAGTGTGAGGCCCGCTGCGGCGCCGAGGCCGAGCGCTACCGGCAGCACCAGCCACAGTTGGTTCCAGCCGAAATTGGCAAACAGCACGAACATCTGGCCGGCGAAGGCAAAGAGAGCACCGTAGGTGAGATCGGCCCGGCGGGTCACGGCAAAGGCGATGGCATAGCCGAATGCCAGCGCAGCATAGAGCGCGGCGATAGGGACGGCATTGGCGATCTGCTGCAGGAAATAGAGCATGGCGCATCCGGGAGCGTGACAACATCAATATAACTGGTAAAATCACATTTACCAGTTAGGATTTGTTCATGACCTTCACCTGGACCGCACACCGATTTGCCGGCGGCGCGCTGGCGCTGGATGTCGCCAACTCCGTCATCCTGCGCTTTGATCCCGCGAGGCGGATCGATCGCTTTGCCGACGTCCCGGCGCTCGACGGCTTCGCCGGAGCCGCCAACCGGTTCTGCGCCGAGAGCCAACGCTTTGGCACGCTGTTGCCCGTTGCCGAGCCGAACCGCACCAGGCTCTTGACGTTGCGCGAGGCAACGGATCGGCATTTTCGGGCGCAGGCGGAGGCCGAGCAGCGGGTAGACTTGATGGCCGACCTGCTCGAGGCGATCGCCGCGGTGTTGCGTGGTGCCGGCAACGGTGGAGACGCCGTCGCGCTCGACACCGCTACGGCCCATTCCGCACTCAGCCTCGTCGCCAATCCCGAACCCGATCGGCTGAAGATCTGCCCCAATTGCGGCTGGCTATTTCTGGACAGGAGCCGCAACCGCAGCCGGACCTGGTGCGACATGGCCGTCTGCGGCAACCGCAGCAAGGCCAAGCGTCACTATCGCCGCAGCAAGGAGGAGGCACAATGATAATACGGACGATTGCAACGCTTGCGGCCATGATGACGGTGATGCTGATCGCCGGCTGCCAACGGGAGACCGGCCCCGATCCGCTAAAGCTGACTGGCAAGATGTTCATCTTCAACTACCGCCTCGCCTATGCCGTCTACACGATCACGCTCCAGAAGACGGAGCCCGTGCCCGAGGGTAGCATTGTCATCGCGACATTCGAGAACCCGGTGGGCGGCGAGTCGCTCAAGGTGACGCGCAAGCTCTTTCCAAAGCTCGACAGAGTGGTGCTGGAAAGTCCCGATCTGACTTGTGTGAAAAAGGAAAGGCCCTATGCGGTGACGATCGAGGTGAAAGGACCTGCGGGCGAAACGCTGCAGAAACTGGAGACCACCGTCACCTCCGATGTCGACCAAGATATCTTGCCGGCGAAGCCACTGGTCGAGGGTCCGGCATACGACAAGAATCCGGCGGTCTTCCGGGACGGCAAGGCGCCGGAGCATTTTGAAACGGCAAAGTGCCCGATATGAAAAAACCGGAGCGTTTCCGCTCCGGTCAATCGAGTGATTTCAAGCCGTTATGGCCGGAAATGCAGATATTGAATTCAGCCGACGATTTCGGTGCCGGAGAACCAGTATGCGATTTCTTCAGCAGCCGTTGCCGGAGCGTCCGAACCGTGAACCGAGTTTTCGCCGATCGAAAGGGCGTGAACCTTGCGGATCGTGCCTTCATCAGCGTTTGCCGGGTTGGTGGCGCCCATGATTTCGCGGTTCTTGGCGATGGCGTTTTCGCCTTCGAGAACCTGAACGATGGTCGGGCCCGAAGACATGGACTCGACGAGTTCGCCGAAGAACGGACGTTCCTTGTGAACGGCGTAGAAGCCTTCAGCTTCGCGGCGGCTCATCCAGACGCGCTTGGAAGCAACGACGCGCAGGCCGGCGTCTTCGAGCATCTTGGTGATGGCGCCGGTCAGGTTACGCTTCGTTGCGTCCGGCTTGATCATCGAAAAGGTACGTTCAATCGCCATTGGCTCAATTCCCTTGTTTTCTTGAGAAGTGGCGGTTCATTAGCCGCCAATTCCGCGCAAAACAAGGGGGTTCACTCACGATTCGCCGCGAGCCTTGCGGGTTTCACGCCGCTGTCACAGAGCGGCCGATGCCATCGTGCAGGTCGAGGCAACGCTCGAACCAGTCTGTGACCGGATCGCCTTGGGAAAGCAGGCGTTGCGGCGAAACGATACGCGCCCATTGCAGCGCACCGAAGACGATGTAGTCGGCAAAGAGTGGCCGCTCGCCGCCGAGATAGGGCTGAAACTTCAGCATATGGCGCAGCGGCTCAAGCTTGTCGGAGAAGGTCGCAAGGGCCGCGCCTCCGGTTTCAGCCACCGCTTCGAGCGAAGTGCCGAAGCGCGCCTCGCGACTTTCGCGGAAATAGACCCGATCGACCGGATCGAGCCTGTCGTGAATATCCTTGATGATGATGCGAGCGATTGCCGGATGCAGCGTCGTCTGCGACCAGCCCTCGATGAAGCGGGCCATGGCCATGCCGCCCGGTCCGCCAAACAGCGACGGCCGATCCGGGTAGTTCTCGTCGAGATAGACGGCAATCTCAAAACTGTCCTGTACCAGCCGGTCGCCGTCGCGCAGAAGCGGCACGAGCTTGGTGGCGCCTTCCTCTACCTTGGGGATCTCGGTAAAGCCGATCGGAACGACGTCGAAGTCGAGCCCCTTATGCGCAAGCGACAGCTTGGTCTTCCAGACATGCGGTGAAAAAGGTCGGGCCCTGTCGGCACCGCAAAGCGAATAGAGTTTCCTGCTCACGTGATCTCCCGGCGAAAATTGGATCGTCTCACCTCATTCGACGCCAGACGGATCGAACGATCAAATGATTAAATTTCATGGGTGGCATTCGCCACAGGAATGCGGATCTGCGCTAACTTCGCGACCACGAAGGAGAAACAGATGCTCGATCATTTTCGCATGTTCGCCGACTACAACATCTGGGCCAACCGCCGGCTCTACGCAGCGGCCGCAGAACTTCCGGACAGCGAACTGAGGCAGAGCAAGGGTGCATTCTTCGGGTCAGCGCTTGCGACGCTCAATCATATCCTTGCCGCGGATCGGATCTGGATGAAACGTTTCACCGGCGAAGGCGACGCGCCGACAGCGCTGGATACGATGCTCCATGAAGATCTCGCCAGCCTTACCAGCGCACGCGAACGGGAAGATGCGCGAATGATTGCCTGGATCTACGGGCTCGATGAGGCGCGGTTTGCCGCCACCTTCAATTACACGACGCTGAGCTCACCAGTGATCGTCACGCAGAAGCTCGGGCCAACGCTCGCCCACGTCTTCAATCACCAGACCCATCACCGCGGCCAGGTGCACGCGACGCTGACAGCGCTTGGGCGTCCATCAATTGTGCTGGATCTCGCGTTCTTTTTGTGGACCGAAGGCGAAAAGTGGGCGAACTAAAACAGCCCATCTGGCACTCGGCCGCAGATGATTAAGCGACAGTCCGGGCTTGGGCCTTCCGTTCACAGCCGCCTTGAGCAATTGGCGTTGCAAGAGCCAGGCGGCGAGGCCAAGCGCGATGCCGCCTGCGATCGAGACTGTGGAAAAGAGCACCGTTGGGAGATGCGGCTGCAGCGGCGTCATCAACAGCTCCGGCACGAAACGGTGCAGGATGTAGATATGGAAGCCGGCAGCCGATAGCGGCAGCACCAGCTGCGCTGCCCAGCGCGGAACGCTGACGCGCGGCGCATAGACCAGAGCAACGAGCACGGCGATCAACAGCAGATACTTGATCTTCGTGCCGATCCAGACGCCCTCGTAAAGGCCGAAAAACAGGAAGGCGCCAGCTCCCGCGACCACCAGAAGCAGTCGCTGCAGATGCGTTTCGGCGATCGCGGCGCACCAGCCGATCACAGCGAGATAGAAGATCCATGGCAAGGTGAAGATCTGCCGGTTGCCGATCGGCCAGAGTATCGGCAAGGCCAGCCTGGCGATCAGCGCCACGCCGAGCAACAGCATGCCCATCGCAAAGGGCTGCCGAGCAGCAAGCCGCCGGAAGCGCTGGATCGCGAACAGCGCCACGAAGACCAGCATCATCTGGCAATAGGCTTCGATGAACCAATAGAGGTAGGGCACCATGCCACGGGTCTCCGGATCGGCGAAACCGAAATTGCCGACAAGGAAGATCGATGCCCAGGGGACTTCGCCCCAAACGGCGGCATAGGCGCCGACAATGAGATAATAGGGCACGAGGATCTGCGTGAGTGGTCGCAGAATAGCCAAGCCACCACCGGCCAGAAGCGGCCCCATCTGGAATCGGGCGAGGCTGAAACCGGCAAGGATAACCATGGCAGCCGATCCGCCCGGCAGCGGCCACAGGGTTTCGTGGTGAAGAACGACGAGCAATATAGCCAAGGCACGGATGATCAGATCCATTCCGATCCTTGCCGTCGCCGTTTCTCGCTTTTCCAGCGCCGCAAGTGTTGCGATCGGCATGGCCTCCCACATCTCCGGAGCCTGTCCAAGCGCCTTTTCGAGACCAATCGAGAGCTGCACGAAACGCAGCGAATCTCCGCCGAGCGAGAGGAAGCTATCCTCCGGCTTCACCCGTGCAGGATAGAACACTTGCTGGAAGAGGCTTTCGATACCTTCGCGATCGCCGTGGCCGGCGGCGATCGCCTGCTTTGCTGCAAGGCTCAGGGCACCATAGTCGACTTTGCCCGATGGCAACCTCGGGATTTCCGGCACGTGCGTGGCCATGATGTGGGCAAGTGTCAGGCCGCTCGCGGCAACGAGCAGGCGGCGCACGTCCTCGAGTCGGCCTTCGCCCTGAAAGAAGGCATGCAGCCCTTCGTCATCGCCGACGATTGCCGCCACAACACCGCGCCGCTCGAGCGCGTGCTCGAGGGTATCGTGGCCGATGCGCAGGCCAGCGATCTTGGACATGCGTTTCATGCGTCCAACGATGCGGAAAAGGCCATCGGTTTCGCGGACCGCCAGGTCGCCCGTATGCAGTTCGTCAAGGTCTGCGCCGCGGGCCAGGTCCTGCCGCGACGAGGCGTAGCCCATCATCACATTGGGGCCGCGATAGACAAGTTCGCCGGCGACACCGGCACCGGCAATCGCTCGCCCCTCATCATCCGCGATCGATAGCATGCCACCGGGAATGGCGACGCCGATCCGGTCTTCATTGCCCTTGAGCCGCGCGGGGGGAACATAGGCGATGCGGGCCGTCGCTTCGGTCTGACCGTACATGACGAATAAAGCGGCGCCTTGGGCGCGAAGATGCTCGTCATAGGCACGAACGCGCTCCGGCGCCATACGTCCGCCGGCAACCGTCATGAAACGCAGTTGCGGGAACGCACGGTCGCGAAAGCCGACCTTTTCCAGGAGTTCATAGGAATAGGGCACGCCGGAAAGATTGGTGCAGCCGCTGGCCGCAAGACCGTCAAGGAATCCTGGATCAAGGATCGAGCCGCTGGGAACGTAAAGGCTGGCGCCGACAGTCAGATGGGCGTTCAGCACCGAAAGGCCATAGGAGTAATGCAGCGGCAGGATCAAGCAGCTGCGATCGTCGGCGCCAAGCTCCAGATATTCGGCAATCGAGCGGGCATTGACCGAAACATTGCCAGCCGAAAGCCGCACCGCCTTGCCGCACCCGGTACTGCCAGAGGTCGACAGCAGGAGGCCGAGGTCCGGATGCAACGGCTTGTCACTGCCCCCCAGATGTTCGGTTCGCCAACGGCCGTCGATCCGGCAATAGGCACAGTCCGGTTCGAACATGTCCGTCCAGGCCGCAGTGCCGGCGGCGCGCGGCGCCTGCATGGCAACCACATGTCCGGCCTTAAGCGCTGCGAGATAGGCAATGATGGCATGTTCGGAGAGTTCGGGCTCAAGCTTTATCAGCGCGCGGGTGCGCGGAAAAAGTGCGACCTGACGGTCGACCCTTTCGTGCAGGTCGCGGTAGCTGACGAAACGCCGACCGGGAAGAACCAGAGCGGGACGCTCGCCCCACGCCGCAAGATCCGCGATGAATGAAGGGGGCATTGTCAAACCATCACTCTGCATTCGAGCCTCCCGCCCGATTTAGCAAGGCGGGATATAATTGTTGACAAGCTCCGTCAACTATAAACATGAACTAAAACAGCAACTTTCGACTTTCCGCTCCAATCGGTTGCGCCAGTCCCTCCTGCGGTGGGATTTCGACAACCATACCGGGCAGATCTGGTATCGCGCCTGGTATCTTCAGACTCCCTTAAACGCAGCGCCGCCATAGTGTTTTCGGATCCCATACAGGCATCGAGGACGACCACGGAATGACCAGGCAAGTTGCCGCGAACACCGGCCGATCGCAGACGAAAAGCACCACCATCATTTTGAAGGTGGCGCAATCCATGTCTCAGCTTGGCATCGCGGCACTGCCACGCAACTATGAACTTGTCTATGAAGCCTTGTCCGGCCGGCTACCGCAGCTTTCGCGCGATCTGGCGGCGCTCGGCGCCACGCCGCAGCAGGACGCCCTCGACGAACTCGGCCTCAAGCATCATCTGGTGGCTCACGGGGCACTTGCCGCCGACAGGGCAAGGGCAGCAGCACAGGAGGCCCTGAGCGAACTTGCTCTGCAGCTGAGGCACAGCCTGGCGCAGAAACACGCCTTCAGAAGCCAGCTCGACCGCTTCAAAGACCGCCTGGTCGCCGACCCGGTTGCCGGCCTGTCGGAGTTTGCCGACGACGCAGCGAGGTTGCGGGATGCGGCCGGCCTGCTGATGAATGAAGAACAGGCTTTTCAAACAGCCTTGCAGGTAAGCGCCGAGCGCTTTGCAGCGCTGGAAGGCGAGTTCGCCGAAAGCCGCAAACCGTTGACCCGCGACCCCGCCACCGGCCTGCCCAATCGCCTGGCCCTGGCGGCGCGTTTGAGAACAATGCTGGAAGCCGAAGGCATAACCGAGCCGGTTGCCCTGCTTGTCGTGTCAGTCGAGGGGTTGCGCGGTATCGCCGAGCAGCACGGCGGCAGCGCGGCAGAAAAGGCGCTCGGCAAACTTTCGACGCTGTTTCGCAAGTCGATCAAGAAGAGTGACTTCGTCGCACGCGTCGGCGGCCAGGAATTTGCGTTCCTCTGCAGCGACGTCACAGAGGAGAACGCCGAAGCAATTGCGCAGCGCATCCAGCAATCGGTGGAGGCGCTGCGCGTCGCCCTGCCCGGCCGTGCTTTCACGACCGAAACCCTTTCGCTCTCGGCCGGCATCGCGACGGCCCAGCCGATGGCGACGCCAGCCGACGTCATGCAGCAGGCCGAACTGGCGCTTGCGGCCGCCCGAACGGGATCGCGCTCGGGAATTCTTGCCTATACGCCGGAGCTTGGCGGCAAACGGGCGAAGATCTATTCGCCGCACGCTGCCTAAAGCGCGTCGCGATCTCCAGGGTTCATGCCGCTTCTGACTGCCGCTCATGCACGGCCATCCGGCTCGTGCCGATTTCGCAAGCCTTGTCACCCAGCCGACCGAGCAGGCGATGAAGATCCGTGCGCTCATTGTCATCGAGCGCCGAGAAAAGCTCTTCGATCATCTGACGACGTGGCCGGAGCGCCGCTTCGAGGCCGGCCCGGCCGAGGTCGGTAATCGAGATGATCTTTGCTCGCCGGTCCTCGGGATCCGGCTCGCGGACGACCATCCCGTCGCGCTCAAGTCCGTCGATCGCCTCAGTGACAGTTCGCGGGGCAAAGCTGAGTGCCGAAGCGATGTCGGCGCAGCGACATGGCCCGAGTTCGCTGAGATAGAACAGGAACTTGCTGCGCGCGAGCGAGACGCCTTCTTCACTCATGGACGCGTTCACCAGGCGGTGGACGCAGTGGTAGAGTTCGAAGAGCCGCTCAGCGACGTGAATTTTTTCTGTCATGGCAAATCACCTCATTGGCAACGCCAAAACGAGATAACCCGGCCCCGCTTGGCGGGACCGGGTTATCTGGTCGTCCGTTTGGCGTGGGTTATTGACTGTCCTGACCGGTCTTGCCGAAGGCCTTCGCATTGCCGTTGGCAATCGCGCCTGTCGCCGCGGCGTCAACCGCCTTGTTCTCGATACCGGCATAGTAATCACCACCGTCGACGGTGTTTGCGGACACGCCGGCACCTGCCGAAGCGTCTGCACGACCGGTAAAGAGCGGCTTCGGGCTGACGCCTTCATAGTAGCTGCCGCCGGCAAAGGCGGTGGATGCGCCGGCCAACGTTGCCGCTGCAACGAGAAGCGTTGCGATGGACTTTTTCATGGGAGTTTTCCTTGATGGGGATGGAGCGTCATGGGGCTGGAAGCCCCATGACCGGAGACGGAATGCGCCTTAGCGGGAGATGCCCTGGTAGTATTCGCCTTCGCCGCCCTGAACAACCTGCGGCCTGGCATCGTAATTGTGGACCGAGCCGGTGGACGTACGGTCGACATATCCGGCTTCCGAACCGCGGATGTTCAAGGCGGAGCTACCGGCGGCCTTGGGAGCGCGTTCGGTAAACAGCGGGGTCGGGCTGATGCCTTCGTAATAGCTGCCGCCGGCAAAGGCGGCGGAGGCGCCGCCGAGAACGGCTGTTGCAACGAGAGCTGCGGCGAGTGCGGTGTGGATCGTGGTTTTCATCGTCTTTGCTCCTGGGAGGCTCGTTCGCTTGAACGAGGGTTTCATCAAAACTACGTTTGGCCGGATCGGTCTTTCCTGGAACGCGGTGGCCTTGCCGATGGCGTTCAGTCGATCGAGGCGGTCGGAAGAGCTTTCGCTGCCCTTCGCTTAAACAGATGGTCCCTCACGATGAGGATGTGTAGTATCGATTGTCGGAACGCGTTGTTCATGAATTGATAACAATGGCCCCTTGAAATCCGCGAACCAGACATCCACGCGCCGGGCCGAAACTGCAGTCGCGACGCACCTCTTGCCTTCCGGCTCAAGTCCGGGCAAAAGGCCGCAATGATCCAGATTTCCGGCCTTTCCGCCCGCATCGCGGGCCGTCTCCTCATCGAAAACGCATCCGTGACGCTTCCGGCGGGCACGAAGGCCGGGCTAGTCGGACGAAACGGTGCCGGCAAGTCGACGCTGTTCCGTATCATTACCGGTGAGTTCGCTTCGGAAGCCGGCACAATTTCGCTGCCCAAGAATGCGCGGATCGGCCAGGTCGCACAGGAAGCGCCCGGCACCGAGGAACCGCTGATCGAGATCGTGCTCAAGGCGGACAAGGAACGCACGGCGCTGGTCGCCGAGGCGGAGACCGCGACCGACCCGCACCGTATTGCAGAAATCCAGACCCGGCTCGCCGATATCGGCGCCCACTCGGCGGAGGCGCGTGCGGCGAGCATTCTCGCCGGCCTCGGCTTCGATCACGAAGCGCAGCTGCGCCCTGCCTCCTCCTTCTCCGGCGGTTGGCGGATGCGCGTGGCGCTCGCAGGCGTTCTCTTCTCCGAGCCGGACCTGCTGCTGCTCGACGAGCCGACCAACTATCTCGACCTCGAAGGTACGCTCTGGCTCGAAGATTACATTCGCCGCTATCCGCACACCGTCATCATCATCAGCCACGACCGCGATCTGTTGAACACGGCGGTCAACGCCATCGTGCATCTCGACCAGAAGAAGCTCGCCTACTATCGCGGGCCTTACGACCAGTTCGAGCGACAGAAGGCGGAAGCCGACGAGTTGCAGATGAAGGCGAAGGCCAAGAACGACGCGGCGCGAAAGCACCTCCAGAGCTTCATCGACCGCTTCAAGGCCAAGGCCACCAAGGCCCGCCAGGCGCAGAGCCGCGTCAAGGCACTGGAGCGCATGGGTACGATTGCGGCCGTGATCGAGGATCACGTTCAGGGCTTCTCCTTCCCAGAGCCGGAGAAAGAGGCCGCATCGCCGATTATCGCCGTCACCGGCGGAACCGTCGGATACGAGCCCGGCAACCCGATCCTCAAGCGCCTCAACCTGCGGATTGACACCGATGATCGCATCGCGCTGCTCGGCTCGAACGGCAACGGCAAGTCGACCTTCGCCAAGTTCATCTCCGGGCGGCTGGCGCCAGAATCCGGCGAGTTGAAGATCGCGCCGAACCTCAAGGTCGGCTTCTTCGCGCAGCACCAGCTGGATGATCTGATCCCGACCCAAAGCGCCGTCGAACATGTGCGTCGTCGCATGCCGGAAACACCGGAAGCCAAGGTGCGCGCCCGCGTGGCGCAGATGGGCCTGGCGACCGAGAAGATGGAAACGCCTGCCAAGGACCTCTCGGGCGGCGAGAAAGCACGCCTGCTGATGGGGCTGGCTGCCTTCGACGCGCCCAACCTGCTGATCCTCGACGAGCCGACCAACCATCTGGATATCGACAGCCGCAATGCGTTGATCACCGCGCTCAACGACTATTCCGGCGCCGTGATCCTGATCTCGCACGACCGCCACCTGATCGAGGCGACCGCCGACCGGCTGTGGCTCGTGCGGGACGGAACGGTGACGAGCTACGACGGCGACCTGGAAGACTATCGGAGCCTGATCGTCGGCGGCCCTAAGGCCAAGGAGGACAAACCCAAGGCAGCCGGAGCGGACGATTCCCTGTCAAAGGCGGACCAGCGCAAGGCCAACGCGGACAAGCGCGCATCGCTGGCACCTCTCAGAAAAAAGATCAACGAAATCGAATCGCTGACGGGAAAGCTGGAGAAAGTGATTCAAGCGCTCGACGCTGAACTCGCCGACCCAACGCTTTACGAAAAGTCGCCGGCGAAGGCCGCGCAGAAGGCCAAGGAACGCTCCGACGCAGTCGACAAACTTGCGCATGCCGAGGAACAATGGCTCGAGCTCTCGTCCGAGTACGAAGAGGCGATGGCCATCTGATCCGACACTTTCGAAATGGCTGTCCCGGCACGTCGCCGGTCAGCCGAGTTCGAAGGTGGTGATGCCGTAGATGCGGGCGAGCGGCAGATCGGGCACGACGCCTCGATACATCCGCGCCGTTTCGAAAACCGGTTTCATGTTGTAGCGCTCGCAGAGCGCACGCGCCGAGGCATTCGGCTCGGGAATGTCCAGGTGGATCTCCTCGCCCTTCACCGTCGCAGCCAGCTTTCGAAACACCAGGTCGGCTGCCGTCTCGCTTTCGGAAAAGAGCGGACCGATCCTGTAGCCCTGCCGGCAGGCGCGCAAGGTGCCGTAGCCGGCAATCGCACCGTCCCGGAGCAGCACGACGCTTCGTCGCGTACGGCCCGGTCTCAGCCATTCGGTGAGAAAAGTGTCGCGCCGGGCTGGCATGAAGCGACGGTCGTAGTCGATCAGCATCGGCATGTGGATCGGCGCAACCTCCACCAGGTCCGTACCCGGAGGCTCGACCGCGTCGACGATGCCGCCATAGCGGATATTGGCGTGGGCGAGAACGAAGCCAGACCGCCGGTAGTTCTCCTGCTCGGCAACGACACCGTCGAGACCGACAATGCGTTGTCCCGCCGCCGCCAAGGCGTGCTGCCACATCTGGCCGCCGATACCCTGCCGGCGGAAATCCGGTGCCGTTATGTAGAAGCCAAGGAAGGCATAGTTCTCGTCGTAGCGCACCAGCGATATGGCGGCTGCGAGCTTGTCCTCGCGCTCCGTCACCCAGTATCCTTCCGGATCCGCCGCCCAGAATGCCGCCGCATCGTCGAGCCCCGGGTTCCAGCCTTCGCGGGCCGCCCAATCGATGATGGCATCGAGTTCGTGGCGGCTGGCATGGCGGATTTCGTGGTGCATAATCTCTCCTCGTTCTGCCGGTCACCGCGCGTGTCGCGTTTGCTGCACATGTGGATTGGCATCATGGATTGTAGAAGCTACTGCATGCTCCTTAAATCCTATTCGATTTAAGGATAAAAACATGCAGCAATTCAAAGTGCTACAGCGACCTTTGCGCGTCTGATAAGACGCGCGGCGCTGTAGGGCACAGGAGGCCAGAAAGAATGGGTCCGTTGCCGTTTGTTTGGCGTTCAGCAAACCGGGCTCGCGTCTCTTCGGCAGTGCTTGCCCGCGCCGCGCAATCTGCTACAAGAACCGACAATAAATCATACTAATATGAGCGAAACACCATGCCTCCAATTCAAATCGCGCTTGTCGGCGTCGGCAAGATCGTTCGTGACCAGCACCTGCCGGCCATTGCCAAGAACGACGACTACCACCTGATTGCTGCGGCGAGCCGCCACGGCACCGTCGATGGCATCGATAATTTCAAGTCGATCGAAGCGATGCTGGAGGCCGTTCCCGCAATCGACGCGGTATCGCTCTGCATGCCACCGCAATACCGGTATGAGGCCGCGCGCACGGCCCTTGAGGCCGGCAAACATGTCTTCCTCGAAAAACCGCCAGGCGCCACATTGAGCGAAGTCGCGGATCTGGAGGCTCTGGCTGCATCTAAGGGGCTGTCACTGTTTGCAAGCTGGCATTCGCGCTATGCACCGGCAGTAGAGGCAGCGAAGTCGTTTCTCACCGCGACCGCAATCCACGATGTGAAGATCATCTGGAAGGAGGACGTGCGGCACTGGCATCCGAATCAGGAATGGATCTGGGCGGCCGGTGGCCTCGGTATCTTCGATCCGGGTATCAATGCGCTGTCGATCGTAACGCATATCCTGCCACGGCCGCTGTTCATAACCGCAGCCACGCTGGAATTCCCGGAGAACCGCGACGCCCCGATCGCCGCCACGATCGCCTTCACCGACGCGAACAAGCTGGCGGTTTCGGCAGAGTTCGACTGGCGCCAGACCGGTAAACAGAGTTGGGACATCGTCGCGCAGACCGCATCAGGCGAAATGGTGCTTTCGGAAGGTGGCGCAAAGCTCTCGGTCGACGGCAAGATTGTGCATGAGGAGCCGGAGCAGGAATATCCGATGCTCTACAAGCGCTTCGCCGAAATCATCAGGGCCAAGACGTCGGACGTCGATCTGGCGCCGCTGCGCCATGTCGCCGATGCCTTCATGCTCGGCCGACGCAAATTCGTCGAAGCCTTCCACGACTAGGCGTCCGGACAGGATCGAAAAACAAAACCCGCGGTTTGCCGCGGGCTTTGTCTTCTTGAAGCCGTTCTTGCGTCGCTCAGGCCTTCTTTTCCCAGCGTCCGTCACGGTTCTGTTGCCAATAGGTGAGGTTGTGGCCCTCACCCTTCAGCCGCTTCCAGTGACCGCGAGCGGCTTCGAGCTGTTCCTGGTCGTAGCCGTCGAACATGAAGACGATCCGCTCGTAAGTATCGACCGGTGGCGGGTTGGCACCGTCGACGACGAAGCGAACGGTTGCGGCATTGTGATTGCCATCGTCCGCCACCAGGAGAACCGGCTGCTCGGCAGCGAGTTCCCCGGCATCTGTCCCGTGCGGCAGGAAACTTTCGTCCCTGTAAACCCAGAGATGCGTATCGAGCGCATCGCGCCTCTCGGCATCGACCGTCTGCACCACCACCCTCCAGCCGCGCTCGACGCTTTTATCGAGCAGCGGTGGAAGTGCGTCCTCGAGCTTCGATTCCGTCAGGTGATAGAAAAGGACCTCGATCACACCGATCTCTCCACGACCTTCACCGCGGCTCACGATGCCGCTCAGGACTCATAGCTCGCGCGGACCAGCTCATCGAGCAGGCGAACGCCGAAGCCGGAGCCCCAGGATTGATTGACTTCGTCGGTCGGCGAGCCCATGGCGGTTCCGGCGACATCGAGATGCGCCCAGGGCGTATCCTTGACGAAACGCTGCAGAAACTGCGCCGCCGTAATCGCGCCGCCATGACGTCCGCCGGTGTTTTTCATGTCGGCAAACTTGCTGTCGATCATCTTGTCGTATTCCTTGCCGAGCGGCATGCGCCAGAGGCGCTCCTGCGTGGCAATGCCGGCGGCCAACAGCTGGCCGGCCAGGCGGTCATCATTCGAAAACAGGCCGGCGTGATGGGTCGCGAGCGCAACCATGATGGCGCCTGTCAGCGTCGCAAGGTCGATCATGGCCTGCGGCTTGAAGCGGTCGTTGCAATACCAAAGTGCATCGCACAGAACGAGACGTCCCTCGGCATCGGTGTTGATGACCTCGATCGTCTGCCCTGACATCGAGGTGACGATGTCGCCTGGGCGTTGTGCGCTGCCATCCGGCATGTTTTCCACAAGCCCGATGATGCCGACGACGTTGACCTTGGCGTGACGGGCAGCGAGCACGTGCATCAAGCCGGTGACGGCGGCAGCACCACCCATGTCGCCCTTCATCTCTTCCATGCCGGCCGCGGGCTTGATCGAAATGCCGCCGCTGTCGAACACGACGCCCTTGCCGACGAAGGCGACCGGGCGATCCTTGGACTTGCCGCCCTTCCACTGCATCACGACCAGCCGCGGCGGACGCGTCGAGCCCTGGGCAACGCCGAGCAACGCACCCATTCCAAGCTTCTTCATTTCCTTTTCGGTGAGGATTTCCACCTCGACGCCGAGCTTTTCCAGCTCCTTCGCCTTGGCGGCGAACTCCAGCGGACCGAGGACGTTTGCCGGCTCGTTGACCAGGTCGCGGGCGAGAAATACGCCCTCGCCGACCGCCTGCGCCGTCGCAAAAGCCTTCTTCGCTGCAATCACCGCGCCGGTAACGATCGTCACCTTGACCGGCTTGCCTGCCGGCTTGGCATCGTCGTCCGCTTTCTTCGTCTTGTAACCGTCGAAGCTGTAGGCGTTCATTTCCATGCCGAGCGCAAAGTCGGCCGCCGCCTTGCCGGTGACATCGAGGTCGGGGACGTCGATGAAGATCGTGGCCTTGTCGGCTCCACGCAATTTTGCGGCTGCCGCGCCGCCTGCCTTCAGCCAATCGTGATCGGTCAATGCATCGGTGTCACCAAGACCAAGAACCACGATCCGGTCCGCGGGCGAGCCATGCGGGGCAATGATATCGAGGGTGGAGAATGCCTTGCCGCTGAACTTCTTGACCTTCGCCGCCTTGGCCAGCACGCCTTCCGGATCGGCGACATCGGCGCCCGCCGCCTGTCCTGCGGCGGCTTTCAGGAGGACCGCAACACCACCCGCCGGGCGATGGGACTTGGCGAAGGTGAACTCAAATTTCATAGACATTACAAAACTCCGGGCATTTTTCGGTCTTACACGACCCGCCCTGTTACCGGGGGGTGACAGTGACAAACATTCGCTGCGTCTACCACCGTCAAAGCTGTGGTCGGCACCCTTCTCGCTTTTCAACGGCTTGGCAAGATGCCCGCAGATGTTTACATGCGGTTAACCGAGGTTCTTCGTCTTAAATTATCCCAGTTGCTTTACGATTTGAGCAGCGCCGGACGTGAGACGGAAGCTCGGTTCCCGCTGATGGCGGCGGCAGCAACAGGCGTTTCGATGCGGCGGTGCGGCACAGAAACATGAGCATGGATTTGGACCGGAAACGGACATGAAGCTGATCGAACGCTACATTTTCCGGCGTGCCCTGACCATGTTCCTCGCTACGCTTTTGCCGTTGCTCGGCATCGTGTGGACGACGCAGGCCCTGACCAACGTCAACCTGGTTACCGATAGCGGGCAGTCCGTCTTCGCCTTCCTGAAGCTGGCAACGCTCATTCTGCCGTCGGTCGTGCCGATCATTCTGCCTTTCGCCCTGGTGATCGGCGTAACCCAGACGCTCACGACGATGAATACCGATTCGGAGCTGACGGTGCTGAACGCGGCCGGAAGCTCGCGCATGACCATCATCCGGCCGATCATCTATCTCGCCGCTGGCCTTAGCGTCCTGTCGTTCGTGGTCGACAATTTTGTCGAGCCCTATTCGCGCGTCGCTGTGCGCAAGATGCTAGCAACGGCCAACGCCGACCTGCTTTCCTCGGTCGTCCAGGAGAACGCCTTCCGCAAGATTACTGACGGCCTCTATGTCCAGGTTGGCGGCCGGCGCGGCGGTGGTGTGCTTGAGGGGATTTTCGTTGCCGATTCGCGCAACCCGGCTTTCGAGCTCGTCTATTATGCGCGCGAAGGTGCCGTGGACGAGAAAAGCTCGGCGCTGGTCATGAAGGACGGCGAAGTCCAACGCAAACTGCCGGACGGCGGCGTGTCGATCATCAAATTCGATTCCTACGCCTTCGATCTGGCCGACATGACGAAGGCGACCCGCGAAGCGACGATACGCGCCAAGGATCGCGACCTTCCCAATCTTTTCAATCCGGATCCCAATGATTCTGTCTACCAGGGCAACCCGCTTGCCTTCACCGCCGAACTGCACCGCCGCCTGACGGAATGGACGTTCCCGCTGGTGTTCGGCCTGATCGCGCTTGTCTTCTGCAGTGATGCACGCTCGCACCGCGAGGCGCGCGTCCATCCGATGGTCAGCGCACTCGGCTCTGCCCTCGTCATCCGATGGATGACGTTCTATGCGGGCAACAGCGCCGAGGATTCCGTCTGGTTCGTTCCGTTGATGTATATCGTGCCCCTTGCGACCGGAGCGCTCGCCATTCACCAACTCGCCAGCAACCGGCGTCTCGACATTCCGATGACCTGGCAGGAAAAGCTGTCCGAGCTGATGGTTCGCCTTCGCCTCGTGCGCCCCTCATCTGACGGGAGCAACGCATCATGATTTTCACCACACTCGGCCGCTACTTTCTGACCCGTTATGCTGTCACGACCTTCTGGTTTCTGGTCGGCATTTTTTCGCTGGTCTTCATCATCGACTTCAGCGAACAGGCGAGCCGCCTGTCCAACCTTCCGCATTATTCGGTCACCGGCGCGTTGCTGATCAGCGCGTTCCGGATCCCGACCATCCTGCAACAAACCGTGCCCTTCGTGGCACTCTTCTCGGCGATGGCGGCTCTGATCTCGCTCAACCGCCGCTACGAGCTCGTGGTTACCCGCGCCGCGGGCATTTCGGTGTGGCAGTTCCTGCGCCCGTTCGTGCTTGGCGCCTTCCTGTTCGGCGTACTCGCCGTGCTTGCGCTAAACCCGCTCGCAGCCTGGGGCACGAAGAAGGAAGAGACCCTGCTTGCTGCCCTCGGGTCATCGCGCACCTCGGATGCCGGCTCGATTCCCTGGCTGCGACAGATCTATGAAGGCACCGATACGATCATCGGCGCACGCTCGGTTCAGGATGGCGGCACCACACTTCTGAACGTCACCGTCATCCACTTTGATCCACAGGGTTCGATCATTCTGAGACAGGATGCCGCCTCCGCTAAACTCGAAGATGGTTACTGGCTTCTTAATGGCGTAACGGAAACAAGCAGCGGACAGCTGCCTCGCCGTCTGCAAACGGCACAACTCCGCACGAATCTGAAGCCAGAGTTTGTTCAGGAAAGGCTTGCAAAGGCTGATTCCATTCAGTTTTTCGACCTTCCGCGGAAGATCGAGGTGGCGCGCTCCTTCGGCTTTTCCACAAACGGCATGGAAACCCAATTCCACTCCCTGTTGTCACTGCCGCTGCTGCTTGTCGCCATGACGCTGATCGCTGCGTGCGTGTCGCTGAAATTTAGCCGGTTCAACCAATCGCGCTCGGTGATTCTCGGTGGAATCCTGTCGGGCTTCGTGCTTTATGTCGTCACCGTGCTTGTCAAAGCATTCGGGAGCAGCGGTATTGTACCTCCCTTCGTTGCAGCCTGGTTGCCAGTTGTTGTAGCGATGGCGCTGGGCTCGACGATTCTTTTAAATCAGGAGGATGGCTAGTGGCGGTAGGCAACCGCAAACGTACAAAGCTGATCAACGCTGCCCTGCTCGCAGGAGTGGCGCTGCAGACACTTGCCATGGGAATGAGTGCACCCGCGCTCGCGCAGCAGACGTCGGAGCGCCTTGATTCGCTGCGCCCGAACATGCCGGAAGATGCCAAGCTGCTTCTGTCCGCCAATGAGCTTGTCTATAACAAGGACGCCGAAAAGGTCATCTTGCGCGGCAACGTGCAGATCGATTACGGCGGCTACAAGATGGTGGCCCGACAGGTCGAATACGACCAGAAATCGGGCCGCATTCATGCCACCGGTGAAATCCAGTTGATCGAGCCGGGCGGCAATGTCGTCTATGCCGAAAAGATGGACGTCACCGATGACTTCGGCAACGGCTTCATTGATGCCTTGCGGATAGAGACGACCGATCTGACACGGCTTGCTGCGACCAGCGGCGAACGGCGGAACGGCGAAGAATTCATCCTCAACGAGGCCGTTTACACCGCGTGCACGCCCTGCACGACGAAGCCCGATCACCGTTCGCTGTGGCACATCAAGGCCCAGCGCGTCGTCCAGAATGGACGTACGCGGACGATACGGCTGGAAAACGCCCGTTTCGAGCTTTTTGGCAAGCCCATCGCCTATATTCCGGTGATGGAACTGCCTGATCATACGGTCAAGCGCAAGAGCGGCTTCCTGTTCCCGCAGTTTCAGTACACACAGAAGCTCGGCGCAGGCGTGGGCGTCCCCTACTATTGGGCGATCTCGCCCTATATGGACGCGACCGCCACCGTGACGGGCCTGAGCCGCCAAGGCTTCCTGCTCGAAGGCGAGTTTCGCCAGAGCTTCCACAACGGCCTTCACACCTTGCGCTTCGCCGGCATCAGCCAGCTCGACAAGAGCCGCTTCACGCCTGGTACGGTCGACGCGCTTGAAACGAACCGCGGCATGGTCGCTTCCAGGGGCGTATTCGAGATCAATCCGCGCTGGAGCTTCGGCTGGAACGTCCTCGTCCAATCCGACAACAACTTCGCCAAGACCTACGAACTGTCGACTTTCGACGGAACGACCTACGTCAACCAGGCGTATCTGACCGGGCTTGGCAAGCGGAACTTCTTCGACCTGCGCGCCTTCTATTTCGATATCCAGGACGCAGATCCGAACAGCATCGCTGAAAACCAGCAGCCTACCGCGCAGGTTCTGGATTATTCCTACAAGGCGCCAGAGCCGGTATTGGGAGGCGAACTTTCGGCGACGGTGAACCTCACCAACATCAAGCGAAACCGGCTTGACCTTGACGCCGTTCCAGACGTCAACAGGTACCTAGGTCTCGAGGGCACGTCGCACCGCCTCACGGCCGAACTCGAATGGAAGCGTACCTACATTGCTCCGGGCGGGTTCGTGCTGACGCCGTTGCTTGCCGCGCGCGGTGATGCGCTCGGCCTGAACATGACGGATCCGGGGCCTGGTTATGCCGGGGATTATGACAACAGCGACGCCGCGACGCGGCGGATGCTGACGGCGGGCCTCGAAGCGCGCTATCCGATCCTCTTCGTCGGCGACAACAGCAGCCACGTACTCGAGCCGATCGCCCAGATCTATGCCCGTCCCGACGAGCAGCATCCCGGTGGCCTGCCAAACGAAGATGCGCAGAGCTTTGTCTTCGACGCGACGAACCTGTTTGATCGCGACAAGTACTCCGGCTTCGACCGCATCGAAGGCGGCACGCGCGCCAACGTCGGTCTTCGCTATACCGGGACATTCGACAGCGGCTACGGCTTGCGCGGCATCGTCGGCCAATCCTACCAGCTTGGCGGTTTGAACTCGTTCGCAACGGAAGACTTGGTCCAGGCGGGAGCGAATTCGGGCCTCGAGAGCACACGGTCCGACTACGTCGCCATGTTCGGTGTCGATGCGCCGTCTGGCCTTATGGCCAGCCTTTCCGGCCGTCTCGATGAAGAGGACCTGGCGCTGCGTCGCGCCGATGCCACCGTGGGGTATCTTGGCCTTACCTGGCAGGCGGCAATGACCTATACGCGCATCGAGGCGCAGCCGCTTTACGGCTCGCTCGACAACCAGGACGAAATCCAGACCGCGGCGGCCTACAGGTTCCACGATTACTGGTCCGTCTTCGGCGCGATAACCTACGACATCAACAACGATGTCATCTCGCGCAATGGCTTCGGCATCACCTATGACGATCAAGACACGCTGTTCTCGCTCGTCTACAAGCAGGAACGCGATACCGACAACACGATTGCGAACGACTGGTCGATCGGCGCCCGCATCAGCTTCCGTACGCTTGGCGACGTCAATGTCGGCGACACGAAGTTCGAAGAGCTGGACTACTATTGATACGCTTCGATCCGAGGGGCATTCGCCACATGTTTGCCCCTCTGCCCGCTGTCGGGCCGGCCAAACGGTCTTGTCATCGTTTGGCCGCATGTATTATGCATTCCCTCCGACAAGATAGAACAACGGCGTGAGCCGGGCTGCGGATCGAAGCACCAGGCTTCGCCCGCGCGAAGGACAGGAAAAGATGATGGGCGGGAAAATGTCGATCTTGAGGACGCTTTCGGCACTGGCTTTGGCCGGCAGCCTGAGCATTGCCGTTTGCGCCAGCGCGCAAGCTGCAAGCCAGGTGACGGTAACGGTCAACAACACCGTGATCACCTCCGGCGACGTTGCCAAGCGCGTCGCCTTCCTTCGCCTGCAACGCCAGGCTGGTGGCGCAGAAGAAGCCAAGAAGCAGCTCGTCGACGAGGTGCTTAAGCGTGGCGAGATCGCGCGGATCGGCCAGTCGGTCAGTACGCAGGACGTGGACGCGGCCTATGCGCGCTTTGCAGCCGGCAACAAGCTCTCGCCGGAGCAGCTCGGCAAGATTCTCGATCAAGCCGGCGTTGGTTCCGACCATTTCAAGCAGTTCATCGCGGTGCAGATGAGCTGGCCTCGCGCCGTCAACTTCCGTTTCGGCAACTCAGGTCGCCTGCAAGGCGCTGATCTCGTCAAGCGCATGATGGAAGGCGGAGGCACCAAGCCGGTCACAACGGAATACTATCTCAAGCAGGTCATCTTCGTCATTCCGGAGAAGAAGCGCGGCGCCATCACCGGCAAGCGTCAGGCGGAAGCCAACGCAGCGCGTGGTCAGTTCCCGGGATGCGATACCGCCAAGGTTTTCGCGGCAAACTACCGTGACGTTTCTATCCGCGATCTCGGCCGCATGCTTGTCCAGCAGTTGCCGGACGAGTGGAAGCCGCTCGTCGAGAAGGCCGGCGACGGCAACACGACGGGAACACGCGTGACCGAAAAGGGCGTCGAATTCCTGGCGATCTGCAAGAAGCGCCAGGTCAATGACGACACCGCAGCCGAAATCGTCTTCCGCGCCGAGGACATCGGCAAGAAGAAGGCCGGCGGTGAAGACCCGAACAGCGAAAAGTACCTCGAAGAACTGCGCAAGAAGGCGCAGATCGTCAACAAGTAAGATCAGCGGGCAAAAATGCGTGACACGACCGGCGGGCCCCTTGCCCTGACCATGGGCGATCCTGCCGGGATCGGACTCGACCTTAGCCTGACCACCTGGCTTGGCCGCCGTGAACGCGCGACCCCGCCATTCCTTTTCATCGGTGACCCCACAGTTCTCGCGGCGCGGGCAGCATTGCTCGGGCATACGGTTGCGATCCGCGAGACCGATTGCCGGGATGCCGTCTCCATTTTTGCCGACGCCTTGCCCGTTCTGCCGGTGCGCTGCCCTTCTCCCGTCATTGCTGGCGAGGCCGATTCTGCCAACGCTCCGGCCGTAACGGGGTCGATTGACACAGCGGTACAGCTGGTCATGGATGGCGAGGCTTCAGCCGTCGTCACGAACCCGATCGCCAAGGCCGTGCTCTACGAAGCCGGCTTCCGCTTCCCCGGCCATACCGAATACCTTGCTGATCTCGCGGAGAAGGCCACCGGCGAGCCCCTGTTGCCGGTGATGATGTTGGCCGGCCCCAAGCTTCGTGCCGTGCCGGTGACCATCCACATCCCGCTGAAAGACGTGCCCGCCCAGCTCACGGCAGATCTGATCTATCGAACCTGCACCATTACCGCGGCGGATCTTCGCACGCGCTTCGGCCTCGACAGGCCGAAGCTGGCACTCGCCGGGCTCAATCCCCACGCCGGCGAAGGTGGAGCGCTGGGCGCCGAAGACGATGCCATTATCCGTCCGGTCGTCGAACGGCTGCGCGCCGAAGGCATCGATGCAACCGGGCCTCTGCCCGCCGATACGATGTTTCACGACCGCGCGCGTGCGACCTATGACGTGGCGATCTGCATGTATCACGACCAGGCGCTCATCCCCGCCAAGGCACTTGGTTTCGACGATAGCGTCAATGTCACGCTCGGCCTCCCCTTCATCCGCACGTCGCCCGATCATGGCACCGCCTTCAGCCTCGCCGGAAAGGGCATTGCCAGGGACGACAGCCTGCTCGCAGCCTTGAAGCTCGCGGCAGAACTTTCCAACAATACCGCAGGAGTTATCGTCTGATGGCCGCTCTCGACGGGCTCCCGCCGCTTCGGGATGTCATCCAACGCCATGGCCTCGACGCCAAGAAGGCGCTCGGGCAGAACTTCCTGCTCGATCTCAATCTCACACAGAAGATTGCCCGGACGGCCGGCCCGCTCGAGGACGTGACAGTCATCGAAGTCGGCCCAGGCCCGGGCGGCCTGACGCGAGCAATCCTAGCACTTGGCGCAAAGAAGGTAGTGGCGATCGAAAGGGACGCGCGCTGCCTGCCGGCGCTTGCCGAAATCTCCGGCCACTATCCGAACCGTCTCGATGTCATCGAGGGTGACGCGCTCAAGATTGACTTTGAGGAGATCACCGGTGGTGGCCCGGTCAAGATCATCGCCAACCTGCCCTATAATGTCGGCACGCAGCTTCTGGTCAATTGGCTGCTGCCAAAGACATGGCCGCCCTTCTGGCAGTCGCTGACACTGATGTTTCAGCGCGAGGTAGGCTTGAGGATCGTGGCCGACGCTGACGACGATCATTACGGGCGTCTGGGGGTTCTGTGTGGCTGGCGAACGAACGCCCGCATGGCCTTCGACGTGCCGCCGCAGGCCTTCACGCCCCCGCCCAAGGTGACATCCTCGGTCGTGCATCTGGAGCCGGTCGCCAATCCGATCCCCTGCGCGGTGTCGTCTTTGGAGAAAGTGACGCACGCCGCCTTCGGCCAGCGCCGCAAGATGCTCCGCCAGAGCCTGAAGCCGCTTGGTGGCGAAACGCTGCTGGCAAAAGCCGACATCAATCCACAGCGGCGCGCCGAAACGCTCTCCGTGGAAGAATTCTGTCGGCTGGCAAACTGCCTCTAGAGCATTTCCAGGAAAAGTGCGAAGCGGTTTTCCGTCAGGAAATGCATAAAAACAAGGAGATAGAGCGTTTCTGCGACTCCGCTTAAACCGGAAACGCTCTAGCGCATGTCGCCCGAAAGGGCGCTGCGGCTTTGCGGGAGCGGCAAACGTACCCGCGATAGCAATATCTACGGATGGCCGGGATTGCCGGCCATGCCTCCGGTCAGAACGGGTTTTCCGTCAGAAGTCCATTGACGAATTCGAACAGGCCCGGGCGGCGATCTCGGCGCAGGCGCTCGGCCTCGACGATGGCGCGTACCGCCGAGAAGGCGCGGTCGAGATCGTCGTTGAGAACGATATAGTCGTACTCGCGCCAGTGCTCGATTTCTGCACGTGAATTGGCCAGACGCGTGGCGATCACTTCCTCGCTGTCCTCGGCGCGACGATGCAGCCGCGATTGCAGCTCGGCCATCGACGGCGGCAGGATGAAGATCGAGACGACGTCGCCGGCCATCTTCTCCTGAAGCTGCTGTGCGCCCTGCCAGTCGATATCGAAAAGCATGTCGCGGCCTGCAGCCATCGCCGCTTCGACGGCGTCGCGCGGTGTGCCGTAGAAATTGCCGTGAACCTCAGCCCATTCCAGCAGCGAGTCGGTCGCCCGCAATGCTTCGAACTCGCGGATAGACTTGAAGTGATAGTGCCGTCCATCAATTTCGCTCGGACGGCGCTGACGCGTGGTCACGCTTACCGAAATGCTCATATCGGGATCGGCTTCCAGCAGATTGCGCGCGATCGTCGACTTTCCCGCACCCGAGGGTGAGGAAATGACCAGCATCAGCCCGCGGCGGGCGATCTTGATGGGCGAAGGGGTCGCCGGTTTCATGCGTTACTCCAGATTTTGAACCTGTTCGCGGAACTGATCGATCACCACTTTCAACTCGATGCCGGCGGCGGAGACCACTGCCGCATTCGATTTGGAACAGATCGTATTCGATTCGCGGTTAAATTCCTGTGCCAGGAAATCAAGCTTGCGGCCGACCGGCCCGCCTTTCGACAAGAGGTCGCGGGCAGCGACAATATGAGAGCCAAGCCTGTCCAGCTCCTCTCTCAAATCGGCCTTGGTCGCAAGCAGTGCCACTTCGGCATGCAGCCGGTCGCGATCGAGCGAAGAGCCGCTGCCCATCACCAGCGCCACCTGCTGCGCCAGCCTTTCGGCAATTGCCCCCGGGCTGCGCGAGGGATCATTCTCGACTGTTGCCGTCAGTGCTTCGATGCTGCCGACCTGCGCCAGCAGGATCTGACAGAGCGCCCCGCCCTCTTCGGCGCGCATGCTGCGCAGATCGCTGAGAGCAAGCTTGAGGCCCGTCATGATATCGTCGTCGAGGGACGCGCGTTGCGCTTCACTCTCCTCGGGCTCACGGAAGTCGACAATGCCTCGGATCGCCAGCAGCGTGTCGAACTTGAGCGGTGCGGGATCGACGAGGTCTCCGAGCTGTTCGCGCAAGGTCAGGACAGCCGTCAGCGCCGCCTGGTTCACCACCGCTTCGACAGCGCTCTCCGCTCCACTGACGGACAGGCTGATCTGCAGATTGCCTCTTGAGAAAAATTCTGCAGTGAGCCGGCGCACATCCGGCTCGAACCGCTCAAGTCCCTGCGGCAGGCGAAGCCTGACATCGAGGCCCTTGCCGTTGACGGAGCGCAATTCCCAGGCCCAGCGATGCCGGCCGCTGCTGCCTTCTCTCCGGGCAAAGCCGGTCATCGATTGGAGCGGCATCCTCACCTCCGTGGCATTTTCTGGAAAAGCAATAAGGCGACGGCGCGGTATCCCGCAAGGGATATCCGCGCCGTGACAAGTCCGTCCACAATGCAGGCCGTTGTTACTGAGGCTGTGCCGTCGTTGCCGCGTCCTGGGCGGCCTTTGCCGCTTCGGCTGCCTTTTCGGCTTCGACCTTGCGCCAGCGGCGAACATTGGCGTTGTGTTCATCCAATGTCACGGCAAAGACGTGGCCGCCCGTGCCGTCGGCCACGAAGTAGAGTTCCGGTGTGCGCGACGGATTGGCAACGGCTTCAAGTGCGGCGCGGCCCGGGTTGGCGATCGCCGTCGGCGGCAGGCCCTTGATGATATAGGTATTGTAGGGCGTATCCTTATCGAGGTCCGACTTCAGGATCGGCCGGTCCGCCGGTTTCCCGTCACCGCCGAAAATGCCGTAGATGATCGTCGGATCGGACTGAAGGCGCATGCCCTTGTCGAGCCGGTTGATGAAGACCGAGGCAACACGCGGGCGCTCGTCGGCGCGTCCGGTTTCCTTCTCCACGATCGACGCAAGCGTCACGAACTCCTCGACAGTCGAGACCGGGAGGTTCGGATCGCGCTTTTCCCAGATCTGGTCGACAAGCGCCTTCTGGGCAGCCGCCATCTGCTGGACGATTTCGACGCGCTTGGTGCCGCGCGTAAACTTGTAGGTGTCAGGCTTCAGCGAACCTTCGGCAGGCAGCTCCTGCGGCAGGTCGCCGACGAGGACTTCGTCATCGGACAAGCGATGGAACATCTGCTTGACGGTCAGACCTTCCGGCAGCGACACGGAATAGAGAATGGACTTGCCGGATTTCAGGAGCTGCATGATCTCCTGCATCGATGATCCAGCCTTGATCTCGTACTCGCCGGCCTTCAGTGTGTCGTTGTCCAGGTAAGCCTCCGAGACGAACCGGAAGACGCGGCCATCGGTGATGATGTTGCCACGCTCGAGGCCGCTGGCGATCTCGCTGATACCGGCGCCGCTTCTGACGATGAAGTTCTTGTTGGCTTCGAGCGGGCCTGCTTTTTCGTACTGATGCATCGCATAATAGACGGTACCGGCCGCTGCGAGCGCGACGAAGACGATAACGGTCATGACGAAATTCAGGAAGATCACGACCTGGCTGCGCGCCTTGCGCGAACGCTTCGTAGGCGGCTGCGGCGCCTTCTCGGGGCGCAAGGCTTCGCTGGCCGATTTCGGAATGATCGGCCCGTTGTTCCCGGTGTCGCTGCGGCCGAATTGCGCCGCGCCGTTCTCGTTAGAGTCGCTCACGATTGTCCCGAACCCGAAATTCGCATCCTCATTCTAGCTGCCGCGGTGCGAATTTCGGCCTGGACCGTGGCAGGTATAAAACAAAACGTTTGAGCCGCAGCCATCCCCTTGGATTGGCAGTGGAATAAATGGTCTCGGCGCACCCGCCGGTCAACGGCGTTTTCGCTCGAAGACAGCCAGCATGCGCCCGGCAATAGCGATACAACAAACTGTCAGATGTGCCTTGCGCGAACATAGCCGTCAGGCAGCGCCAATCCCTGAAAAGGGCCGACACGTCCTCCTGCTACATGCTTGTAGCGAGCAATGCGGCAAAAGCAGGATCAACGGGCCAGTGACATGCATCGCCCCGTTGATAATTCGGCAATATCAAACGCCGGTGTAGCGGCGCAGAACCAGCGAAGCGTTCGTGCCGCCGAAGCCGAAGGAATTCGACAGCGCGACGTTGATTTCGCGCTGGCGCGCAACATGCGGTACGAGATCGATCTTGGTCTCGACGGAGGGATTGTCGAGGTTCAGCGTCGGCGGTGCGACGCCGTCGCGAATCGCCAGCGCCGAGAAGATCGCTTCCACAGCGCCGGCGGCGCCCAGCAGGTGGCCGATCGCCGATTTGGTCGACGACATGGAGATCTTCGAGGCATGCTCGCCGACCAGCCGCTCGACGGCGCCAAGCTCGATCGTGTCGGCCATCGTCGATGTGCCATGGGCGTTGATGTAGTCGACGTCTGCCGCCGTCAGGCCGGCGCGCTTCAGCGCCATCTGCATGCAGCGGTAGGCACCGTCGCCATCCTCGGACGGCGCGGTAATGTGGTAAGCATCGCCAGAGAGACCGTAGCCGGCGACTTCAGCATAGATCTTGGCGCCGCGCGCCTTGGCGTGTTCCAGCTCTTCAAGGATCACAATGCCGGCACCCTCGCCCATGACGAAGCCGTCGCGGTCGACATCATAGGGACGCGATGCCTTCTGCGGATCATCATTGTGCTGCGTGGATAGCGCCTTGCAGGCGGCAAAGCCGGCCAAAGAGATACGGCAGATCGGCGATTCGGCGCCACCGGCAACCATGACGTCGGCATCGCCGAGCGCGATCAGGCGGCCTGCGTCGCCGATGGCGTGGGCGCCGGTCGAACAGGCGGTGACCACAGAGTGATTGGGACCACGCAGCTTGTGGCGGATCGAGACCTGACCCGAGGCAAGGTTGATCAGACGGCCGGGAATGAAGAAGGGCGAAATGCGCCGAGGCCCCTTGTCGCGCAGCGTATAGCCGCCTTCGACAATGCCTTCGAGACCGCCGATGCCCGAACCGATCAGGACGCCGGTTGCAATCTGGTCTTCGTCGTTTTCGGGCTTCCAGCCGGCATCGGCCAGCGCCATGTCGGCAGCGGCCATCGCATAGACGATGAAGGGGTCAACCTTGCGTTGCTCCTTCGGCTCCATCCAGTCGTCGGCATTGAAGGTGTTGTTCGAGCCATCGCCGAACGGAATGCGGCACGCGATCTTCGCGGGCAGATCTTCGACTTCGAATTCCGTGACCTTGCGCGCAGCATTGTCGCCCGCGATCAGGCGCGCCCAAGTTGCCTCGGTTCCGCAACCCAAGGGAGATACCATGCCGGTACCGGTGATAACGACACGTCTCATAGTCCGCGACCCACCCTGACTGTTCAATTTCAGAGCCGGATCGGACCACGCGTGACGAACCCGATCCGTGCATCCATTTTAAGTTCTTGTAGCAACGATCAGAGGGAAATGCGGGACCGCTTTGCTGATCGAAAACCCGCGCCCAGCGCGAGACAGCCCACTTCCCCTGGGCTGATTACGGGCCGCTGAACGCGGCCCGCCAATGGCTTGATCGCAAAAGATCAGGCCTGAGCTTTTTCGATGAACTTGACGGCGTCGCCGACAGTCAGGATCGAATCCGCGGCATCATCCGGGATTTCGACGCCGAATTCTTCTTCGAATGCCATGACCAGTTCGACGGTGTCGAGCGAGTCCGCGCCGAGGTCATCGATAAAGCTTGCGCCTTCGCTGACCTTTTCGGCGTCGACGCCAAGATGATCAATAACAATTTTCTTTACGCGTTCTGCGATATCGCTCATGTCGGAGTTCCTCGACCTTCGTTTCTCTGGGCGCCTTTCTGGCACCGGTACTCTCAATAAGCCTGATAGACCAAGACGGTCCAACGGGCAATCCATCCAACCAGAACCGCGGCAAACCCAAGGCAGCCAAGGCTGCCGGACACCTGGCGGGGCCGGTCGACTGCTAACAGTCATGGCCCGATTAACACGGTTTAAGTCTGCCGCAAAGTGCGAAAATGCCTGACAATCGCTTGCTCAACATTGAATTTCAGGCATTTGGCCGGTGGTGTGCCGGAGCATTGCAGGCCAAGATCACGCCCGTTTCGCGTGCGTGGCATGCAGGCCCCGGACACCTCGTCAGATCATTGCCATGCCGCCGTTGACGTGTATGGTCTGGCCGGTGACATAGCCTGCCTCGTTCGAAGCGAGATAAACGACGGCAGATGCAATCTCGGCACCGGTGCCCATGCGCCTCATCGGGATCGCTCCCATGATGCCTTCCTTCTGCTTGTCGTTCAGCTTGCCGGTCATGGCGCTCTCGATGAAGCCGGGCGCAACGCAGTTGACCGTGACATTGCGGGTGGCGATTTCCTGGGCGAGCGACTTCGAAAAGCCGATCATGCCGGCCTTCGAGGCGCAGTAGTTGGCCTGGCCGGGATTGCCGGTGACGCCGACGATCGACGTGATGTTGACGATACGGCCGAAGCGGCGGCGCATCATCGGATGGGTCAGCTCGCGGGTCAGGCGGAACACGGCGGTCAGGTTGACCTCCAGAACATTGTCCCAGTCGTCGTCGCTCATACGAACAAAAAGGCCGTCCTTGGTGATGCCGGCATTGTTGACGAGAATGTCGACGCCGCCCAGTTCAGCCTCGGCCTTTTCGCCGAGCGCCTTGACTTCGGCGCGATCGGAAAGATTGGCCGGGAACAGCTGGACACGCTCGCCGAGTTCGTTGGCAAGCGCCTCGAGCTTTTCGACGCGCGTGCCGTGAAGGCCGACGATTGCGCCCTGAGCGTGCAGCATGCGGGCGATTTCTTCGCCGATACCACCGGATGCACCGGTTACAAGAGCCTTACGGCCGGAAAGATCGAACATCGGATTGATTCCTTATAACTGGAGCACTCAGGCCAGAAGCGCCGAGAGCGCGGTGTCGATATCGGCAGGCGTGTTGACAGTAATACCGGTGACTGACTTGTCGATCCGGCGGGCAAGCCCGGTAAGAACCTTGCCGGAGCCCACTTCATAAAGCGTCGTGACGTTGTTGGCGGCGAACCATTCCACCGTCTCGCGCCAGCGAACCTGGCCGGTGACCTGCTCGACGAGAAGGCGCGCAATCTCTTCGGCGTTGCTGACGGGAGCGGCCAGGACGTTGGCGATAACGGGCACGGACGGATTGTGCTTTTCGACCTTGGCAAGCGCTTCACGCATTGCCTCGGCGGCAGGCGCCATCAGGCTCGAATGGAAGGGCGCAGAGACCGGCAGCATCAGCGCGCGCTTGGCGCCTTTTTCGGATGCAAGTGCCGCAGCCTTTTCGACGGCCGCCTTCTCGCCGGAGATCACCAGCTGACCGCCGCCATTGTCGTTGGCGATCTGGCAGGAGCCGAGAGCAGAAGCTTCGCGGCAGATCGCGTCGACGTCCGCATGCTCAAGACCGATGATGGCCGCCATCGCGCCCTTGCCAACGGGCACGGCCGCCTGCATGGCGTTGCCACGGATGCGCAGCAGGCGCGCGGTGTCGGCGATCGAGAAGGTTCCGGCGGCACAGAGCGCCGAATATTCGCCGAGCGAATGTCCGGCCACGAACGAGACTTTGCTCTTCAGATCGAGGCCTTTGGCTTCGAGCACACGGATCACCGCCATCGATACCGCCATCAGCGCCGGCTGGGCGTTCGCCGTCAGCGTCAGCGTTTCCTCGGGGCCGTTCCACATGATCTCGGAGAGTTTTTCGCCGAGCGCGTCGTCGACCTCGGCAAACACTGCCGCTGCTTCCGGAAACGCGTCCGCCAGATCCTTGCCCATGCCGACAGCCTGGCTGCCCTGGCCCGGAAACGTGAATGCAATACTCATGGGATTGTCCCTTCCCTGGTTTTCCTCTCCATTCACATTCCTGACCGGCGAGTCAAGCGCGCGGGCCCGGCTTTGCGGGCTTCAGCCGGCCTTTTGCCCTTGATCTTCGCCAATCAAGGCGTAAGTTTGCCGCGCATCGCCGCCCTGCCCGATCGACCGTCCCCTGGGCTTGCGGCCTTCACCCAATTCTGCCGCGGGCACCCCTTTCCTCCCGGGTCGAGGCTCGCCTTTCACAAGGACCATCACTGCATGCGTTACAACACGCTTGGCCGGACCGGCATCAAGGTTTCCGAAATCTGCCTGGGCACAATGACCTGGGGCTCTCAGAATTCCGAGGCTGAGGCGCACGAACAACTCGACTATGCGTTCGACAAAGGCGTGAACTTCATCGACACCGCCGAACTCTACCCGACGACCCCGCTTTCCGCCAAAACCTACGGCAATACCGAGCGCATCATCGGCGAGTGGCTGGGCAAGCGCGGCCGCCGTGACGACGTCGTTGTCGCCACCAAGGTCGCTGGCTCCGGCCGCCCCTACATCCGCAACGGCGGCCCGATCACCCCTGAGGGCATCGGCGAGGCGGTCGACGCCAGCCTCAAGCGGCTGAAGACCGAATACATCGATCTCTACCAGATCCACTGGCCGAACCGCGGCCACTACCATTTCCGCAACGCCTGGTCTTATGAGCCCGCCAAGCAGAACAAGGCCCATGTGGCCGCCGACCTGAAGGCTATCCTCGAAAAGCTCGGCGACGTGGTGAAGGCAGGCAAGGTACGCGCGATCGGCCTGTCCAACGACACCGCCTGGGGCACGATGAAGCTGATCGACATGGCGGAGCGGCACGGGCTGCCGCGCGTTGCCTCGATCCAGAACGAATACAATCTTCTCTATAGGGCCTACGACCTCGACCTTGCCGAACTCTCACACCACGAGGACGTCGGGCTGCTCGCCTATTCGCCGCTCGCCGCCGGCCTGTTGACCGGCAAGTATCTTGACGGCGCCAGGCCGACTGGGTCGCGCCTTGCGATCAACGGCGATCTCGGCGGTCGCTTCACGCCACACCAGGAACCGGCCGTCGCCGGCTACGTGGCGCTTGCCCGCGAACACGGGATCGACCCGTCGCAACTGGCGATCGCCTTCTGCCTCGCCCGCCCGTTCATGGCGTCCGTCATCATCGGCGCAACCTCGATGGATCAGTTGAAGACGGATCTCGGCGCTGCCGGAATGACGCTGTCGCAGGATGTCATGAACGGCATTCGTCGCCTGCACCGGCTCTATCCGATGCCGATCTGAGCGCGAAACAGCAGATGGCCGTGCCCCAGACGAAAGCGGAATTGCTGAACGCCATCGAGACCGAATTCGCCAAGCTCGAGCGCGAACTCGATGGCATTCCGCCGGCGGGATTCGCCGAACCATCGCTCGATGGACACGCCAAGGGCACGATGATGAGCGTCGGCGACCTCGTCGCCTACCTCACCGGTTGGGGCGAACTGGTGGTCAAATGGATCGAATGGGACGAGCAAGGTCTGCCGGTCGACTTTCCGGAAACGGGGTACAAGTGGAACGAGCTCGGTCGTCTCGCGCAGAAATTCTACGGCGACTACCGAGCGCTCCCGCCTTCGGAACTCCTGTCTCGCCTCGCGGCCAGCAAGGACGCATTGGTCGCACTGATCGAGGCGCGTGACGATCAGACCCTCTACGGACAGGCGTGGTACGGCAAATGGCCGCTCGGCCGGATGATCCAGTTCAACACGTCCTCGCCCTATGCCAATGCGCGAGGTCGTTTGCGCCAGTGGAAGAAGCTCAAGGGAGCCGCTTAAAGGGCAAAGCGTGGCGAAAAGACCGCGCAAGCCTTGCCTTTCGATGAAATATGCGTATAAGCGCGCTGTTCGAAATGCCCGGTCTTCTGGCTGGTGGCTGAACGGAGGGCCGGCTTCCTCGAGGGGAGCCGTTAGGATTGCAAGTCTTTCCGGCCTCCCGTGTCTCCGCTCTCGACCGTCTCGATACAACACTTTCTTGCCGGCTGCCTGTCAGCCAATAAGAACAGTCGTTGAGGCTTAGCCGCCGATGTCCGGGCTGATTAACGCAAGAAAGGTAAGCCACAATGGCTCTTTATGAACACGTATTCCTGGCCCGCCAGGACATCACGCCGCAGCAGGTCGACGGTCTCGTCGAGCAGTACAAGGGCGTGCTCGAAGCAAACGGCGGCAAGGTCGGTCGCGTCGAGAACTGGGGCCTCAAGTCCCTCACCTACCGCATCAAGAAGAACCGCAAGGCTCACTACGTTCTCATGGACATCGATGCTCCGGCAGCGGCCGTTCATGAAATCGAGCGCCAGATGCGCATCAACGAAGACGTCCTGCGCTACATGACGATTGCCGTCGAGAAGCACGAAGAAGGCCCGTCTGCCATGATGCAGAAGCGCGACCGCGACGACCGTCCGCGCCGCGATGGCGACCGTCCGGAGCGTGGCTTCGGTGACCGTGGTCCGCGTCCGGACCGTGGCGACCGCGAAGACCGCCCGCGTCGTCCGCGCGAAGACCGCGCTTAATCAAGAAGCTTTAGGAGATTAAAGACAATGGCTGAAGTTTCTTCCGCTCCGGTTCGCCGCCCGTTCCACCGTCGCCGCAAGACCTGCCCCTTCTCGGGCGCAAACGCTCCGCGGATCGACTACAAGGACATCCGTCTTCTGCAGCGCTACATTTCCGAGCGCGGCAAGATCGTTCCTTCCCGCATCACGGCCGTTTCCCAGAAGAAGCAGCGCGAACTCGCCCAGGCGATCAAGCGCGCCCGCTTCCTCGGCCTGCTGCCCTACGTCGTTTCGTAAGAACGGCTGACGTTCCGTTGGTCGCCTGACTCAACGGAAACCGACTCTAGGGCAAGGCGCTCCCCTTGGGTGATCGCCTTGCCCTCTCCCTTCCGCGTTGGGCGCGGATCGGAACCCGTGTGGAAACACTCGGAAATCCCATGTTGGGGTTGAGCCTTTGGCCATCCCCTAACTGCACGAAGCAGGACAGCGAACGTGAACAAGTTGAACAAGACATCGCTGCTGACCGGCGTTCTCGCCGGCTTTACCGGTGCCCTTCTGTCGATGGGCGCGAATACGCAGTCGTCGCTTGCGATCGTTCTTTATGCCGCTTCGGCGCTTCCCATTCTCATTGCCGGTCTTGGCTGGGGCAATGCGGCCGCCATCACGGCCATCGTCAGCGCCGGCGCTACTGCCGCCGCTCTGGTCTCGCCCTATTTCGCGCTGCTGATTCTCGTCGTGACGCTCATTCCGGCCGGCTGGCTCAGCCATCTCGCCAATCTGGCGCGCCCGGCCACTGAGCTCGGCGGACCTGATGGCGCGCTTGCCTGGTACCCGCTTTCCGACATTCTCAGCCACCTCGCCGGCCTGGTGACCGCGGGCATGATCATCGTCGGCTTCATCGTCGGATATGATTCTGATGTGTCCGACCGTATGGTCGACATCGTCATTCAGGCGGTGAAGGCGCAGGAACCGCTCTACAACCCCGATGCTGCGGCGATCTCCCAGATCAAGTCGATCTTCACGCTGGCGCTGCCGCTCATCCAGGGCGCCGTCTGGGTGGTGATGCTGTTTTCCGCCTATTATGTCGCCACCCGCATCGTGCAGATGTCGGGCCGGTCGCTGCGCCCCCGCGAAGACATTCCGTCGACGCTGCGCATGCACCGCAATGCGATCTTCATCTTTCTCGGCGGCCTTGTCCTGACCTTCTTGGGTGGCGCGCCTGCCACGATCGGCGCGCTGGTCTGCGGAACCTTCGGTGCAGGCTTCCTGCTCGCCGGCTTCGCATCCTTCCATTTCCGCACGCGCGGCAAGTCCTGGCGGCTTCCCGTGCTGTGGATCGCATACCTGTCGGTGCTCGTGTTCACGATCCCGGCAATCTTCTTCCTCCTCACGGGCCTGACCGATACGCGACGCACCATCGCAGTCACCCCGGTGGAAAAAAACTGACCAACGAAAACTGAACTCTGAAAGGAAACGAACATGCAAGTCATTCTTCTCGAACGTATCGCAAAGCTCGGCCAGATGGGCGAAACCGTAAAGGTTCGCGACGGCTTCGCACGCAACTACCTGCTGCCACTCGGCAAGGCACTGCGCGCCAACGCTGCTAACAAGGCCCGTTTCGAATCCGAGCGTTCGACGCTCGAAGCCCGTAACCTCGAGCGCAAGTCGGAAGCCCAGAAGGTTGCCGAGAACCTCGACGGCAAGTCCTTCATCATCGTCCGTTCCGCTGGCGAAACCGGCCAGCTCTACGGTTCGGTTGCCGCTCGCGACGTCATCGAAGTGCTGGCTGCAGAAGGCTTCAACATCGGCCGCAACCAGGTCGACCTGAACCACCCGATCAAGTCGATCGGCCTGCACAACGTCACGCTGCACCTGCATTCGGAAGTCGAAATCGCGGTTGAAGTCAACGTTGCCCGTTCGGCTGAAGAAGCTGAGCGCCAGTCAAAGGGCGAAAGCCTGACCTCGGCCGACGCCATCTACGGCGTTGACGAAGATGCCCTGAAGCCGGAAGACTTCTTCAACCCGGAAGCCGAATTCGAAGGCGAAGAAGAATAAGCCTTACAGGCCATTCTGAATGCGAAAGCCCGGATCCTTGGACCCGGGCTTTTTCTTTGCTGTCGGCTTGACTTCAGCTGTGGGCAAGCTCGGCCACAGGTGCTGCATCCTTGTCCACACGTACGACGACCGACAGGCCGGGCGACAAGAGATCGGCAAGCGGCTGGCCGGGATCGACGGCGATCCGGACGCCCACGCGCTGGGCGACCTTGGTAAAATTGCCGGTGGCGTTGTCCGGGCGGATGATGCTGAACTCGGAGCCGGCGGCAGGCGCAAAGCGCTCGATGTGCCCGGTCAGCGTGTTCCTTTGCAGCGCATCGACCGAAATGGTCACCGGCTGGCCGGCCTTCATGCCGTCGAGCTGCGTTTCCTTGAAATTCGCAAGCACCCAAACATCATGCGGCACGACGGCGAGCAATTGCGAGCCGGCGGTGACATATTGGCCGAGGCGCGCACCGATCTCGCCGAGCTTTCCGTCACGGGGAGCGACGATCCGGGTGTTTTCCAGATCGATCCGGGCCAGTTCGACGGCGGCCTCGGCGCCGGCAACGGCAGCCTGCAGACCGGCACGGGCGCCAAGCGTGGTGGCCAGTGCTTGGCGCGAAACCTCCAGCCCCGCTTCGGCCTGGTTGACGGCGGCCTGTGCCTGTTCGAACGCTGCGCGCGATTGATCGGCTTCGCTGCGTGTCGAGATGCCCTTCTCCGCCAACGGCCGGATTCGGTCCCAAGATGCGCTCGCTCTGTTGAACGCAGCCTTCGCGCTGTCCAGCTGTGCTGCGCTGGCAGCAATACCGGCCTTGGCCGACAGTTCCTGCTGACGCGAATTGGCATGCGATGCCTTCTGGGCGGCAAGTGTCGCCTCTGACTGGGCCAGTTTCTGGGCGTAGATCCGGTCGTCGATCCTGACGAGCAATTGCCCGGCCTTGACCTCCTCGTAGTCGTGCACCGGCACCTCGGCGACATAACCTGACAGTTGCGGGCTCATGACCGTCAGGTAACCCCTGACATAGGCGTTCTCCGTCATCTCGACGGAACTGGGGAACGGCGGCAGTCGCCAGGCATAGAGAACCAGGGCGAGGCCCGAGAGGCCGGCGAGCAAGACGATGATCGTGGTGGGTGAGCGCAAGGATTTCAGCATGGTCGTCAACTCTGTTCGTCAAGAAGAGAAGGCGGGTGCGGGAGGCGCAAGGCGCGCCGCGATCCGCTTGTAAAGGATATGCACCAGCAGACCGGCCAACGCGCAAAGGGCAATGCCGCACGCCAGCAGAAAGGCATCGTTGTAGGCGAGAATGTTGGCCTCGCGGGTAACCTGCTGCCCCAACAACGCCACGCCCTCGCCGTTCAGCAAGGTCCTGTCGCCGATCACCCGGCCATAGCTTGCGGCCAGCTGGCTGAGGCGCTGGGCGATGAGCGGGTTCGACATCACGATCTGCTCGGCCAGCACATTGGAATGGAACTTCTCCCGCAGGGTGACGAAGCTTCCGAAGGTCGCGGTGCCGATCAGGCCACCGATGCTTTGGGTGAACAGGAAGATGACGATGAAGCTGAGAATGTAGCTCGGCCCCTTCATCAGCGCCGCCTTGAAGCCGCTGGCCATGGCCGGCGGCAGGAACAGAGCGGTTCCGGCGGCGATCATGGCCTGGCTGATATACATCTGCTCGGGTCGTGTCAGATTGGTCGCCTGGCTGTCGATATAGGCACCGCCAGCCAGCAGGCTCAGCGCCAGAACATGCACGAACTCGGCGTGGTCAGGATTCATTAGTGCGGCGCACAAAAGGCCGCCGGCGATCGATGCGCCGAGAATGACCCAATAAAGCGTCGCGACCTGCTCGAACTGCAATCCGAGCAGCTGATAGAAGTTTGCCGCGATCGCCGACTGCTCCGAGGCGACAAGGCGAAAGACCAGCAGCACCGCGGTAAAATGCAGGATCTCCCTGGAGGCGAGCCAGCGAACGTCGATCAACGGCAGTTCACGATTGAGTTCGATCAGCACCACGCTGGTCAGCGCCACGATCGCCACAGCCAGGAGCACACCCAGCCACGGCGCTTCGAACCACCAGTAGAGCCGCCCCATGGTCAGCACGATGGCGATACAGCCGAAGCCGACAGCCACCAGCAGGTAGCTCAGAATATCGGTGCGCTGGATCACTTTGGCGTGCGGCACCGGCGTCAGCGGCAGCAGGTAGATGATCGGCAGCGCCATCAGCGCCAGGGCCATCTCGAGCGTATAGAGCCCATGCCATTGGCCGTATTCGATCAGCTTCGGCGAGATCAGCCGGGTGATCGGTGCCGAAATGGTCGTGCAGGTCAGCGCCAGGGCAAGACCGACCGTCAGCTTGCGCGCCGGCAGGAAGGCCTCCAGCATATAGAGGAAACCGAGCGTCGACATGGGGGCCGCCGCGATGCCACTGATGAAGCGAACGACGATCGCCGACTGCAGATCGGAAACAAAGACGTTCATCAGCGAAACGATAACAAAGCCGACAATGCCGATTTCTGCGAACCGGCGCAGTCCGTATTGCGCCCGGATTTTGACGAGCGCGATCGAGAGAGAGACATTCGGCGCCATGTAGGCTGCCGAAAGCCAGGCGGCCTCGATCGAGGTGGCGGAAAGTGATCCCTGCAGCTGGGTAAGATTGGCGAGCGCCAGATTCATGCCGAGGCCCTGGGTGAGGAACAGTAGCGCCGAGCAGACGACGTAGGTCGCGGACCTGGCAACGCTCATCGGCCGTGGCACGGGCATCGTTGCGGTGGCCGTGACTTGCTGTTGTGCTGGCTCGCCAGAGGGCGCCTCCGCCTCGTCGTCGCCAAGGGCTGTCCTGTTGTCGTTTGCTGCGGGCCTTGCGGCGGCACTCATCGATGTCATTCCTTCGCCAGCGATTGAACGTTATCGGCGATGGTGCGCACGACCTTCAGCACCGCCGCGACCTCGTCTTCACCGACGCCCTGCAGCACTTCTGCCCGGATCTCGTCGGCAAGCTTCAGGATCTCGTCGGCGATGGTGCGCCCAAGTTCGGTCATGTGGATCTGCTTGGCCCTGCGATCCGACACCTCGACCCTGCGCTCGATGAAACCCTGCTTTTCCATTCCGTCCAGCAGGCGCACGATCGTCGGCGTCTCGATATCCAGTTCGTCGGCCAGTTCGCGCTGGTTCAAGCCATCCTTCTTGGTTAGCGCAAACAGCGCCCTCGCCCGAGCCAGGGTCAGGCCACGCTCCTTCACCCTGGCATCGAAGACAGCCCGCAGCTTACGATTGACCATCGACAAGGCGTCGAACAGTTCGCGATTGACGATGGGCTGATACATAGTACCTTTTCCATATTAGTAGCATGCTAATTATTCTGCTCCTATTTAATCCATCCCAAGGCAATTTTCAAGACGGCGTTTTGAGAGGGGGCAAACGGCGCTAGAATTGGCGCAGTCGCCGATTGCAGCGATTCGCGGCGTCAACGTCGTTCTTCATGCGGACTTTATTTTTTGCACTTTCGTGATGTCGGCCTGTGGATCAGTCGAACAACGGGCAAATGCGATGGGCCGCGCCACATGGTCTGCGACTGTGGCACTGCTGCACTTGACCCGCAGAGACGCAGACAGCAAACCGGGTGCACACCAGAAGAGGCAGAGACGAACGACCATGAACGACGCAGCGCGAAAGCTCGCCCCTATCGGCAAGGACCAATCGGACCAGCATTACCGCGAGGCGCCGAACAACCTTGAAGCCGAACAGGCGCTGCTCGGCGCGATCCTCGTCAACAATGATGCGTTCTATCGCGTCTCGGACTTCCTGAAGCCGGTCCACCTGTTCGAACCCCTGCATCGCCGCATCTACGAGGTTGCCGGCGACATCATCCGCATGGGCAAGACCGCCAACCCGGTGACGATCAAGACCTTCCTCAAGGCCGACGAAAAGGTCGGCGACCTGACGGTCGCGCAGTATCTTGCCCGCCTTGCCGCCGGCGCCGTCTCGATCATCAACGCCGAAGACTACGGCCGCGCAATCTACGATTTGGCGCTGCGCCGTTCGCTGATCACCATCGGCGAGGACATGGTCAATATCGCCTTTGACGCACCGCTCGACATGCCGCCGCAGGGCCAGATCGAGGACGCGGAACGGCGCCTGTTCGAGCTCGCCGAAACCGGCCGCTACGACGGCGGTTTCCAGTCCTTCAACGATGCGGTCGCGCTTGCCATCGACATGGCCGGCGCGGCGTTCGAGCGCGACGGCAGCCTGTCGGGTATTTCGACGGGCATCCTGTCGCTCGACGCCCGCATGGGCGGCCTGCAGCGCTCGGACTTGATCGTACTTGCGGGACGTCCCGGCATGGGCAAGACCTCGCTTGCCACCAACATCGCCTACAACATTGCCGCCGCCTACGACCCGGAGGTTCAGGCGGACGGTTCGTTCAAGGCCAAGAACGGCGGCGTCGTCGGCTTCTACTCGCTCGAAATGTCGTCCGAACAGCTGGCAACGCGTATCATCTCCGAGCAGACCGAAGTCTCCTCCTCGAAGATCCGCCGCGGCGACATCTCCGAAGCCGACTTCGAAAAGCTCGTCGCCTGCTCGCAGATGATGCAGAAAGTTCCGCTGTTCATCGACCAGACCGGTGGTATCTCGATCGCCCAGCTCTCCGCCCGTGCGCGCCGCCTCAAGCGCCAGCGCGGCCTCGATTGCCTGGTCGTCGACTATATTCAGCTGATGACCGGCTCGGGCAAATCGAGCGACAACCGCGTGCAGGAAATCACCCAGATCACCACCGGCCTGAAGGCACTCGGCAAGGAGCTGAACGTGCCGATCATCGCGCTGTCGCAGCTCTCCCGTCAGGTGGAAAGCCGCGAAGACAAGCGCCCCCAGCTCTCCGACCTTCGCGAATCGGGCTCGATCGAGCAGGACGCCGACGTCGTGCTCTTCGTGTTCCGTGAGGAATACTACGTGAAGAACCTCGAGCCTCGCGACGAATTCGATCCGAAGTACGACGAGTGGAAGATGAAGATGGAACAGGTGAAGGGCACGGCCGACGTGATCATCGCCAAGCAGCGTCACGGACCGACCGGCACCGTCAAGCTCGCCTTCCAGTCGGAATTCACCCGCTTTACCGATCTGGCCGATCCGTCCTTCACCCAATACGAAGAACACTGAGAAAGTCGGGGGGCGTCTTTACGCCCCCAGCAACATTCTGAAGATCGCCACGGTCACGACGCCGGCCGCGACAGCGGCGAGCAACGGCAACCGCATGGCGACGAGTGCCGTTACCACCGTAGCGATCGTTTCCGCCGGCCCGGTGACCAGCACCGTCGGCGCGATCACCGCCATCAACACGGCCGGCGGGATCGCCTCCAGGGCCCGCTTCTGCGTTTCTCCGATCGTCACAAACCGAATGAGCACCAGGCCGCCGATGCGGGTGGCAATGGTTGCGATTGCCATGGCGACGATGGCCAGAAGCGTGTTCGGATCGACGGTCATGCGTGCACCTCCTGGCTACGGCCGGCAAGAAGCGCGACCGCAACCCCGGCAGCAGCACCAGCGGCGATGTACCAGACACCCGGCAGAAACTGATGCGTCAGCACCGCGGCAGCGGCGCTTGCGGCAAGCACAACCCCGGTCTCACGGCCTTTCCAGAAACCCATCACCAGCACGATGAAAACCGCGGGAAAGGCGAAGTCGAGCCCCGTCACCTTCGGATCGCCAAGGAAGGCCCCCAGCAACGCGCCGGCAAGGCTTGTCGTCACCCAGACGAAGTAGAACGGCACGGCGATTCCCGCGAACCAGGCGGGCGTCAGCCTGCCCTCTTTCGCGCGCATCTCCGCCATTGCCCATATCTCGTCGGCAAGCAGCAGCATCGAGGCGTATTTCGTCGGGCCTGAGAACCCCTGGAGCTTGGCGCCGAGCGACGCGCTCATCAGCACGTGCCTGACATTGACCAGCAAGGCGGAGAAAGCGAGTGCCGCCCAAGAGGCCGGATGCGTCCAGATGTCCATGGCCACGAATTGCGAGCCGCCGGCAAAAACCAGCGCGCTCATCAATGTCACCTCCGCGCCCGAAAGCCCCTTGCCGGCGGCAACTGCGCCGAAGACGAGCCCAATCGGCATGACCGCCACGATGAGCGGCGCCATCGCCATGGCTCCGGCTCGAAAGTCTGGACCGAATCCCGTGTCGCTCAATGTTCATGCCTCCCGATCGATAACGAACGGAGCACACCTAAACCGGCCCGAGCGGGGCGTATTGAACGAAAGTGATCAACCGGCGCGGAAGGCGCCGGGCGTGACGCCGGTTCGAGCCTTGAAGTGTCGGCTGAAATGCGCCTGATCGGCAAACCCGCACTGATAGGCGGTATCGACCGCCGACCAGCCGTGCCGCAGCAGTGTCTTTGCCGCCCGCACGCGCTTGTCAGTCAGGAAGGCATGCGGTGTGATGTGAAACTGGCGCCGGAAGGCGCGGATCAGATGCGCCCGGCTGAGGCCCGCGACCTTGGCCAGCTCCTCCAGGCCGATATCCTGCGCGTAGTTCTCGGTCAGATAGTCGCGCGCCCGCTGGACCGCGGACTGCTCCTTCGTTTCGACCGGCACGATGATCGTGCTGCCGTGCCGCTCGAACATGGTGGCGAGCACGCCGAACATGCGTTCCTCGGCTTCGAGCGCGCCAGTCGCGTGCTCCAGCGCCTTGTGGGCGTGATAGAAGGAGTGGGCCAGATCCGGATCGCACAGCATGCGCTTGGAAAAGGACGGCGTTCCCTTGAACGGCCGCCCGGTGACATCTTCCAGAATGTTCACCAGCAATTCGGTACTCGGATAGACCATGCGATAGCGGTAACCGCTACCACCTGGGTGACCGTCATGGATCTCGTCTGGATTGATGAGATAGAAGTCGCCGGGCCCCGCTTGCGATCGTTCGCCCCTGATCTTGCTGATCTGCGAGCCGGCCTCGATCGCGCCGATGCTGAAGGTGTCGTGCGCGTGCGGCGCAAATTCGTGCGTAATGAAAGTCGCGGTCAGGCATTCCATGCCATCGAACCGGAGGTCCCGCCAGAATCGGGTCCGCTCCGCGCCTTCCAGCGGCATGACATCGATGGCCTGTTCCTGCGAAATCGTGTGCATGTGGCGATCCTAACGTCCGCCACGACCAGCGTCTTGCATAAAAGTGCTCTTCGCCCTCGCCGCCCAACCGAATGCCGCCATCCGACAGGACGGCATTTGCGGGCAAGCGTGGTTGGCTGTATTGGTCCTTCATCGTCCACGCAGAGTGCCAGGCATGCTCAGTCCAGAATTCCTCTCCGCCTCCAACCGGCTCACGATCGACCTCAACGCATTGGCAGACAACTGGCGCTCGATGAATGCCCGCTCGGGCAAGGCCCGTGCCGCTGCGGTGCTGAAGGCGGATGCCTACGGCCTCGGCATCGACGAGGCGGCGCCAGCGCTTTACGCCGCCGGTGCCCGCGATTTCTTCGTCGCCAATGCGGAAGAAGGTGCTGACCTGCGGCCGCTGGTGCCGGAAGGCCGGATCTACATTCTGGCCGGCATGTGGCCCGGCAATGAGGTGCTGTTCTTCGACAATGATCTCGTGCCGGTGATCAACTCGGAGGAGCAGCTTGCCGTTTTCATGGCGGCGCTGTCCGAGCGCGGCGACCACCCTTGCGTGTTGCATGTCGATACCGGCATGAACCGCCTGGGGCTGTCGGTCGAAGAAGCCGTCGCTCTTGCCAACGATCCGGCCCGCCCGGCGAGCTTCTCGCCGGTCCTGATCATGAGCCACCTCGCCTGCGCCGACGATCCGGGCAACCCGCTCAATAGTTATCAGTTGCAACGCTTCCGCGAAGCCTCTGCTGCATTCGAAGGCGTTGATGCCAGCCTGGCAAACTCCGGCGGCGTGTTCCTGGGCGACGACTACCATTTCAACCTGACGCGCCCGGGCATCGCCGTCTATGGCGGCGAAGCGGTCAATGACGTCGCCAATCCGATGAAGCCGGTCGTGACGGCAGAAGCCCGCATCATTCAGGTACGCAACGTCGCCGCCGGCGGGCACGCAAGCTACGGAGCGTCTGCCCGCTTCAACCGCGACAGCCGCATCGCCACCGTCGCCGTCGGTTATGCCGATGGCTATCACCGCTCCGTCTCGGGCGGTGGCGTGACCTTGCGCCAGGCGACGCCTTCGGGCGCCTTCGGCTTTCTGCACGGCGAGAAGGTGCCGCATGTCGGCCGGGTGACGATGGACCTCAGCCTCTTCGACGTCACCGACCTGCCGGAAAACGCGGTGCGCGCCGGCGACTATATCGAGCTGTTCGGCCGGCATGTCGCACTGGACGACGTGGCGCGCGCCGGCGGCACGATCGGCTATGAGATGCTGACCAGCCTCGGCCATCGCTACGACCGCCACTATATCGGCGCGGTCTGAGCCGGCTTTCGCACCGATACTTTACAGTCCGTCGTCGAAAATCACCTTTTGTTCCGCGTTTCGCGGCATTATGTGAAGGCAAAAGTGATTCTCCGATCACCGGCAGTGCCGCCACAGACGGCACGTCGAAAGTCTCCGCACTGTGAAAGTCGTTGCCGATGGCGAAAGCCCGCACACAATTCGTCTGCCAGAACTGCGGCACCATCCATACCCGCTGGGCCGGTAAGTGCGAGGGCTGCGGCGAATGGAACACGATCATCGAGGACGACCCGACAGCCGGCATCGGCGGCGGCCCGTCCCGCGCGCCGAAGAAGGGGCGCCCGGTTGCGCTCACCACGCTATCGGGTGAAATCGAGGACGCCCCGCGCATCCAGACCGGGATATCCGAGCTCGACCGCGCCACCGGCGGCGGCTTCGTTCGCGGCTCTGCCCTCCTCATCGGCGGCGATCCCGGCATCGGTAAATCGACAGTGCTGATGCAGGCGGCAGCGGCCCTTGCGCGCCAGAAACACCGTGTCATCTATGTCTCGGGTGAAGAGGCCGTGGCCCAGGTGCGCCTTCGCGCCCAACGGCTGGGTGCTGCCGACAGCGACGTGCTGCTGGCAGCTGAAACCAACGTCGAGGACATTCTCGCGACGCTTGCCGAGGGCAAGCGCCCCGATCTCGTCATCATCGACTCGATCCAGACACTCTGGAGCGACATCGTCGATTCGGCGCCCGGCACGGTGACCCAGGTGCGGACCGGCGTGCAGGCGATGATCCGCTTTGCCAAGCAGACGGGAACCGCCGTCGTGCTCGTCGGCCACGTCACCAAGGAAGGCCAGATCGCCGGTCCCCGCGTGGTCGAGCACATGGTCGATGCCGTGCTCTATTTCGAAGGCGACCGCGGCCATCACTACCGCATCTTGAGAACAGTGAAGAACCGCTTCGGGCCGACGGACGAGATCGGCGTCTTCGAGATGTCGGACAAGGGTCTGCGCGAGGTCGCCAATCCATCGGAACTGTTCCTCGGCGAGCGCAACGAAAAATCGCCGGGGGCCGCCGTCTTTGCCGGCATGGAGGGAACACGGCCGATCCTGGTTGAGGTGCAGGCGCTGGTGGCGCCGACCTCGCTCGGCACGCCGCGCCGTGCCATCGTCGGCTGGGACTCCGCCCGCCTCTCGATGATCCTTGCGGTGCTTGAAGCCCATTGCGGCGTGCGGCTCGGGCAGCACGACGTCTACCTCAACATCGCCGGCGGCTACCGAATTTCCGAGCCTGCCGCCGACTTGGCTGTGGCTTCCGCACTGGTTTCGTCGCTTGCCGGGCTTGCCCTTCCGGCTGATTGCGTCTATTTCGGCGAAGTCAGCTTGTCGGGCGCCATCCGGCCGGTTGCGCATACCGCTCAACGCCTCAAGGAAGCCGAGAAGCTCGGTTTCTCGCAGGCTGTTCTGCCAGCTGCCTCGACCGAATTGCCGAAGAACGGCAATGGCCGGTGGAGCGAGTTGGAAAGCCTGCCGGATCTGGTGGCGCGCATCGCGGGATCGCGAAACGCCTTGAGACCGGCAGAGGATGCAGATTGAAGGTGCGGGTGCTGCAAGCGGCTCCACGGGACGCCTTCTGAGCAGGCTCATAACAATGCCCTGAACATCAGGCAGGGCCGACGGCGGATAGGCTTGAGGAGACCCGGACGAACCGGGTTCGGAGTAAGGACAAAATGCCCATTACAATTCTCGACGGTATCGTTCTCGGCGTCGCGCTGTTTTCAGCAATCCTGGCAATGGTCCGAGGCTTCTCACGCGAAGTCCTGTCGGTTGCCAGCTGGGTTGGCGCGGCGGCGGCGGCCTACTTCCTCTACCCGCACCTCCTGCCCTATGCCAAGCAGTATACCAGCAGCGACACGGTCGCGCTGATCGGCTCGGCGGCAGTGATCTTCCTGGTTGCGCTGATCATCATTTCCTTCATCACCATGCGCGTCGCCGATTTCATCATCGACAGCCGCATCGGCGCGCTCGACCGCACGCTGGGCTTTCTCTTCGGCGCCGCGCGCGGCATCCTGCTCGTGGTCGTCGCCATGCTGTTCTTCAACTGGCTGGTCGCTCCGCAGCAGCAGCCGGGTTGGGTCACGCAGGCGAAGTCCAAGCCGCTTCTCGACAATCTCGGCAACAAGCTGATCGCGCTTCTGCCCGAGGAAGCCGACGCCACCATCCTCGACCGCCTGCGCGGCAAGGACACGACCGGCGAAGGCGAAGGCGAGACCCCGGCCGGCACGCCCGGACAGGCACCGTCGGGTTCGCCCGACCAGGCGCCCGTTGACGACGCCCCGGCCACCAACGGCTGAGACATGGAAGAACTGCCGACAAAGCCCGCTGCGCGGGCTTTGTCCTTTTGGGAATAACGCTTGTGTCCGTTTTCAGCTAAGATCGCTTGAAGACGGCGGGCCTGATCACGATATGCGCACCGGCACGGAGCAAAGGCGACTGTGATGACCGATCTGAGATCCACGGAAATCCATGACGAACTCGATGGCGATACCCTGCACGAAGAGTGCGGCGTCTTCGGCATCCTGGGGCACCCGGATGCGGCGGCGCTGACGGCGCTCGGCCTGCATGCGCTCCAGCATCGCGGCCAGGAGGCCGCCGGTATCGTCACCTTCGACGGCAAGCAGTTCTGCACCGAAAAGCGCATGGGTCTCGTCGGCGATCACTACACCGATCCCGCAACGCTCGCGAAGCTCCCGGGCTTCATGTCCATCGGCCACACGCGCTACTCGACGACAGGCGAAGTGGCGCTGCGCAACGTCCAGCCGCTCTTTGCCGAGCTGCATGAAGGCGGCATCGCGATTGCCCATAACGGCAACTTCACCAACGGCCTGACGCTGCGCCGCCAGATCATCTCGGACGGCGCCATCTGTCAGTCGACCTCCGACACCGAAGTTGTCCTCCACCTCATCGCCCGCTCCAAGCACGCTTCGACCACCGACCGCTTCGCCGATGCGATCGCGCAGGTCGAGGGCGGCTACTCGATGCTGGCGCTGACACGCACCAAGCTGATCGCCGCCCGCGACCCGCACGGCATCCGCCCGCTCGTCATGGGCGACCTCGACGGCAAGCCGATCTTCTGCTCGGAAACCTGCGCACTCGACATCATCGGCGCCAAGTTCGTGCGCGACGTGGAGAATGGCGAAATCATCATCTGCGAGATCCAGCCCGACGGCTCGATCTCGATCGATTCGCGCAAGCCGCTGGCTCCGCAACCGGAGCGGCTCTGCCTGTTCGAATACGTCTATTTCGCCCGTCCGGATTCGGTCGTCGGCGGCCGCAACGTCTATGTGGCGCGCAAGAACATGGGCCAGAACCTGGCCAAGGAAGCCCCTGTCGAGGCCGATGTCGTCGTCCCGGTTCCCGATGGCGGTACGCCCGCCGCAATCGGCTACGCACAGCAGAGCGGCATTCCCTTCGAGCTCGGCATCATCCGCAACCATTATGTCGGCCGGACCTTCATCGAGCCGACGCAGCAGATCCGCGCCTTCGGCGTCAAGCTGAAGCACTCGGCGAACCGCGCGATGATCGAGGGCAAGCGCGTCGTGCTCGTCGACGATTCGATCGTTCGCGGCACCACCTCGGTCAAGATCGTGCAGATGATCCGCGATGCCGGTGCACGCGAAGTGCATGTGCGTGTTGCCAGCCCGATGATCTTCCATCCGGACTTCTACGGCATCGACACGCCGGACCGCGACAAGCTGCTCGCCAACCAGCATGCCGACCTTGCGTCCATGTGCCGCTTCATTGGCGCGGACTCGCTCGAGTTCCTGTCGATCGACGGCCTCTACGAGGCTGTGGGCGGCATCAAGCGCGATCTCAAGTCGCCGCAGTTCACCGATCACTATTTCACCGGGGACTATCCGACCCGCCTTCTCGACCAGGAAGGCGCCAGCAATGTCCGCAAACTCTCGGTTCTCGCCAGCAACGGATAATCAGACAATAAAATGACGATCAATTTGAAAGACCGGGTCGCCGTCGTCACCGGCGCATCGCGCGGTATCGGCTATTTCACGGCCCTCGAACTCGCCAAGGCTGGCGCCCACGTCGTCGCCTGCGCCCGCACCGTCGGTGGCCTCGAAGAGCTGGATGACGCGATCAAGGCGGTCGGCGGCTCGGCAACGCTCGTTCCGTTCGATCTCGCCGACATGGCTGCGATCGACAAGCTCGGCGGCGCGATCAACGAGCGCTGGGGCAAACTCGACATCATGGTCGCCAATGCCGGCGTGCTCGGCACCATCTCGCCGATCGGCCATGTCGAGGCCAAGGTGTTCGAGAAGGTGATGAACATCAACGTCAATGCCACCTGGCGCCTGATCCGCACGCTCGAGCCGTTGCTCATCAAGTCCGATGCCGGACGTGCGCTCATTCTCTCCTCTAGCGCTGCCCACAAGTGCAAGCCGTTCTGGGGCCCCTACTCTGCCTCCAAGGCCGCCGTCGAAGCGCTCGCCCGCACATGGGCCGGAGAGACACAGCGACTACCGCTGCGCATCCTCAGCGTCGATCCGGGCGCAACCCGCACCGCGATGCGCGCCCAGGCGATGCCCGGTGAAGATCCGGAGACCGTGCCGCACCCCTCCGAGGTCGCGGCGGAGCTTCTGCCACTGGTCGGCCCGGACCAGACCGAGACCGGCAAGCTTTACATCGTTCGCGAAAAGAAGATCGTCGACTACCGCCTGCCGGAGTGACGTCACCACAAAGCCGAGATCAAAAAGGCCACCGTGTTTCCACGGTGGCCTTTTTATTTTGCGCTGACATTCAGCGTTAATGCGCGCCGCGATCTCTACTGCATGTGCAGCAATTCAAAGCGCTACAGCGCCGCGCGTCTAATAAGATGCGCGGCGCTGTAGGATTCGCTTACCGCGCTTTAAGCTCTCGTTTTGCGCATGTTGTTATCGCAAAACCGCCGCGCACTTTTGCGACATGCTTCAGTCGACCTTGTCGCCCGGCAGGCCGTCGCCGCCATGGGCGGGATGGGCGGGCCAGTCGCCGCCATACTTGCGCTGCCACGAGCGCGCGCCGAACGGCAGCGTGATCAGGTAGCCAAGCGCCGTCACCGCCATTGTCTCCCAGGTGTAGGTCATCAGCGTCGCGACATAAAAGACGACGACGAGAATGACCGGCAGGACGAGATCGCGGCGAACGCGGCTGTTTTCCGACTTGCCCGACCAGACCGGCAGACGGCTGACCAGCAGGAAGGCAATCAGCACGGTGTAGCCCGATGCGATCAGCGCGAAGGTGCGCTCAGGTGCCAAGCCCAGCAGGCCGAGATAGACCGGCAGCAGCACCAGCATGGCACCCGCCGGCGCAGGCACGCCGACGAAATACTCCGACTGCCACGCTGCCTTGGACTGGCGCTCGGCCATGACGTTGAAGCGGGCCAATCGCAGGCCGCAGGCGATCGCGTAGATCAACGCCGCAATCCAGCCGATCGAGCGGGCCTGATCCAGGATGAAGACGTAGAGAACGAGCGCCGGCGCCACGCCGAAGTTGATGATATCGGCGAGGGAGTCCATCTGGCCGCCGAAGTTCGACGTCGCCTTCAGCAGGCGCGCGACGCGACCGTCGATACCGTCGAGAAAGGCCGCAAGCAACACCATGGCAACGGCGAGCTCGATGCGGTTTTCGAAGGCGAGCCGAATGCCGGAGAGACCTGCGCAGATCGCCAGCACGGTGATCATGTTCGGGATCATCAGGCGCAGCGGTATCTCGCGCAGTCGAGGGCCGCGACCGGTATCGCTTGAACCGTTCGCCTCGCCCGCGACTTTCGGCGGTTCGGCTGGGTTTTCCTGTTGAGGACCTTCCATAGGGGCTCCTTATGCGCGACGGCTGATGACCGGGCCCTTGGCCGAGCCGAATTCGGCAAGCACGGTTTCACCGGCAATCGCGGTCTGGCCGAGGCTGACGCGGGGCTCGACACCATCAGGCAGGAAAACGTCGAGGCGCGAGCCGAACCGGATGAGGCCGAAACGCTCACCGGCGTCGAGCGAGCCGTTTTCATACTTCCAGCAGATGATGCGGCGGGCAACCAGACCGGCGATCTGTACGACGCCGATTTCACCATGCTTCGTCTGGATGACGAGGCCGTTGCGTTCGTTCTCGTGGCTGGCCTTGTCGAGTTCGGCGTTGACGAACTTGCCGGCGCGGTAGGCGATGCGGCTGATGGTGCCGGTCATCGGCGCACGGTTCACGTGGCAGTTGAAGACGTTCATGAAGACCGAGATGCGCAGCATCGGTTCGGAACCAAGACCCAGCTCTTCCGGCGGCGTCACCATGGCAATCGACGAAACGCGGCCATCGGCCGGGCTGATCACCAGATCGTCGTCGATCGGCGTCATGCGCTCGGGGTCACGGAAGAAATAGGCGCACCAGGCGGTGAGCAGGAAGCCGATCCACATCAGCGGCTCCCACAGCAAGCCCAGCACCAGCGACGCGACGAAGAAGATCGCGATGAAGCGATAGCCTTCCTTGTGCACCGGGACCAGCGTGTTGCGCACCGTATTGACCAAGCTCATGAACTCTACTCCAAATTTGCTGTGGAACGTGACCTAGCGCGAAATGCCGCCCGCGGCAACGCTGCCCGCCCGACAGCGACAAAACGCGTCGCGATCAGCGACAAGACATGGCCGTCATAGGGCCGGCTCGCCACGCGTGACGATACCGAGGTCGTCGCTCTCGCGCACACGCTTCAATTGTTCTTCCGCCTGGGTCGCCTCGCGCTGGCGGCTCCACATGGAAGCATAAAGTCCGTCGCGATCGATCAGTTCCCCGTGCGTGCCGCGCTCGGCGATGACGCCATCCTTGAGCACGATGATCTCATCGGCATTGATGACCGTCGAAAGCCGGTGGGCGATAACCAGTGTCGTGCGGTTGCGGGAAACCACGTCGAGCGCCGACTGGATTTCCTGTTCCGTGCGCGTGTCGAGCGCGGAAGTTGCCTCATCGAGGATGAGGATCGGCGGTGCCTTCAGGATCGTACGGGCGATGGCGACACGCTGCTTCTCGCCGCCCGAAAGCTTGAGGCCGCGCTCGCCGACCATTGCCTGAAACCCTTCGGGAAGCGACTGGATGAAGGTCGCGATCTGTGCCGCCTCAGCCGCAGCGACAACCTCCTCCTCGGTTGCCGAAACGCGTCCGTAGCGGATGTTGTAGGCGATGGTATCGTTGAACAGCACGGTGTCCTGCGGCACCATGCCGATCACGGCGCGCAGGCTCTTCTGTGTCACACCGCGCACGTCCTGCCCGTCGATAGTGATCGTGCCCTGTTGCACGTCGTAGAAGCGATAAAGAAGCCGCGACAGCGTCGACTTGCCGGCCCCCGACGGGCCGACGACGGCAACGGTCTTGCCGGCAGGCACCTCGAAGCTGATGCCTTTCAGGATCGGTCGCGCTGCATCATAGGCAAAGTGCACGTCCTTGAAGGCGATGGCGCCGTTTGCAATGGCGAGCTGCCGCGCATCCGGGCGGTCGACCACTTCGGCTTCGACGTCGAGCAGATCGAACATGTGTTCGATGTCGGTCAGCCCCTGGCGGATTTCGCGATAGACGAAGCCGATGAAATTGAGCGGAATGGCCAGCTGGATCAGCATGGCGTTGATGAAGACGAAGTCCCCGAGCGTCTGCTCGCCGCGCTGCACCGCGAGCGCGGACATGACCATCATGACTGCCGTGCCAGCGCCAAAGATCATCGCCTGGCCGAAGTTGAGCCAGCCGAGCGAGGTCCAGACCTGGGTCGCCGCCTTCTCATAGCGCTCCATGGATCTGTCGAAGCGCTTGGCTTCCATTTCTTCGTTGCCGAAATACTTGACGGTCTCGAAGTTCAAGAGCGAGTCGATCGCCTTGGTGTTGGCGTCGGTGTCGCTGTCGTTCATGGAGCGGCGGATGGCGATGCGCCAGTCGCTCGCCTTGACCGTAAACCAGATATAGAGCCAGACGGTGATGGCCGTGACCAGCAGGTAGCTGAAACCGTAGCCCCACCAGAAGATCACGGCGGTCAGCAAAAATTCGATCAGCGTCGGTACACTGTTCAGAATGGTGAAGCGAACGATGGTCTCGATGCCCTTGGTGCCGCGCTCGATCACGCGCGACAGGCCGCCGGTGCGTCGCTCGAGATGAAAGCGCAGCGACAACTGGTGCATATGCACGAAGGTCTTGTAGGCGAGTTGCCGGACCGCATGCTGCCCGACGCTGGCAAACAGCGCGTCGCGCAACTGGTTGAGCCCCGCCTGCAGCAAACGCGCGAGGTTATAGGCAAGCACCAGCATGACTGCGCCGCCCAGGAACTGCGGCAGGAAGCCCAGTGCATCCGGCTTGTTGTTCAGCGCATCCGTCGCCCACTTGAAGAAATAAGGAACGAGGATGAGGACGACCTTGGCAATCACCAGGATGATCGTCGCCCAGACGACTCGAAGCTTCAGATCAGCCCGATCTGAAGGCCACATGTAGGGCCACAGGTTGACGATGGTTCGAAACGGGTTGCTCGTATCGGCGGAAATCGTCTTCGTCTGGTTCTGAGGTGCCACGTCTTGATCCGCCTTCACTCTTTCGCACGCCCGGGCGGACGGTCATGCCAATCCACCGGCGTCGCGCAGTTGCGGCTCCGCGCCTCGAACCTTTGGGCAAGGACATCGGGGCACATCATCGCCATCCAATGAAAAGCGGCGTCTCGTTGAAGACGCCGCCTTCTTTGACAAATAGGTCTCCGTCGACACTGCCGCAATGCGATGATGTCGATGAACAGCCTATTGCTCGTGTTTCATGTGCTTCTTGTGAATTTCGCGCGATTCTTCATCGGAAAGTGCCTGATCGGGAACGCCGAAGACCTGGCCAGGGCGGATGCGATCGGGGTTTTCGATCTGTGCCTGGTTGGCGAGGTAGATCGTGGTGTAGCGAACACCCGCGCCATAGACACGCCGTGAGATCTGCCAGAGCGTATCACCGCGACGGATGATCACGGAACTCTTGCTTTCCTTCAGCGGCGCCTGCTCCACCGTTGCCGGCTGAGCCTGGGTTTCAGTCGAGGCCATGGAAGGCTGCGCAGCGGCGACGTCATTGGTGATCGAGCTGCCGGCACCCTTGACCTTCGACGCGCCGGAAGCCTCGGCGATCTCGCCCGATGCGATGGTGTTGGCAACCGCCGGCGTGACACTGCCGCGTTCAGCAAGGATTGCACCGACCGAGGCTTCGACCTTGGTTAGGGCCGCAGCGACACTTGAGGCATCCTGCGGGGCCTCCTTCAGCACGGCCAGCGCATCGGCAGCAGCCTTTGCTGTCCGGGCGACCTCGCCTGCGAGCGCCTGATCGGAATTGTCGGCGAGCCTGAAATCGGCCAGCGACTTCAGTGCGAATTCGCTTGCTGAGCGTGCTGCCGCGAGTTGCTCGCCCGTCGGCACCTTGCCATTGGAGAAAAGCCCCTTCAGCAGCGCGAGCGCCTTGCCGGCTTCGGCACGCAGCCCGTCGAGGCCGGCTGTCGCGGCGGCCGAAACCGGGCCGGCAACAGCTGCGACCTGGCTACCGGCCGGGCGGTCGAACGGCACCGATGCGCGCATGACGACCTTGCTTGCGTCCTCGCTCAACATGTCTGCACGGATGATGTGGCTGCCGACCGCAAGGTCGATCTGACCGTCTACGACAAAGTGGCCCTTGTCATCCGCCTTCATTTCGCCGAGCAGCTTGTCGTCCGCGTAGATGCGAACGACGGCACCGGGCTTTGCGCTACCGGCGACGAACATCTTGGCGCCCTCGATCTCGACGGCGGTGACCTGCAGCCCTGCAGCGCCGTTTGGCTTTGCCGCCGTTGCGTCGCTCGTCGTCTGCGGCGTTGCAGACGCCACATCGGCGGATGTCGCCGCGGCCGGCTGCGAAGCAGGCGCGTCAGCCGTCTGCGCAACGCCCGCCAGCGCGTCAGGCGTGGTGAGCAGCCGGCTGGCAGTGCCGGGCTTAGAGACCATGGCAAGCAATTGGCCGGTCGGGTCCTTTGGAACGGAAACCGTTGCGACTTCTTGCGAATTCTTGGCAACGCCGTCTTCGCCGACCGCGCGCAGGGTCAGCTGGTAGTCCCCGGCCGGAAGCGGCTTGTCGAAGACGGCGGCGAAATCGCCGGTCACGCCGACATCAGCCGTTCCGACGATCGTCGCGCCGTTGAGGATTTCCAGCTTGGAACCGGGTGCGGCGTGGCCGGCAACAACGGTCGAACCATCGGGCTCGACGCGCAGCACGTCAAAACCGGGAATAGATGCATCCTCGACCGGTGATTTCGCGTCAGCGGCGCTTGCCGCCTGTTGCGGCTCCGCCATTTTGCTGGCGTCATCGGACTTCGCCGAGTCCGAAGTGGGCTGAGGCCCGCCGGTCGACGATGCCGCGTCACCGGTTTGGGCCGGAGCGTTTGCCGTGCCATCGGCCGAGGCTTCCTTGCCGTCACGCAAATTCGGTTGAACTACAAAAACCATCAACGCTGTTGCTGCCGCAAGGACAGTAAGGGCCACCCAGCCGGCCTTGTTCTTGATCATGCCACTCTCCACAGGAGCGGAGCGACGCTCCGCGCATGCCCTCTCATCGGCCTAAGGCGCGGGGCTTGCGCGGTCATTATAGCGCAACTGCGAGCTACCCGCCCAATTTCTTCAATCGATCCCTGAAATTGCTAGCGTTTCCTAGTGTAGCAGACAAGCAGCCGCCCCTGCTGCAGGCGCCGCGAACCAAGCTTTCCCCTCATTTTTCTTGACCCTTGCTGCGCTGCAATGCTTTTTGACCGGATGAGCACTGAAACCAGCACGATTCGATCCATCTGCGTCTACTGTGGTTCGCAGCCCGGGCGCGACCCGATTTACATGGAAGCCGGCCGCGCGCTCGGCCGCTCGATCGCCGACCATGGCCTGCGTCTGGTCTATGGCGGCGGCACGCGCGGCATCATGGGAGCGGTCGCCAGCGGCGTGCTTTCCAATGGCGGCGAGGTCACCGGCATCATCCCGGAATTCCTGATGGACAAGGAAGCGACGCGCCATTCGCTCGGCCAGCTCAACGAGCTGATCGTCACCGCCGACATGCATGAGCGCAAGCACACCATGTTCGAGCGGGCGGACGCCTTTGTCGCCCTGCCGGGCGGCATCGGCACGCTGGAAGAGATCGTCGAGATCATGACCTGGGCGCAGCTCGGTCGTCACCGCAAGCCGATGGTCTTCGGCAACATGAACGATTTCTGGAAGCCGATGCTGGACCTGCTGCAGCACATGCGCGCTGAAGGCTTCGTTCACACGGCCCACCTCGTCCAGCCGCTTGTCGTCGACAAGGCCGAGGACATCGTGCCGGCGATCCTTGCGGCCGCTAGCGGCGCAAACGGCCGCGAAGGCGAAGCCGAGATCATCTCCCGCCTTTAGGCCTGTGTTACACCCCCAAAATCAGAAAAGGCGCGCCTGACGGACGCGCCTTTTTCCATTCTTGCCTACTGCATGTTTTCTTAAATCACATTCGATTTAAGGATAAAAACATGCAGCAATTCAAAGTGCTACAGCGGCCTTTGCGCGTCTAACACGACGCGCGGCGCTGTAGTGTCTTATTCGGCCGGGCTGACCTGTTCGGCGCGACGGGCGCGGCTCTGTGCCAGCATGGCGCCGGAATAAATAACCAATGCGGCCCAGATCAGTGCGAAGGCGATCAGCTTTGCGGTGCCGAAAGGCTCGTGGAAGACGAAGACGGCAATCAGGAAGATCATCGTCGGCGCGATATACTGCATGATGCCGATGGTCGACAGCCGCAGCAGCTTGGCGCCATTGGCATAGATCATCAGCGGGATCGCGGTGACAATGCCGCAGGACATCAGCCACAGCACGTCAGTCATGCCCGTGTCGCCGAAGTGCCCTTGGCCGGTCGCCTCGAGCCAGATGATGTAGCCGATCGCTGGAACGCTGAGCAGCAGCACTTCGAGGAAGAAGCCCTGGTTCGGCCCGATCGGCAGCGTCTTGCGGAAAAAGGCGTAGAAGCCCCAGGAGAGGCAGAGCCCGATCGACACCCAGGGCAGACCGCCGGCATCGAAGGCGAGTACGCCAACGGCGGCAGCGGCCAGCGCGATCGCCACCATCTGCGCCGGGCTTGGCTTTTCCTTCAGCAACAGAGCGCCGAGGAAAATCGAGAAAAGCGGATTGATGTAATAGCCGAGCGCCGTCTCGATCGCGCGACCAGCACCGATCGCCCAGACATAGATACCCCAGTTGATGGTGATGAGCACGGCAGTGAGAGCCGCCATGCGCAACATGCGCGGTGAACGAAGGGCGACCTTGACGTCTTCCGTGCGCCCAAGCCACACCAGCACGAGGCCCGCGAGCGGAACCGACCAGACGATGCGGTGCGCAACCACTTCCGGCGCCGGGATATGGGCGATCGCCTTCATGAAGAAAGGCAGGAATCCCCAGAGCAGATAGGCCGTGAGCGCAAAGGCGAAGCCCTTGGCGGAATCGGTGTTTTCTGCGGGTACTTTCGCGTTCGGCTCGGCCATGACATTTTTCCTGATGTAGTCGCCGGAGGCTGTCTTGGCGATGACGCCCGCTCCGGTCGCAATCGAAGGTGCAGCCTTACCGGCCGACGAACCCTTCCATGGGGCGTCGTACTCCAATGACCATCAATGCACCAATTCATTTCCGTGAACGGATGGTGAATTTTGCTCATACTTTAGGCAAGAGCAACGACGCCCAGCGGGGTGCCTATGCTCTCCCTCACCTGAAGCAGGCGCTTACTCGGCGGCGATCAGTCCGACATGGTCGCGATTCTTCAACAGCTTGAAAATGATACTGTCCATCAACGCCTGGAACGAGGCATCTATGATGTTGTCGGAGACGCCGACCGTCCACCAGCGCGCGCCCGTGCCATCGGTCGATTCGATCAGAACGCGCGTGATCGCCTCGGTCCCGCCGTTGAGGATACGGACCTTGTAGTCCGCAAGCTCCAGGTCTTCGATCTCCGACTGGTATTTGCCGAGGTCCTTGCGCAGGGCCAGATCGAGCGCATTGACCGGCCCGTGGCCTTCGGCCACCGACATCATGGTTTCGCCATCGACGACGACCCTGACGACCGCTTCCGACACGGTTTTCAGATGACCGTTGGCGTCGAACCGACGTTCGACCATCACCCGGAAGCTTTCGACGTGGAAGAAATCCGGCACCGTCCCGAGGATGCGGCTGGCCAGCAGCGCGAAACTCGCATCGGCGCCCTCATAGGCATAACCGGTCGCCTCGCGCTCCTTGACGATCGCGATCAGCTTGTCGAGCTTGGGATCGTCTTTGCCAACCACGATCCCCCGCCGCTTCAGCGCGTTGATGAAGTTCGCCTTGCCGCCCTGGTCGGACACCATGACCTTGCGCAGATTGCCGACACTTTCAGGGGCGATGTGCTCGTAGGTGCGTGGATCCTTCAGAAGCGCCGAGGCGTGAATGCCGGCCTTGGTGGCAAAGGCCGAGGCACCGACATAGGGCGCCTGCATGTCCGGCGAGCGGTTCAATAGTTCGTCGAAAGCATGCGAGAGCTTCGTCAGTTCCTGCAGGCGGTCGGAATCGATCGCCGTTTCGAACCTGCTGGAATAGATCTCTTTCAGCGCGAGGGTGGGGATAAGCGTCACCAGATTGGCGTTGCCGCACCGCTCGCCGATGCCGTTCAGCGTTCCCTGTATCTGGCGGACGCCGGCCTCGACGGCTGCAAGCGAATTGGCTATCGCCTGCCCCGTGTCGTTATGGGCGTGGATGCCGAGACTGGCGCCGGGCACACCGGCGGCGATAACAGCCGAAACGATCTCGCGCACCTCGTGCGGCTGGGTGCCGCCATTGGTATCACAAAGCACGATCCAGCGTGCGCCCGCTTCGAAGGCAGTCTGCGCACAGGCAAGCGCATAGGCGCGGTTCGCCTTGTAGCCGTCGAAGAAATGCTCGCAGTCGACCATGGCCTCGCGGCCGGCGCCGACAACGGCTGCGACGGAAGCCCGGATGTTGTCGAGGTTTTCCTCGTTGGAACAGCCGAGCGCCACCGCCACGTGGTAATCCCAGCTCTTGGCCACGAGACAGATCGCGTCGGTGTTTGCTTCGAGCAGGGCGGCAAGGCCCGGGTCGTTCGAGGCGGAAACGCCAGCGCGCTTGGTCATGCCGAAGGCGACGAAGGAGGCCTTCTTCGTGCGCTTGCGCTTGAAGAACTCCGTATCGGTCGGGTTTGCCCCGGGATAGCCGCCTTCGACATAGTCCATGCCGAAATCGTCGAGCAGGGTGGTAATCGCGATCTTGTCCTCGACGGAAAAGTCGATGCCGGGCGTCTGCTGCCCGTCCCGTAGCGTCGTGTCGAAGAGGTAGATGCGTTCCCTGGTCATGGCTCGTTTCCAATAATGCTCAGTCGTTATTCGGTCTTGCCGGCGAATTTGTCAGTGGCGCGGATCAACCGGTCGAGGATACCGGGTTCGGAATAGGCGTGCCCTGCCCCCTCGATCAGGTGGAACTCAGCCTCGGGCCAGGCCTTGTGCAACTGCCAGGCATATTTTGCCGGGCATGGCATGTCGTAGCGGCCCTGGACGATCACGCCGGGGATGCCATGCAGACGATGGGCATCCCGCAGCAATTGGCCGTCGTCCATCCAGCCGGCATTGACGAAGAAGTGGTTCTCGATGCGCGCGAAGGCATCGGCAAACTCGTCCTCCTCAAAACGGCCGCTGGTCGACAGTTCCGGAAGCAGCGTGATCGTCTCACCTTCCCATATGCTCCAGCTCCGGGCAGCTGCCAAACGCGTCGCCCTGTCGTCGCTGGTCAGGCGCCGGTGATAGGCACGCATCATCTCGTGCCGCTCATTCTCCGGGATCGGCGCGATGAACCGCTCCCATTTGTCCGGAAACATCTCCGAGACGCCGAACTGATAGTACCAGTCGAGCTCGGCCTTGGTCAGGGTATAGATGCCGCGCAGCACCAGTTCCGTCACCCGACCCGGGTGCTTTTCCGCATAGGCGAGTGCCAGGGTCGATCCCCAGGAGCCGCCGAACACCAGCCATTTCTCGACCCCTGCCATCTCGCGCAGACGTTCGATATCGGCGACGAGGTGCCAGGTGGTGTTGGCTTCGATCTCCGCATGCGGCTTCGACATGCCGCAACCGCGCTGGTCGAACAGCGTCACGTCGTAAAGCTTGGGATCGAACAGCCGGCGATGGTTGGGCGAGATCGTGCCGCCCGGCCCGCCATGCAGGAACACCGCCGGTTTTGCGCCTGGCGTTCCTACCCGTTCCCAATAGACCGAATGACCGTCGCCGACGTCGACGTGACCCGACGCATGGGGTTCGATTTCCGGGTAGAGCGTACGCAATTGAGCAGTCATCTTCAGTCTCTCATCGGTGGCCAGTGCACCGTATCGTAATCGGGATGCTGGCGGTTCGTTTCGAGCACGAGCAGGTGCCGGGTGGCGGAAAGCTCGGTGCCGTCGTCGGTCTGCCTTTCGGGAAGCTTCGCAAGCCGCGAGAACCAAACCATGCGCGATTCTACCCCAGACTGATAAACCGGTGGCAGATCGTCTGGATCATCGAGCGAGCCGAGCACGATGTTGAGGAAATCCTCGTCCGGCATGTCATAGAAGAGCGGCGTTCCGCAATCGTGGCAGAAGGCGCGGCGCACCAGATGCGAGGAGCGAAACCATGAGGGTTGCCCGCGGGTGATGTCGAAATTGTCGCGCGCGATGTTGGCGAGCGGCATGAAATAATTGCCGGCGGCCTTCTGGCACATGCGACAGTGACAGATATGCGCATCCGCCAGCACGCCTTCGGCGCGGTAGCGGATCGCTCCGCACTGGCAGCCGCCGGTAAAGATGCGCGAAATCGTCATCGGAACACTCCCGGTTGGTGCCACTGCTCGGTGTCGTGATCGGGATGCTGGAAGGAAATGACACTCTCCTGCCTGCTATAGAAATCCGGATCCGTCAGCACCGGCTGGTCGAAGATGGTCTCGACCCAGGGGAGCCGCGAGGCATAATTAACCTGTATCTGCGGGGCCAGATCGCTGCGATCATCGAACGTGCCGATGGCGATTTCCATGCCGCCGGGATGGCGGTAGATCATCGGCGTGCCGCATTTCGGGCAGAAACCACGATCGATATTGACCGAGGATTGGAAGTAGCTCGGCTCGTCGCGCGTCCACTCGACGCCATCCGTCGGCGCTGTCACCAGCGCCGAGAAGAAGGCGCCGAACTGCTTCTGGCACATGCGGCAATGGCAGATCGACGGACGGCCGAGTTGTCCCCGAATGCGGAAACGGACCGCGCCGCACTGGCATCCGCCTGTTCGCACTGTATCGGTCATTTCTCGTCCTCCGGGGGCCAGGTTTCGGTGTCATGATCAGGATGCTGGTAGGAAACGAGATCGGCAAGGAATGCCACGGCGTCGGCATCGGCCAACGTCTCCTCCCCCGGCAATTCAGGCACTTGATCGACATAGGGCAGCTTAGCCTCGATGCCCCACTGGATTGTCGGCACGATCCCCTGAGGTTCGTCGAAGGCAGCAATCGCCAGCGCCATGCCATCGGGCGCCTCATAGGTTAGAGGCGTGCCGCAATCACCGCAAAATCCACGCCAGCCAAAATTGGACGACTGGAAGCGTTTGCGCTCGCCACGCGTCCAGTTGACGGTAGCGCCACGCACCGACACCAACGGCAGATAGAAGTTTCCGCTCGCCTTCTGGCACATGCGGCAATGGCAGACGGAAGCGTCGCCGAGAACGCCCTCGACGCGGAAACGCACGGCACCACATTGGCAGCCGCCGGTATGATACGGCCTGTTGTCGAGACTCATCGCAACGTCTCCTCAAGTCGACACATGACAGACCGCCTCGATGTTGTTGCCGTCGGGATCGAAGACGAAGGCGGCATAATAATCCGGGTGGTAGTGCGGGCGCAGTCCCGGCTTGCCATTGTCGCGGCCGCCGGCAGAAAGAGCTGCGTCGTAGAAGGCATCGACTTCGCTGCGGCTGCGTGCGGTAAAAGCATAGTGCCTGCCCGGACCTGCGGCCGCCTCATGCAACCAAAAGACCGGACGTTCGCGACCGTAACCGCCGACCTTGACGCCGCCGGTGTGCTCGGCCGGCACCATCATCAGGAGGGAGGCGCCAAGCGGCGCAAACGCCCCGTCGTAGAACGACTTCGCCTTGTCGAAATCCGCAACCGAGATACCAGTATGATCGATCATTGCACGAACTCCTCCTTCATGCGCCTCTCCTCATGCCGTCAAGCTGCGACCGCCGTCCCCTGCCCGGACACCGTCGGCATCCAAGGGCAATAGGGGATGGCAGGCCGTCTTCATCGCTTCACTTCCCAGGTCGTCAGGCGCTCGCCAGTCGCCGGGTCCTTGCCGTCTTTCAACTGGATGCCCTGGGCGAGCAGATCGTCACGGATTCTGTCGGCCGCAGCGAAATCCTTGGCCTTCAGCAATTCGAGACGTGCCCTGACGCGGCCATCGACTTCGTGCACGACGGCCTCGTCGAGTTCGACCGCCTGCGGCACGATGCCGAGCAGCGACGCGCTGGCGGCAAAGCTGCCCCTCAGGCTTGGATCGCTGGCGGTCTTCTGCGCCAGCGCATGCAGCGCCTGAACCGCCGCCACCGTGTTCAGGTCGTCGGACAGCGCCGTAACGATGGCCGGATCGACCTCGCCCTTGGCGTCGCCCGGCACCGGCCATTTCGACAGCAGATGCTCGGCCTCCTCCAGGCGCTTGATCGAGAAATCGATCGGCTCGCGGTAGTGGGTCATCAGCATGGCAAGGCGCAGCACGTCGCCCGGCCACTTCCGGCCGCCGAATTTTTCGGTGTGCAGCAATTCGTAGATGGTGACGAAGTTGCCTTCGGACTTCGACATCTTGCGGCCTTCGACCTGCAGGAAGCCGTTGTGCATCCAGACATTCGCCATCACATCCGTGCCGTGAGCGCAACGCGACTGGGCAATCTCGTTCTCGTGGTGCGGGAAGATGAGATCGAGCCCGCCGCCGTGGATATCGAAGACCTCGCCCAGATAACGCCCGCTCATGGCCGAGCACTCGATGTGCCAGCCCGGACGCCCCCTGCCCCATGGGCTTTCCCAGCCCGGTTCGTTGTCGGCCGAGAGTTTCCAGAGCACGAAATCGCCCGGGTGTTTCTTGTGCACCTCGACGGCGACGCGGGCACCGGCCTGCTGCTCGTCGAGATTGCGCTTGGAAAGCTGCCCGTAATCCGGCATCGATCTGGTATCGAACAGCACCTCGCCACCGGCCTTGTAGGCATGGCCCTTGGCAATCAGCTTGTCGATGATGTCGATCATCTGCGGAATATTGTCGGTGGCGCGCGGCTCGACATCAGGATCAAGGCAGCCGAGCGACTTGGCGTCTTCGAGGAACTGCGTCTCGGTCTTCTCGGTCACATGCCGGATCGCCTCGTTCAGCGGCAGGCCGGGATAGTCGCGCAGGGCCCGCGCGTTGATCTTGTCGTCGACGTCGGTGATGTTGCGAACATAGGTCACCCTCTGCGGCCCATAGACATGGCGCAGCAGCCGGAACAGGATATCGAAAACGATGACCGGACGCGCATTGCCGATATGGGCATAGTCGTAGACGGTCGGGCCGCAGACATACATGCGGACATTGTCAGGATCGATCGGCCGGAAATCGACCTTCTCCCGCGTCAGCGTGTTGTACAGCTTAAGTGTCGGCACTCCGCCCATTCCAAATCTCCAATACGCATGCGACCGTCAGAAATACGGCGCCCGGGAGGCCCGCACGTTTGTCATCTTGGATTTCGGGAGACGAAAACGGCCAGGCCAGCGAAGCGCTAGCGAATAATCTTCCGGCAGATAATGCAGGTAACCGTTTTCATGGCCACACTTATCGCGCGTCGCATGGCGCCGGTCAAGTGGTGAGCCGCATGCGAAGCACAGCCAACTATCCAAGCTGAGGCATGGTCATGGATTTGTCACGATTTGGCTTATCTGGGATCGCCACGCGGGAAAGAGATTCGCGGTGCAGCTTGGCCCTGCGCCACGGTTCCTGTCTCCGGAGAAAATGAGGAGGAGCGTCGTTGTCGCCTACAGCGCCGCGCGTCTTATCGGACGCGCCAAGGTCGCTGTAGCCCTTTGAATTGCTGCATGTTCTTATCCTTGAATCGGATACGATTTAAGGAAACATGCAGTAGGCAAGCGAGAACGAGGCGTTTCCGGTCCAGGAAAAGCATCAAGGAGTGCATGCACGTGAAGACCGCCAAGACCACCGACATCGCCAAGACACCCGCCGATCTGGTTCAACAGTACCGTCCGCTTGGTCTCAAGGCCGTGCTGGCCGCTGCCCTGCAGGTGAAGGCAAAGCCCACCGCCAAGCTGAAGAAGCAGACGGCCTAAGTACCCATGAGATTCAGAATAGGGACATCTGCCCGTCGTCGGGCTTGTCCCCGTTCTTGTCGTCCTTCACGGGCGCTTTCGGCACCAGTTGCGGGATGACCGCCTCCTGGATATCGGCCCCCGCATTCGCCACCTTGTTGACCTTGTCGGATACAGGGATCGCTTCGAAATAATCCTCCGACGCCGGCACCATCAGATCGAGGACGTCGCGCGGCTCCTGCGTCTTGCAATCCAGCCAGCGGGCGAAATCTTCCGGCTGGATCACCACCGGCATGCGGTCATGTATGGGGGCAATCGCGGGATTGGCGCTGGTGGTGAGCACTGCAGCAGTGTCGACTTCGGAGCCATCGGCGGAAGACCAGGTCTCCATCAGGCCGGCAAAGGCGACGATGCCCCCTTTTCGAGGACGGATCCAATAGGCCTGCGACGCCTCGCCGCTGCCCTTTGCGGGGCGATGCCATTCATAGAAGCCGGATGCCGGGACGAGAACGCGCCGATGGCGCATCGCGGCGCGAAACGATGCCTTTTCGATCGCCGTCTCGGCACGGGCATTGATCAGCAGCGGAAAGTCCCTGGGGTCCTTGACCCAGCCGGGCGTGAAGCCCCAGCGAACGAGAAGGGCCTTGCGCTCCGGCAGATTGCTGCCCGGCCCGGCGCGATCCGCGGCGACCACGACGATGATCGGCTGCGTCGGCGCAATATTGAAGCGCACCGGAAAGTCGTCGCTTTCCAGCAGGCCGAACAGCTCCATCAATTCTTCCGGGGTCGCCGTCAGCGCAAAACGTCCGCACATGACATGGATGTGGCACTTCACGTAGGATGGGTCAACGATACCGATCGAAATTGATTCCATCATGCCGAAACAGCCCGAACTCGCCTCCTCCGTCATTCTCGAACGCGATGGCCGCTACTTGCTTGTGCGGCGCGCCAATCCGCCGTCGGCCGACATGTACGCTTTTCCCGGCGGCCGGGCCGAGCCGGGAGAGACGCCGGAGCAGACGGCCCTGCGCGAATTGCAGGAAGAGACCGGCATTTGTGCCGACAACCCCGTGCTGTTTGAAACCTACGATCTGCCGGGCAAAGAATCCGAGGGTCGGCATTTCTTCCTCTCCGTCTTCAAGGCGCAGGCGGACGCGAAGGCTGTCGCTGTTGCCAGCGACGACGCAGCCGGCCTCGGATGGTTCACGCCGGACAAGATCTTTGCGCTTCCCATTCCCGACAGTGTTCGCGAATGCGTGGAAAAACTGGCCGCCCAGGCTGCAGCCAACGCAAAGACGGGCGGATGCCTTGAAACAGCCGTCGATTCGGACTTGAAGGGATGATGACATTCGGCCCGACCATCATCCGCCTGACTGTGACAACACTGCTGCTTGCCACGGCGACGGCCGCTGCGTCGCAGAAGACGGCTGCACCTCCGCAGGACAAGACGCAGACGCAAGCACCCGCACCTGCTGTCGTCGAGGAGAAGCCGACACCCTATGACCAACGGCTGATTCGCCTCGCCGAGGTGCTTGGATCGGTCCATTATCTGCGCAATCTCTGCGTAAAAGAGCCCGAGGATGTCTGGCGGCGCTCGATGCAGCAGCTGATCGACAAGGAAACGGCCAACGAGGAAAAAAGGCGCGAGCGGATGACCGCCGCCTTCAACCGGGGGTATCGCACCTTTGCCTCTGTCTACACGACCTGCACGCAGCCGGCGATCGTCGCGGAACAGCGATATCGTGCCGAAGGAGCAACACTTGCGTCAGAAATCGTCGCTCGCTTTGGAAATTAGCAATAAATTAACCTCTTTTCTCACGACCCCGTGTCGTTTCGGGAAAAGGCTGCTAAGTTCGTTAAGAGAGTGGTAAGAAGTGACAACCGGGTCACAGTCGTTCAGTTGGGGTTCAGCCGGACGACGTTAAAGTGAGCCACTTGCAGCAATGGAAGTCGCATGGAACGAATGATGGAACCAAGCCTGACCGACATCGATGACATGATCGTCCACGAGAAAATGCAGGCAGCGCTGGAACACCAGAACGAGGCCTGGGCGGACGGCATGGCTGATGGCATCGAGCCAGAAATCATCGCCGATGCGGCCATCGCTCTAGCCATGCGGGAAACCGTTCGGCTTCATGGTGAAGAAGGTGCGGAAGCGATGCTCAATTCGCTTCGCGAGCGCATGCTCGCCGGTGAATTTTCGCCCCAACGCTCGCTTCAGTAATATCAGGACTGCCCTTATGAGCCGGAACCATGCCAACCGGACCTCTCCGGTTCGCCTTGTTACGCTGCTTCTGGCCGGTGTCGCTCTCTGCGTTCCGGTTATGATGTCGCCCGCATTCGCGCTCAGCGAATTGCAGGAAGCGCCCAACGCAGTCGCAAGCGACCAGAATACTCCTCCTCCGCCAGCCGAACCTGTGGACGACGAACCGGATCAGGAAGAAAAGCTCCCGCTCGAAATCCCGATGCCGGACCCGCTGATCAAAAAGACGGTTACCATAACGAAGGAAGATCAGGCCGCCGAAGAGCCGAAGACGGTCGAACCCGTAGAAGTGCTCAGCGACGTCTCCAAGATACCGGCGCCTGTGGCGCGCATGCGCGAGTTGATCGTCGAGGCGGCTGCCTCCGGCGATATCGAGCGGCTGCGGCCCCTGCTCGGCAAAGGCCCGACCCAGACCCAGGTCACTGGCGTCAGCGCCGATGAAGATCCGATCGCGATCCTGAAAAGCCTGTCGGGCGACCAGGATGGCGTCGAGATCCTGGCAATCCTGCTCGACGTTCTTTCGACCAGCTTCGTCCAGGTCGACAAAGGTACGCCACAGGAAGCCTATGTCTGGCCCTATTTCGCCGAAAAGCCGCTGGCCTCGCTGACCGCCCCTGAGAAAGTCGACCTCTTCCGGCTGGTGACGGCAGGCGATTTCGCGGACATGGAAGAATTCGGCAGTTACAACTTCTATCGTGTCGGCATCATGCCCGACGGGAAGTGGAAATTTTTCATCGCCGGCGACTAGAGCACTTCATCTTTAAACAGAAGCATTCTGCCGGAAGGAATTTCGGCCAGGACCAAGGCGGCTGGCAAAGAGCGCAGCAGAAGCTGCGGTCGAGACGGCCGCCGCCGGTAATGGCCGAAATTCATCCGGCCCTTAGGGTTGGCTGAAAACGGCCGCCCACTGTGTCGGATGGCTTGCCCGATGGATCCGCATCGCTCAGCGCCATCCTTCGTGTGGAACGGCCGTTTTGAGCCAACAGAATTGCTTCCGTTTAAAGATGAAGTGCTCTAAGCGCCGGCGATACGCTTGCCGTTCATCCCTGAACATCCTACCTGTTCGGCAATGTGAACAGGAATCGAGCCATGCCCAGAGTTCGCCTCGACGACCGCGCGATCGTCTCCGTTTCCGGCAAGGATGCGGAAGATCTTCTCCAGGGGTTGATCACCACCGATCTCGATGCCCTCGCCCCTGACGAGGCGAGGCCAGGCGCGCTGCTGACGCCGCAGGGCAAGATCCTGTTCGATTTCATGATTTCCCGCGACGGCGACGGCTTCAGGCTGGAAACGACTGCGGATCAGGCCGAAGCGCTTCTGAAGCGGCTGACCATGTACAAGCTGCGCTCGGCGGTGACCCTGTCGCTCGACACCTCCACACCCACTGTCATTGCCTTCGACGAGCCGCTGGCCGAGGGATTTCGCGACCACCGCTTCGAGAAGGCCGGCGCCACCGTTTTCCGCTTCTATGGTGAGAGCGAAGCGGACTCAGCCTCTAATGCCGACCTCGACCAACTCCGGATCGTCTCCGGCATTGCCGTTTCCGGCCCCGATTATGCGCTGCAGGACGCCTTCCCGCATGATGTGCTAATGGACAAGAATGGTGCGCTCTCCTTCCGCAAGGGCTGCTATGTCGGTCAGGAAGTGGTTTCGCGCATGCAGCACCGCGGCACGCAGCGCCGTCGCGTCGTAATCGTCGCCGGTGCATCGGCGCTCCCGCCGACCGGCACAGCGATAACGGCAGACGGCAAGTCGATCGGCACGCTCGGCACAGTGCGTGGCACTTCGGCCCTCGCGATCGTGCGCATCGATAAGGCCGGCGAAGCGATGGCCAACGGCGTCGACCTGCTCGCGGGCGACGTGACTGTGACGTTGACCCTGCCGGAATGGACCGGGCTTGCCTTCCCAACCACCGCCGACGAGGCAAGCGCGTGACCTCGGCACGCGCCTGGCAGCGCATGCTCTCCGGCCGGCGGCTCGACCTGCTCGACCCGTCACCGCTCGATGTCGAGATCACCGACATCGCCCACGGTCTTGCCCGCGTTGCCCGGTGGAACGGCCAGACGGCCGGGGACCACGCCTTCTCCGTCGCCCAGCACAGCCTCATCGTCGAGGACATCTTTCGCCGGAGCTACAAGTGCAACGCCGACGACTGCCTGATGGCGCTGCTGCATGACGCCCCGGAGTATGTGATCGGCGATATGATCTCCCCCTTCAAGGCCGTGGTCGGCGGCGGCTACAAGCTGGTCGAAAAGAGGCTGGAAAGCGCCATTCACCTGCGCTTCGGTCTGCCTGCCCATTGCGCCAAGGATCTGAAGGACCGGATCAAGAAGGCAGATCATATTGCCGCCTATTTCGAGGCGACTGCGCTTGCCGGCTTTTCGACCGAGGAGGCGCGAAAGTTCTTCGGGCAGCCGCGCGGCATCACCCGCGACAGCCTGCTGATCGCCCCCCTGCCGGCCATAGAGGCCCAGCGTCTGTTTACCGAGCGTTTTGCCACGCTCGAGGCGGAACGCGCCGCTGCGAAGGTGGATGCCTGAGATGCCCCAGATCGTCGTATCGCCGCTTGCCCGCATCGCCGAGATGGCTGTGCGCCACGGCTGCACCGAGATGCTGAGCCTGGTCGCCAAGGGCCAGGACTTCCACCGTCCGGCCGTCATTGCCAAGGCGCGGCACCTGACGCTGGGAATGAACGATATCAGCTTCGCCGGTACCGGTGGGCTCATCGCTCCGCAGGAAGAGCACGTCCAGCAGATCGTCGTCTTCGCCAAGGGCTGGGACCGTTCGCGGCCGATGCTCGTTCATTGCTGGATGGGCGTTTCGAGGTCGCCGGCCGCTGCCCTTATCGCCGCCCTTGCGGTGGAGCCTGAGCAGGACGACCGAGAACTGGTCGAGCGGCTGCGGTTCGCCTCTCCCTATGCGACGCCGAATACGCGGCTTGTCGAAATCGGCGACACTGTCTTGTCGCGCGGCGGGCGGCTGGTCGCTGCCGTACGCTCGATCGGCCGCGGTGCGGACACGGACGGCAATGTTCCCTTCGTGCTGCCGCTTGTAGCCGAGGGAGCCAATGTTGGCGACTGAGATGCGGGCCGTCACCGTCGAAATCGGTCTCAACGCGGCCATCGTTGCCGTCGTCAGCCGCAGCCCGCGCATCCTGGCCGTCAACGAGGCGGATGGCGACGCGAGGGACAGCCTGCCCTTCGGCCCCTTCGACCCTGCTCTTCACCGCACCTTCGAGACCAGTCTGCGCGACCGCGTGGAAAAACGCACGGCGCTCAAGCTCGGCTATATCGAGCAGCTCTACACCTTCGGCGACCGCGGACGGCAGCGCCTGCCGGGCGAAGAAGGCAAGCACATGGTCTCGGTCGGCTATCTCGCCCTGACGCGAACCGATACCGAGAACACCGAGCGGTTGGCCGAGGCCGGCGCGCACTGGCGCGACTGGTACGGCTACCTGCCGTGGGAGGATTGGCGGCAGGGCCGCCCTGCCATCCTCGACCAGCTGATTTTGCCCGCGCTCTCGCGGTGGGAGCTTGCCACATCAGACGACGAGCGCATGGCGCCAAGCGCGCAGCGGCGCGCACGCATCCGGCTTGCCTTCGGCCTCGACGATTTCCCCTGGGACGAGGAACGGGTGCTGGAGCGTTACGAGTTGCTCTACGAGGCCGGTCTCGTGCGCGAAGCGGTGATTGACGGCCGCAGCCGGGAGCAGGACAACGCTGCCGCCGGGCAGGCCATGCGCCACGACCACCGCCGCATCGTCGCAACGGCGATCGCCCGCCTGCGCGGCAAGATCAAATATCGGCCGGTCATTTTCGAACTGATGCCGCCCGAATTCACCCTCACCGATCTGCAGGCAACGGTAGAGGCCATTTCCGGCCGCCACCTGCACAAGCAGAATTTTCGGCGTCTGGTCGAAGGTGCGGAGCTGGTCGAGCCGACCGGCATGACGCTGGCGTCGACCGGCGGCAGGCCTGCGGCGCTGTTCCGCTTCCGCCGGCAAATCCTCGACGAACGGCCCGCACCCGGCCTCAAGGTGGGCGGCCGCTCATCCTCCGCATGAAACGCGCAGGCAGAAACGACTGGGGATTTATGCTGGCGATGACATCGTTGCGGCGGGTTTAATGTGCGGACTGCATCTAACACTTCGGCCAATGCGCGCTACATTCGTTCAATTGGATATGGTGCCGGCTCTGTGGCCGGCTAGAGCGCTTCCGGTTGAAACGGAGTCAAAGAAGCACTCTACCTCTTTGTTTTAACGCATTTCCGAACGGAAAATCGCTCCGCACTTTTTCTGGAAATGCTTTAGGGAAGAACACATGCTGCTTGCGCTTGCGCTGCTCACCAGCCTCCTGACGGACCAGCCTCTCCTGCCGAACCCGCAGGGGAACAAGGCGATCCCCGACTATTTCAAGAACAACCAGATGGGCCGCGGCCAGGTGACGATCTGCAACCTCAACGGCCAGGACATGCGAGGGCAGTTCAAGATCTGTCGCTATGACTGCGGCACGGAGATCACCATCGACAAACGCGTCGTCTGCCCCTTCATCATGCAGCGCTAGCGTCGGCCTCAACTGCGCCGACGGCCACTAAACAACTCCTTAAACCGGAATCGATTCAGGGCCCTATGCGGCGCGCTTCAAGCATTATCGCGGCGCTTACGCGTCGGAGCGCCTCAGTGCTTGATCGCTACGTCCAGACCGATGTCGAGCGTCGGAGCGGCCATGGTGATCTTGGAGGTCGAGATATAGTCGACGCCGGTCTCGGCGATGGCACGTACCGTGTCGATCCTGACGTTGCCGGAAGCTTCCAGGCGCGTGCGCCGCGGGTCTGCGGCATAGGCCTCGTCGCCAAGCTGCCAATGGGCGGCGTTGATGGCGACGGCTTCGCGCAGGCGCACCGGTCCCATATTGTCGAGCAGGATGACGTCCGGTGCCGCAGTCAGCGCCTCGCGCATCTGGTCGAGGCCATCGACCTCGATCTCGATCTTGACCAGATGACCGCAATAGGCGCGCGCCGCATGGACGGCGCCGGCAACGCCGCCGGAGACGGCGATGTGATTGTCCTTGATCAGCACGGCGTCGTCGAGGCCATAGCGATGATTGGAGCCACCGCCGAGACGCACGGCGTATTTCTCCAGCGCGCGCAGGCCAGGGATCGTCTTGCGGGTGCAGCAGACCTTTGCGCGCGTGTGGGCAATCTCGTCGGCAAATTTCGCGGTGTAGGTGGCAATGCCCGAGAGATGCATGAGGAAGTTCAGGCCAACGCGCTCGGCCGACAGAAGCCCGCGGGCGCGACCAGAGATGCGGGCAATCGCCGTTCCCGGTGTCACACGATCTCCGTCCGAAACCAGAGCCTCGAAGACGATGGACGGATCGACGAAGCGGAACGCTGTCCGCGCCAGCTCAAGCCCGGCAATCACCCCGGGATCGCGGGCGTTCATGCCAGCCGTTGCCGACAGTTCCGGCCCGATCGTCGACAGGGTGGTGATGTCGCCGGCGCGACCGAGATCTTCGAGCAAGGCGGCACGCACCTGATCCTCGACCATGAGGGCGGGCAGTTCGGGGCGAAGGGCTGCAGTCATCTGGTCGTTGGTCCTGTCTCTATTCTCAAGTGACTATTGCGCGCCATGCTCAGGCCGTTTCGGCTTCCGCGACGTCGGCCGCCAGACGGTTCGCTTCCGCAAGCGTCAGGTAGGTTCTGCGCCGCCATTCCGGCTGTTCCGTCGGGCAATCGGCGCGGTAGTGGCCACCACGGCTCTCGGTGCGGCGAAGGGCGCCGACGGCGATCAGCTTGGCGGTGGTGATGATGTTGGTGAAGCGCATGCGGGTGTTGTCGCGCTCGAGCGCCGAAATTTCGCGGATCGCCCGCAACAGGCTTTCGCGCGTGCGCACCACGCCGACGCAGTCGCTCATCAGGCTGCGCAGGATCGTGAGCTGCGGGCTGTCTTCGACCGTGACCGGGTCGTCGTTTTCGCCGGCATTGTCGCCCCATTGGGTAAGCTGCGGCGTCGGCAGGGTGCCCTTGATGTTTTCGGCGATGCGGGCGGCAAAAACCACCGCTTCCAGCAGCGAATTGGAGGCCAGCCGATTGGCGCCGTGCACGCCGGTCGACGTCACTTCGCCGGCTGCCCAAAGACCGTCGATCGAGGTGCGGCCCTCAGCATCCGTCAGCACGCCGCCCATGTGGTAGTGCACCGCCGGTACGACCGGGATCGGCTGCGTCACCGGATCGATGCCGGCACCGATGCACGAGGCATAGACTGTCGGGAACATGTCCGGGAAATGCTTGCCGACCGCCTTGGTGCAATCGAGAAAGGCGCCGCGACCGGCCTGGACCTCGGCGAACACGCCGCGCGAGACGATGTCGCGTGGGGCAAGCTCGCCGTCCGGGTGAATGTCAAGCATGAAGCGATGCCCGGCCGAGTTGATAAGCTGGGCGCCGTCGCCACGCAACGCCTCGGTCGCAAGCGGCGCCGGGTCTTTGCCAATGTTGATCGCCGTCGGGTGAAACTGGACGAATTCCGGATCGGCGATGATCGCCCCTGCCCGCGCCGCCATGCCGAGACCCTGGCCGCAAGCTTCCCAAGGGTTGGTTGTCACCGCATAGAGGTGGCCGATGCCACCGGAACACAGAACCACGGCCCGCGCCGGAAACGAAACGCGCTTCTTCGCCTGGCCGGCATCCGGCCGGGCGATGACGCCGGAGATGAAGCGGCCTTCGCGCACCAGCTCTTCGACCACATAGCCTTCGATGATGCGGATCGACGGGGTGTTGCGCACAGCCGTGATCAGCGCTTCCATGATCGCCTTGCCGGCCATGTCGCCCTTGACGCGCACGATGCGGCGTTCGGAGTGGGCAGCTTCGCGCGACAGGATCAACTTGCCTTCGAGATCGCGGTCGAAGGGTACGCCATATTCCAGCAGATCGTGAATGCGCGCGGGACCTTCGGCCACCATCATGCGCGTCATCTTCTCGTCGACGATGCCGGCCCCCGCCGTCAACGTGTCGGCGACGTGTTTCTCGAAAGTGTCGCCCGGGCTCATCGCCGCAGCGATCCCCCCTTGCGCCCAGGCCGACGAGGCGCCGTGGCCGATCGGTGCGGCGGCGAGAATGGTTACCGGCCGGGGGCTGAGCTTCAGCGCGCAGAAGAGGCCGGCAAGGCCGCCGCCGACGATGACGATATCGTCAATCCCGTTGAAGGATTGCGGACGGAAATGATCTCTCAGCATGGTGCGGCTCTCCTCCAGCGCATGCTTGTATGCCGGGCCTTTCGCCCGGCAGGTGTTATTGCTTGAGGTTGACCATGCGTTCGACTGCAAGGCGCGCCCGATCGGCGATCGCCGGATCGACCAGAACCTCTTCCGTCATGGTGAGCAGGCTGTCGAGAATCTTCGGCAGCGTGATGCGCTTCATGTGCGGACAGAGATTGCAGGGCTTGATGAACTCGACGCCTTCGATCTCGGCCTGGATGTTCGATGCCATCGAGCATTCGGTGACGAGCAGGACCTTCGACGGCCGGTGGTCTTTGACGTAGTTGATCATGCCCGATGTCGAGCCGGCGAAATCGCAAACGGCAATCACATCCGGATGGCATTCGGGATGGCCGATGATCTCGATGCCCGGATTGGCTTCCTTGTAGGCCAGCAGTTCGGCGGCGGTAAAGCGCTCATGCACCTCGCAGTGGCCCTTCCAGGTCAGGATCTTCTTGTTGGTCTGGCGTGCGACGTTCATGGCCAGATATTCGTCCGGGATGCACAGCACCGTGTCCGATGCGAAGCTCTCAACGACCGCAAGCACGTTCGACGAGGTGCAGCAGATATCCGTCTCGGCCTTCACGTCGGCGGAGGTGTTGACGTAGGTGACGACGGGAACGCCGGGGTAACGCTGCTTCAGCAACCGTACATCCGCGCCGGTAATCGATTCCGACAGCGAGCAGCCGGCCTTTCCATCAGGGATCAGCACGGTCTTTTCCGGGCTCAACAGTTTGGAGGTCTCCGCCATGAAGTGAACGCCGCATTGGATGATGATCTCGGCATCGACCTTGCTGGCGTCGCGCGCCAACTGCAGCGAGTCCCCGACGATATCGGCGACGCAATGGAAGATATCGGGCGTCTGGTAGTTATGCGCGAGGATGACGGCGTTGCGCTCTTTCTTCAGCCGGTTGATGGCGTGAACGTAAGGCGCATAGACCGGCCACTCGATCGCCGGAATGAAATCCTTCACCTTCTCGTAAAGATGCTCCGTCTCGCGCGCGACTGCGGGTGTGAAAGCAAGCTCGGGTCTTTCGATGACGCCGAAGCGCTGGGCGGCGCTTACAAGAACCGGGTTCGCCACGGCCTGCGTGCGGGTGTCAAGGCGCGTCATCGAGATCTCCTCTCCGCCCCTCTCCTGGGCGGCTCTTCAATTATGCTCAAAATGAGCATAATTGAACCAAAACAAAAGCGGCAAAGCCGCATGGATTGATTTAGAAAGTTTTGTGACAGAATTCAAGAACGGAACGTCGCATTTTGCGACGCCCCGTTCACGGATTTCTTCAGGCCATGGCAGGCCGGGGAACGGCTTTCTCCTCGATCGGCCAATGAACGACGGCCGCAAACAGGCCGAGCGCCACGCCTAGCCACCATACCGGATCATAGGAGCCGAAGCGGTCATAGAGGTATCCGCCCATCCACACGCCCAGGAACGAACCCACCTGGTGCGAGAGAAAGACGATGCCGCCGAGCAGGCCGAGATGGCGTGTCCCGAACATGATGGCAACGAGCGCGTTTGTCGGCGGCACGGTCGAAAGCCAGAGCAAGCCCATGACGATTGCAAAGACAATGACCGAGGTCGGCGATTGCGGCAGCAGCAGGAAGGCGGTGACCGCGACCGACCGGGCAATGTAGATCAGCGCCAGGAAATAGGGCTTGGAATAATGTTGGCCGATGAAGCCGGCCGACAGCGAGCCGATGATGTTGAAGAACCCGATCAGCGCCAGCGCGATTACCGCATAGCGGGCGTCGATGCCGATGTCGCCGATATAAGCAGGGAAATGCGCGGTGATGAAGGCCACCTGGTAGCCGCAGACGAAGAAACCGGAGACCAGTAGCAGGTAGCTCTTGTGGCCGAGCGCTTCCTTCAGCGCCTGACCGATCGACTGCTTGTACTGCGCTTCCGTCTGCCGGCCGGAGGAAGCGTTTCCACGCAACGGAATGGCGAACAACGGCACCAGCAACATCAACACCCCGAGATAGACAAGGCTGTCCGACCAGCCATAGGCGGAGATCAGCCCCTGGCTCAGAGGCGCGAACAGAAACATGCCGGCGGACCCTGCCGCCGTGCAGATGCCGAAGGCCATGGAGCGCTGGTGCGGCGTGACGTTGCGGGCGAATGCGGAGAGCAGAATGCCGAACGAACCGGAGCCGACAGCCATGCCGATCAAGACGCCGCCACCGATGTGCAACCAGATCGCCGCATTGGCGTGGGCCATGATGAACAGGCCGGAGGCGTAGAGAAGCCCCGACATGGTCAGCACGCGCCAGGTGCCGAACTTGTCGGCGATCGCGCCGAAGAAGGGCTGGCTCAGCCCCCAGCAGAGGTTCTGCAACGCCATTGCCAGACCGAAGGTCGTGCGGTCCCAACCGGTCTCGGCAAGCATCGGCAGCTGGAAGAAGCCCATCGCCGAGCGAGGACCGAAGGTGAGCATCGCAACGAGCGAGCCGGCGACAATAATCAGCCAAGGCATTTCCTGGCGAACGCTCGACGGCGCGGATGCTCCCGAAATGGCGGACATGGGTTTTCTCCTGATGACGAAGCGCGACCCTACGCGGACGCTAAAATAGATAAAAGCCAATTAAATTGACGACGCGATCACCGGAATTGATGAGGCCGGAAGCCACTCATCGGACATGCTGAAACCGCTGGCGAAACAGTCGTGGCGTCATACCCTTCTGGACCCTGAACTGCCGGTTGAAATTGGCGATCGAGCGATAGCCGACCGCCTCGGCCACATGAGCGATGGATTTTCCGGAGCCGGATAGAAGCGCGCAGGCCTCGCCGATCCTCAGCCGCATCAGATACTCCGAGATCGGCATGTCGAGATGGCGCAGGAACAGGCGGTGCAGGCCCGAGAGACTGAGGGCGGCAATATCCGCAAGCTCGTCCATCGAAGGGCTTTCGGCATAGGTGAGGTGGATGTGATCGAGCACGCGGTCGAGGCGACCACGATCGACGGCCCTGCCCGAGGGCGCGACGACCCGGTTAGACAATGGCGTTACATGCTCGTCCCGCGCAAGGATCGTCAGCAGCGCAAGGACATCCGGCAACCGCTCTTCAGGCTCGAGCGTACGCAGGCGCTCGAACAGCGGCCGAACGCGACGGGCTGCTCCTTGCGAGAATTGCAGGCCGGGCGCGGAGCGATCGAACATTGCCCGCACGCCACCGAGCTCGACAAAGCCGTCCTGCATCCGCTCCACCCATTCCGGGTGGAACCAGAGTACCAGCGCCACATGGGGCGCCCCCTCATCGACCTTGGACGCGGAATGCCATGTGTGCGGCAGGTTCGACCCGACCAGCACGAGATCGCCATCATCATAGGTGCCGATGTGGTCGCCGACGAAACGCTGGCCGCGCGAGTTCAGCGTAAGGGTCAGCTCGAATTCCGGATGGTGATGCCACTGAAACGGGATGCAATCGTCAAGCCGTCGGTCGAGAAGGATGGAGGATGCTTCCGTGGGCCTTGGGATCTTCTGCAGAACGGCCTTCATATTGCGCTCATCTGGATCATGACGCCAGATTAGTACCAATCTTTGCCGTACGAAGGCAACATGCCAGCCACGGAACGCCTAATCTGCCTGCATCGACAGAAAGACGCAGATGCACAGGAGGCCTTGCGCATGCTCAGAGACAGCCACCCCACAGCCGCCGCCGAAACCCAACTGAAGGACATCAAGAAGCGCCTCCCGTTGCGCGTGCTCTCGGAGGAGGACTGGCAGCACTGGATCACCAAGGGTTACGTGATCGTCCGGCAGGCCGTGCCGGCAGCCAATGTCGAGCGGCTCGTCGAACTGCTCTGGCGCTTCGACGAGAAGGATCCAGCCGACCCTTCGACCTGGTACGCGCCGCAGCGCCGCGAACACAAGATGAAGGAACTCAACAACACCGGCATGCTGGAGATCTACAATCACCAATATCTCTGGGACAATCGCCAGGAACCGCGCATCTATGGTGCCTTCGTCGATATCTGGGACCGGGAGGATCTTTGGGTGACGATCGACCGCGCCAACCTCAACCCGCCGAAAAGGGTCAAGGGAAATCCCAACGGTTTCATTCATTGGGACGTCGACACCTCGATCCGTCCGCTGCCGATCGGCGTCCAGGGCGTGCTCAGCCTGCAGAAGCAGGATGGCGATGTCGGCGGCTTTCAGTGTGTTCCTGAGCTGTTTGAAAACTTCGCCACCTGGGAAAAGACCCAACCGGCGGACAGAGACCCCATGCACCCCGACATGTCAGGCCTTTCGACCGTCAATATCGAGATGGAGGCAGGTGACCTGATGATTTTCAACAGCCTGCTTGCCCACGGCGTCCGGCCCAACCATTCCGATGGCAGGGTTCGCATGGCACAGTACATCTCCATGCATCCAGCCAAGTGGAACAACAGAGCGGAACGCGAAGAACGCGTGCGGCTCTGGCGGGAGCTCGACCATCCGAAGCGCGACGCCTTTCCGGGCGATCCGCGCGAATGGGAAAAGCACAACGCCACGCCCGCCAACCTCTCGGACCTCGGGGCAAAGCTGCTCGGCGTAACGCCCTGGTTCTGAGGCGGAGATCGTAGGTGGCTTCCGCCGGTTCAGGAAGCGCGCACCTTCATCGGCCAGCGCTCCCGGCGCCGGTCGACAATCCGCGCCTCGTCGCCGAGCTTCAAGGTTCCTTCGCCGCGCGGCACGACGTTCCAACCGAACAGCACGCCCGCCACGCGGCGGTCGGCCGACATGCGCTTTTCGGCGAGGCCCTGGATCGGATTGCCGCCGATGCGTTCGCCGGTGATCTGGTCCTGGGTGGTCATGATGCAGCGGGCGCAGGGTTTGACGAAATCGAAGCGGATGCCGCCGATCTCCAGGCTCTCCCAGAAATCCTCGTCCCAGGCCTCATCGCAATCGAGCAGGATGTTGGTGCGGAACCGGTCCATGCCGACGGGCTCCTGCCCCTTCTCCGCAAGTGTACGGTTCAGATCGGCAAGCGAGCCTGTGGTGGTGATCAGCACCGGAAAGCCATCAGCAAAACCGACGGGTGCTGCCGTGCCGGCCCACTCGGCACCGACGAAACGCTCCGCCGAAGCATCCATATGGGCAAGCTTGACGGGCCGGCCGAACCAGCCCGACAGCGTCTCGTTTGTTGCATCGTCGGCCACTGCCGCATCGACGTCGCTTGCCCAGACGCGCACGTCGAGCCGCTGGTCAGGATCGAAGCGCACGATGAGTGCCTTGTCGCCCATCTTCAGCTGCACGCCGCCATCAATGTGGTTTGCCTCGACCTGTGCCAGCGTCTGCAGCTCGCGCTGGGTGATGAAACGCCCATCCGGCTCCACCAGCATGAAACGGCGGTCGCCCTCGAAACCATCGAGATTGACGGTGACCGTCTCAAGCGGGATCGCCCGGCCGCTCTTCAGCGGATGAATGTTCAGTCCGGTCACCTTCATCGAAAACGCTCCACGTTGAGAAACAGATTCAGGCCGTTCGCGATCTGATTCACAGGACGGCGGTAATGGATTGAAAGGCTTAGATTTCATCCAGCATCATGGCAAGCACATCGCGCAGCCGTTGCTGGCGTTCGAGCGCCAGCCTGCGACCGGTAGCCGTCTGAAATCCATCGGCCAGCTTGAACAGCTTGGTCTCGAAATGGTCAATGGCAAAGGCCTTGTCGTCGAGCTCTCGATCCTCTGCCAGCGGATCGAGCGGATCGTAAAGGCCGCTGCCCATGCGCCCGGCGATGTAGAAGCAGCGGGCAGCGCCGACCATGCCGATCGCATCCAGTCGGTCTGCATCCTGCAGGATCTTCGCCTCGATCGTCTCGGGCGTGATGCTGGCCGAAAAGCTGTGGGTGAGAATTGCATGGGCGACGGACGATATGGCTTCAGCCGACCAGCCGAGATCGCGCAGGATGTCGGCGGCTTTTTCAGCCGCAAGCCTTGAGGCCTGCGTGCGATGCGGCGAGTTCTTTTCGACAGAAACGCAATCGTGCAGCAACACGGCTGCGGAGAGCACGCGTTCGTCACCACCCTCTTCGGCATGGATGCGGGCGGCGTTCTTCCAGACCCGGATCAGGTGGGATGCATCATGCGAACCGTCATCTGCCGCAAAAGCATGCGGCAGGAGAACGGCGGCGAGATCAGCATGCGGCGCGAATGCCGCCGCCAATGCAAAATTACGAGTCATGGCATCAACCTATTGCGGCTGTGTCGGCGCAGCAGACGACTGCCGCGTCACGCCGACGCCCGAAAGGATCTTCTGGTAGAACAGCCCGATGCCGATCAAAACGCCGCCGAGCCCGATGAAGGAGAGCGCGCGCAGGAAGCCCTCGAGATTGGACATGTCGATCAGGAAGACCTTCAGAACGGCAATGAAGACCAGCACGGCCGAGGCGATGCGAATGCTCTTGGCATTGAAGCGCGAGCCGAACACCAAAAGCAGCACGCCGAGCACCAGCCAGACGACCGAATAGGTGTAGGTCTCACCCTGCAGGAAGCCTTTCCAGTCCACGATGTTCTCCCCCTGCCAGAGGCGCCGGACGGAAAGCGTTGCCCATGCAAAAGCGAGGATCGCGCCACTGACGGCGAGCGCCATGACGTAGGGCAATGGTCGTTTGCCGCGCGCATACCAGGCAAGGCCCGCATAACCGATGCCCGGCAGGAGATAGCCGATCAAAAGCAGATCGAAGAACGGGATGGCCCCCAAGAGTTCGCCGCTGAAATACGGATTGAGCCCGAAGAGATGCGCTGAGAGAACCGAGAGCATCGAGAACACGCCAAGCCCCATGCCGCCGTAGCGGAAGACAGGGCTTGGTGACTTCATGTCCAGCGTCATGAACACACCCGAGGCACCGATCGCCAGCAACGTGTAGATCGACTGCTCGCCAAGCGTCGGTACGGCGCTGTCGAGCACGCCACCGTTCATGGCATGGCGAACGAGGATCGCCAGCGTCAACAGCACGAAGAGGCTCGCCAGGGCCTGCAGCAGGTTGCGCACACGCACATCCGGCCAGGATCGGACGAGATAGGCAGAGGCGACAAGCAAGAGCGCGGGAATGCCGTAGCCCGGCAACAGCGCATTGAACACCGGCGTGGTGCCGAGGTTTTCAGCGCCGACGATCGTCGGCTCCCAGGCGATACGGCCAAGAACGACGATCGCCGCTGCGCCGGTCATCCAGGGCAGGATTGGCCAGGTCCGAACACGGGTCGCGCCGGCATAGGCAGTCCCAAGCAGCGCAATCGCCAGGGTGGTGACGAGGCCATCGGTCCAGGCATGCAAGGCGATCACGAAGAGCGCAAAGGAGCCGGTAACCAGAAGGCTCGAGGCGATATCCACGCCCTCTGCTTCGCCGTCACGGCGATAGAGCCAATCGGCAAGCGCCAGCAGACCACCACCGACAACGAGCGCGAAAAGGTCGTGCGGCAGATCGAAGGTGTAGTTGCCGGTCATCAGGAATGACATCGTGGTCAGAGCAACCGGAACGACGGCGGCAATGCCGGCCCACAGGATAGCGAACTGCGGGTGTTCGCGCAGGCGGCGGGTGAGCACGAATGCGCCGAACAGCACGAACAGCGTTGCCAGCAGCAAGGCCGTCAGCGTCGCGGTTCGGCTGGGCAGAACGATCTCCGGCGCAACACCGGCAAGCGAAGAGTCGAGATAGGCAAGGACGCCGCTCAGCGCCGTCAGGCTGCCGATGCCGACGATCGCGCCGAGGGCAGACAGCAGGGCCGGATAGACGGCATTCGTCCGCCATGCGCCGAGTGCGGCCAGGGCCGCGACCACGACGAAGAACTCCTTGACGGGATATTCCACGGCGCTGACGGCCGGGCTGATGAAGATCAGAGCGAGCACGGTCGCGGCAATGGCCGCGGAAACGCTGATGGCGGCATAGGCCGGCGTGAAGAGCTTCTCCCACGGGCCGGCAACCGCAATCGGGCGGTTCGTCGGCTCAGGCAACGGCTCACTGGGCGCATCGGTGTCCATCGCACCCGGCCAGACCAGCCCGACACCCAGGATCATCACCAGCAGCGCAAAGGCGACCGGCAGCGCGTCGAAGGGCGATACCGCGGTGACATAGGCAAGCCCCCAGAGCCCGATGCCGACATTGGCGAGCGTCGGCACGACCATCCAGCGCCGCAACCGCGACGCCAATAAGGTCGCGAGCCACACGACCGACAGGAAGCCGAAGAGAACCCAGGGGCGCGGCTCATCGCTCGATACCAGCAACGGTGTGATCAGCGAGGCAAGCAAGCCGAGGCCGGCCAGCGCCTGCCCATGCAGCAACGACAGGCCGACGGTTGCGAGCGAAATCATCGCCAGCAGCACGAAGGCCGTCGCCGTGCCGATGAAGCCATAGATGTCATAAGCCGCATAGGCGACCCCGAACAACGTGACGGCACCGGCGGCAGTGAGGATGCCGGGGATCATCGCATTCTGGAATTCGTTGGCGATAACGGGCACGGCGCGACGGCGAATGACCTCGCCAGCCGCAGCCAGCAGCAAACCGAAGAGTGCGGCCAGCGTCAGCCGGACGGCAGGGCTCAGAAGACCGGCGTCGATCGAATACTTGACCATGAAGACGCCACCGAGCGCCAGTGCGATGCCGCCGACCCAGACGGCCCAGCGGGCACCGAGACGGCTTTCCAGGCTTTCCACCTGCCGGGATGGCGCTGCATCGACGGAGGTCGCCTCGACGCTCGCGGCCACGGCTTCGTCGGATGCGGTTTCGGGCTCGGTCGGTTCGGCATTGCCGAAGATCCTTGCGCCTTCGCGAGCGCTCGCCGAGAGCCCATCGACGCCTTCATCATCGTCGGTCACCGCATCGGCGGAGCGTTCAGAAAGCGCTGCCGCCTGCTCCGACGCGATATCGCCTTCCGGCGCTGCGAGCCCGGCCGCAGCCGTCAATCGCGCGATCTCCTTCTTGAGCGCGGCGACTTCGCTGTCCAACCGTTCTGCTGTCTTCCTGCCGCCGAAAAAGGCGGAGAGCGCCAGAACAAAAGCGACTAAGGCAATAACTTCAATCATGTTTTCCCCTGGCGGCAATATTCGCAGGCCGATCGCGACCATACAGAGTTTTGCACGACCGCCAAAGGCATAGACGGTTGAGAGCCCCAATCTCTTCGCGGAAATGTATAAGTTTCATTCACGTGATGCGCCGGCGTCGCGACAGCCGAGCAGCTATGAGGCACAGCCAACGGCATCCCACTCACGTATGCGACTTCCGCCGGCGCCCATGTGAGCGCCGACGATCGTTGCAGCGTCGGGGAAAGGGCGGCTGCTATCGGCGCAGATTGTCGATCGGGAAGATCGCGCAGGTTTCCGTCCCGTGCGCCAGAAGCTTGCCACCAGCATCACGCAGCCAGGCCTCCGACGTGGCGATGGTGCGGCCACGGTGGACGATCTTGCCTTCGCAGAAGACTTCGCCCATGCCGGGCAGCAAGGGCCGCACCAGGTTTACCTTGAATTCGACAGTGGTGTAGGCCTCGCCGGGCTTCATCATCGTGAACACTGCGCATCCCAGCGCCGAATCCATCACCGTCGCCGTCCAGCCGCCATGCACGGTTCCAAGCGGGTTCAGATGCTCCTCGGTCGGCAGCCCCTTGAAGACCACCCGCCCCTCCTCGACCTCGGTCAGGCCAAACTTGAGCGTTGCCGACATCGGCGGCGCCGGCAGGTCGCCCTTCAAAAGATCCTGCATGACCTTGAGGCCGCCGTCGCGCGCAACGCGATCCAGCGGAAGCACGCCGATGCCGGATACAGGCATGCCGGGGAAAAGTTCTTGAAACATGCAAACTCCCTTGAGGTGTGACAGCCTCTTTCACACGCCCGATCGGACGCGCGGCGCTGTCGATCACGCGGCTGAAGAAGAAGGCCTCAATGCCTTGAGCGCCGCATTGACGAAACCATCGCGCGCGGACGAAACCTTGAGGCCGCGTGGCTCATAGACATGGCGGTTGAGAAAGAAGGCCGTCAGGCGGAAGGCGGCGGCAAGGCTGTCATAGTCGGCCGCACTTCGCGCTTCGACGGCGAGAAACTCCGGCAGCGCGAGCATGCGGTCGGCATAGGGCATGCCGGCTGCGCGGCAGACGGCCCGGCCCGACTTCGGCGACACGAAGGCCAGGTCTTCGCGCGTTCCGGTCGCCACGCATTCGGTCAGATCAAGCCCGAAACCAAGATCGTTCAAAACGGCAAGTTCGAAGCGCACGAACAGTTCACCGGCATCGGCCGGATCCTCGAGGTGATCGACGATGACGGCCAGCGCCTCATAGAGATGCGGATGCGGATCGCGCTCCGGCAGCAGGCGTAAAAGCGCGCCCAGCGCCTGGATGCCATAGACTGACGTGGCCGCCTCCATCAGCCGCGCCGCCCGGAGTTCGAGCGGCTCGATGCGGAACTCGCCCATATGCTCATCGAGCCGCGCGCGCCAGGTCAATTCGACGGTATTTCCCGGCTGAAGGACGGGCTGCATGGTGCGCGAACGGCCGGACCGCACCATGCCAAGATGCCGGCCCCGCGACGCAGTCATGACTTCGGCGATGGCCGAGCTTTCGCCGTGCCGCCTGATCCCGAGAATGATGGCCTGATCGCTCCATTGCATGAAAAAGGCATACACCCGCGATGGAAAGCGGATCAAGCGATGATGCCAGTCTGGCATCGCGATCTAGCGCTTTCACGCAGACCTCCGCACTGTCGCCTTTCGGTGACACTCACCAATTGCCTCAATTCCGTCGCGCTCTTGCCTCCCCGAGGCCATGTTTGGCATTAGAACGGCCGTACACGGCGGCAACGTCCGCTCCCTCCCGAAATGCAATCAGCAGGAATATTGACCCGATTATGTGTGTGTCCCGGAACAGCGCCGGCCGCTTGGCGCAGCTCTTCGCCCTCCTTCTTGCCACGTCCACGCTCGCAGGCTGCGTGACCAGCGGCGGACCGGCGAAGCCGAAGGGACCCGATCCCTACTATGTCGCGATGTATGGACCGAAGCCGGACGAAAAGTTTCCGCTCGACGCCATCGATATCAGGAAGGTCGATACGCGCTATCTGCGCCAGCAGGTTGCCTATGCGACCCATGAGCCGCCCGGCACCATCGTGATCGACACGCAGAATCGCTTCCTCTACCTGGTCCAGGACGGCGGCATGGCGATGCGCTACGGTATCGGGGTCGGCAAGGCCGGCCTGGAATTCGAAGGCGAAGCCCGTATCGGCCGCAAGGCCGAATGGCCGCGCTGGACGCCCACCTCCAGCATGGTCGCGCGCGAACCCGAACGCTACGGCCCGCTTGCCGGCGGCATGGAACCGGGCGTGCGCAACCCGCTTGGGCCGCGCGCGCTCTACCTTTTCCAGGGCGACCGCGACACGCTGTTCCGCATCCACGGAACCACCGAGGCCTGGTCGATCGGCAAGGCGGTATCGAGCGGCTGCATCCGGCTCTTCAACCCTGATATCATCGATCTCTACAGCCGCGTGCCGAAGGATTCGCGCGTCGTCGTGCTGCAGGCGGAAGCGCCGATGAATGAGACGCTCGCGCCAATGTCGACGCCGGCAAACGCCGGCGAGCCGTTCGCCTACTAATCCCGCTGCCGGGCGCCTACCAGGCGTCCGGCGTGCGCAGCATGTGCACAATGTTGGCCGGGTTCATGATCCAGCCGCCGCGAAAGCCTTCGCCGAGATCCTCGACCGCATCGCAGCGCACCACGCCTTTTTCGGCAAGCCCGCCGAGTGCGGCCTCATGGTCGTCGGTGAAGAGTTCGAGCCACACCTCCGCCTGGCTGTAATTCGGCGCCTCGTCGATCCAAAGCCTGTTAGGACCGAGGATAAAACCCTTGGCCGGCGCCTTCTCGTCGAAAGGCTCGAGACCGACCGTGTCGCGGTAGAAGGCGACGACCGCCTCATATTGGTGCGACGGCACCTTCATAGCGATGTTGATACCACCCGTAATCGTCATCGTGTGATCTCCCTTAAAGCGGCGGCTCGGTTGCGGGCTGCCCGGACAATTCGCTGACGTAGTAGCCCTGGCGCAGGTTGATGCCGTATTCGAGCCAGGCCTTCATGCAGGCCAGCATTTGCGACCAACCCTCGCAGTTCATGTAGGAACTCTTCTGTCCGCGCGCGTTTTCGCGCCAGCCGGTTTCGGCGATCGTCACCATGGTGGCGCCGTCCTCGAGTGGCTGGAAGCGCATCTCGACCTTGGTGCGATAAGGCTCCTCCTCCTTCTCCACCAACGCATCCCAGCGAAGGACGATGCGCTCGTGGGGTTCCACGGCCTCGACCTCTATCGGCACGTTGCCCCACCAGGTAACCGTTGTTCCGGCGACCAAGGGCCCACTGACCCCGCCAAGGGTGACGAAGTACTTGCTGATCTGATCAGGATTGACCACGGCATCGAATACCTCGGCGACAGGCCGGTCGATGCGTCCATTCACACGAAATTCGAAAGACATGACCTCTTCTCCCATTGTGCTGACACAGCATATGTTATAAAAATATAACATGTCAACCGATTCGAAAGATGACCTTGTTTTCAAGGCACTCGCCAACGGCCTGCGCCGACAGATCCTCGACGCCCTGAAGGATGAGCCGCAGACGACCGGCATGCTCTGCGAGCAGTTTGACAGCCTTGATCGCTGCACCGTCATGCAGCATTTAAGAGTTCTCGAAGACGCCGATCTGGTGATCGTTCAGCGTGAGGGCCGCGAGCGCTGGAACCACCTCAACGCCATGCCGATCCAGGCCATCCACAATCGTTGGATCAGCCAGTATGCCGGCCAGGCGATGTCGATCCTTTCCGCCCTTCAGCAAGGGCTCGACCGCCCCTCGGAATGACGGTTTCGGCTTTCCATTGCCCTGCTTTCTTCGTATGAACGCGCGACAACGCAATCTGGGGATATCGTCTTGCGCTACCTCATCACCGGCACGGCCGGCTTCATCGGTTTTCATCTTGCAAAGCGACTGATCGACGAAGGGCATTTCGTCGTCGGCTTCGACGGAATGACGCCCTACTACGACGTCACGCTCAAGGAACAGCGCCACGCGATCCTCGCCCGCTCGAACGGCTTCAAGGCGGTCGTCGGCATGCTGGAAGACCGGGATGCGCTGAACCACGCCGCAGAGCTTGCCGAGCCGGAGGTCATCATCCATCTGGCTGCCCAGGCCGGCGTCCGCTACAGCCTGGAAAACCCCAAGGCCTATGTCGATTCCAACCTCATCGGCTCCTGGAACATGTTGGAGTTGGCGCGCGAAATCGGCCCCAAGCACCTGATGCTGGCCTCGACCTCATCGATCTACGGCGCCAACGAAAAGATCCCTTTCGCCGAGACAGACCGGGCCGACGAGCCGATGACGATCTACGCGGCGACGAAGAAATCGATGGAACTGATGGCGCACAGCTATGCCCATCTCTACAAGGTGCCGACGACGGCCTTCCGTTTCTTCACGGTCTATGGCCCCTGGGGTCGGCCCGACATGGCGCTGTTCAAGTTCATCGACGCCATCCACAACGACCGGCCGATCGACATTTACGGCGAAGGCCGCATGAGCCGCGACTTCACCTATATCGACGATCTCGTCGAAGGCATCCTCAGGCTTTCGCATGTCCTCCCCTCGGAGGAAAACCGGGTGCCATCCGAAAAGGCGCAGGACACGCTGTCGCGGCAGGCGCCATTCCGCGTCGTCAATATCGGCGGCGGCCAGCCGGTCGAACTGATGACCTTCATCGAGACGATCGAAAAGGCAGTCGGTCGCCCGGCGCTTCGCAACATGCTGCCGATGCAGCAGGGCGATGTGCCACGCACCTATGCGTCTCCGGATCTGCTTGAGGCGCTCACCGATTTCAAGCCGTCGATTTCGGTGGAAGACGGTGTCGCGCGCTTTGCAGCCTGGTATGACGAATATTACGGTCGCTCCGAGAAGGCTGGCTCGCCGGCCCGGCAGGCCTGAGGCAACCATCGGCGACGACTGCCGTCGCCACACTTTGCATAAGCGAAGCTCTCGCAACAAAAGGAAGAGCAGATGAAAGTCACGATGATCGGCGCCGGCTATGTCGGCCTTGTTTCGGGTGTGTGTTTTGCCGATTTCGGCCATGACGTGGTTTGCCTCGACAAGGACGAAAGCAAGATCGATGCCCTGATGCAGGGGCGCATTCCGATCTTTGAACCCGGCCTCGACCATCTCGTCGCGAGCAATGTCCAGTCCGGCCGCCTGTCGTTCACCACGGATCTCGTTTCGGCGGTCGCGGACAGCGACGTGATCTTCATCGCCGTCGGCACGCCGTCGCGTCGCGGCGACGGCCATGCCGATCTCTCCTATGTCTACGCCGCAGCGCGCGAGATCGCCGTCAACCTCAAGGGTTTCACCGTCATCGTGACGAAGTCGACGGTTCCGGTCGGCACCGGCGACGAGGTCGAGCGCATCATCCGCGAAACCAACCCGGACGCCGATTTCGCCGTGGTTTCCAATCCGGAATTCCTGCGCGAAGGTGCCGCCATCGAGGACTTCAAGCGCCCCGACCGCATCGTCATCGGCCTTGCCGACGATGATGCGCGCGCCCGCGACGTCATGACCGAGGTCTACCGTCCGCTCTACCTCAACCAGGCGCCGCTGGTCTTCACCTCGCGCCGCACCTCCGAACTAATCAAATACGCCGGCAACGCTTTCCTGGCGATGAAGATCACCTTCATCAACGAGATGGCCGATCTCTGCGAGAAGGTCGACGCCAACGTGCAGGACGTTGCCCGCGGCATCGGCCTCGACGGCCGTATCGGTGGAAAATTCCTGCATGCCGGCCCGGGTTACGGCGGCTCCTGCTTCCCGAAGGACACGCTGGCGCTGGTCAAGACCGCCCAGGACTTCGACAGCCCCGTGCGCCTGGTCGAGACCACCGTCGCCATCAATGACAACCGCAAGCGCGCCATGGGCCGCAAGGTTATCGCGGCTGCCGGCGGCGATGTACGCGGACGCAAGGTCGCCGTCCTCGGCCTCACCTTCAAGCCGAACACCGACGACATGCGCGACAGCCCGGCCATCACCGTGGTTCAGACGCTGCAGGACGCCGGCGCCCATGTCGTCGGCTATGATCCGGAAGGCATGGAAAACGCCAAGAAACTGATGGACGGTCTCGATTTCGCCAAGGATCCGTACGAGGCAGCCGCAGAGGCCGACGTGCTGGTGATCGTGACCGAATGGAACGAGTTCCGCGCGCTCGACTTCCGCCGGTTGAAAGCCGTGATGAAGGCGCCGGTACTGGTCGACCTCAGAAACATCTATCGCCCCGACGAAGTTGCAAAGCACGGCTTTGCCTATGCCAGCGTCGGCCGGCCGCAGTGAGGGCTGCAAGACACGGAATCTAACGCCGGGCGCCCTGCCCGGCGATCGTCTGCGACAGGCGGCGACAGACTTAAAGTTTCCTGTTATGCCGCATGTCGTTATCGCAAAACCGCTGCACACTTTTGCGCGACATGCTCTATGCCTTCGGTATCGGCTGGGGCGGCAGTGCCTCCCAGCTTTTGCCGGCAAGGATGACACAGCTTCGGCCGGTGACATCCGTGACGATCAGGGTCCAGGTGCCGCTATCGGCGGCATAGATTTCCATCACCGCATGCGGGTTGATCAATCCGATCCCCGCAGGCTTTTCCTGATACTGTCGCATGAGAAATTCGATCACTTCGGATCGCGCGGCACAGTTCGCCATCACCTGCGAACTTGCCGGGTTTGGAAGTGCCGTCACCGCGGCCGCCAATATGACGGCTCGAGCGAGGCCACGGATCATATTGCGTCCCATGACGCACCTCCTTTCGCCGGGAAACCCGGCGGAAAAGGAGTTTCCGCTGACCTCATCCGCCGTTGACCGGCATTGTTATGATCGGCACTTGCTCGCGACACGATACAAGTGCCGCCACGAGATCAGTATGGCGGAGCAATCCGTATATTACAATTGACTAATTTACGGAGAGTAACCCGGGAACCGATACGACTTCTGGGCGACCCGTATTACTTGCGCTTCATCGCTTCCATGAGCGCGGCACCAAAGGCGCCCTGCGACGGCTGCTGCGGCTTCTGCGGACGCGCTGGCGCGCTGCGATTGCCGTTGTTCGATGCCGGCGCCCTCGCCTCGCGGCCCGTATCGGCACCGATGTCCTTGCGCATGGTCAAGCCAATGCGCTTGCGCGGTACATCCACCTCGGTCACCCGCACCTGAACCACGTCGCCGGCCTTGACCACTTCATGGGGGTCCTTCACGAACCGGTCCGCAAGCTGCGAAACATGAACGAGGCCATCCTGATGGACGCCGATGTCGACGAAGGCGCCAAAGGCGGCAACATTTGTCACGGTGCCTTCGAGCTGCATGCCGACCTTCAGATCCTTGATGTCGTCGATGCCCTCGGCGAAGGTCGCGGTCTTGAAGCTCGGGCGCGGGTCGCGGCCCGGTTTTTCCAGTTCGGCCAGAATGTCCTTCACCGTCGGCAGGCCAAAACGCTCATCGACGAAGACACGCGGATCGAGCTGCTTCAACGCCGCGCTGTCGCCCATCAATGCGCGCACATCGCGCCCGCAGGCCGCGACGATCTTCTTGGCGACACCATAGGCTTCCGGGTGGACCGACGACGCATCGAGCGGCTCCTTGCCATCAGGAATGCGCAGGAAGCCGGCGCACTGTTCAAAGGTGCGGGCGCCGAGACGCGCGACGTTCAAGAGTTCCTTGCGGCTGGCGAACGGTCCGGCGGCATCGCGGTGTGCGACGATCGCTTCTGCCGAAGACTTGCCGAGACCGGAGACGCGCGCAAGCAGCGGTGCGGATGCCGTATTCACATCGACACCGACGGCGTTCACCGCGTCTTCCACGACCGCATCCAGCGAGCGGTTGAGCTTCGACTGGTCGACATCGTGCTGATACTGGCCGACGCCGATCGACTTCGGCTCGATCTTGACGAGCTCAGCCAGCGGGTCCTGCAGGCGCCGGGCGATGGAGACGGCGCCACGCAGGGAGACGTCTAGACCGGGGAACTCAAGTGCGGCCGTCTCCGAGGCGGAATAGACCGAAGCACCGGCTTCGGACACGATGACCTTGGTGGGCTTTGGCGCCGGCAGTTGGGCAAGCATGTCGGCGACAAGCTTCTCCGTCTCGCGGCTGCCGGTGCCATTGCCGATCGCGATCAGCTCGACCTTGTGCTTGCGGACCAGCGATGCCAGCTCGGCCTGCGTGCCGCGGACATCGTTCTTCGGCGGGAACGGATAAACGGTCGTTGTCTCCAAAAGCTTGCCGGTACCATCGACAATGGCGACCTTGACGCCGGTGCGAATGCCCGGATCCAGCCCCATCGTCGCGCGCGAGCCGGCCGGAGCGGCCAGCAGCAGGTCCTTCAGGTTGCGGGCGAAAACGTGGATTGCTTCCTCTTCCGCCCGTTCGCGCAGCTCGCGCATCAGGTCGAGAGACAGCGACATCGACAGCTTCACGCGCCAGGTCCAACCGATAACCTCGGAAAGCCATTTGTCGCCCGGCAGCTGTCCGCCGACATTGTAGGCGGCCGCAATCATGCGCTCGACCGGTTTGACGGGAGACGTATCGTCCTGATCGACGACGATATCGACTGACAACACCTCCTCGTTCCAGCCGCGCAGCATGGCAAGCGCCCGGTGACCCGGTGTGGTCGCCCAGCGTTCGGAATGATCGAAATAGTCCGAGAACTTGGCACCCGCCGCCTGCTTGCCGTCGACGACCTTGGCCCGCAGGAACGCCGCGCCCTTCATGTGATTGCGCAGGCGGCCGAGCAGGTCGGCATTCTCCGCCATGCCTTCGGCGATAATGTCGCGCGCGCCGTCAAGCGCCGTCTTCACATCGGGCACATCTGCCGTCAGAAACTTTGCGGCGCGGTCAGCCGGTGCGACCGTCCGGTCGGCGAGAATAGCTTCGGCAAGCGGCCCAAGGCCCCGCTCCTTGGCGATCTCCGCCTTGGTGCGCCGCTTCGGCTTGTAGGGCAGATAGATATCTTCGAGTTCGGCCTTGGTTTCCACCGCGGCGATCTTGGCTTCGAGTTCGTCGGTCAGCTTGCCCTGTCCGCGGATCGATTCGATGATCGAACCCCGCCTTGCCTCCAGTTCGCGCAGATAGGTCAGACGCTCAGCCAGCGTGCGCAGCTGCGTGTCGTCGAGCCCGCCGGTCACTTCCTTGCGGTAACGCGCGATGAACGGCACCGTCGCGCCCTCATCGAGCAGCTCCACCGCGGCGATTACCTGGGAGGTCGACGCCTTGATCTCGCTGGCAATGATGGCGGCGATGGGTTTTGCTGGGCTGGCCATGGTGGGATCCGTCTTTCCTGTTTTCAGTCGGCGACCATAAAGGCGCAGGTCTTCAAGGCCAAGTGAAGGCTTGCGTGGCGAAACCGGAACTCCACAGGAGAGGTGCGCTCGACCTGTGTTTTCTAAGGATGTCGTTGCACCGAAACCGCGGCGCACTTTCGGGCGACATGCGTTAAATATCCACCAGCTCAAGCGGCGGGCGGGTCATTTCGAATTCCATCAGTTCCCGTTCCTTCGCCTCGATGTAACCGCGTGCGAAAGGCACCGTATCGAGCGACGGCGACAGCTGCAGCTGGAAGATGAAGTGCTTGTCATGCAGGAAGGCCGTCTCCGACGCGGCGAGATAGAACTCCCACATCCGGAAGAAGCGCTCGTCGAACAGCTTTACCGCCTCTTCGCGCCGCGCGAGGAAACGCTCCCGCCACGCCCTTAATGTCCAGGCATAGTGCATCGACAGGATCTCGATATCCTTGACGAGAAGCTGGGTCTTTTCAACGGAAGGCAGAACCTCCGAAAGCGCCGGGATGTAACCGCCGGGGAAGATGTATTTCTCGATCCATGGATTGGTCGCCCAGGGTTTGTAGACCTGCCCGATCGAGTGCAACAGCATCACGCCCTCAGGCTTCAACAATTCCCTGATCTTGCGAAAGAATCGGCCGTAATTGCCGATGCCGACATGTTCGAACATACCGACCGACACGATGCGGTCGAACTGCCGCCCCTGCATCGTCCTATAGTCCTGAAGCTCGAAGCGGACACGATCGGACAAGCCTCGCTTGGCCGCCCGCTCGCGCGAGATCTTCAGCTGCTCTTCGCTGAGTGTGATGCCCGTCACCTCGACGCCGGAGGATTCCGCAAGATACATCGCCATCCCGCCCCAGCCGGAGCCGACCTCAAGCACCTTCTGCCCGGGTTCAAGCAGCAGCTTGGCGGCGATATGGCGCTTCTTGGCGAGTTGCGCCTCATCGAGCGAGATGCCCGGCGGCTCGAAATAGGCGCAGGAATATTGCCAGTCCTGATCGAGGAACAGATTGAAGAGCTTGCGATCGAGATCATAGTGATGGGCGACATTGTGCCGGTTGCGATTGACCGGCATGCGGCTCTTCACCTGCTGGCGCAACACATGCTGAAGAGCAACCAGCGTGTTGGGAACAGTCGCGGCGTTCTCCAGACCGTTTTCCTTTACTATCGAGAGCACATCGAAAATGTCGCCGTCCTCGATGACGACGCGGCCATCCATATAAAGCTCGCCGAAACGAAGCCCCGGGTCGATAGCGATCGCTTTTTCAGCTTCCGCATCGACAATGCGGATCGTTGCCGGCTTTCCCGAGCCGTCACCCAGAATGACCTGCTCACCCGCAGAAAAAAACACCGTCAGATTGCCCTTGCGCACCAGACGGCGAAGCAAATTCAACAATGCCGCATTCATATCCAACCCCTGCCAGACACATCCTGTGTCCTGCTGCGTAGGAGCGGCGACGGGGCCGGTTCTATCGGGGCTTCCGGGAAAGCGTTGCGGCGCGCATGAAGAATGATGCGGAACGCAGGGGCATGACGCGACCTAATTCTGGAAGCGGCGAAAACCGGCTCTGGCGTGGCCTCATGGTATCCGGAACAGATGCGGCGCTCCTCGTGCGCGCGCTGCCGGAAATTCGCCATGCCAGCCGCCATCGGGCTCCTATCCATCAGAACTTACACTAACTTAGTAAGCTTCAAACGATTGGCAATGGGCTTTTTATGCCCCCTCAAAGATTTGTTTGCTTAGTAAATCGGCCGAATTGGCCTCAGCTCCGACGACCCCGCGACCCGGTAGGGAATGCCGGTCATGCGGCCGGGTGAAATCGAGCATGGGACCAACAGGCACGATGCGGGTCGGATTGACGTGGGCGATGCCGTAATAGCCTCGCTTGATATGGTCGATGCGCACCGTCTCGGCGATGCCGGGCCACTGGTAGATTTCGCGCAGATAGTTGGAAAGCGCCGGATAATCTTCGATCCGGCGAAGATTGCACTTGAAGACGCCGTGGTAGGCCGCATCGAACCGGATCAATGTCACGAACAGACGGATATCGGCCTCCGTCAGGTACTCGCCGGCGATGTAACGATTGGCCGCCAGGTGGCGCTCGAGCTCGTCGAGCATCCCGAACAGGCTCGTGACGGCCTCGTCATAGGCGCTTTGAGACTTGGCGAACCCGGCGCGGTAGACGCCGTTGTTGACGCGCTCGTAAATCGGGTCGTTCCAGTGATCGATCTCCGCACGCAGCGCTTGAGGGTAAAAATCGAGGCGGTTGCCGGTCAGGTCGTCGAAAGCCGAATTCAGGATGCGGATGATGTCGGCGGATTCGTTGTTGACGATGCGCCCTTCCTTCATGTCCCAAAGGACGGGGACCGACACCTTGCCGGTGTAATGGCCATCACTCGCCGTATAGAGCTCGTGATGATAACGGATCAGACCAACACGCCCGCCAGCGTCCACAGGCTCGTCGTAGACCCAACCATCCTCGCCTAGCAGCGGGTCGGAGACGGTAAGCCCGATGACGTCCTGCAGTCCCTTGAGATTGCGAAAAGCGATCGTGCGCGACGCCCAGGGGCAGAGGTACGAAACGAACAGACGAAAGCGCCCGGCCTCCGCCGGAAGACCTGGCTGCCCCTGCGGGCCGGGGCCGCCATCGGCCGTGATCCAGCTGTGGAAACGGGTCGGCTCGCGGAAAAAGGCGCCACCCTTCATCTCGCTCGCAGCAACGTCACCCTTGACCCATTTTCCATCGACGAGCTGCGGCATGAATTCTCTCCTGAACCTGCGGGGAATGCCAACTCACTCACACGCGGGCGCGTGCCGGTCAATTCGGCGGCCGGTTGACAGATCGTTCGCATTACACAGCCCACACGCCCAGCGCGTAGCATCACGGTAGCGCCACATTGTCGAGCAATCCCGGTCGCGAGAGGGAGAATCAGGATGAAAAGATTCGTCATTGTCGCCGTGCTTTTTGCTGCCGTCGTCTGGCTCCTCAACACGTCCCTGCTGGCAACGCCCCCCGAGGGCCCGCCTAAGATTCTCGCGCATCGCGGCATCCACCAGACCTATCCGAAAGCGGGCGTGGGGAACGATACCTGCACGGCCGAGATCATCGAAAAGCCACGGCACGATCACCTCGAAAATACCGTCGCCTCAATGCAGGCCGCCTTCGATTCCGGCGCTGCGGTCGTCGAACTCGACATCCACCTGACGCCCGATCGGCAGTTCGCGGTCTTCCACGACTGGACGTTCGACTGCCGCACTGAAGGCAAAGGGGTCACCGAGGAAACGCCAATGACGGTGCTGAAATCGCTCGACATCGGCTACGGCTATACCGCCGACGGCGGCAAGACCTTTCCGTTCCGCGGAAAAGGCACCGGCCACATGCCGACCTTGGAGGAGGTTTTCACCGCCCTGCCCGATCGCCAGTTTCTCGTCAATTTCAAGAGCCGCCGGGCCGAGGAAGGCGCAGCGCTCGCCGCCCTGCTCGAAACACATCCGGAATGGCGGCAAGCCGTCTTTGGGGTCTATGGCGGCGGCGAGCCGACGCGGGAAGCGCTGAAGCTGGTGAAGGGCCTGCGTGGTTACGACAGGAACTCTGTCGTCGGCTGCCTCGCCCGCTACATCGCCTATGGCTGGACCGGCGTCGTTCCGGCCGCCTGCCAGAACACGCTGGTGATCGTTCCGGGAAACTATGCGCCCTGGCTGTGGGGTTGGCCCGACCGTTTTGCACAGCGCATGAAATCAGCCGGCAGCGAGATCATCCTGCTCGGCCCCTATGCCGGCGGAGATTTCACCACGGGCATCGATAGCGCGGAAGATCTTGAACTGGTGCCGGAGAACTTCTCGGGCTACGTCTGGACTAACCGTGCCGAGATGATCGGGCCGATGCTGGCAAAAAGACAGCCGGCGTCCTACAGCGCCGCGCGTCTTATTAGACGCGCAAAGGTCGCTGCAGCACTTTGATTTGCTGCATGTTTTTATCCTTAAATCGAATAGGATTTAAGGAAACATGCAGTAGCGGTTCCTATCCAATCTCGTTTGTCACTGAGGGAGCGTACGGTTGGGGCACCGGCGCCTTGACCTGAGACAAGTCCCGCCTGTCGTTTCGGCAGATGCCCGGCAGCCCGAAGTTCACCCTCCGAGAGGAGCCGGCCGCCAGCAGGGCTGGCGAGCGGCGTTAGCGGTATTGAGAATACTGGCCGATCAGCGTGGGAACTCAAGACCCATTTCGCGGAAGCGCTCGGGATCATCGCCCCAGTTTTCACGCACCTTGACGAACAGGAAGAGGTGCACCGGCTGCTCAAGGATTTCGGAGATTTCCTTCCGCGACGCGGTGGAGATCGCCTTGATCGCATCGCCATTCTTGCCGAGTGCGATCTTCTTCTGGCTTTCGCGCTCGACGTAGATCACCTGTTCGATACGAACGGATCCGTCCTTGCGCTCTTCCCACTTCTCGGTTTCGACATGCGAGGCGTAGGGAAGTTCCTGATGCAGGCGCAGGAACAGTTTTTCGCGAGTGATTTCGGCCGCGAGCTGGCGCATCGGCAGGTCGGAGATCTGGTCTTCCGGATAATACCAGGGACCTTCCGGCAGCGTCTCGGCAAGATAATCCATCAGATCCTTGCAGCCCGAGCCGGTCAGCGCGGAGATCATGAAGGTGCGCTCGAACTTGATCGTCTCGTTGGCCGCCGCTGCAAGCTTCAGCAGATCCTCCGGTCGCACCTGGTCGATCTTGTTCAGAACCAGGATCTTCGGCTGGTGGACTTCCTTCATGCCCTGAAGGATCGTTTCCGCATCGCCCTTCAGGCCACGCTCGCTGTCGATCAGGAGCATGATCACATCGGCGTCCTTGGCGCCACCCCAGGCCGTCGTCACCATTGCCCGGTCGAGCCGGCGCCGTGGCTTGAAGATGCCCGGCGTGTCCATGAACACGATCTGTGCGTTGTCGTGGATGGCAATGCCACGCACGATCGCCCGGGTCGTCTGAACCTTGTGGCTGACGATCGAAACCTTGGCGCCGACGAGGCGGTTGACCAGCGTCGATTTTCCCGCGTTGGTGGCGCCGATCAGCGCCACGAAACCAGAGTGGGTCGGCGCGCTTTCGGCGGCCGTATCTTTTTCCATATCCGTCATGTTTTCCGTCAATTTCCGGCGGAGACTTTCCGCCACACGCCTTCGCGTTCCAACAATTTTGTCGCGGCCACCTGCTCGGCGCCGCGCTTGGATCGATCCGTCCCGGTCTCGGGCGCAACGCCGGCAACCTCCACGGTCACCGTGAAACGCGGGTCGTGGTCGGGGCCGGAGCGGTTGTCCGTCCGATATGTCGGCGCAATGCCAAACTTGGCATGCGCCCATTCCTGCAATTCGGTCTTGGCATCGCGACGGGCGCCGTCGGCACGGGTCGCCCGCTCTTTCCAGTGAAGCAGCACGAATTTACGCGCCGCCTCCAGCCCGCCGTCGAGATAGATGGCGGCGATGAGCGACTCTACCACATCGGCGCGCACATTCATCATCGCCTTTCCGGTGATTTTCTTCACGTCGGAACCGGTGCGGATAAACTGGTGCAGCGCCAGGTCGTCGGCGACCAGGGCGCAGCTCTCGGCGCTGACGAGCTGGTTCAGCCGCACCGAAAGTTCGCCCTCGTTGGCATCACGAAAGGTCTGGAACAGAAGCTCGGAGACGCAAAGCCCCAGCACACGGTCTCCGAGGAATTCGAGCCGCTGGTAGTTCGATCCCCTGGCATTGCGGGCGCTGGAATGGGTCAGCGCCCGATCGAGCCGTTCCTTCTCGCTGAACTGATAGCCAATCACGGCCTCGAGCTTGGCCCGATCCTCCGCGCTTAGCGACCGCGCCTTCATCATTCGACCGCCTTGAACAGGCGGTCGTAGCGCAGGTTCGCCGGCCACTTCCAGATCTCGCGGAACGAGGTGTCATTGCCGAGCGAGAAGAAGATCAGGCTCGCGCGGCCGACAAGGTTCTCGGCCGGCACGAAGCCGACGTCGAAGCGGCTGTCGGCCGAGTTGTCGCGATTGTCGCCCATCATGAAGTAATGACCTTCGGGCACGATGAACTCGCGGGTGTTGTCACCGCGCGAATCCGGGAACTGATCGAGCGTGTCATAGGAAACGCCATTGTCCATGGTTTCGCGGTAGACCGGAACGTCGCCACCGGTGTCGTACTGATCGTCGGCGCGGAAGACACCGTCAGGCGCGCGATCGATCGGCTTGTCGTTGACGTAGAGAATGCTGTTGCGGACCTGGATGCGATCGCCCGGCAGGCCGACCAGACGCTTGATGTAGTCGATGTCCGGGTTTGGCGGAAAGCGGAAGACGACGATGTCGCCGCGCTCCGGCTCGCTGGCGAAGATTCGGCCCGAGAACAGATCCGGCGAGAACGGCAGCGAATACTTGGAGTAGCCGTAGGCGAACTTGTTGACGAAGATGTAGTCGCCGACAAGCAGGGTCGGCATCATCGAGCCCGACGGAATGGTGAAGGGCTGAAAGAAGACGGTGCGAATGACCACGGCCAGGAGCAGCGCCTGGATGATGACCTTCACATTCTCCCAGAGACCGCTCTGCTTCGCTTCTGTCTTTTCTGCCACGCTGCTGTCTTCCTTTGTCATCGGCGCGCTGGATAGGCGCTCCGCTCAATCAACTGTCATTCGCGCTTTCGGTTCCAGCCTCACCGGCGGATGCGCAATTCTGTATCCATGCTGCAAGGGCGCTCTGCCCCCTGCAATCGGGCACGCCCGGATTTCTCAACGGAATGCTCTAAACCGTTCCCTCTGGCGGGGCAACGGGGAGTGCTTCGATAATCACGAAGGCCTGCGCCAGCGGGAAATCGTCGGTAATCGTCAGATGGATTGCCGCCCGATGCCCCTTGGGCACCATCGCCTGGAGCCGTTCGGCAGCACCACCGCTCAAATGCATCGTGGGCTTGCCACCGGGCATATTGATGACGCCCATGTCTTTCCAGAAGACGCCATGCGCTATTCCGGTGCCGAGCGCCTTGGAACAGGCCTCCTTGGCAGCGAAGCGCTTGGCGTAGGAGGCGGCGCGGTTCTTGCGACCTTCGGACTTGGCAATTTCCACCTCGGTGAAGCAACGATTGACGAAACGCTCGCCGAAACGCGAGAGCGAGTTTTCGATGCGCCTGATGTCGATGAGGTCGCTGCCGATACCGATGATCATGATGTGGACCTTGCACCGGACGCGCGCGCGCGCCTGCGGCGGGACTGGAAAAGACGGGCTGCCTGATAGGCAAGAGGATAGAAGATCAGTGCGCCGGCGGCGGCAAGCGGAACCGATCCGATGAGCATAGGCTTGAACACAGGCCCCCAAAGCGCCGACAATTCGAGGTGCTCGACCATATGCGCGACGTCCGCGCCGGTTGCGGGACCTGACGCCTGCGGTCCCATGATGACCGTGCCAAGTTCGTAGGACGCGGTCAGGATCATCGGGATGGTCACCGGGTTGGCAAGCGCCGTGGTGATCGCTGCCGCAAGCAGATTGCCGGAGAACGCGGAGGCAACCGCGACCGCGATGATGATATGCAGCCCAAAGAAGGGCGTGAAGGAGGACGCGGCACCTGCAGCGACCCCGACCGCAATCGAGTGCGGTGACGACGACAGGCGCAGGATGCGCAGCGCCATGTATCTCGGGCCACGCCGAAAGCCCTTGCGCGGCCATAAAAGCGCGCGAAGCCTCTCGGATATCGTGACCGGTTTTCTACGTCTGAATAACATTATGCCGTCATGACCGCATCTTGAAACCGCCAGTCGGCACAAGACGGCGTGTCCGCCTGTTTAAAGGCCGCAAGATAGGCGTCATGCCCCTTGCTTGCAACCCGCTGGCGTGTGGTGCAGCGATCACGATTGAGCCATTCGCCTGGCGCATGGCTCGCCATTCCCGCCATCATGCGGGAACAGGCAGCGGCTTAGTAGCCGTTGCGGAACAGGCCGCGATCGATCTGGCGCTGACGGTATTCGAGATCGATGCGATCGACCGAACCGTTGAGATAGGCGAGCTCGCGCTCTTCCTGAGTGGCGACGCGCAGAGCGCGGGTGATCTTCTTCAACTGATTTAACATGGCAAACCTCTTCGTTTACCTCCCATGCAGAAGATAGTTTAGAGGTCACTGTTCCACCAGAGCCAGGAAGAGACAGCAGCCATGCGCAACAAGCATGCCTTGCCGTTTTTCAAGCCCCGACCTGCCTGTTTTGAAGGCAACTGCGCAAAACGGACGCGCACAGGCCCAAACTTCACCGCCGAATGCGAGTATCGCCAACCCTCACGGACGGCCAGACAGACGGAGGCAAGAAGAAGAAAGTGCCGATCATGATCCGCCTGCCAAGGCGAGACCCCGACGGAAGGCGGAAGCAACGGCGCCGGTGGTGACGGTTCGGCAGCTATGCGAAAGTCGAGCGGCGCCCCTTCACTCGAAGAGGCGCTTGACCGTGGAGATGCTCGGCAATTCCTTCAACTGCGTGATCAGGTGGTTCAGCTGCCTCAGATCCCAGACCTCGAGATCGAACTGCAACTCACTGAAGTCGGCAGCCACACGCCCCATGGAAAGCGAGCGGATGTTGACGTCGCTCGTCGCGATCGACTGGGCGACCTCCGCCAGCGTGCCCGGCTCGTTCAAGGCGCTGATGGCGATGCGCGCCATGAAGCGGCTGCTGTTGGCCTCGTCCAGATCCCAACGCACGTCGATCCAGCGCTCCGGCTCGTCGTCGAACTTCTGCAGGATCGGCGACTGGATCGGGTAGATGGTGATCCCCTTGTCCTTCTCCATGATGCCGACGATACGGTCGCCCGGAACTGCACCCGCCGCGCTGAAATGCACGCCGGCGTTACCCGAGAGCCCTCGGATCGGCAGCGCTTCCGGACCTTCCGCTTGCGCCGGCTCGCCCGCCTCCTTGGATCGGCCAGGCAACTTGAACACCATGCCGGCGGCACTGCGCATGTTGAACCAGCCATCGTCGGCGTTCGGCTTGACGGTGACGCGCTCGTCCTGATGGTCGGGGAAAACCGCGCGCAGCACGTCGAGCGACGACAGTTCGCCGCGGCCAACCGACGCGATCGCATCCTCGACCTCTTTATGTCCAAGCCGATGCAGCGCGGGCTTCAGCGCTTCGCGTGAAAACGTCTTGCTGGCGCGCTCGAAGGTTCGCTCCAGAATGCGATAGCCGAGGCCGGCATATTGCTTGCGGATGGCAGCGCGCGTCGCGCGCCGGATGGCGGAGCGCGCCTTGCCGGTGACGACGATTTCTTCCCACGCCGGCGGCGGCACCTGGATGCCCGAACGGATGATCTCGACTTCGTCGCCGTTGTTGAGGCGCGTGACCAGCGGCATGATGCGGCCGTTGATCTTGGCGCCGACGCAGGTGTCGCCGATGTTGGTGTGGACCGCATAGGCAAAGTCGATCGGCGTCGCGCCACGCGGCAGCGCAATCAGCTGCCCCTTCGGCGTGAAGCAGAACACCTGGTCCTGGAAAAGCTCGAGCTTGGTATGCTCGAGAAACTCTTCCGGGTTGTCGCCTTCGGCGAGCGACTCGATCGTGCGCCGCAGCCAGGAATAGGCGTTCGAGGTCGGCGACAGGGCGGTTTCCGTCGAGACCCCCTCGCCGTCCTTGTAGAGCGAGTGAGCGGCGATACCGTATTCGGCGATATCGTTCATCCGGCGCGTGCGAATCTGCAGTTCGATGCGCTGGCGCGACGGGCCGACGATGGTCGTATGGATCGACTGGTAATCGTTCTGCTTTGGCGTCGAGATATAATCCTTGAAGCGGCCAGGCACGACGCGCCAGCGGGTGTGCACGATGCCAAGCGCGCGATAGCACGACGGGATATCGTCGACGACGATACGAAAGCCCCAGACGTCGGAAAGCTGCTCGAAGGACAGGGATTTCGACTGCATCTTGCGGAAGACCGAATAGGGCTTCTTCTGCCGCCCCTTGACTTGCGCGCCCTTCAACCCCTCGGTCTGGAGCAGCTCAGTCAATTCGTCCTCGATCTTCTTGATCAGGCCTTCATTGCGCTCGGACAGCTCTTCCAGGCGGCGGGTGACGGTTTCGAAGGCCTCCGGATTGATATGGCGGAACGAGAGGTTTTCGAGCTCCTCGCGCATATCCTGCATGCCCATGCGGCCGGCGAGCGGCGCATAGATGTCCATCGTCTCTTCGGAGATGCGTGCCCGCTTCTCGGGCGTCATATGGTCGAGCGTGCGCATGTTGTGCAGACGATCGGCAAGCTTGACCAAGAGGACGCGCACGTCGTCGGAGATCGCGAGCAGCAACTTGCGCAGGTTTTCCGCCTGCTTGGCTTTCTTGGTGACGAGATCGAGCTTCTTGATCTTGGTCAGGCCCTCGACAAGCGCACCGATGTCCTCGCCGAAGAGATCATCGATCTCCTGCCGGGTCGCGGTCGTATCCTCGATCGTGTCGTGCAAGAGCGCGACTGCGATCGTCGATTCGTCGAGATGCATTTCCGTAAGGATCGCCGCCACTTCCAGCGGGTGGGAAATGTAGGGGTCGCCGCTTGCCCGCTTCTGCTGCCCGTGCTTCTGCATCGCGTAGACGTAAGCCTTGTTCAACAGGGCTTCATTGACGTCGGGCTTGTATTTCTGAACGCGCTCAACGAGCTCGTACTGGCGCATCATTCGCTGGCGGCTCCATGGGAAAAGACAATAAAAAAAGTGCGCCAATCATACGAGTGGCGCACTGCTTTGAAAACACGCGGGAACGCTTGTTCCGTTACGGATCTCAGTAGTCGTCGCTCTTTTCCGGGGGCACGAGGCCCTCGATGCCGGCCAGAAGTTCCTCTTCCGACATGCGGTCGAAAGTGATTGCCTCCGGCTGGTCGTCGTCTTCCGCCGTCTCGGCAAAAGTCGTGTCGGCATCGGCTTGCACCAGCGAAGCCGGATCGGGCTCGGGCTCGTCCACTTCGACGTGCTTCTGCAGCGAGTGGATCAGGTCTTCCTTGAGGTCGCCGGGCGAGAGCGTCTCGTCGGCGATTTCGCGGAGAGCCACGACGGGGTTCTTGTCATTGTCGCGATCGATGGTGATCGCTGCGCCCTGCGAGATCAGGCGGGCGCGGTGGCTGGCGAGCAGCACGAGTTCGAAACGGTTGTCGACCTTGTCAATGCAATCTTCGACGGTGACGCGGGCCATTGCCTGTCCTTTTGGGCTCAAAGCGCGGCGATCATCGCCGCAGCACGGATTAACGACACGAGACCGGAACGGCCGCCGGATGACGGCCTCGTCGGCTCCGATTTCTGGAATTAGCCGCCCGGATACAATCAAAACAGCATAAGTTCAAGTTTTTCCTGCACGGAGCGCTCACATCATCCTTTACTGCGTGATAAAATGCGACGCGGACGGGCTGGACTTTGTATTCACACACCCTAGTTGCATTTTCTAATACAAACCGGAAACGCCTGGTAGAAACTGCAGATTTCCGATGTGGACGAACTGCAGCAACTGCTAAAACTAGCTATATTCGCGTGCCGCCGCTTGGAATAATGCAAGTGGTTAACTACATTATTTGCAATATCAGCAATTATTAATGTAATCGCCGTATTTTCGCGCATCCGCCGACGGGCCGCTTACCCGAATGTGATGCGCACCAAAAAGGAATAACGATGTTTGACCCTCGCGAGAAAATCGCTCTTTTTATCGACGGCGCCAACCTCTACGCCGCGTCGAAGAGCCTCGGTTTCGACATCGACTATCGCAAACTGCTCAAGGCATTTCAAAAGCGTGGCTATCTGCTACGCGCCTACTACTATACGGCTCTCATCGAAGACCAGGAATATTCGTCGATCCGTCCGCTGATCGACTGGCTTGACTATAACGGTTACAAGGTCGTGACCAAGCCTGCGAAGGAATTCACGGACTCGCTCGGTCGCCGCAAGATCAAGGGCAACATGGACATCGAACTTGCGATCGATGCCATGGAACAGTCAGAAACCGTCGATCATCTGGTGATCTTCTCGGGCGATGGCGACTTCACCACGCTCGTCGAAGCGCTGCAGCGGAAGGGTCGCAAGGTTTCGGTGGTATCGACGATGTCGACCCAGCCACCGATGATCGCCGATGACCTGCGCCGACAGGCGGATCACTTCATCGATCTCGTCACGCTGCGGGCCGAAATCGGCCGTGACCCATCGGAACGCGTTCCCCGGCAACATGTCGAGCCGGTAGCCGACCCCGTTGGGATCTGAGCGAACCAGTCACTCGCCAAACAACGAAAAAAATTTTTAGGCAGGGCGTCGGGGCGAGAGTGCGGCTGCGTTCAGCCGCGCTCTTTCAGCAGTCGGCTCTTCTGCCTGTTCCAATCGCGCTCCTTGGCGCTTTCACGCTTGTCGTGCAATTTCTTGCCCTTGCCGAGCGCCAGCTCGAGCTTCGCCCGGCCCTGATCGTTGAAATAGATCTTGAGCGGAATGAGCGACATGCCTTCGCGATTGACGGCCCCCTGCAGCCGGTTGACCTCGCGCTTGGACAGCAACAGCTTGCGACGGCGGCGGGTCTCATGGTTGAATCGGTTTGCCTGCAGGTACTCCGGCAGATAGGAATTGATCAGCCAGATTTCCCCGCCCTCGTCGGTGGCGTAGGATTCGGCGATGTTTGCCTTGCCTTCACGCAGCGACTTCACCTCGGTGCCGGTCAGAACCAGGCCGGCCTCGTAGGTGTCGACGATCTCGTAGTTGAAGCGGGCCTTTCGGTTTTCCGCGACAATCTTCTTGACCGTGCGCTGGCTTCCCTTGGGTGCCATCAGTTCATCAATCCTGCATGTCTGAGCGCCGAGTCGATTGCGGCTTCCGTTGCCGGCTCCAGTGTCGAAAGCAGCGGCGAACGAACCGCGCGGCTCATACGGCCGAGACGGTTCAGCGCGTACTTGGCGCCGCACAGGCCAGGCTCCATGAAGATCGCCTTGTGCAGCGGCATCAACTTGTCCTGATATTCCAGTGCCTTGGCATAATCGCCAGCAAGGGTGGCCTGCTGGAATTCGGCGCAAAGCCGCGGCGCGACATTTGCCGTGACCGAAATGCAGCCGACCCCACCATGGGCGTTGAAGCCGAGCGCCGTTGCGTCTTCGCCGGAAAGCTGAACGAAATCCTTGCCGCAGGCCATGCGCTGCTCGGATACGCGTTCGATCTTGCCGGTGGCATCCTTCACGCCGATGATCGTCGAATGGGCCTTGGCAAGCGCGGCCATGGTTTCGACGCTCATGTCGACGACGGAGCGACCGGGGATATTGTAGATGACGATCGGCAGCTTCACGCTCTCGGCAATCGCCGAATAGTGGGCAAACAGGCCCTTCTGCGTGGGCTTGTTGTAATAGGGTGTAACGACGAGCACCGCGTCCGCACCCGCCTTTTCGGCGTGCTGCGCAAGCTCGATGGCTTCGGTCGTGTTATTGGAGCCGGCGCCTGCGATTACCGGCACGCGGCCGGCGGCTGCCTTGATGCAGAGCTCGACGACCTGCTTGTGCTCGGCATGCGAAAGGGTCGGGGATTCACCTGTCGTGCCGACGGGCACGAGACCGGAGCTTCCCTCTTTTATCTGCCATTCCACATGCGCGACGAAACCTTCCGCATCCACCGCGCCGGCGGCGGTGAACGGTGTTACGAGAGCGGGAATGGAACCCTTGAACATGCACAACTCCTGACGGCTCAAAGGACGAGCATACACTCACGCTTTGGCCGTAATCGACGGTTAAAAAACTGCCGCACCATAATCATGTGAGGGGGCTGCGGCAAGCGCCGTGACACGGCATTTCATGCCGGTTTTCACGTAAAAGCTTGACGTTCAAGCCGCATAATCCTTGAGGCTCGCCACCCGGTGCTAAGGTGGCGGCGGTGCGATTGCTGTGATCTATAAACCCCGGTAACCTTTCGTTAGGCAATCCGGCGGCAAATGAATGTGAGACACGGGGAAACACGGGGCTCTTGATGCGCGGATCAATTCTTCTGCCTGTCGCCGCCATGATCGGCACAGCGCTTCTGGCCTCGTCGGCCCTCTCCTCCGAAGCCTCGAACACAGTGCCGGTACCGGGCAGCAAACCCGCAATCTCCGACAAGGTCGGGCGCGTTTCGGGTAAGGACATCACCGGCGCGATCCCGGCGACGGTATCGCCCATTCAGGGCGGCTTGAAGGTCGGTCTGGATGCGCTTTCCGACAAGGATCCGACCAAGGCGATCACCGTTCGAAACGGCATGCACGAGGGCACGCTCGATCGTCATATTCTGACTTGGGCAATCGCCGTATCGGGGCAACGTGGCGTCCCCTCCTACGAGATCGCCGACGCCCAGCGCGAACTGCAGGGGTGGCCGGGCCTCAAATCGCTTCGCGCCCATTCCGAGCGCGCACTTTACCGCGAGAACCCGGCAGCCCCCGATATTCTTGCCGCCTTTGGGCAGACGCAGCCCGAAACCACGGAAGGGACGATCATCCTTGCCCGCGCGCTGGTGGCACAGGGGCAGAGTGCGACCGCAGCAACGCGGCTGCGCGCGCTCTGGTTCAAGCAGGGGCTCGACAAGGATGTGGAAACGCAGATCCTGTCGGAATTTTCCGGCCTGCTGACGGTTGCCGACCACAGACGGCGGATGACGATGCTGCTTTATCGCAACCGCGTCGAGCAGGCCGAACGCTTCAGCGATCTCGGCAAGGCGCAGTCGCTCTATCGCGCCTGGGCCGCCGTCAGCCGCGGCAGCACCAATGCCCCTGCGCTGATATCGGCGATCGACGCCTCATGGCATAAGGACCCGGCCTATCTGTTCATCCGTATCGAAAGCCTGCGTAAGCAGGACAAATATGCGGAGGCCGCCAAGCTGCTGGCCACGATGCCTAGGGATCAGGACGCGTTGGTCAATCCCGGTGAATGGTGGACCGAACAACGGATCGTCAGCCGCGGCTTGCTGGACAAGGGGGATTTTCGCGGCGCCTACCGAGTTGCCGCAAACCACAAGGCAACCGAGGCGACCGATATCGTCGATGCAGAGTTTCACGCCGGCTGGTTCGCGCTGCGCGGCATGGAAGATCCGGCCGCAGCATCGCAGCATTTCCGACGGATCCTTGATGTTTCCAACCGGCCGCTTTCGGCGTCCCGCGCTTGGTATTGGCTCGGCCGATCGGCGGAAGCGGGCGGACCGGGCAATGCCAAGGACTATTTCGCCAATGCCGCCCGCTTTCCAGGCACCTTCTACGGTCAACTCGCCGCTGCGCGGCTCGGCCACAAGGCACTCAACGTTACCTATCCCGCCCCTTCAGCGGAAGACCGTGCCCGTTTCGAAAACCGCGAGGCGGTTCGCGCCATCGCACGGCTGGAAGCGGCAGGTCACGGCTGGCGTGCCGACAGCATCTATCGGGCACTTGCGGAAGAACTGACGAGCCCCGGCGAACTGGCGATCCTTTCGGCACGCGCCGAAAAGACCCGCAATCATCAGCTTTCACTCCAGATCGGCAAGACCGCCTTTGGCCGTGGCATCGATGTCGCTGCACTCGCTTTTCCCGTCGGCGTCATCCCGTCGACCGCCAACATCGATGGCTCGGGCAAGGCGCTCGCCTACGCGATCGCGCGCCAGGAAAGCGCCTTCAATCCTGCGGCGGTCTCCACGGCCAACGCGCGCGGCTTGCTGCAACTGCTGCCCGGCACCGCCAAAGGGGTAGCCAGCCGCTACGGCCTTGCTTACTCCAAGGAGCGCCTGACGAGCGATGCCGGATACAACGCCACCCTCGGCGCGCATTATCTCGGCGAGCAGATCAACAGCTTCGGTGGTTCCTATATTCTCACCTTCATTGCCTACAATGCCGGCCCGCGTCGCGTACCGGACTGGCTCAGCCGCTATGGCGACCCGCGCGGCAAACCGATCGACGAGGTCGTCGACTGGATTGAGCGCATCCCGTTCCAGGAAACGCGCAACTACGTCCAGCGCGTGATGGAAAACTATCAGGTCTACAAGGTCAGGCTCGGTCAAGGCGCTGACATAGTCGCCGACCTTAGAATGGGACGACAGTTACCTTAGCGCAATTCCAGCAAGAGTGCGCAGCGGTGGTGCGTCAGACATCGCATAAAAACAAAGAGATAGCGCGCTTCTATGAACCCGTGCCAACGGGAAACGCTACTGCATGTTTCGTTAGATCGTATGCGATTCAAGGATAAAACATGCAGCAATTCACAGTGCTACAGCGACCTTTGCGCGTCTGATAAGACCCGCGGCGCTGTAGGTTCAGATTGGTTGTTCGTCGTTATCGTTGACAAATGGAGATGATCAAATAATCGTGATAGCAGAAGGCGGCACAAAGTACGATGTCACGCATTTCCCTTCTTGAAGGTTCCATCCTCCCCGAAGAAAATGGTGAAGGCAATGAAGACGTTAACAGTTATCGCCCTGTCGGTGGTGACAGTAATGAGTGGCGTTCCGCCAGCACAAGCATTTCCGATCGCCCCGAAGATTGCGTCTCAAGCCACCGATGTCCAACCGGCGCAATTCCCGTACGAGCGCGGTGAAGCGCGGAAGAGTGCTAGCGGATGTGGTTTCCCCTATTGCGGCCGTGGCTATCGGTACAACCGGCACGGTTACTACGGCGACAGACATGGCCATTATCGCGATGGTTACCGCGGATACTATCGGGACCACGATAATGATGCCGGCGCGTTCATCGGCGGACTTGCGGCCGGTGCGATCATAGGCGGCTTGTTGAGCCAGCCAAGATACTACAACCGTCCGGGAGTTGCCGGCGGCAGCTCACATACCAGCTGGTGCTACGCCCGATATCGGTCCTATCGAGCCTGGGACAACACGTATCAGCCTTATGGTGGTCCGCGGCGGCAGTGCAATTCGCCCTACTGAAAAGACTGGATGGGGCGGCGGCCCCTCGCACCCTCCCAATGTTTCCGCTGCTCCGGTATCGGCGCGAAAACGTGGTTTTAAAGCCTGTGACCGGCGATCTCGCGGTCCAAAAGGTAGCGCGAGCGGCGAGTCCTTTCATTCCCTGAACGCCGGACCGCCTGCTTGCCGTTTCCGTTTCAATGGCTACGATCCGCCCGGGTGCAGATGGAGGGCGAGGCTGAAATGAACGAGTATGGGGCGGATGCGTTTCGGGAACATCGCTTCCCCGGGGTTGGCGGATTGCAGCTCTACGCGCGGGCCTACGGACCTGGGCCTCAGCCACGAGCGGCAACTCCGGTTATCTGCCTGCCAGGGCTCACGCGCAACAGCCGAGACTTTCACCAACTTGCCACCTTTCTTGCATCGTCGTCGGGAGGCGGGCACCCCGTTATCTCATTGGACTACCGTGGCCGCGGGAATTCGGAACGCGACGGCGATAAGAGTCGCTATACGGTTGCAGTCGAAACGTCCGACGTCATCACCGCGTGCGCATATTTCGCTATTGAAAAGGCAATTTTTATCGGCACCTCACGTGGTGGGCTGATCCTGCACCATTTGATCGGCCTGGCCCCCGGCTTGATAGCAGGGGCCGTGCTCAATGACATCGGGCCTGTCATCGAAATCGGGGGATTGCTCGGGATCCGGGACTATCTCAACACAGGGACCGGACCGGTAAGTTGGACCGCAGCGCCCAACTACCTGAAAGCCATACACGGAGACGATTTCCCGATCCTTCACGAGGTCGAATGGCTGCAGATGGCAAGGGCGATCTATCGCGACGAAGGCGGCATTCCTGTCGTCGACTTCGATCCAGCAATTGCGGCACAACTGCAGGCGCTGACGTCGGACATGTTGCTGCCGGATCTTTGGCCCCAGTTCCACGCCTTTACCGGGCTTCCGATGATGGTCGTTCGCGGCGAACATTCCAAGCTGCTGTCAAGCACCACGGTCGATGAGATGAAGAGCAGGCATCCCAACTTGACGACCGTGACAGCCGCCGGACAAGGCCATGCACCGCTGCTGCATCTCGACGGCCCCAGGCATGCCATAGCCGCCTTTGTTCACCACTGCATGTTTCCTTAAATCCTATTCGATTTAAGGATAAAAACATGCAGCAATTCAAAGTGCTACGGCGACCTTTGCGCGTCTAATAGGACGCGCGGCGCTGTAGCAGCGAACGCGCGCCTGCGCTCCCGCCTGAGATCGCATTTCCTTTATGGAGAGCGCCAAACGAAAAAGCCCGGCTCGAAAGCCGGGCTTCTCTAAACTGACCGAGGTCAGATCAGATTAGAAGTCGCGCTGCAGGCGGACGAAGCCGAATACCTGGTCGTCGCCGTTGTCTTCATCTTCGTACTGAACCGATACGCGGGTAGCGAGGCCNTCAGATTAGAAGTCGCGCTGCAGGCGGACGAAGCCGAATACCTGGTCGTCGCCGTTGTCTTCATCTTCGTACTGAACCGATACGCGGGTAGCGAGGCCTTCGGTGATCTTGTAGTCAACCGTTACGCCAGCGCGCCATGCATCGTCGCCGCCGAAGCTGTTGACGGAATCCTGCAGGCTACCGAAGTACTGAGCGCCAGGAGTGATCGCCAGCTTGTCGGTTGCGTTGAAGCGGTACGAAGCAGCAACGCTCCACTCAGACTGAGCCCAGTAGGTGTTCGGGTTCGAAGCCCAGATACCAGCAAGCTGGAAGACGCCCGGGCCGAGGTCTGCAGAGAGCAAGCCGCGGATCGCGCCTTCTTCCCACTCGGTGTCGTAGCCGCCGAGCAAGTCGAAGGAAACGCCGCCGAGCGAAGCCGAAACGATACCGGAGATGCCAACGCCGTTTGCCTTGGTGGACCAGCCTTCGAGCTCGTCGATCGAGATACCGGCCTGGAAGGTGCCGCCGTCATAGAGGTAGGCAATCGAGTTGAACTCGGTGACGTTGCCGAGCGTGTCGGTTTCGCCGTTGATGCCCTTATCCCACCAGTTGTAGAAGAAACCGGCCTTCAGGCCACCGAGCTGGATGTAGGCTTCATCAACGTCGATGAAGTCGCTATCGCCAGAGTCGGTGTCGTTGTCGGCATTGAATTCAGCAGCGAAGAAGCCGGTGAGCGTGCC